>JBLICU010000027.1:0-36124 GCA_047632435.1 Cyclobacteriaceae bacterium
ATGCAGGAAAGTATATTTGACGTAGTGCCCATATACCTGAATGATAAAATCCTAAATGTTTCCTAAATCGAAAAGCTTGGTGGGATAGCACACTCAGTGATTTCAACGGACTCCCAAACATTTCCAGTAACATACGGTTCCGAGATTCTCCATGCCTCCAGTTCTTCCGGGCCAGAAAAGTTAAAGACCATTGTGGATCCTACCATTTTTCCTTCTTCGAGCATGGCTAGAGCAAATAACAATTTTCCCTCAGCTTTCATTTTGGCTGCCCCATCAAGATGAGCTTGTCTTTGTGCCTGTCTTCTTTCTGAGGCATCCTTTCCATCTCTTCCTATTACCAGGTAATTCATCAACTTAAAATTTATATTTTGATCCCAACTCCATATCACTAAGCTCTATTTCTAAGGCCTTGGTGGAAAGCTGAATTTCTCTCAACGAGATAAACAAGGAGATAAGCAAAGCTATCAATGAAACCCCGAAAATGAGACTCCCGACCGTAACCGATTCCGCATAAATGAAAAACATCGCCAACACACATAGGAATAGACTGAGTACACCAAAGAACTGCATGGTTTTGATTAGGAAGAGCCTGGTTCGCAGGTTTTTGAGTTGCCCTTCAAGAATAACAGCCGGATTATCAAGATATTTACCATGAAGCTGTCTGATGATACTGGCTATTGCCAAAAAACGATTTGTGTAAGCAAGCAGTAACAATGAAATGGCTGGAAAAAGTAAAGCCGGAGTGGTGAGTGAAACTTCCATTTACAAAAGTTTTTTGTTTTGTTTATGTCTGGTTGCATCTCTGTTGGTTTTCTTAGCCATATTCTTGTGCAATGCTTCTGTCAGGTTTACGCCTGTTTGATTTGCCAGGCAAATAAGCACCCACAGCACATCAGCCATTTCATCCCCTAAATCCCTATTCTTATCGGATTCTTTGAAAGATTGCTCCCCATATGTGCGGGCCATGATTCTGGCTAGCTCTCCTACTTCCTCAGTCAGGATCGTCATGTTGGTGAGCTCATTAAAATACCTGACACCCACACTTTTGATCCACACATCTACCTGCTTCTGTGCCTCCTCTATAGTCATCTATTTTGTAACATTTGCCTGGATGTTTTCATTCAGGTGAAGGATTTCAAATCCTTCCATATCCAATTTTGCAAGAAAAAATTGAAGCCTCTCCTCTTCAGTCACCCGCAATGAATCTTTGTCAGGATTAAATTCAGTAAAGTGTTCATGCGGAAATTGCTTTCCTTTTTCGTAAAAATCTTCCCACAATAACGCCTCATCCACATACCCGTCAGCACCATAATAATACTTGAATTCTGATGCCAATAGATTCTCTTTAGAAATCACCACATGACCCGAAAATAGTGGTGCATGGTCTTCAAAATAGAAATAGTCGATTCTTTCATTTAGAGGTGCATGTAGCACTCCTACCAATTTGAGCAAAATTCCATCCATAAAATAACCCCTAGTTTTAAAAATGGAATCTCCTTCATGAAAATCGTCCTCAATGATTTGAACACGATGATTGGAGTCAATGTCATCAACTTTTCTATTGACTTCTGCTACTAGAGGTGCTTTTTCTTTACTAATTTCTGAACACGCCAGACCCATAAAAATGGTAGCTAAAAGAATAATCTGAAAGTTTTTCACATGCATATCATTGATTTTTAAAGGCTTCCGATTCGCCGGAGCAATGGAATAACCTGAACACTATCTTAGGTAAAATGACTGGTTTACTTCCATAATCATTCACTATTGTGTGCTCGGCTAATGGTTATTTCACGTATTTAAATTTTATGTCCAAATCAAACATCAAAAAAATATTCCACAAGTCAATTAAAATCAAGAAATAATTTCATCTTAATATTTAATTCGGCATTGATTTTTTACAATTTAATCAGGCCCGCTTTTCGAATTAAATATTGCTTTTATTTGAAAATCAGAGGTCTGAACTTTGTCTCCTAATTATCGTTTGGACAAGAGCAATACAATTTCATCCAAAAATTAATACCATTTTAAACCCAAAATAAACGTTATGAAAAAACTACACTACAGCCTCTTTACTGCCCTATTTCTTGTATCTGGATTGTACTTTCAGGTTTCTGCCCAAAAGGATAAAAGCAAAAGACCGAGTCCACCTGCTCAAGTAACCAATACTGTGAATGGCGTGAATGTGACAATCGATTACAGTCAACCATCACTCAAGGGAAGAGAACTAAACACACTTGCCCCAATCGGAGAAGTATGGAGAACAGGAGCCAATGAAGCTAGCTGGATTGAGATTTCTGATGATGTGAAAATCGACGGGAATACGCTCAAAAAAGGAAAATATGGCTTGTTCACGATCAATAACGGAACCGAATGGACCATCATTTTTAATGAAGTTTGGGATCAGTGGGGACCTTACGACTATAAAGCTGCGAAAGACGTTTTGCGTATAAATGTATCTGCAAAAACAAGTGAAGCTACAACCGAGCAGTTCACCATCACTATAGATACCGATGGTGCTACTAGCCTGAAATGGGGCGATACCATCGTGCCATTTACCATTTCAAAATAGCTGAATGACAAGAATCCCGAAATCTAAGAAAGCCCAGATTTCGGGATTTGTTTATCAATGTCGATTATTATAAAATATTCATCGATTGCTCCTTGATTTTTTCGAGCTCGTCCTTCATGCGAACAACCGCCCGTTGAATCACAGCATCATTGGCTTTGGCACCAATGGTGTTAATCTCACGACCTATCTCCTGCGAGATGAAACCCAATTTTTTTCCCTGTGATTCCTTGTCCTTCATTACTTCAAGAAAATAATCAAGGTGCCCTGCCAAGCGAACCTTTTCTTCGGTGATATCAATTTTTTCGATATAATAAATCAATTCCTGCTCGAAGCGATTTTGATCTACTTGCACCTTATTTTTGATCTCCTCTAGGCTGTTTTTGATTCTTGATTTGATTTGTGCTAACCGCTCATCATCCTGAGCCATTACCTCCACAAGTGCCTCTTTTATGATCATTACATAACTTTCTAGCTTGGCTTGAAGAGCTTCGCCTTCTTGTTGTCTGAAATCATTGCATTTGGTCAGTGCATCTTCTATCACTTTCAAGATTCCCTCCCAATCAGCAATCTCATTTTTCTCATTATTAGTGATTACATCTGGCGCTTGGAGGGCAAGCTTGAAAACGTCAGCTTCTTTCGCACCTACGCCATTAGCCAGCTCCAAAAATTTGTCGTAATAGCTTTTAAAAAGTAATTCATTGATCTTTACGGTAGGCTGCTGTAAATCCAATGGCACCAAATCAATCGAGAAATTGATTTTCCCCCGATTAAGATATTTTGCAATCAGGTTTCTTATTTCGACTTCCTTTTCAGAGAGCTCCCTTGGTAGCCTGAGATTGATGTCTTGAAACTTACTGTTGAGAGATCTTATTTCAACTTTAACTTGGTGCGATTGGGTTGAAGCCTCTGCAGCCCCGAAACCCGTCATTGATAAAAGCATACGCAAATTTAGAAATCTAATCCAATACTGAGGTAAATCCTTGTGGAACCCACCTCATAGTCTCTAATCGGCTTAGCCACATCAAATTTTAGGTAATATCCAAGTAAAACGGTCCTCAGCCCCCAACCATATCCAGCAAGCCAAGGGTTTTGGTAGCTTGCGATCTCAGCACTAAAGGGGGCTTCTGGCTTATAAATTTTAGTGATAGCTGCTTCGTCATTAAAAAATGGCGATTTGCCCGTCCAGGCAGAGCCTACATCGTAGAACCCAATCAACTGAAAATTTCTAAGGAAGTTGGAAGTGATGGGTCCACGAGAAAAATATCGGAACAATGGGAACCGCAGCTCAGCATTAAAAACGAGGGCGTTGTTACCATATGCTTCGTTGAGATCGAATCCTCTCAAATTAGTAACAAACTCTGTGAAGAGTAAATTAGAGTTGTCGCGGGTATTTAATATATCCAAAGGATCCCGAGACCCTTGTAGTGCGGTCTGTTGTAATACCCAATTTTGCATACCTCCGATCATAAAGTTCTGAGGATTGTTACCTACGGATCGACCATAGTAGAGCCTTCCGGCTAAAGTCAGTTCCTTGTGAATTTTTTGATAATGTCTCAAATCCAGAATCATCCGACTGAAATTTCTATTTTTATCCTGAAAGGAATAATAATTGGTATATTCTACCTTGCCTCTTGTGCCTTGATAAATGTTAAATCCTCTTTCAATCGTATTGTCGATAATCATGGCAGCTTTTCCACCTAAATAAGAGACCTGTTTGTCATTGGCAAAATTTTGAGCACTTGAATTGCCAACTACATAATTGGATTCAAGATTTTGAAAATCGGTGATGGCCACAAATGGGGATAACTCAAATCTCACTGTATTGGATATGGGTACAGCCGCAGCTAACTCAATCTTATTGAGCGTATATTTTTGCCGGGGCTGAAGTTCGCCAGTTCCTTCGAAGAGATAAACTTTTCGATCCATTCTCAGACGAAAATCCATCCAATATTTCAAATAATCGTATTCTGCATAAAGATCACCACTCTTAAGATCGGTGGTGACAAGCAAACCGCCGGTAAGACGGTGGTTCTCCAAAATATCACTAATCTCTGACTCCAATAACATGGAAAAACCTCGAATAGGATCAATTGCAGCTGAGGTGACAAGATTGCTAAAGCTAAATCTTGGTTCATATCCTAATGGACCAACAACCTTTGGTTTCTTTTCAAACTTGCGGTAATTAGAAAAAAATGATTCTGGTTTATAAACTGGCTTGGCCTCATCTTCGAAAACGTAATTGTCGATATCAACAAAATCATTCTGCTCTTCAACCTTCGGTTTTACTGATTGCCCAGCTTGTGATGGCTCATCATCATCAGAAAAGAAAAAAGCATCCGGCAATACCAAAGAATCAACCTTAGAAAATTCCTCTTCTATAATGATGGGTTCTGAAATTTTCTCTGCCGAAATTTTTTGATTAGTCATTCTACTTACTACAAAACGTGCTTGTTCCAGTCGCTTTCTAGCTGTTTGAGGTGTAAAAATTTGCCCGCTTAAAGGTTGATTTTTTTGTAGAAAAACCTTTTCTCGTCCTTCGTCCAGCATAATAAAGGTCAATTCATCGCCACTAGATGATATATCATAGTCACGGATGTTTTTTTGAAAATTGGTCACCTGAATAAAAGTAGAATCAAGAATGTTGTATTTGTAGATATTCTTAATTCCCTTTTGATCACTCAGATAAAAAATATCATATTGGTTTTTTGGGATCGGTTTTTCATCCTTACTAAAAGTATTCGTTAGTCGTTGGAAATGTGTAGTTGTTGTATCCATGTCGTACATAAATAGGTTGTACACATTGGTCATATTTTTCAGCTTCACATTAGCAACTTTTACTGAGTCATCTACTCTATTGGAGCTGAAAACGATGGCGGCACTTCCCGGAATGAATACCGGATCAAGATCGTCATAGCGATCATCAGTAATTCGCTTTAAGGCATTTCGCCGCATGCTGATTAGAAACAGATCATTTTGACCATCCACATCTCCACTTATAACAGCTAATTTTCCATTGTCATTGAAGGAAAAACTCTCAATCTGGTTGAACCTGATTAGCGGCTTTTGGAATTTTTGACCTGTTTCGAGATCGTATGTATTGAGATAAATATAACCCCGTTTGAAAAACACCACTCCAAGGGTATGATCATTCTGCCAATCAAGAAGTGGTAAGTTTCTATCAATTTGTTGATCATTGATCAAATAGCCGCCATCCATGACTTTGTGCTGGCGACCAGATTCCAAATCAGAAACAATCACTTCATACTTACCATTTTTGTGGTAGGTATAAGCTACTTTGTTCCCTGCAGTATTTAGCTCGACATGGCCAAGTCTAACCCTATTGTTCCGAAAGGATGCTACCAAATCCCCTTCATCTGGCTTCAAATAATTCAATGCAATTTCCTCGGTTTGTATCTGGTAATAATTTTTCCAGTCAGCAAGGAAAGTCTTGAAATCCAGTCCTAGTGTACTTCCAATACTATTTTCCTCATTTCGAATGATGCGCGTAAGGTTCAAAATGTTGGAAATATTGCCATTGCCATATTTAACAGCTATGAAATTCCAAATAGATTGTCCTATCAATGAGGCATCCTCGCCTTGCACCTTGATGTATTTGGTGATTTTCCTACGTTCCAAATAGTCGCGAACATAATCATCCATTTCTTCCGACCAGCCATATGCCAGGTATTTGGATGCTCCGCCAATAAACCATTCTGGAAGTGCAAGCAAGTATGCATTTTGAAAGATTTCTGCCAGACTGCCGCCAAACATCATGTCATTGATCAGTATTTCCGAAACCTTCTCTATAATTTCTTGTTTGAAATCGAGTCCTTTACCGGGATAAGCTATTTCCACCTGAAGTTTTACAAAATCTGTCTTCCCGCCGATGGTAAATACATCACCGCCGATCCCAATATTGCTTTGTTGAAGATCCTGAACTGAATTGTATATGAATATTTTCGTTTTTGTATAAGGCGCATACCCTAGTACATCTGTGAGTTTGACAAATTCATCTTCAAGAAAATCCATTGCCTGTAAGGCATATTCGTGTCCGCCGCTGTAGTAGTAAACTTCAAAATTATTGGTTGAATAAAAGTACCAGTCAAAATTTTTGTATTGTATCCGATTTTGACCGAATTCTGTATAATAGTATTGAGAAGATCCTGCAAGGGTCAAACCAATCAATAAGAATGAAATTAAATATCTTTTCATGCTATGCTTACACTACTCTTTTGAGATCTACTTCCGGATTGAGATCTCCTTTGCTCAACAAGTAATTTACATATTGAGTTGCGAAAAAAGGAATTAAAGAAACGCCTTTTGTTCCAAATCCATTGAATATTCCGATATTTTGATATGATCCGCTTAATCCTATGAACGGTTTCCGATCAAAAGTTGCCGGTCTTACTCCAGCAGTGTGATTAACGATCTCATATGAATTGTGATATAATTTTTTCAATCGCTCTTGAATATTCTTTTGTCCGGCCAAAGAAGGCTCATAATTTAAAACTGAATGATCGTAAGTTGAACCCACACGAAACATACCATTTTTTGGGAGAATGAATACACCTCGATTCAGAATGAGGTTCGAAGGCATCTCCGTTTTTATATCCAAAATCTCCCCTTTAACCAGCTTGAAGGGCAAATGGTTGCTATACGGATTATTTACTGCTTCAGATCCTTCACAAAAAATAATTTTTTTTGCTCTGAAATCCTTGTAGCTAATGCCTTCCTTCGATTCATAGAGCATTTGATAGTCAAACACCTCCGACTGATATTCTCCCTTAAGCGTAAAGTATTTTTTTGCTGCCGCGATCAGTAATGGTAAATCTACATATCCACATAAATTGAGCTCCAATCCACCAAATGAATTATCAACTCCGGCTATATTGAGTGCTTTATCATGGATTTTTTTGATGTATGGTGCATAGTCTGGAAGTGCCGCACGACCCTGCCAGTCATTTTGTTCTTCTATTGAGTAAAATGGCCTATAAATAGTTTTGGGGAAAAGAAAAGTTTCGCCCAATAACTTCTCCACAGCTCGGTAATTGCTTTCAAGATTAGGGAATAATTGATCCGCAAGCCAGGTTTTCAACATGTTGCGCCCTGTTATGGGATTATATAATCCTGCTGCCTTATTTGATGAGGTATTTTCAGTCTCCTTATTAAGAATGAAAATACGCTTACCCGCATTCACCAGCTCAAGTGCTAATAAAGTACCAGCTATTCCTTGCCCTACAATCAGATAGTCAACTTTCTTCAAGACTCACTTATTTTGTACAAATTTGTAGTAATTCAGCTAGTGAAAGAACATGGAAATCAAATCTTTTGTATTCAACCCTTTTTATGAAAATACCTACTTGCTTTGGGATGAAACCCTGGAATGTATCATCATTGATCCAGGGTGTTATGAAAAATTCGAAAGGGATGAGCTCATAGGTTTCATCAAGGATAACGGATTAAAGGTAATGTATATCATAAATACACATTGTCACATAGATCACGTTTTGGGAAATTATTTCATCAAAGACCATTTCAAATGTCCTCTTTTGATCCCCGAAAATGAAGTAGCTACATATGAGGCTGTGACAGCCTATAGCCCACAATGGGGTATTCAAAACTACACCAAAGGGGAACCTGACCAATTAATTAAGGAAAATCAAATTCTCAAATTCGGATCCAATCAATTTAAAGT
This sequence comes from Cyclobacteriaceae bacterium, assembly GCA_047632435.1. Taxonomy (GTDB): domain Bacteria; phylum Bacteroidota; class Bacteroidia; order Cytophagales; family Cyclobacteriaceae; genus JAMZMI01. The sequence goes on from JBLICU010000027.1 coordinate 8,265, forward strand.
GATAGAAGCCCCAGGTCATTCTGCTGGCCATCAGATGTTTTATTTCGAACAAGAAAATGTACTCATGGGTGGGGATGTACTGTTTAAACAAAGTATTGGGAGAACGGATTTACCTGGTGGTAATCATGAGCAATTGCTCAAGAATATTAGAGAGAAAGTATATACCCTGCCGTTAAATACGGTAGTATTTCCAGGCCATGGACCTGAAACAACCGTAGGTTTTGAAAAAGAAAACAACCCTTTTGTAAAAGCCTGATGAACATAAAGAAGCACATTCCAAATTTCCTTACTTGTCTCAATCTAATTGTAGGTGTTTTAGGTTGTATTGCTATTGTAAAAGGGGATTTGTGGAATGCCATTTATTTTGTGATTCTTGCAGGCATTTTTGATTTCCTTGATGGTTTTGTTGCCAGAATTCTCAACGTAAAGTCAGATATTGGGAAAGAACTGGACTCTTTAGCTGATATGATCTCATTTGGTCTTTTGCCCGCACTTTACATGCAGGGCGCTATCAGCCAGACGGCACTTTCGCCGCTGACCTTATCGTATATTGGGATTCTAATCGCTCCATTTTCTGCCATCAGATTGGCCAAATTCAATCTGGACTCACGTCAAACAGAACAGTTCATTGGTCTCCCTACTCCTGCTAATGCCATATTTATCACCTCACTGACTTTCCTGCCATTTCAGATGACAGGCTGGGCTCTGGTTGTGCTCAGTTTAGTCTCCTGCTTCTTACTTGTATCCAATTTTCCCATGCTTGCATTAAAGTTTTCTTCTTTTGACTTGAGATCCAATTATATGAAATATCTACTGATCATCATATCCGTCTTGTGTATCATGATTTTTGGGTTTGTAGGAGTCGTATATGTTGTCCCCGCATATATTATTCTATCAATTGTTGGAAATTATGCATCCAAAAATAGTGTTGAAACTGATCTGTAATACTTTTGCCTTACGAATACCGTTGAAAAACTAGCATGATTATCCGATCCTACATATTGTCAGTTGCACTGTTGATAAGCACTCTTGTCTTCGGCCAAAGTGTGCTTTCTACTGGCGGCTGGCACAAAATCGGAGTGGCAGAAAGTGGTGTTTATAAAATCGACCGAGACTTTTTATCTAAAGATTTAAAAATAAATGTTAGTAGTCTCGATCCACGAACGGTCAAAATATACGGAACAGGTGGCGGAGGAACCCTTCCACAAGCAAACAGCGTCTTTCGATACAATGATCCACCGCAAAATGCAATATATGAGGTAGGGGCAGCAGATGGTTCCATGGACAAAGACGACTACTTCGTATTCTATGGAAATAGTCCACACAAAATCAAATTGCAATCTGATGGCTCAATGGATTATGACAAAAATAATTATTCCGATACCACCTATTATTTCCTGACTTATGGAGGTGATCCCGGTTTGAGATTATCAACGATACAAAATCCGTCATCTGGAGGAAATTTGAAAAACACCTTTCATGACTATGTTATTCTTGAAGATGATGAAGACAACATTCTCAACTCTGGTAGAGAATGGTATAGTTTCCCTTATAGCGATGCGTTTGTCAACTCTGCTTCCAAGTCATTTGATTTTAATATAGCTGGAATCCAAGATTCTGTCGGAATGGAGATATTGTTTCTTGGGGCATCCGAGTTTCCTGCCTCCTTCAGTGTTAGTTTGAATGAATCCCTATTGGGCAATGTACCCGTTGCTGCCATATCATCAAGTACCTATACCGACCGTGCCTTTGAATACTTCAAATATTACACTATTGAAAATAACACTTCACAAGATCTTAATGTGAAAATTGTTTTCAATCCGGAAGGTGTTGGAGTTGGTACGAGCCAAGGTTATCTGGATTATTTCATTTTGGGTTTCGAAAGAGAACTGAAACTATATGGAGATCAGACTTTATTCAGAAATCGAAAATCGCTTATTCAAAATAGCTCCTATACTATCAACACAAATGGCTTGTCAAACCTGATGATCTGGAATGTTTCTGAGGTAATACATCCGAAAATTCAGACATATGTTTCATCACCCACATCCATCACCTTCAATGAAGAAGTACCCGATCAAATAAATGAATATGTAGTCTTCAATGCGTTAAACTTGATCAATCCTATCAGTTTTGGCACCATTGAAAATCAAAACATCAAATCTGTTACTGCTGTAGATGGTATCATTATTTCGGCTCCACAATTTGTGAGTCAGGCGAAAAGACTGGCAGATTTTCATCAAAGTCATGATGGCTTGAATGTAGCGATAGTTACACCTCGTGAAATTTACAATGAGTTTTCTTCCGGCATGCAAGACGTATCAGCGATTCGTGATTATTTGAGATATGTGTGGAACAATGGCAACCAACAACTGAAATATGCTTTGCTGTTTGGTGACGGCTCCTATGACTACAAGAAAATTCTCAAAAAGCATAATGTGCCGGCACTAAAAGTACTATCGGATCACAATTTCGTGCCCGTCTATGAATCAAAGGAATCGATCCATAGACTTTATAGTCATTCATCAGATGACTATTATGGTTTTTTTGAAGAAGACGAAGGAGATTGGTACGAAGGAGATCAAAGTCCTACTGGCACACCGACCAGATATATTGATCATACTCTTGAAATAGGAATCGGTAGAATCCCTGTAACTACTTTGGACGAAGCAAAGGATGTTGTGGATAAAATAATACGATATGTCACAAGTGTAAATACGCTTGGAAAATGGCGAACAGAATTTGCCTATATAGCCGATGATGGTGACGATAACATTCACATGAGAGATGTGGAAGGACTGAATCAGATTATCAGTGATAGCCATCCCCAATATGATGCATCGCGACTTTTCCTTGACAATTTTGAACAGCCGAATTATAAAAGTCCCAGAATGCGATTGGCCATAGAGGAGAAATTTGCCGATGGTGCATTGGTTATTGATTATCTGGGACATGGCGGACCTGACAAATTGATGCAGGAAACTGTCATAGATGCTCCATTTATCACCAAGCTCAACAACAGACACAAACTCCCACTCATGGTCACAGCGACTTGTAATTTTGGGGTATATGATGACCCATCGACAACATCCGGTGCTGAAGAAATGTTACTAAGCCCCAATGGTGGGGCCATTGCCATGATTACCACAACACGAGCCGTATTTGCACAAACCAACTATTTGGTAAATTCCGCCTTTCACGAAAGTATTTTTCTAAGAGAAAATGGCATTCCCATTAGACTTGGAGATATAATGCGACTCACCAAAAACAATAGTCTTAGTGGACCAATTAATCGCAATTTTGCACTATTGGGGGATCCAATGCTCACTTTGAACTATCCAAAATACGAAATACGATTCGATGGATTAGATGAAAAATTAGATACATTGAGTGCGCTTGAGCAAGTGACTGTGACTGGGCATGTATATCAAGGTGAGACTATTTTAGACACTTTTAACGGAACAGCGACTGTTACCGTTTGGGACATCCCTAGGCAAAAAATAACCCTTGGAATTGACAATCCAGAAGCAAAAAATCTCGGTCTTCCCTTGGAGGTGAATGACCCGTTCACGTATACCGAGCAGGACAATGCGCTTTTCAGAGGGGATGTTACCGTTTCAGGTGGAGCCTTCACCTCAACTTTTCTTTTACCTAAAAATTCTTCTTATAAATATGAAAGAGGTAGAATAAAAGTTTACGCATCCAATGAAGACGATTTCATAGATGCCAGCGGTGGGACTCAAAACATCGTCATTGGGGGATCTGGAGCATTGGTAGACGATCAAACGGCTCCTTCCATCTTGAGCGTATATCTCAATGAACCTTCTTTTAGAAATGGTGATGTGGTAGGGCCAAGCAGCCTGTTTATCGCCAAATTAGCTGATGAGAATGGGATCAATATCAGCACTAATGGTTTTAATCAGAATATAACACTCAACTTAAATGACACTTTGGAATTAGTATTAAATGATTTTTACACCTCGTCATTGGATGATTATACCACAGGAACTATCATCTATCCAATTGAGAATTTTCCAAAGGGAACGTACTCTGGCAGACTTAAAGTTTGGGATTCATACAATAATTACAGCACAAAGTATGTTGAGTTTAAAGTATCTGACAAACCCAAAATCAGATTGTTTAATGTAATTAATTACCCAAATCCTGTGTCTTTCAATGGGGAAACCACATTTTCATTCGAACATGATCGGTTAGGTGAGGAGTTGATTGTAAAAATAGCCATATACGATATGATGGGTAGTAAATTGAATGAATGGGGATTTGAGTTGGATGATGTAAGTACTAAAGTTGACAGACTGACGAAATTTGCAGTGAATCAAAAAGGCGACAGACTGAAAAACGGCGTTTATTTTTATAAATTACAAGTTACCAGTACCGCCGATGGAGCAAGCAATGAAGTCATTAATAGGCTACTAATTAATTATTGAATTATCTTTGCGAACTTTTTAATATGCAAGAGGGAATGAAAAATCGTCTTAGAAAGACATGGATGTTGATTGCTGTGACTGCACCATTATTCACACTGGCTCAGTCCGCCAATCAACAAATCACAGGACAGGATGACAAAAGAAATCCTATAACTGTGGCTGTGCCATTTGTAAGCTTCGCGCCAGATAGCCGCGGATCTGCTATGGGTGATGCAGGAGTGGCCTCTAGCCCGGATGTATATAGCTCTTACTGGAACAGCGCCAAGCTTGCATTCGTTGAAAATGATCTTGGATTATCTTTTTCTTACTCACCATGGCTAGGAAAGATCGTCAATGACATGTCGCTCAACTATCTGACTTTTTATAAGAAAATTGATAGGCTACAGACCTTCGGTGCTTCATTTAGATACTTTGATTTAGGCGAAATCCAATTGACAGATAGTGATGGATTTCCACTAGGCATTGAAAATCCTCAAGAACTGGCAGTAGATGCAACATATTCTCGTAAGCTCACTGAAAACATGTCAGTAGGGGTCACTACACGATTTATCTGGTCGAACATAGCCGGAAATATCAGTGGCGCTCCTGATGCCAAGGCAGCAACAAGTGTGGCAGTAGACATTGGATATTATTATCACAAAGACATTATTTTTTCTGGAACCGATTCTGAGATTGCCTTTGGTGCCAATCTTTCCAATTTTGGACAGAAGGTGAACTATAGCAATGAAAGCAACGAGGATTTTATTCCAACTAATTTGAAATTGGGAGCTTCATTCAAAACCAACATAGATCCATACAACTCCATTACCCTCCTGATAGATGCGAATAAGTTATTGGTGCCTACACCCCCTATTTATGAATTGGATGAAGATAATAATAGGATTTTAGATCCAGCAACAGGCAAATTCAAAATTGTGGATGGGGGTGGTAAAGATCCGGATCGAACATTATTGAGTGGCACCTTTGGTTCATTTACCGATGCTCCAAACGGCTTCTCAGAAGAAATACAGGAGATCATGCTCTCAGTAGGTGCTGAATACCTTTATCGTGATGCATTTGCCCTAAGAGTTGGGTATTTCACTGAAAGCATCAACAAAGGAAACAGAAAGTACTTCACAGCAGGATTGGGTTTCAAATATCAAATATTCGGTGTGGATTTCTCCTATTTGGTGCCACAGCAAAAGGATCATCCACTGGGTGATACATTGCGCCTTTCTTTCCAATTTAATATGGATAAAACCGAATCCTAAGAACTGATTTAATGATTGACAGATCAGTAGTTCCCGTTTCGGACAAGATATCTAAACCAACATTTCCGGAAGCGGAGATCATTCGAATTTCTTCAGAAATTGATTTGATCATGTTGAGCCAGCATGATCAGCCGGTCATCATGTTTGACTGTGTGATTCCGATAGGCAGGGGTCATGAAATAACGCCTGGTATCAGTTATCTGGTGGCCAAAATGCTTCACGAAGGAACCACAAGCAAGACTAACAGCGACATTGCCAATTCACTGGATTATCATGGCAGTCATTTGGAAATTACACCTACGCTCGATCATGTATTTATCAGATTATACTGTCTAAAAAAATTCTTCGAAAATCAGGTCTCCCTCTTATTCGAAATGATCGGTCATTCTGTATTCCAAAAAAAGGAATTCGAAAAACAGAAGACCATTCGCAAACAAGATATCAAGCAAATGCATGCCAAAACCAATGGGTATGCAGGTTTGAATTTCAGAAAATCAATCTTCGGTGAGTTCCACCCATATGGGCAGATAATTCAGGTGGAAGATGTGAAAAACACTTCTTTGGATCAAGTGAAGGACTTTTATGCAAATTCCTTCAAAATGAATCCCACTTTCTTTCTGGCTGGTGCTGCTGATACAGCAGAAATCAACATCCTCAAAGAAAAGCTTGCAGAGATAACATTCGGCGCATCTCCTAAATTAATTGATTGCGGCATTGCAGCAGGAGGAAACATTCATCTTAACTGGGAGAATTCAGTACAGTCAAGTTTGAGACTTGGGGCCCCCTCCATTTCAAAATCACATCCTGATATTCATAAACTTAAAATAGCCAACGAATTGCTCGGTGGATTTTTCGGATCAAGGTTGATGAAAAATATCAGGGAAGAAAAAGGTTTAACCTATGGGATTAGCTCCAGTTTGGTGCATTTGAAAGAAGGTTCCTATTGGGTTATAGGTACTGATGTGCTCAAAGAAAAGGTGGATCTGGCGATCTCTGAAATCAAAAAGGAAATTATCTCCTTGCACACTTCATTACCAACTACAGAAGAAGTCAACACACTGAAAAGCTATTTGAAAGGCAAATGGCTGATGTCTTTCGATTCATGCTTCAACTCCATGCATCTGATCACCAACAATCACTTGGCAGGACTCACCAATCAACATTGGATTGATTTTATGGATGCCGTAGACAAAAGTTCTCCAGAAGAAATCTCCGAGACCGTTCAGAAATACTATAATACCAATGAAATTTGCGAGGTAATTGTTGGTTAATTTAACCGGTCTTTTAGCAACAGCACAAAATCTTCTTTACACTGAATGTCATCATATTGGAAAGGGAACTTTGAATAACCCTGATAGTCTAAAATTCCCTTTTTCCCGAATTTTGTAACAATCACCATGGCCCCAGGCGTATCTTCCATATCTTCAAAAATTGGAGACAAGATCATTTCACCTTTCCGATTTACAAGACCGTATCTGTCTTGGAAATCAACAACTACAAAATTTCCTGTAGTTTGGCGCTGAATTGATTTCCATTCCAAACCAATCACCTCACGACCAGCCAAGTCAATAATTCCATATTTGTCCTTAATGCGAACCTTGGCAAGACCCTCATTAAAATCCCATACCTCATCATAGAATGGCTGCACCTTAAGGACTTCTTGTTTATCAATAAATCCCCATTTTCCAATCAGTTGGATAGCCGCCATTTGATCAGCAAACGTTCTAGCTGCATTATACCTGTTGGCGATTCTCAAACGACCTTCCATATCAATAAATCCATAACCATCTCCTTTTTTGATCAAAAACCATCCATCAGAAAATGTAAGAACGTCCTGTACCTTGTCTGATTTGCCAATGATTTTCCTGCCAAGACTATCCATGAGCACCACATACGGTCCATTTCGCAATTTGTAAAACTGTGAAACGGACGAAATTGAATCTAATGTTGGTTCGACGATATAACCCGACGGCAGCACAGCACTAAATAAAGAATCCTCTCGAACCAATATAAATTGATCTCCAGAGAGATCACCGGTGGTTTGATATATAAGCTCACCATTAGGATTGTACACTCTTTTAAGACTACCCTTATAGGCAATGTAAAATTTTCCCAGAACGTCTATTTTATCATAGTCAGGATGAATAATAATTTCGTCATTAAAATCTCCCACACCCCATTTTCCAATGTATTGCATAACAAATTGATTGTCGTCTGCACCAAAATTCACAAGGTCATATTTATATCGAATCATCAGATTTCCATTAAAATCCATCCAACCCCAATAACCATGATTCCTCACAGCAACAAGTCCACTTTGAGTACCAAGGATCCTTCCTACACTTCTATCATTAATCTGCCTTCCAAAATAATTATAGATGTCCCAGCGATCCTGATGAAGGGCAAACATGTAAGAACTATCAAGGATAATCCGATCCTTATTCAGCAGTAGCGCCTCACCATTTTCTTTATAGACGCTGCACTTTAATGTGGTTTGATTTTGCAAAAGCAAAAATCCGTCATGCGTACCGATTAGTTCAATCTCCTGATTGTTGAACAATCGGGTGGTGCTTGGGCTCAGCAAATGATCGTAAGTATTGACGTGGGCTATCCAGGTGCCATTCTCATTTTGGGTAAGAGAATCACAGTAGACCATCGTGTGCTCTTTTGTTTGGTAATTCAACATCTTCCATTCATTGAACTCCATCGACGCATCACCAACTATCCATTTGAATTTAACTTCGTATTTGATGCTACCATCATGGTGAATGAATCCATAACGTCCTTCTTTAGCGACTAAATATCCATTTTCTTTTTCCTCAACCTGATTCAACCAAAAGTCAAAAACAGCTATTCCTTTTTGATCAAAAAAGAAAAATTTTGATCCATTGAGGGCCAATACAATCTCTCCCAATGGTTTAACTTCGGTAAATGATGTTGGCAAAATGGTGCCACCAGATTCATTGATCAATCCATAATAAGCCGCTCGCTCGCGGTACTCAGAGACTAATAGTAATTTGGAATTGAATTGTTCAATAGAAAAATAATTAAAATCAATCTTCACCTGACCTTTTTCATCCAAAAGACCATAAAAAAGATGATTTGAGAATTTGCCTTTGATGGCTGCCTTTACCCGATTGGTAGCGTGAGGAACTAAAATTGTAAATTGCGGGCGAGTAAGCTTTTTGTTTCTTATCGAAATAAGTCCCCAATTATCTCCTTCCAAATAACCAATAAGCCCGTCATGAACCTTCGCTGTGCCGTCAGACCAGCCTAAGCCATCATAAACCGGAGGTATTATTATTTCTCCAGCAAGATTTGCCAGTCCCTGAAATTGTCCAGATTTGATTATTTGCCATTGATCATCAGCTGCCAACGACAAAACGGGTAAAGTCAACGCCAAAATTAATATAGCGCTCCGACGATTCATTTGGAAAATGTTTGATTTATTCAGCTTTTGGCGCTGTTACTTTTTCAAGATTGAACAGGTCGTTGAGAACTTCAACCAACGAATCGGCATCACCTCGTTTGCATGCTGCTTTTAATTGAAGCACAGGTAATTTCATTAACTTTTGAACAATTCCCTTGGTGGCTTTGTCGAGTATGGCGGCTTCTTTTTCATTGAGAACAGAAAGATATCTTGCCATTTCTTCTTTTCGAATATCTTCGAGGGCATTCTTCAATTTTTTGATCGTTGGTGACACTTCCATCTCCTGTGTCCAATCTTCCAAATCAGCAACTGATTCATCAATGATCAGATTGACCATAGGAAGAGAGGATTTTCTCCTTTGAAGCGTCTCTGAGGCTTTTTGATCCAACTGATCCACATTGTAAAGTAAAACGCCTCCAACCTTCTCTACCGACTCATCTATGCTTCTTGGTACAGAAAGATCAATCATTAGTTTTGGAGAAGTAGAATTACCTAAAGTTGCGACAGTTACAATTGGCTGATCCATTCTCATGGCAGAAATAACCACATTTGCTCCCAAAACCTCTTTTTGAATTTCATTAAAAAACCCAACCTCATAACCCAAAACATTAGCCAATTCTTCCGCCTTGCTTTTGGTTCTGTTCACAATTCGAATATTTGCTTTGATGCCTTTTAAGTTCTCAGCAACTGTTTGGCCGATTTCTCCAAGCCCTAAAATAAGAACTGTCGGATTTTCGAATCCCAATACGTATTGTTTGATTAAGTCAGAAGCTACTGAGGCTGTAGAAGCTGTGCCGTCTCTTAGCTCCGTTTCTTGAACGACTCTTTTATTTGTATAAAATATGGAGTGTAATAATCTATGCAAGAATGGCCCTGCAGTCCCTTCATCTGCCGCCCACTGGTAGGCATTTTTTACCTGATTGGTTATTTGAATATCTCCAAGCACCATGGAATCAACGCCCAAAGCAACTTCATAGAGATGCTTTACTGCTTCAATTCCTTCATATTCAGAAAAATGTGGCTCACATGATGATTCCAGATTTTGATGAATATTGATCAGTCCACACAATTGAGATTTCAAATTTTGGTCAGCCACATAGTGAACTTCAGTTCTGTTGCAGGTAGATAAGACCAAAATTTCATTCAAGCCCAATACTTCTTGGCAAGTTTTCAAAAACCTACGTGTGCCTTCTTCACTAAAAGAAACGCGTTCGCGCAACTCAATGTCTGCCGTTTTATATGAAATACTTATTGACTTAAACCTTTTCACTTATTAGATTTATATAAAGGATTGCAAAAATAAACCAGACATTGGTTAAAACAGCATGACAAAAGTCATATTTTATTCAAATCGTGCCACATGAATATAATAAAAAAATGGTTAATTGAAGCGTTTGGCTTTTCCAAGACGGAAATCAACGGTACATGGTTGCTTCTCTTACTGATCATATTAATTGCCATTGTACCAAGAATCTATGTCAACCATAATTACCAAAAGAACCAATTTACGGCAGAAGAACGTGAAAAGCTTGAAAATTGGGCACAGGAAGTAGAGAATGCAATTTGTCTGATTGAAGAAGAAAAACCCAAATGGAAGTATTCTAAGAATTGGAATTCAAATGAAGGGACCGAAAATGCCAACATTTTTCAATCAAATAAAAAAGCGAATTATAGCAATACACAAAAATACAAATCCAGTAGTTCAAAAAAATATGTCAATCAGAAGGTCTATGAAAAAATCGATTACGGACCAAAATACACCAATGAAAACAAACTGAATTTGAATATGGCCGATACAGCTCAACTCCAGGCCATCAAAGGGATAGGTCCAGTTTTGTCTAAAAGAATACTCAAATACAGAAACTCACTCGGTGGCTTTCATAGCGCCGAACAGCTCAAAGATGTGTATGGTTTGAGCCCGGAATTAGTGGAGACAATGTCTGATATTACATTTACAACCGATAGTTTGACAAAGATTGATATTAATTCTGATTCACTGAAATACCTGGCCTCACATCCGTATATTGATTATAGGATGGCCAGATCCATTCTAAATTTTCGAAAAGTCCATGGCAACTATAAGGCACCTGAAGATTTATTAAAACTTAAGTTGATGACCGATAGTCTCTATAAAAAATTATATCCGTATATTTCTGAGAGTCAGCTGGACTTCTAAATGGAAAAAATATTACAATCATATCTCAGAAGGCTTACTAACCTATCAAGCAATAACAGATCGCTTCTTTTTCTGCGATTGATCTCTGATCAGTCAATTGATTTGCACGAATTTGATCATGCGTTGGACAATCCAAGTTTTAATATAATTGAAAAGCTGATTGCTAAAAAAGTTAAAATCCCGCTACTAAATGAAATAGATACGCATGATTCAGCAGGGAATAAAACCTCTCAAAAGCTGAAAAAAATAGATCGTATTGAAAAATTCATCTTTCAGGAGAGAGGATCTAGAGATTTGTATGTGGGTTGGCCATTTATAAGAGGAAAGTTCGCCGACGACACGCTGGTAAGCGCGCCGTTGATTTTCTTTCCCGTTCATTTAGAGCTGAATGAAAGCACCTGGTATTTGAAACAGCGTGAGGATGTCAATATTACTTTCAACAAAACATTTCTTCTGGCCTATTCCTATTACAACAAAATATCTGTGGATGAGGAACTGGTAGAAAAGACACTCACGGATATGGATGAAGATGCCATGATCTTTCGTACCATGGTTTACCAAATTCTCAAAGAAAGCCAACTAGAAATCAACTTCAACCAAGACAATTTTCTCGATAAGTTGTCACCTTTTAAAAACTACAAAAAATCAGAATTAGATAATATCGAAAAAACTGGCACATTGAAATTATATCCTGAAGCTGTGCTGGGTATTTTCCCTCAGGCAGGATCGTATCTGGTACCTGATTATGTCAAGTTATTGGAGCAAAAGGATGTAAAAGACATCTCAGCATTTTTTACGGAACGTAAAAAAACAGATCCTGAAGATGAGGGCAAAACCAAGTTTTCAGATAAAGTAAAGGAAGAAACAACATTTACACCTTTTGCTTGTGACGCCTCTCAAGAACGAGCAATTCAGCTCATCAAAAAAGGAAACTCCATGGTAGTGCAAGGGCCACCGGGAACAGGAAAATCTCAGCTGATAAGCAATCTTATCTGCGACTACATTGCACGAGGAAAAAAAGTCCTTTTGATCTGCCAGAAAAAAGCAGCACTTGATGTGGTTTACAACAGACTGAAATCGAAAGAAATGCACGACTTTGTAGGCTTGGTGCATGATTTCAAAAATGACAGAAAAAGCATCTTCGAACAAATAGCCAGTCAGATTGACAATGTGGATCAGTATAAACAGAAGAACAATGGACTGGATGCCATCTATTTAGAAAGAACTTTTCTGCAATCAAGCAGGAAAATTGATCAGGCAGTAGAAGAGTTGGACGAATTTAAAAAGGCTTTATATGATGAGTCTGAATGTGGCAAATCTGTAAAAGAACTTTATCTGATTTCAAATCCCGAATTAAAATCGATCACACTCAATCAAGAATATAGGCAGTTTCATTTTGAGCGTATGCCAAAATTCACGCTACTGCTCAAGCAATATTTGGATTACCATGAGCGATTTGAGAAATTGCCTGATTTTTGGATTGGAAGACCGGATTATACCAATTTTTCATCTCTGGAATTAGCCAGGCTCAAGGAGGTAATAGACGAAACAGATAGTTTTCAAGAGCAACTCAAGAAGGAATCATCCGCGTTTCTCAAGGCTCCCATGGACTATGAGACCTGTTTACATTTTCTCACACATAAGGAAAGTATTCAGCAGCTTATAGTTAATCTGGACAATGAGCTGGTTTTTAAATACTATCAACTGATGCAAGCCAACCAAACTGAAAGACCACCTTGGCTTACGAATCTGGAAAAAACCACGCTGCAATGCTTCAAGGGTGCTGGAGTTGAAAAATCTGTTGACTCAAAGGATCTGGGGAGATTTCAGGAAGCTTTAGAAAGTGCGATTAAGGCAAGAAAAGGATTTTTTAGATGGCTCAAATGGACAATATTTTCTAAAGAAAAAATATTCGTTACCCGGGTGCTTGTCGCCAACAATCTGAAAAGTAATCGTGAAGGTTTCGAAGTACTGCTGGCCAGAATTGACAATAGACTCAATTTTGAACATATCCTTACAGAAATTCAAAAAACCAATTGGCTTGCTGATTTTCCGAACGGATTTCGCATGATTGATATTCAGAATTGGTTTTTCTACCAAAAACTCGCTTTCAAGTCCAACGATATTTCCAATACGATTAGGACGCTCGTTGAATTTGCGCCGGACAAGGACCACACACGAGAGAGCTATATCAATATGCTGGTGGAGCTAAATCAATTATTGGAAAAGGTGCCAACACAAATCCAGCTTTGGAGCAGATATCTGAATGAAAAACAGATCAGATCACTCATGCTCGAACGCGAAAATATTGACGATCTAAAAAAACAGCTCAATAAAGATTTTGACGCGTTTGTGGAGTATGACAAGATCAGGGAGTCAATGACGGCTGATGAACGCAAAATCATTAGCAACCTACTCAATCTTGAATCGGAAGACGAATCAGACATTCTTCAAATTTTTTCCAACAGCGTAGCGCTGGCATGGATCGATCATATTGAAGCTAAATATCCAATTTTGAGGGCAGTGTCATCTTTACGATTGGATCATCTTATAAGAGAATTGCAGGAGGCGATAGTTGATAAAATGCAAATTAGCAGAGAAATTCTTTTGCTAAAATCTCGAGAAAAAACTTATAAGGATCTGGAATATAACCGACTCAACAATCTAGTGACTTATAGAGATTTGTATCATCAGGTAACCAAAAAAAGAAAGGTTTGGCCAATTCGGAGAGTCATTTCTCAACACAGTGAGGAGCTTTTTGCGATCCTCCCATGTTGGATGGCATCACCAGAATCAGCTTCTGCCATATTTCCAATGGAAGAACATTTTGATTTGGTCATCTTCGATGAGGCTTCACAATGCTTTGCAGAACGTGGTATTCCTGGCATGTACAGGGGAAAGCAAGTCGTAATTGCCGGTGACGACAAACAGCTTCAACCCAATGACCTCTATCGAGTCCGCTGGGAAGATGACGATGATTCGGATATTCCAGAGCTGGAAATTGATTCGTTACTCAATCTTGCCAAACAGTACCTACCAGAAGTAAGCCTACAAGGTCATTACAGAAGTAGGTCGCTCGAATTGATAGCGTTTTCAAATAATCATTTCTACAATGGAAAACTAAAACTGCTTCCTGATTTTAACTCCATGCAAAACATGTCTCCGTCTATTCATTATATAAAAACGGACGGCATTTGGGAAGACAACATCAATCACGCCGAGGCAGAGAAAACCGTTCAATTAGTTGTGAGGCTTCTCAAGGAGATGCCAAAAAAAGAAATTGGTGTCGTGACCTTCAATGCCAAGCAACAGTCGTATGTCCAGGATCTTTTGGACATAGAAATTGAAAAACATGGATTAAGTATTCCTGATTCCTTTTTTGTGAAAAATATAGAAAATGTGCAGGGAGATGAAAAAGACATCATCATTTTCACCACGGCCTATGCTAAGGATAAAAACGGAAAATTATTTCTCAAATTTGGTAGCCTGAATGTAGCAGGAGGAGAAAACAGGCTCAACGTGGCTATCACCAGAGCAAGAGAAGAAATTTATGTCATTACCAGCCTCATGCCCTCCGAGTTAAAAACTGAAGATCTAAAAAACCCAGGACCCAAATTGCTAAAGAGTTATCTGGATTTTGCTCTTCAAGTAAGCGAAGGCAAGTGGAAACCTGAAGGTAGCGCAAATTCCAAACAAGGATTGGATTGGTACCTGAAACATAAAATTCGGGCTAAATCGCCATTAGCAGAAATCAATCAGGAGCTCCCCTTTGCAGATCTCACGGTGAAAGTCAATGGGCAATACAGCGGATTGATTTTAACTGACGATGATCTCTTTTTTGAGACTTTGTCTTCAAAAGAAGCTTACAATTATCGCTTTGAACATTTTCAGGAAAAACACTGGCCTTATGTCCAATTCTACAGTCGCGAATATTGGATTGATCAACAACAGGCTCAGGAAAAGCTGGAAAAATTTCTATACCGCACTACTCATTGAGCGCTCGCTCGACCCTCGCTCCAATAAAAACAATATTCGGTAGGCTGTCTGTGCGCATGTATTGCTGAAATGATATTTTGTATTTGCCTGGTTTTTCAAATTCAAAATCCTCTAAAATGAGCTGATTATGATCAAAAACATCTCCCAATCCTTTCCCTAGAGGTACTCCTGTTTTAGGATCAAACAAATTGATATTCACCAATTCGGACTTGATATCCTTAGCAGTAGAATCCTGTAGTGTGTATTTATAATACAGATTATAAAAATTGTATTCTGACGAGTGACTCACATTGGTGTAGATATTATATGCCAGATCCACATCCTCAATATCAAACTGGAAATCCATGACGTCATCCACATACCAAAACCCCTCAGCGATCGGTTTATTCTCTTCAAATATTCGCTGTTTGTCACAGGCCATTAGTACCAATACTAAGGCAAGTAATCTGAGATACTTCATGATTGCGGCGGATTTTGACTAGTTCCCGGATTATTTGGGTTCCGGTTTTTGTTGAATTTTCGCTTCTTCTTTTTCTTGTTTTGATTTCCTCCGGAAAACTTACGATCCATGGCATCCAGGTCGCTGTTGAGTTTGCCATCTATCTTCACTTCCGGCATCTTATCCAGAGCAAGTGTTGAAGGTTTTTTACCTTCTTTATTCAAAGCAAGTATTTCATTGACTCGCTCAACATCCAGTGGGTACCAGCTGTTTTCATCATCATAACCAAACCACATGATGCGCCTGAATATATCCGTCTTCTGCAACCTTGCTGGTCCTCTATCGGTGAGAAGTGGCTTTTCAATCTCAGGGATATGCTTCAAAGCATCCATGTATGTATCCAATTCATAATTCAGGCAGCATTTCAACCGTCCGCATTGACCGGAAAGTTTGCTTGGGTTTAAAGACAAGTTCTGATATCGCGCTGCTTGCGTTCCCACACTTTTAAATTCAGTGAGCCATGTAGAGCAGCAAAGTTCCCGGCCGCAAGAGCCGATTCCCCCAAGACGTGCAGCTTCTTGTCTTAAACTGATCTGGCGCATTTCTACACGGATTTTAAATTCTCCTGCCAACTTTTTGATCAACTCTCTGAAGTCGACACGATCCTCAGCAGAGTAGAAAAAGGTAGCTTTGGTATTGTCTGCCTGAAACTCCACATCCGTGAGCTTCATAGTCAGTTTTAATTCATCTATGAACTGTCTGGTGCGATAAAGGGTTGGCAATTCCCTGTTTTTGACTTGCCTGTATTTATCAAGATCGCGCTGTGATGCAATTCTGTAGATGTTTTTAATCTCATCATCAACTTTCACCTCCTTTTTACGCATTTGCAAACGAACAAGCTCGCCTTGCAAAGAAACATGTCCCAAGTGATGACCGTTTGGCACATCCACTACCACAGCATCCCCAGTTACTAAATCAAGATTTTCGCTATTTCTGAAAAATTCCTTTCGCCCATTTTTGAACCTCACCTCTACGATTTCATAGTGCTGCTCAATTGGCCTTTCCATCTGAGAAAGCCAGTCAAATACATTTAGTTTGTTGCAGCCACCAGTGCTACATCCACCATTACTTTGACAGCCTTTTACTTCCCCATCTTCACTTGCAACACCACATGATGAACATCCCATCTCTTAATTTTTTTGGATTAACTATCAAATATAATGAACAAGCGGCTAAACACTCATGGGTTATTGTTAGTGAAATTTGAAACACATAAGTTGCTTGTCGATTTAGTCCAAATTAGGACAATTAATTAAGCAATAGATATGGTCTTTTACCTGCTCACTGACCCAATCGCTGAAGATCATATCCAATATCAGCGCGAAAATTTTTACCCTCCCACATGGTGATCGAAACTCCTTCGTAGCTTCGATTCAACGCCTCACCCATGTTTTTACCAAGACCAGTTATGGTCATCACGCGACCTCCATTTGTTATGAGCTTTTGACCATCCATTTTAGTGCCGGCATGAAAAGGAAGGGCGAATTTTATATCTTTTTTAAAGGTAATCTCTCTGCCATTTTCATAATCTCCAGGATAACCTTCAGCGACCATCATTACTGTAGTGGCGGTATAAGGTTCGAATTGTATCTTCTTTTGGGAGAGAGTGCCTTC
The DNA here is from genome assembly GCA_047632435.1 of Cyclobacteriaceae bacterium. Lineage (GTDB taxonomy): Bacteria > Bacteroidota > Bacteroidia > Cytophagales > Cyclobacteriaceae > JAMZMI01. The sequence goes on from JBLICU010000027.1 coordinate 25,678, forward strand.
AGCAGCAGCAATTAATAATTCCAAAAAATCTGATTTGATCCGGGGCATCACTACCTCTGTTTCCGGATCTCCCATTCTTACATTGTACTCTATCACATGTGGCTCCCCTGTATTATTCATCAATCCGAAGAAAATAAAACCACAGTAATCCATGTCATCTTCGTAAATGCCGCGTACAGTAGGCTTTATTACTTTTTCAATGACTTTGTTCATGAAAATACGATCCGCAAAAATTACTGGCGATACGGCTCCCATCCCACCTGTATTTGGTCCTTGATCTTTTTCACGAATCCGCTTGTAGTCTTTGGCTTCAGGCAAAAGGACAAAATCTTTACCATCAGTGAGTACAAATACGGATAACTCTATTCCGACCAAAAATTCCTCTATCAATACTCTGGCACTGGCGGCACCAAATCGCTTATTAAGAATCATATCATCCAGACTTGCTTTGGCTTCAGCCAAATTTTCCGTGATGATCACCCCTTTGCCTGCCGCCAATCCATCTGCCTTCAGCACATATGGTGGTTTTAGCTCCTCCAAAAATTTATACCCTTCACTTATATTATCTACATTAAAAGTTTTGCATTGCGCGGTTGGTACTCCGTATCTGTTCATGAAATCTTTCGAGAATTCCTTACTTCCTTCCAACAATGCACCTGCTTTGGAGGGCCCAATTATGAGTAATTTTTTCAATTTAGGGTCAGCTTTCAGTTCATCCACCAGGCCATTGACCAGTGGCTCTTCAGGCCCTACAAGTAGAAGATCAATATTATGCTCCTCTATTACGGCCTTCACTTGGCTGAAGTCCTTTACATCAATCTCCAGGTTAGTGGCAATTTCGCGCGTTCCTCCATTGCCTGGGGCAACAAAAATTTGTTTGCAAAGTGGGCTTTGTTTTATTTTCCAAGCGAAAGCATGTTCTCTCCCTCCAGCACCTATTATCAATACATTCATTTATTTCAATATTTGAGCATGAAAAAACCGCCCAAAAATAGGCGGTATGAATTTATTATTTCCTAGATACGATGCATTAATGTGCATATTCTGACATGAATTTGATTCTCATCAAGCGTACTTCATCTTCAGAGTAAAATTCTCCCAACTCCTCCATTGCAACTGCCACGCTATCTGTATCTGCATTAAGGAAATAATCATATATGTCATCCTGACGGTCGTCATCCAGTACGTGATCAATGTAATAATCCAAATTGAGCTTGGTTCCACCGTCGCATATATTTTCAATCTCCTTTATGAGATCTTCATATTTCATACTCTTGGAATCCGCAATATCTTCCAGGTCGATTTGTTTGTCTATCTGTTGTATGATAAAAATCTTATTTTTAGACTTTACACCCGAAGATTTTACCAGTACATCAGAAGCTGTAATGATATCATTTTCGTCTACATACTTTTCAATCATTTCCAAAAATGGTTGACCAAACTTCTTTGCTTTACTTTCGCCTACACCTACAATCTTTATCAAATCATCCAAAGTGGTTGGATAAAGAGTCGCCATCTCTTCCATAGAGGGATCCTGAAAAATCACATACGGAGGAATGTCCAATTGTTTGGCAACTGTTTTACGTAAGTGCTTAATCATGTCAAACAAGACCTTATCATAGGCGGTCGTATTGACAACTTCCTTCTCTATTTCCTCCTCTTCACCTTCAGTTTCATATTCATGGTCTTTGAAAAGCGTGACATTATAGGGATCACTTAAGAAATTTTCACCTTTTACGCTTGACAACAAAACACCCGGATTTTCAATGTCTTTTGACAAAAACTCACCTAAAAGTGTCTGTCTGATCACAGATTTCCAATAACGGTCGTTCTGATCACTACCAGATCCAAAAAATTCAAGCTTATCGTGAGAATAACTGGAAACATGTGCAGTTTTTATCCCCCTGAGCACTTCAGAAATGTGATTGAGATTAAATCTTTGACCAGTAGCTAAAACTGCTTTAATGACCTTTTTTATATCTTCTGTACCGTCAAATGAGGTTCGCTCGTGCAGGCAATTATCACATGCTTCACAATTTTTGTGTTTGTACTCTTCTCCAAAGTAATGCAGCAGCTGTATCCTTCTACAAACTGCCGATTCGGCAAACATGGCCATCTCCTCTAGTAGAATTTTCGAATTTTCTCGTTCAGCCACGGCTTTATCCTTACTGAATTTTTCCAGTTTAAGGATGTCATTATAGCTATAGAACATCACACATTTACCCATCAATCCATCGCGTCCAGCCCGACCGGTCTCCTGATAATACCCCTCGATAGATTTCGGAACATCATAATGAATCACAAACCTGACGTCAGGTTTATCAATTCCCATTCCAAAAGCAATAGTTGCTACAATCACATCTGTATCTTCATTCAGAAATGCATCCTGATTCGCCATACGAGCACCGGGTTCCATCCCTGCATGGTATGGTGCAACCTTCACTCCATTAACCCGGAGAAATTGGGCGATCTCATCGACCTTTTTTCTACTCAGGCAATAGACTATTCCTGATTCCCCTTTGTGCTCTTTTACTATCCTAACTAGCTGCTTCTTAGCCTGTTTTTTAGGTTTAACCTCATAAATAAGATTGGTACGATTGAAGGAAGATTGGAAAATATTGGCTCCCTCCATATTCAAATTTCGCTGGATATCCTGCTGCACTTTTGGCGTTGCTGTGGCAGTCAGAGCTATTATTGGGATGTCCCCTAGCTCTGCAATAATAGCTTTTATTTTTCGGTATTCAGGTCTGAAATCATGGCCCCATTCCGATATACAATGTGCTTCATCCACAGCTGTAAATGAAATATTGGCTTGTTTCAAAAAGGCAATATTTTCCTCTTTAGTCAAAGATTCCGGAGCTACATAAAGCAGCTTAACCTCACCAGCCAAGGTCTCTTTCTTGACCCGATTTATCTCAGTCTTATTGAGAGTCGAGTTGAGAAATTTGGCATTGATACCTACGGCGTTCATTTGATCCACCTGATTTTTCATCAAAGCAATCAATGGAGAAATGACAATGGCCGTTCCATCCTTGATAATGGCAGGTAGTTGATAACACAAGGATTTTCCTGCGCCTGTTGGCATTATGACGAAGGTATTTTTACCCTCCATGATATTTTCAATTATCTCTTCCTGATTGCCCCGGAAGCTATCATAACCAAAAACTTTTTTTAATGTCGACTTGAGTTCTGTTGCTATATTGGTATCCATCAATTGTTAGTGATGAGTTTCAATTAATTTAATGAAAAATGACCGCAATTATATGTTTATGTTAATTTAAATAATTGATTTGCCTTTTTTTTTCGATGAACGATCCTAAAAAATGATTCGAATATATTTGCCACAGGAATTTTTGAACCATAAATAGAATTACTGAGGAAAATAACTCAATGGAAAATCACATTCACATAGTAATCATGGCAGGGGGTACCGGCACAAGATTTTGGCCATACAGCCGTAATGACAAGCCGAAACAATTTCTTGATGTGTTGGGAACCGGACGGACATTACTCCAAATGACATATGACAGATTTAAGGGATTTAGTCCCGATGAAAATGTTTGGGTCGTTTCTAATGAAATTTACAATGATTTGTTGGCTGAGCAGCTTCCTGAAATACCTGCGGAAAATATGTTATTGGAGCCCGCTAAAAGAAATACAGCACCTTGTATCGCCTATGCCGCATACAAGATACGACAAAAGGATCCAAAGGCCATCATGATTGTGCTTCCTTCTGATCATGTGATTCTGAAAGAAGAAGAATTTTTGAAAGTGCTCGAAACAGCCATCGCTGGATGCAGTGATGATAAATTAATCACCATTGGTATCAACCCTAACCGTCCTGAAACAGGATATGGCTATATCCAATACGAAGGTGAAAATGATACTGACCTTAAAAAAGTTAAGACTTTTACAGAAAAACCTGACCTTGATCTGGCAGTTCAGTTTTTGAAAAGCGGTGATTTTGTTTGGAATGCGGGCATTTTCGTTTGGTCTGCGACATCAATCATTCGTGCAATAGAAAAATACCAGCCTGAACTTGCAGAAACTTTTGAAGAAGGGCGTAGTGTATATTTTACAGAAGGTGAAAAAAAATATATTAAAACCGCTTATTCGCACTCAAAAAGTATTTCAATTGACTATGCCATCATGGAGCGGTCGGACAGTGTTTACGTCGTACTCGGGGAATTTGGCTGGTCTGATCTTGGATCTTGGAATGCGTTGCACGAAATCAAAAAGAAAGACGAAAATGAGAATGTCATTGAAGCAGATGCTTTATTGTACGATTCTAAAGACAATTATGTCATAGGCAAGTCGAGCCGCCTGATCGTGTTACATAAAATGGAAGGTTATCTGGTCGCGGACTTTAATGACGTACTTCTTGTTTGTAAAAAGGAAGATTCCGCAATTTTCCGAGATTTCGTAAATGACGTGAAAATAGAAAAAGGAGAAAAACTTATTTAGTCCTTTGTCTTACAGCTTCATATAAAAGTATAGAAGCCGCCGCGGAGACATTTAGTGATGCTATTTTGCCGGTCATCGGTATTCTCACAATGCTGCCTGATTTCGCCAATAATTCTGAAGAAACACCTTCGTCTTCACTTCCCATGATTATGGCAGTAGGTACGGTGAAATCTGCGCTGCTTAGCGGTTCGTTTCCTTTTTCGGAACAAGCCAGAATTTGCAAACCTGATTCCTTCAAAAGTAATATAGCATCCATCAAACTTTTTTCACGGCACACGGGAATAAAATTCAATGCTCCAGCCGAAGTTTTTACAGCATCAGGATTGATCTGGGCCCCATTTCTGGTCGGGATCACTATGGCATTTGCTCCCATACACTCTGCAGAACGAGCTATAGCACCAAAATTTCTCACATCCGTGATTCGGTCGAGCACTAAAATTAGTGGATTCAATCCCTTTTCATAGATTTCGGGAATGACGTGCTCCAATTTATGATATTGCACCGGTGAGACGAAAGCAACGACACCCTGATGATTCTTGCGAGTGAATTGATTTATTTTTTCAACAGGAACGGTGGAGACCGGAACTGAAAACTGATTGGTCATTACCAGGAGTTCCTTGATCAATTCGCCTTTCAAACCTTTCTGAACAAAGACTTTTTCCAAATCCTTTCCAGATTGAATGGTCTCAATAACCGACCTTATTCCGTATATTAAATTATCAAATTCTCTAGCCATGATTTATCCGTTTCGGATATTCCCCACGCGATTATACCAAACATCCTCATATTTAATGGCTCGCTTCAGGGAATATAAAGAAGGCGCAAATAGAGTCGAAATCCTGATGAATTCAAATTCAGGGCCATCGCTATATTTCCATATCTCCGAATTTTTAGTTCTGATCACTTCATCAGGCCTACCAAATACGATGTATAACATCCCTCGGTCGGTTTTCCAACCGGCCTTATAATCTGTGAAAAGTTGATTACTTCCCTCAACCTTGTTGTAATAAGACCGAATGGCCCCTTTTGCTGCAAATTTTGATCCGTAGGTATTGATCCAAAACCTTTCAAACAAAGCTTTGGTATTGACCCCACTATTTAGTGATTTATTCTCACTTTCGGTGGTAATGTACTGTAGAGGACCCACCAGCTCATCGATCCTCTTCATTTCTGGAAAATAGTTGGGGACCTTCAGCAAAGTAATCCCGGTTTGATCCAAAGAATCATTTTGTATGAGATAGAATGCATCCTCCTCTAAGTTTGCCAGCGGTGGTTGAAAATTGAACGCCGTATCAATATCAAGAGTGGGTGCAAGTGGTTTCATCTGACCCATTGGTGGGTCTGTACCTATAAATTTCTGACCATATTGATAGCAATGGTAATTATTCTTATAACCCATTAGACCGATCTCATCCGTATTGATGTAAGTTTTGACAATGGGAAGACCCAAGGGATCTACGGGATAATAGGCCGGAAAATTTCCAGGAGTATTTATAATTACATCAAAATAGAAGGTGGTGTTGGTGAGGGAATCATTGAAAACTACCAATAATAAATCCATATTAATGGGCACTTTAAACTCCAAACTGACCAGACTTCTACGTTTTTCAATGAGTAATGTATCAATGACAAAATTCCTCAGAGTATCGTGAAGTGCACTCTCATATCCTTTTTGCGTCAAAAAATGAAGTGACCAATGCCTTGAGGTATCAGATTTTACTTCATAAAGTACCTTTATTGCATTTCCAGATTGAACCGTACGGTGACTAAACCTGATCTCCGCTTGTATGTCATACTGATAAGCCAGATTTATCTTTGATACATCCAAGCCAGCTGCCATTTGGCAAACCATCATCAGTATAATACTATATATGACTTTATCTGTTCCCTTCATTTCGACGAAAAAGTTAACCATAATTTGGTTTCTTTGCTGAAAAAAATAAACATGAGTGTTTATACGACTGAGATAACTTCAGATCAAATCCCATCTGACAACCCCATTCACCAACGTTTGTTGAAGGCGTATGATCTGGCAATCCCCTATATAAAAGGAGATATGCTGGAGTTAGGCTGTGGCGAAGGGCGTGGCGTGGAATTACTAGCTCCAAAAGCAGATAGCTATCTGGCTTTGGACAAAATAGCAGAAGTAATCAATGAATTGAAAGAAAAGTATCCGAATTTTTCATTTGAAAGTAGTGTCTTTCCGCCGATGAGGATTGCTGATGATAGCTTTGATACGATTGTCACTTTTCAGGTAATTGAACATATCCAGGATGATGCACTCTTTCTCAAGGAAATTCAACGAATCTTAAGACCAGGAGGCACTGCTTTAATTTCTACTCCAAATATCAAAATGACCCTTTCGCGTAACCCCTGGCACACACGTGAATACACTGGTGACGAGTTGAAAACTTTAGCTAGTAAATATTTCAAAGAAGTGGACATGAAAGGTATTGCAGGCAGTCCAAAAGTATTGGCCTATCATGAGCAAAACAGAGCCTCAGTAAATAAGATCATGAAATACGATATTTTGAATTTGCAACATAGATTGCCGGCAGCATTGTTGAGAATTCCTTTTGACTATTTGAATAGAAGAAACAGAAATGCTTTACAGGCGCAAGACAATGAACTGGTGCTTTCTATCAATCAGGATGATTATTTCCTGAACGATCAGGAGGATATGAATCTGGATTTATTTTTAATCGTAAAAAAGTGAAACCTATCTGATTTAGAGGTTTATCAAACAGTTTGACTAAGATTTAAAATATTTTGAATACCAGTTTTGGAAAACAAGCAAAGACCAAATCTGAATGTGCACATCTCCAGGATCAAGTGAATATAATTTTTGCCTGATCCTTTTTATTTCGACCCAATTGAAAATCCCCTGTGCTTCAATTCTTTCCTGATTGAAGACTTGATCGTCCAATTTTGACTTCAGCTCTTTCTTAAACCAATTGATCAAGGGTACTTCAAATCCATGTTTTGCACGTGTGTAAAGTTCCGGCGGAAGGAAATCCTTAAAAGCCTCCCGCAAAATGATCTTTCTGTATTTTCCTGATATTTTAAAATCTCCAGGCATGCTAAAAGCCAATTGAACAACCTCAGGATCCAGAAAAGGCACTCTCACTTCAAGGCCATTGGCCATGGACATGCGGTCAACTTTAGCCAGCATATCTCCTTCCAGCACTATTTTGGAATCGTTGAGCAACACATCATTGATATGTCCGGATTTGATTGGGCTTAATACGCTGTTTTTGAATGACTCAAGCAAATCTCCATCGCATTGCCAATCACCATTAAGTAGTTTTTGAATTTTCTGATCGCTTATAAAACTGGCCAAAAACCAATATTTCTCACTGTCTTTCAAATTGAGCAACATAGCGAACTTATTGAGCTTTCTAATGGTGTCCGTAAAACTGGTGTAGCGAGATTTCGGTAAAAACCGCCAGACTGGAGCCAGCGTTGAGATAAAAGCATTCGCATTGCTTTTTTCATGACTCAAAAGCCACGCAGTGTGTTTATTGTATCCAGAGAAGACTTCATCCGCGCCATCTCCTGAAAGAGCAACAGTTACGTGTTTTCGCGTAAGTTGACTTAAAATAAAAACAGGTAAAGCAGACGAATCAGCAAATGGTTCATCAATATAATCCAGCACATCATTCACACAACCCAACAAATCATCATTTGACAGAGAAAATGTATGATGGTCCGTTTGATATTTATCAGCTACCAACTTTGCAAAAGCAGTTTCATCAAAATATTCATTGCCTTTAAAACCGATAGAGTAAGTTTTGAGGTCTTTGACTTTTTCGGATGCTAGAGCTACAATGATCGATGAGTCGATACCCCCACTTAAAAAGGCTCCCAAAGGCACATCAGCAACCAATCTGCGATGAACGGATGCTCTGAGTGCATCAACCAATTCGGTTTTAGCAGTATCAAAGTTGGTGAGGGTTGGTATATCAGTATGAGGTATTTTGTAATAGGATTTCACATCTGCCTCACCATTTTTGACAAGTATATATTCCCCTGGTTTCAATTTTTGAACTCCTTTAAAGATGGTTTGAGGGGCAGGGATGTAGGTGAGCTGGAAATATAAATGGAGAGCGGTCTTATCAATTTCCTTTGGAATGTTAAAAGCCAGGATAGCTTTCATTTCTGAACCGAAAAGTAATTTATGATCATCAAGGAAATAATAAAGCGGCTTGATGCCATATCGATCTCTGGCCAGAAAAAGCGATTTTTCTTGAGAATCGTATATCGCAAAGGCAAAAAATCCATTCAAGATTTCCAAACATGCAGATCCCCATATTATATAGGCATATAAAAGAACCTCGGTATCCGATTCGGTCTTAAAATCCACACCTTCTTTTCTAAGTGAGTCTCTAAGGCTTTTGTAATTATATATTTCCCCATTGAAAACGATGGTATATCTGCCACTCTCATCTTTCATAGGCTGGTTGGCTGCAACAGAGGTATCAATGACCGAGAGTCTTCTATGTCCCAATCCAACCGTATCATCAAACCATGTCTGATGTGCATCAGGCCCACGCTTTTCCAACTTCATGGTAGCTTCCTCAAGATGAATGAGATGCATTCTACCTATTGGATTAAAAGCAAAAATTCCGGTGATACCACACATATTGCTTTAAATTTATGGAGTTATAAGCACTTCTGATTAAAAATTGAATTCTACGTGAACAGATTAATATTCACTTTGATCATCAGCCTGAGTATCTGCGGGTATGGATTTGGTCAAAGTAAAAAGAAACAAAAACATATAGACCGGGTGATTGCTGAGGCAAGAACTTATATCGGCACCCCATATGTCTGGGGTGGCAATACCAAAATGGGCATTGATTGCTCGGGTCTAATTTATCACTGCTACAAAAAGATTGATGTCAATCTGCCAAGAACGGCGCAGGATCAATCAAAAATTGGTAGCAGTAAAAGTTGGGGATCCATTCGACCAGGAGATATTGTCTATTTCAAATTCAAGGAAAAAAGAGAAAAATGGTATCACAGTGGACTGATCACATCGGTTAATGGTGATGAAATCAAGTTCATTCATGCTTCGTCTTCCAAAGGTGTGGTAGAGTCAAATCTGAATATTGACTACTATAAAAAGAAAGTGAAAGCGTTTCGCAGGGTGATTAAGTAGGGGGATTCCTTAGAGCCTTGAAATTCGAAACTTCCTTTCCGCGCCGCGCCGTAAACTCATTAATTCGCCACCGCATGCATTTTACAATAATGGAAATAAAAAAAGGTCAGGAAAATTTCCTGACCTAAAATGAAGTGGAGCATAACGGATTCGAACCGATGACCCCTACGCTGCCAGCGTAGTGCTCTAGCCAGCTGAGCTAATGCCCCTTGTCTTCTGCCCTACGCTAATGGTAGAACTCTATCTGAAGAGGAGGCGAATTTAATCGAATTTTTAAAATAAGTGTCATTTGAATTTCATCAGTTCTAATTTATTGAATTAGAATACGGAGGTTTCCAACCCATTTGAACACTTAGCGTGTCATAAATGAAATTCTTAAACCATGAAAAAACTCATCTACTTGATTACATTTTGTGCCTTTTCAATTCTAATCAGTTCTTTCAAAAACGCCGATGACGCAACTATTGGAACTATTAAACTCGATTTTTACAACAATGCTCAAATTTCAAATTTCTTTCCAGACATTCAGGATGGAGACAATATCGTGTTTAATAGGTATTATTTGAAAGATGATGTGAAGGACGTAGCTGATGACGAATATGCTGAAAATTTCTATTTTGAAGTACCGTCTGGATTGGAATCATTTGATTTCCATGGAGACAATTTGTTAGGTTTGAACATTCATTTCAAAAGAAGTTTTTTTGCATTTATTCAGATACTTTAATTATAAAAGATGGTCGTATATCGGGATCAAAAAGTGGGGATTCCTGGGAATTATCAGTTGATATTAATTTAATGGAAGGATTTCGAATAAGTGAAGAT
>JBLICU010000028.1:0-35610 GCA_047632435.1 Cyclobacteriaceae bacterium
GTATGGATGCCCTTACTCATAATATGGAAGCCTATCTAGCCAAAAATTATCATCCCATGTGTGATGGCATAGCCCTGGAGGGAATGTCATTGATTGCCAAATCCATAGAAAAAGCGACTCACAAACCCGATCTCAGTTCCCGATCAGACATGTTGCTCGGTTCATTGATGGGTGCCGTCGCTTTCCAAAAAGGTTTGGGCATTGTCCATAGTTTGGCACATCCCATGTCGAGTCTTTTGGATACACATCACGGATTGGCCAATGCCGTCAACTTGCCTTATGGAATGGAATTCAATTATGAAGGTCAGGAAAGCCGTTTTGATAAGATGGCCGAATTTCTTGGCGTTATTGAAGGTGATGGCGAACGTGTCGTGAATTTTCTATTCGAACTAAATGAAAGATTGGGCTTGCCTCTAAAATTGAGCGAATTGGGTGTTGAACCAGTTCATATTCAGCCACTTTCAAAGTTGGCGATTGAAGATTTCTGCCACCCCAACAATCCTAAACCGGTAACCGAAGCTGATTTTACGTCCATTTACGAGAGAGCCATTTAATATGCTTAAAATAGGAGTTTCTGCATGCTTTATGTATCCTGATCCTAAACGTTCAGTATTCAGTCCAAAAACACTTAGTTACATTGAAAATGACATGGCCACCTTTCTTACCCGTAGAGGTGTAATGCCTGTTTTGATCCCTGATGTTGACTTCCAAATTCAGAAGGAATTACTGGATCAAATGGATGGATTCATTTTTCAGGGAGGTACGGACATGGCGCCAGAATCTTACGGTGAGGACTGTATCGAAAATGGTCGATGGAAAGGCGACATTGTTCGAGACAAATATGAATTAAAATTGATGGATTATGCAGTTAACAGCGGTAAACCCATTTTGGGTATTTGCCGCGGGATGCAGCTGATGAACATTTATTTTGGTGGTTCACTTTATCAGGATACATCCACCCAAAGGTTGGATGTACAGGTACATCGTGATGCGGATTTATATGATCAGCTAATCCATCAAATTCGATTTTCTACAGATTGTTTTCTGGCGAAAATCTATGCTGATGCCACGTGCGATCAAGTAAATAGTGTGCATCACCAATCCATTGCTCGTTTAGGTAAAAATCTTGTCGTTTTAGCCGAATGCCCACAGGATGGAGTGATAGAGGCTATAGGATACGTCAATGCACCGGAAGGTAGGGTCATGGCGGTACAATGGCATCCGGAGTTTTCATATACTTTGGGCAAAAATGTGATTGATGCTGAAAAACTTTACGATCATTTTTTAAATGAAGTTTATACATTGAAAAATCAAATATGAACATTATCAATCCGGCCACCGAAGAAATCATTGCTGATTTGATTGTAGATACAAAGGAATCAATAAATCGAAAGTTGAATTCACTTCGAATTGGACAAGGCCTATGGAAACAAATGACGGTTGTAGCCAGACTTCAGATCATTGAAAACTTTGGTGAATTGGTCAAAACTAATCAGCAGGAACTTGCCAATATTTTAACTTCCGAAACCGGAAAACCAATCAGACAATCTTTAGGGGAGATTTCAGGTTCACTCAACAGAATTACACATTTGAATCAGAATGCGGAAAAGTGGCTTCAGGAAGAAATTTTGGCGGAAGGGGCTACAAAGGAAATCCTCAGGTTCGAGTCACTGGGAGTTGTGGCTAATATTTCGGCTTGGAATTTTCCATATAATGTAGGTTTTAATGTGTTTTTGTATGCATTAGCGGCAGGCAATGCTGTATTATATAAACCATCAGAATTTGCTTCGTTGACAGGTTTGAAATTTAAAGAGTTGCTCTATGAGGCCGGAGTACCCAATAATGTTTTTGAAATAGTTATTGGTGCTGGAGAAGTAGGAGGGCATATGCTTGATGCTGATTTAGATGGCTATTTTTTCACAGGATCGTACAGCACAGGTTTGCATATAGTGAAAAGTGTCGCTCACAAAATGGTACCTGTACAACTGGAATTGGGCGGAAAAGACCCTCTATACATCATGGATGACGTGACTAATATCAAGCAGGCAGCCATCAATGCAGCAGAAGGTGCTTTTTATAACAATGGACAAAGCTGCTGTGCAGTCGAGCGTATTTATGTACATGAGCGTATTTATGATGAATTTGTCCATCGCTTTATGGAAGAGGTAAAATCTTATCCTTTGGGAGATCCAACATCTGAGGACACATTCATTGGGCCCTTAACTAGAGGGCCACAAATTCAAGTGATTCTGAATCAAGTTACAGATGCATTGACAAAAGGTGCGAAGGTGGAGATTGGCGGAAAGATGATAAATAGGAAAGGATATTTCCTGGAACCAACAGTGGTTACTGATGTGAACCATTCCATGCTTATCATGAAAGAGGAATCTTTTGGACCTGTGATTGGTATCCAAAAAGTAGGGTCGGACGAAGAAGCATTGAAACTTATGCAGGATACGGAATACGGACTCACCGCTGCAGTATTTTCAAGTGATGAAAATCGGGCTAAAATGATTTTGGATCAGATGGATACCGGCACAGTCTACTGGAACTGCTGCGATCGTGTCAGTCCCAATGTGCCATGGTCAGGACGCAAGCATTCTGGACTAGGATCTACATTGTCGTATTCAGGAATCAGGGCTTTCACCAGACCAAAAGCGTATCATCTGAGAAAATAAAAAATCCCGCACCATAGATGCAGGATTTAATTTATTTTTTGATTGAAAAACTAACTCATTCTATAATAGTGGCAGCTTTCTTTTCCTCAATTTCTTTTCTCAAACCACCGAGTCTTTCTTCTACTTTGACAATAGCCGCTTCCTTTTTAGTAAGTTCTTCGCCCTGAAGTTCTCCACTTTCCTTTTGCTTTGCTATCCTTTCTTTTGCTTCCTTCAGTTTTATTTCACGTGTTGCAAGTGCAGATTCGCTTTCAGATATCTCAGAATCTAGCTCCATTTTTTTGGCTTTAACCTTGGCTTTAGCTTCTTCAGACCTTATCTCTCCAAATTCCTTTCCACTCAATTCGCCTTTCTCTTTGCCGTATGCATTTCCAGAATTCTCAACTTTTTCACTATCAGGTGATTTTTCATTTACCTCTGAATCATCCTCACCATCTTCACTTTTACCTTCCTTTTTCTCCCGTGAATTTTCAGCCTGATCCATCATTTTTTCAGCTTTCACCTTGATCTCTTTTGTGACCTTTTCTGACTTTTCCTTCAATTTTTCATCGTCAGGATTGTCTTTTTCGCCAATTTCTTCAAGATCACTTTTTACCTTTTCTTTTTTTTCCTTATGCTCCTTATATTCTTTTACTGATTTTGCTTTTTCTTTTCCTGACTGAGCTACTACATCTGAACTGATGGCGATCATTAAGGCCAGCAGAAATACGATTTTGATATTTTTCATCATTATAAATTTTCGAGTAATGAGTCAACCTCAATTAAGGTCTCGTCGGTTGTCTTGATAAGTTCGTTTTTTTGTTCATCAATGTTATTGATGATTTCATCTGTGAATGTCGACTCAGATTGCTTTTCATTCGAGTTTGAGGCTCCACCACAAGCACTTAGTATTAGTGCCAGCAGTGCAATTGTCAGGTTGTTTTTCATTGGTCTTTGTGAGTTTTTAATTTTCACAAATAGACAAATATTAACCTTGAATCAATATAAATAATCGACACAATGCAATATTAAGGCTATGAATAAATGGAATTTGGGATATTAATCCATTAATATTATTCTCTCATAGAAATGTGATTATGAAAAGTTGTTTTCTGGTATTGATTTTTTCGCTTATTTCCATAGTTGGATTCTCCCAGGATGCTGATGAAGCGTTGGACAGTCTTCGAGAGTTGATAAAAAAAGCGCCTTTGGAAAATGGTGCTTTAAGGGCGGGTATTTATTTGCAGTTGGGTTGGGCTATGCGTGATGTTCGACCGGACTCAGCTTTGTATTTTGCTAATCTTGCATATAATCTTTCTGTGGAAAATCAACTGACTCATCAGAAAATTCAGGCCATTAATTATATAGGAATTGCTTATCGAAATTTAAGTAATTACTCAAAGGCATTTGAAAAATATTTGGAAGCTTTGAATTTGGCTGAAGAGTTGGGGGATAAGGAGCAAATTGGTTACTCACTCATTAATTTGGGAAATCTTTATCTGTTTCAGACCAATTATCAGGGAGCCATCAGGTATTTCATACAAGCGTTGGATCAGGCCCAAATGTTAGCCAACCGCAGGATGGTTGCTTATTGTTACCTCAACTTGGGAAGATCCTATATGGGGATTGATGAGTTTGGTCAAGCTGAACTTTATTTCCTTCAGGCCATTGAAATCAGAAAAGAGCAAAATGATATGTATGGTCAAATCGCGGCAGAAATTGATTTGGCAGAAGTTTACTTGAAAAAGGGAGATTTGGATCGCTCACTTCGATATCACGAAGATTTGATCAAAAGAATTGACCCTTTGGACAATCCAAGAGCATTGTGCTTGGCTTACAATAACGTTGCAAAAATCCAGATAAGCAGGGGTAAATTAAAATTGGCTGAAATCAACGCTTTCAAGTCATTTGAAATAGCAAAAAAAGTATCCTCACGCTTTGATGAAAAAAATATTCTTGAAAATCTTAGCCAGCTTTATGCGAAAGGACAGGATTATAAGAAGGCTTATGAATACCACACCAAATTTGCAGATATAAATCAGCAGATTTTTAGTGAGGAGAATATCCGAAAAATTGAACAGCTTAAAAATCAATACACAATAGAAAAACATGAATCTGAAAACTTATTTCTTAGAAAGCAAGCGGAACTAAACAATGAAATAATAAGCAGACAAAAAGCCATTATCGGATTATCTGTACTCGGTATTTTTCTATTGTTGATTATTGTTTTTATTTCATATCGTGCATTGAAGATTCGAAATAAGCTCAATAATGAAATTAATAAACAGAAGGATCAGATTCAGTCTGATAAAGATCTTATAGAATTTCAAGCCTTACGGCTCGAGGAATTGAATGAAGCTAAGTCAAGATTCTTTGCAAATGTGTCTCATGATTTAAGAACGCCACTCAGTTTGATTTATGGAAACATAGAAATGCTGTCGGAAGATGAAGAATCTTTCCTGTCACAAGCCGCATTGAGAAATCTTGATATCGGTCTCAAGAATTGTAAACGTTTGCTTTATCTCACTGATGAAATAAATGACCTTACCAAACTGGAAGAAGGTAAGATCATCTTGAAAAAAGAGGTTGTGAGAATTGGTTCCTACCTGAAAATGCTTGCCACTATGTTCGAAGGTACAGCTGATTATAAAGGAATAAAGTTGGAATTTGAAAACAATTTATCCACCCAGGACGGTATTTCTTTAGATCCACGGCAGTTTGAAAAGATTTTTTATAATCTAATTGCCAATGCCATTCGCCATACCGACAAGGGTGGTGAAATCAGAATCAGAACGAGAAAGCATCTATCAAAAGCAATCATTGAGGTTTCTGATACAGGAGATGGGATATCCCAGGATAGCATACCATATATCTTTGATCGTTTTTATCAATCGAAAAACAACCCTCATAGATCGCGAGAAGGGCTTGGAATCGGTTTGGCTCTTGTAAAGGAACTTGTGGATTTACATGGTGGAGAGATCGAAGTGGAAAGCGAAATCGGTGTGGGAACTACATTTATCCTTTCATTCTACATCGTTGAAAAACTATCAGGGTCGATCCATGAAGATCAACCATTCACACAAGTCAATGATCGCAAGCATTTATATAATGATCTGGATCGTGAAACTGATGCTGGAATTAGTTTACCAAAACTAGACAAGCATAAAAAATCTATTTTGATTGTTGACGATCATCCAGAAATACGCTATCATATTCGTCAAATACTTGAAGACGAACATCATATCATTGAAGCAGCTCATGGTCTAGAGGCCTTGGAGATATTGAAAATGAATGAAGTAAATCTCATCATCTCTGATCTGATGATGCCTTGGATGGATGGATTTGAATTGCTTGAAGCTATCAATAGTAACGAGGAGTTTAGGAAGATACCCGTGTTGGTCGTTTCGGCCAGAATCTCTGAAGAGGATCAAGAAAAAGTATTGTACCATGGGGTTAACGATTATTTGAAAAAGCCATTTCAGAAAAAAGAGCTCAAGCTTCGTATCAACAATTTATTGAAGCAGAAAGATAAGTGGGACCAAGGTGCAAGTGAGTTTTCACAGATGTTTGACAAACAAAACCATGAGGTATTTGAACGGGATATACTTATTAAGGTAGAATCATTAGTTATGCATCGGATCGCAGATATTAGCCTTTCTGTATATGATCTGGCAGATGCCATGGCGGCAAGTGAGCGTCAGGTTTACCGGATGATTAAGAAGATGACAGGCCTTACGCCATATGAGTACATTACAGAAATTCGCCTCAAATATGCGGACTATCTTATTCGAAAAAATAAAGTTAAAAACGCAACTGAAGCTGCGAAAAGTATTGGATTGAAAAACGTAACCACTTTCAATAAACAATACGAGAAAAAATTTGGCAGGAAACCAACAGAATTATTGAATTCTTGAGAACTAGTTGACAGTAGTTTGGAAAATGCTGCTAAAAAGGGAAAAAGATGGACTTCTAAAGTCGTAAAAGTAATTTTCAGCGTATATGGTTATGATCAAATTCTGCTTTGGAATCAGGTAAATTGTTTGGCCGAAATCTACTGGAGTAAAAAATATCTCCGCACCAGACAATCCATAATAACTGGCCAATTCCGCCGAAAATGATCTCCATCCATAACCAATGTCATAAAATGGGGAAGCTTTTGTTTTGATGCTGAGCATTTCATAAACCCAATCTTCATTCAAGATTCTTTTTCTATTCCACAAACCGTAATTCGCAAAAAGGTAACCCAGTTTTGTGAAATCAATTTCTGTCATACTAACCCCAGTCGCACCGTCTAGGTTACCAGATGGATCTGATTCCCATTGATAGTTGGTGATATTTATTGGTTTTAAGATTCTCTCATCTATGTAGTCCTGAAGCCTCACATTCCCTAAAGCATGTTGCATAATACTTGAAAGCAGCATATTCAAACCTGAGTTAATTACCATACGTATTCCAGGCGGGGCTTCCAATTCTTGTTTTATTACATAACCGACCCAATCGCTTGTGTTTTTCATTTTAGAAAAATCATTGGATGAATTTTGACTTGTACTTGCTTCATACCATGTGAATCCACTGCTGTTATTGAGTAAATGTCTGATAGTAATCTCTTTTTTTTCAGGTTGCGCATCGAACACATTAAAATATGCTGGCATATATTGATAGATGGGATCATCTAGACTGTTGATATAGCCATCGTTGATGACTTCACCTAAGGCTGCTACTGTCAAAATGGAAGATGCTAAACCGAGGGATCTTACTTGAGATCTGAAGGTGTCATCGTAGTAGTTTTCAAAAACGATATTATCATTCTTAATTATAATTAACGAACGAATTTCGGAAAAATCGCCGTTGATTATACTTCCATTTGTTAGAAGCAATTGTTCTTGATTCATTCCTTCATCTTCAGGATGTGCATATCCCCATATTTCCTGATCTGGAGGAAGTTCATCATTGGCATAACAAGAAGCCAGTAGAAGAAGCCATATGAAATTGAGATACCTCATTCCTCTTTTGGTTTGTAGAAATACCCTAACCGAATACCCAGATTAAAAGTTAACCCATTGTAATCATTGCTATCCAATTGAGTTAAATGGAGTTGATGTGTTACTCTATAGCCAACAGCACCATATAATTGTATGAATGGAGCCGGTAAATAGGAGAGTTGGGCTTCAGGCTTGATGATGTAAAAACGATCTTCAAATCTGGCTTGTTTGGTTTCTTTATCTTCCCAAACTATATCCCCATAACTCACATTGAGTCTTGAGTAAACCTGAAGTCTTTTACCTCGGTGAAGGCTTTTGCCGATAAATCCACCTGTATGTCTATAGGGAAGATGATAGTCCTTTGGAAAAAATGGGTCATCTGAAGTTTTACCAACCCCTTCAGATAGAAAGAACCCCGCTGTAACCCCTTCATAAAAAAAACCAAATCCCATTTGCGAAGAGATACCTGTGCCATTTCTTTCTGGACTCCATTCAATGCTATGGTCAAAAAATCCAGCTATTTCCTTAGTGAATGGTTTTTTCTTTTCAATCATAACTGAGTCCGATTCAGTAGGATCCTGATCAGTTTGTTGAGCAGATACTACGAACGCAATCATGCAGAAATACATAGCCATGAATGATTTCATAGAAGTAATACAATTCAGATGAATCGAACCCATACCATAAACTTAAAGCATCGTGGTTTTATTTACTTGAATACTCCTGTAAATAACTTCACACCTTTCCAAATAAAGTTAGTTAAGATGATTAACCAATTTAAAAGGAAGTAGTTTTTTTCGGATAATATAACGAACATGCAACCCTTATGAATTTGATGAGTCCTTCATCTGAAAGGTTTTTAATTGACAAGCACAACACTAAATATTCACGCCGATCTGATTTCAAGATGCAGAGAAAATGACTCTCAGGCTCAATTTGAGATCTATAAACTCTACGCTAAAGCGATGCTAAATACGGCATTCAGGATAGTAGGTAGTGTGGAAGAGGCAGAAGATGTGTTGCAGGAATCTTTCGTGAGTGCTTTTAAAAATCTACATACTTATAGAGAGGAGGCGGCTTTTGGATCTTGGTTGAAAAGAATAGTTGTGAACCGCGCACTTACGGAGCTGAAGCGCCGGAAAAATGAGATATTGATTCTTGAAAGTGGTGAAGATGTTGCGGAGGAGCCACCAAAGGATTATTCCGAAATACACTTAAGTATTGATAAAATCAAAGAGGCCATGATGGACTTGCCCAAAGGTTTCAGGAGTGTCCTGACCTTGTATTTGTTTGAAGGATATGATCACAAGGAGATATCGGATATTCTGAATATTACCGAATCTACTTCCAAAACACAGTATAAAAGAGCAAAAGATAAATTAAGGGAAATACTAAAGTCAGAGATTAAATATGGGTGATTTATTAGAAAAATATATCCTTGATCATCAGACTGATTTTGATGATTTGGAACCTTCGGAGAAGGTTTGGAAAGGGATTCAGGGCACATTGGCTCCCACACAAAGAGATTTTACATATCTCTGGAAAGTCGCGGCTATTTTGTTTTTGGCTTCAACCATTTATTTGGTGGTGGATCGTCAGATGGATCAGATTGAGATTGGTGAAATTTCTGAAGTTCAGAGTGAGTTCTATGAGGCCGAGCGTTACTACTTTCAACAGATTTCAAATAAAAAATCCACTTTAATGGATATGCACATACAAGATAAAAATGCAGATCTGATAGAAGAAGAAGAAAAACTCAATGACATATATCAAGAGATGAGGATGCAATATTTTAATAGTAATTCAAGTGAATTGGTCAGGGATGCTTTGCTTGAAAACTTACGATTGCGTATGAAGATTTTGAGCAAACAAATTGAGGTTTTGAATGAATTTAAATATGAAAACGATGAAAACGAACATACTAAAATATAACCTTCTCATTTCACTATTACTCTGGGCGTATCATGTGCAAGCTTTCGGGTCAAAATATGATGAAAATCGGACGGTCATTGAAAAAAAATATGACGTGAACACCGCTGCGCTTTTGAAAATTGATAATCAATTTGGTAATATTCATGTGGAAAGTTGGGATAAAAATCAGATAGAGGTGAAAGTTGAGATCATCACAAGAGGAAAGAGCGAAGACCGAGCAGCCAAGATGATGCAAAAAATTGACGTCAATATTTCTGAATCTTCAGAAATGATTGTCTTCGTAACAAATGTAGGTAGTCTCAATACGCATGGTGATTCAGAAACTTTTGAGATTAACTATAAAATCAGGATGAATCCAAATAACCCAATTCAGTTTGAAAACAAATTTGGTGATATGTATTTACCATTTAGGAATGGGACTTCCGAAATATTAGTGGAATATGGTAACCTCAAGAGCGATGGCATGGACGGCATCCTTGAATTTGATCTGTCATTTGGAAATGCAGATTTTGGGCCATTGTTAGCGGCTGAAATGGATATTCAATATTCGAATTTGACCCTTACGACTATCAAAAATTTGGATTTACAACAAAAATTTTCCAATCTAGAGATCGAAAAAGTCGAAAATTTGGAGTTGGAAGCCAAATATGGAGAAGTAAAATTAGGAGAGGTCAATGCTGCTGAGGTAGAAAGTCATTATTCCTCATTCTACCTGAAACAACTCAATGATATAATGGTTTTCGAGGGTAATTATGTTTCGGGATTTGAGATTGGTAGGCTAAGTAGGAATTTTACTCTTCTCGAATTAGCAGGGCAATATACGGCGTATAAAATAGGATTGGAAAGTGGCCTTTCAGCTGATATAGAGGCGGAATTTAGTTACTCAGAAATGAAAAGCGATGGCGTGGAGATTGAATTCTACTACAAGGATTTTGAAGACAATAAAAAAGAATATAAGGGAAGAATCAATGGAGGAAATCCGAAACGAAAGATCATCGTAGATTCAAGTTATGGTAACTTGAGATTGATTCAGTAAAGTTCTGTCAACTCAAACTTATCTTTTTTGGAATCGAGCACTTTTTCACCCCCACACTTCAAAACGCGCGCTGGAAATTTCTTTAGGAAGTGATGATTGTGTGTAGCCATGACAATGGCAGTTCCACTTTTATTGATTTCCAGAAAAAGCTTCATGATACCCTCGGCTACTTCAGGGTCCAAATTCCCAGTAGGCTCATCAGCAAATAGGATTTGAGGCTCATTGATCAAAGCCCTGGCGATGACAACACGTTGCTGTTCTCCACCTGAAAGTTGATGCGGCATTTTCCCTGAAACAGCACCAAGTCCTACTCGCATCAATATTTCTGCAAGTCGGCTTTTCATTTTGGCTTTGTCCTTCCAGCCAGTCGCCTTCATCACGAAAAATAAATTTTCTGCAACACTGCGATCATAAAATAGCTCAAAGGCTTGAAAGATAATTCCTATTTTCCTTCTCAAATAAGGTATTTCTGATGTTTTGATTCCAGAGAGATTGTAACCCCCCACTGTTATTTTACCCAATCGCAATGGCAGGTCACCATAGAATGTTTTTAATAAGGAAGACTTCCCACTGCCTGTTCTCCCTACCAGATACACGAATTCGCCTTTCTCAATTTCAAAATTGAGATCACTTAGGATAGTAGTGTTTTCCTGAAAAATAGAGGCACCTTCTAATTTCACTATTGGTTCAGAAGAAAATGAGGTCATCAAAGCTCGAGTTTTTGGAGTTTCCCGAAAGGCAAATCGTCAATAATTGTTCTTAGGCCTACTTCCTTGCCTTCCAGGCCATACTTCTCCAGTTTCTGAAGTGGCCTGTCCGCCCTGAAATAGGCGATTAAGACAAAGTCGCTATCTCTTAGTTGAATATAATCAGGAATTTTTGCTTTGCCCTTGACTTTTATGATGTACATGGTTTCAATGCCTTGGTCAACCATTCAACTATGTATTTATATTAATTGTTTCCTTTTGCGTGATCTGCTAGAAATTGCGCCAATCCGCTATCAGTTAAAGGATGCTTCAAAAGTCCTGTAATAACCTTCAATGGACATGTTACCACGTCAGCTCCAGCTTCTGCACACTGAATCAAATGCGTATTATGTCGGACAGATGCAGCTAGGATTTCAGTTTCGAAATCATAATTGTCATAAATCTGCACGATTTGCTCTATCAATTCGATCCCGTGAGATCCAATATCATCCAGTCTGCCAAGAAATGGGGAAATATAACTTGCTCCCGCCTTGGCAGCCAATATAGCCTGACCAGCATTGAAGATCAAGGTACAATTGGTTCTAATTCCTTCTTCTGTAAAAGTTTTGATTGCCTTTACTCCATCACGAATCATAGGCACTTTCACAACAATTTTATCATCAATTTTAGCCAATTCACGACCTTCTTTCATGATGCCTTCAAAATCAGTTGAGATTACTTCAGCACTCACATTGTCGTCCACAATATCGCAAATTGCCTTATA
Source organism: Cyclobacteriaceae bacterium (assembly GCA_047632435.1). Taxonomy (GTDB): domain Bacteria; phylum Bacteroidota; class Bacteroidia; order Cytophagales; family Cyclobacteriaceae; genus JAMZMI01. The sequence goes on from JBLICU010000028.1 coordinate 12,078, forward strand.
ATGGGCTCTGATGTTTGCCTCCCCGGTAATGCCTTCCTTGGCCATAAGTGAAGGATTAGTAGTAACTCCATCCAGAATTCCTAAATCATAGGCTTCTTTTATTTCGTCAAGATTAGCTGTATCGATAAAAAACTTCATGGTTTATTAAAATTTAGAGCGTGAAAAAAACTGTTTCTCAATGTAAAAATAAAAAAAGGCAAACAAGATATCGCACCGCTACAACCGCCTACCCTTGCTACCTTCCGGTCCTGGGGGATTAAGCAGGAGCTGGTCGTACCTGTTTGCCCGACGGCAAAGTTAATGAAAGAAATATTGTATGAAATAGCTTTTCAGAAATTATAAGTCTGAGAGATTTTTGAAATAATCATCACCATATTTTGGAGATGATCTTACTTCTTCTTCATCAGAATAGATCGTTTTGTTAAAGAACGATCCATCTAGGACATCATCAAGTTCTGAATGATCTTCATCTAAATATACATCTTCTAAATCCATATTTTTTTATTGCAAAGGAGAATAAAATTCAAAACACATTCTTAGTACAGGGTTCAACAATTGATTAGTATAAGGTTAAGTTTTGTCACTTTAGTTATTCGAAAACATACTGATGACTGCAAGAAAGGTAATATTGGAGGTCTAATTAAGTTTAGATTAATATTGCGTTTGATTTCATTCTGATGAAGTACTGCATATTTTCGATAATTATATTCTTTCAATTTTTGGCACAAGGCCAAACAAAAACCTATATCGGCTTTAAGGCCGGAGGGCAGTTGGCATCCGCATATATTGAGCATACGATCCAATCCACCTTTATTACTACTGATTTTATTACTGGTTATAACGGAGGTTTAATCGTGAAAATATTCACCAAAAAAAGGGATGCGCTAGTCAACCCTGGTTTTCAAACAGGAATAAATTTTGATCAAAAAGGTTGGGGTCAGGTGTTTCTAGACACAGATCAGCTAAAATACAAAGTCAAAATTAGCACTGTACAGCTTCCGATGGAAGCCATCATCAATTTCGGTAGAGGCAGCACTAAGACCTTTTTTTCCCTCGGTTGGTATTTAGAATATTTAGTTGATGTGAGCAAAAGCGATCCGCCAGACCTGGGTGTCTTAAATGATTTTGGAATTGATTTCTATACCTATGAAACCGCCCGAGATAGAAAATTAGCATATGGGGTGAGAGCATCAGTTGGCGGACAAAAGGATTTTAGCTTTGGAGCAATAAATATTGACGCATTTATTACATACAATATAAGTAGCGTCATTGATCATCAGGATTTTAAGACTGGTATACCTGATCTTTCTAATTTATACACTGTTGGATTTTCAGTAGGTTATCTAATACCTTTCGGTAAACTTGATTATTGATTGAATCAAGGTAATAATCAAATTCGTTGATTTAAACATGTATGTAATTTTGACGTCATTCCCAGCGGATGAAGGAATCCTATCAAACTATAAGGAACACAGCATGTGATTCCTGCGTACTTAGGAATGACGATTAACTAAACGAAATTGAATTAGCAATCCTTATTATTTTATTAATATTTCAATAAAGTTGCCTAATTGGTTATGATCTTTTCATTAAATATTTCATTTTTTTGGTTAAATCATAATTTTGCATCTAATTTTGCTTGAGAATCACAAAAAAACATTTAAGATGACAGTAGAAAAAATTAAAACAGCTCTGGAGGCGGCAAAAGACAAAATGTCAGCTCTTGGTATCGACGAGGCACTGGTTTCAGAAATTGAATGGTGTTTAGGTAGCTTTGCTCATGATGGCAATGCGGAAGGCCTTTACATAAAAGGTGCTGATGCAGTAAAGGCTTTGAAGAAATTCAAAAAGACCAATGACAAAAAAGTATCAAAGAAATTGATCGAAGATTTAGAGAAAGCTTTAAAATCTTAATTAAAAAAGCCCGATTTACTGGGCTTTTTTATTTTCTTTTCATAAGGTGTGAATCCGCGATTGACCGCAGATAACTCCTTTTGGTGCTAATACTTGGGTCTGAATAAATATATGCAGATAAATCTGCAACTACTCCAGGTTTATAACCCAGGGCATGTGCAAGTCTTTCGCAAAAATTAATTTCTTTCTGATGAACTTTCTTATCGACTTTCATCAGCTGAATCACATTGTGGAGATATTCAAATTTATCATCAGGAATCAAATTAGCAAGATTTGGAACCGGCTTTGGGTTTGCAATAATCAAGTTGATCGCTTCGGTAGTCAATCCGCTTTTCTCCCCTACGTCATGAATCATTGCGCTTTCCTCTTTTGCAATAATCCCATCCGCCATTGATAAGTGGGCAAGTATGCTTATTTGATCTTCTATTGGTAACATATCTACAATTTAAATCAATATTTACAAATACCAAACAACGACAATTTACTAGTCGTCGTATTAATTTTCAAATTTGAAGAGCTAATGTGATTTTCACACAATTTGATATTTTTTTCTTGATTAATTGGATTTATTTTCAAGATGGAATTAGCTTAGCGGTCATGAATATAATCAGATCATACTGGTGGTGGAATAAAACACAATGAAAATGTGAATAGCCAAGGTATGCCTAAAAATAAATCCTAAAGCCCGCTGTTCACAGTGGGCTTTTTTTTTGATTAAAACATATGAAGAATAAATACAAACTTAAGATTCGACAGAAAAAATTATTGGCTGATACCATAACCCCGGTTGGCTTGTATCTGAAACTGAGAGACCATTATGCCAATTCCTTTTTATTGGAAAGCTCAGATTATCACGGAGCAGAGAATAGTTTTTCCTATATATGTTGTGATCCAATAGCTTCATTTGTCCTAAAGGATGATTTATTAACTACAGAATTTCCGGATGGGAAAGTAGAATCAGAGTTATTGAGTGCAAAAAGTGAACTCTTACCAAATCTGAGGAATTTTATTGATCACTTCGAAATGCCGGAGGCAACAGGGAAATTTATCAAAACAGGTCTTTTCGGCTATATGGCCTATGATGCAGTTCAGAATTTTGAGGAAATAAAATTGAATAACCCAAAATCGGCTTCTTCGGAGATGCCACAAATTCAATATCAATTATTTCGCTTCATTATCGCACTTGATCATTTTAGGAATGAATGCCATGTCATTGAATGTTATTTGGATGAAACCAAAGATCAAGCCTTCAATGAATTGTTTACTATCATATCAAAACAAAATATTCCTTCATTTTCCTTTAAAAAATCGGGTGAAACTAAATCAAATTTTACAGACGAAAGTTTTCTCGAAATTGTAAAATCTGGTATCAAACACTGTGATATTGGTGATGTCTTTCAAGTAGTTTTTTCAAGACAATTTAATACCAGTTTCAAAGGAGATGAGTTTCAGGTTTACAGAGCATTGAGATCAATCAATCCATCTCCGTACTTGTTTTATTTCGATTATGGTGGGTATAAAATATTTGGATCTTCTCCAGAGGCTCAAATAGTAGTGAATAAAGATAAAGCGATCATATATCCAATAGCCGGAACTTTCAGAAGAACAGGAGATGATGCAGCTGATGCCGAGTTGGCGAAACGATTATTGGAAGATCCAAAGGAAAATTCAGAACATATCATGTTGGTTGATTTGGCTAGAAACGATCTGAGCAAGAGCTCTGATAATGTGGTGGTTGAGACCTATAAAGAGGTGCAATATTATTCACACGTCATTCATTTGGTATCTAAAGTTACAGGACAATTGAGGCCAAATGCAGATCCACTGGAGATTGTAGCAAGCACATTTCCGGCAGGTACGCTATCTGGAGCACCTAAATACAAGGCGATGCAGCTGATAGATGAATATGAGAATATCGCTAGAGGATTCTATGGTGGAGCGATTGGATTCATGGATTTCGATGGAAATTTTAATCATGCAATTATGATCAGGACCTTCCTAAGCAAAGGCAATCAGCTTTTCTTTCAGGCAGGGGCAGGGATTGTTTCCAAGTCTGATCCTAAAAGTGAGATGCAGGAAGTTTATAATAAGTTAGCGGCTTTGGAGTCAGCGATGGAGACAGCAGAAAAATTGAATGATTGATGAAAAAAGTTCTAGTTATTGATAATTACGATTCGTTCACCTACAACTTGGTTCATATACTCAGGGAACTAGGTATGTCTGATAGCATGGAAGTGCATCGAAATGATAAAATTTCAGTTGAATATGCAGATCAATTCGAGCATATTTTATTGTCACCTGGTCCTGGTTTGCCAAAGGATGCTGGTATCATGCCCGAATTGATCAAGAGATATGCTTCAACTAAAAATATGTTGGGTGTTTGTCTGGGGCATCAGGGCATTTCTGAGAATTTTGGTGGTTCGTTGTTCAACCTTTCTCAGGTTTTTCATGGAATCGCCACTAAGGCTATTTTGACCAAAGAACATGACAACTTATTTGCCGGGCTGCCGGAAGAGTTCATGGTATGTAGATATCACTCATGGGCGGTGGTACCTAAAAGTATTCCAACCGAATTATTGGTTACGGCTGTTGATGAGGTGGGAAATGTAATGGCCGTAAAGCACCGGACTTATAATGTGCGAGGAGTTCAGTTTCACCCTGAATCTATTATGACCGAACATGGAATTCAAATGATTAATAACTGGTTGTCAATTTAGTTTAAAGATGAAAGAAGTACTTAATAAGCTTTTCAGGTATCAGTCGCTTTCCAAGCAAGAAGCATTTGAAATACTTTCAAATTTGGCGACAGGAAAATACAATCACAGCCAAATGGCAGCATTTCTAACTGTTTATCTGATGCGAAGCATCACAGTTGAGGAATTGGAAGGCTTTCGTGATGCCATGCTCGAATTGTGTGTTCGCGTGCCGGCTGAGGATTACAATGCCATTGATTTATGTGGTACTGGTGGAGATGGCAAAAACACCTTTAACATTTCCACGCTTTCTTCCTTTGTGACCGCTGGAGCCGGACAGGTCGTAACCAAACATGGAAATTATGGTGTGTCATCAGTCAGTGGTTCATCTAATGTATTGGAAAGTCTTGGAGCAAAATTCACAAACAATACAGACACCATAAAAAAGAGTCTGGATGAAGCAAGTATATGTTTCCTTCATGCGCCTCTTTTTCATCCGGCCATGAAAAATGTTGGGCCGGTGAGACGCGAATTGGGTGTGAAAACATTTTTTAATATGCTCGGGCCAATGGTGAATCCGGCGTTCCCGAAAAACCAGTTGGTTGGCGTATTTAGTTTGGAACTGGCCAGGCTTTATGGGTATCTGTACCAAAACACAGATAAGAACTTTGTCATACTTCATGCGCTTGATGGATATGATGAGATTTCGCTGACTGGCGGATTCAAGATGATCATGAAGAACAAAGAGGAGGTTTATAAACCTTCAGATTTGGGTTTGAAACAGCTTACCGAAGCAGATCTTGCAGGTGGTGATACTGTGGAAGATGCTGCCATCATATTTAAAAATGTGTTGGAAAATAAGGGCACAGAAGCACAAAATCATGCAGTTTTTGCCAACGCAGGATTGGCCATTGCTACCGGTAAGCAAATAAGCATAATTGATGGCATAGCGGAAGCCAAAGAATCACTGGTGTCGGGAAAAGCACTAAAATCATTTAAAAAATTCATTGAAATTAATTCATAACATGAGCAATATTCTGGATCAAATAGTGGCGGATAAGCGTGTGGAAATAGAAAGGAATAAAAGTTTGTATCCTATCAAATTGCTTGAGCAAAGCACCTATTTTAGTGGTAAGCCGGTATCATTGAAGCACTACCTTCGTCGCGAGGATAAAGTGGGTATTTTAGCCGAATTCAAACGACAGTCGCCTTCAAAAGGTGTGATTAATGGATCTGTTTCCGTCGAGAAAACGACCATTGGTTACATGCAAGCGGGTGCTTCGGGGTTATCAGTTTTGACGGACACGAAATATTTTGGTGGTAAAAATGAAGATTTAATCACAGCCAGGAATTTTAATTTTTGCCCTATTTTAAGAAAGGATTTCATTATAGATGAATATCAAATTCTGGAAGCAAAATCAATCGGTGCAGACGTTATTTTACTTATTGCAGCTGTTTTGTCCCCAGAACAGATCAAAAAATTAGCCGCCTTCGCCAAGTCATTAGGAATGGAAATCATACTCGAAGTTCATGACGAAGATGAATTGAATAGATCTGTCAATGAGCATGTGGATATTTTGGGTGTGAACAATCGAAATCTAAAAACATTTGTTACAGACATAACCTTATCGAAGGAGCTTGCTGAGAAGATTCCGTCTCAGTTTTTGAAAATGTCTGAAAGTGGCATCAACGATCCAGCCACGGTGGTTGATTTGATGGGCCATGGATATGAAGGTTTTTTGATAGGCGAGCATTTTATGAAAAAAGGAAGTCCCGAACGTGAAGCGAAGGAATTCATTGATAACATTAAAGGATTATTAAAGCAGTGAAAATTCATTTGAAGGTTTGTGGGATGCGTGAGCAGCAAAATTTGCATGAGCTTGTAGCCTTGGAGCCGGATTTTATTGGATTTATATTTTATCCTCAATCTCCAAGATTTGTTGAGGGTTATGAACTTCCGAAAATTCCCGATCAGATCAAAAAAGTAGGTGTTTTTGTTAATGAATCTGAGGAGCAAATACTGAAATTGGTTATCCGCTATGGCTTGAATATGGTGCAACTTCACGGAGACGAAACAATTGATCTTGCCAATTCCTTGCGAAATAAAGGTATTGGTGTATTAAAAGTACTGAGTGTGACTGACAAGATGCCACATGAAGAAATCAAAATGTTTGAGGGTTCTGTAGACTATTTTTTATTCGATACCAAAACCCCAAAACATGGCGGCAGTGGAATGAAATTCGATTGGAATATTTTGCAACAATATGATTCTAAAGTTCCTTTTTTCCTTAGTGGGGGAATTGAATTGGAGGATGTTGAAAAAATAAAAGCATTGGGAATTGATCAACTTTTTGCCATAGATGTGAATAGCAAATTTGAAATTTCTCCAGGCTTGAAAGACATAGAAAAAATAAAAGCATTAAAGGATCAATTATGAGCGATACGGCTTCAAAATATTTAGTAGATAAACAAGGATATTTCGGAAAATTTGGTGGTGCATACATTCCCGAAATGCTCTATCCAAATATTAAAGAACTGAATGATAGTTATTTGGATATCATAGGTAATCCTGATTTTAAGGAAAAATTTGATCAGTTACTTAAAGATTATGTCGGGCGTCCTACTCCTCTTTTTCTGGCGGAAAGGCTCTCGGCAAGGCATGGTGCAAAAATCTATCTTAAACGGGAAGATTTGTGTCATACTGGAGCGCACAAAGTAAACAACACCATCGGTCAGATTCTCGTCGCGCAGGCTTTGGGAAAGAAAAAAATCATCGCTGAAACAGGTGCTGGACAACATGGTGTGGCTACTGCTACTGTTTGTGCTTTGATGGGTCTGGAGTGCATTGTGTATATGGGAGAGGTGGACATGGCCAGACAAAAGCCAAACGTCGAGCGCATGAAAATTTTAGGAACTGAGGTGCGCCCTGCAAAATCTGGAAGCAAAACGCTCAAAGACGCTACAAATGAAGCCATGCGTCACTGGATCAATAATCCTACAGACACACATTACATTATCGGTTCGGTTGTAGGGCCACATCCATATCCTGATATGGTCGCTCGATTCCAATCAGTGATCAGCGAAGAAATCATCATTCAATTGCTCGAAAAAGAAGGGCGGACAGATCCGGATTATATTTTTGCCTGTGTAGGAGGAGGGAGTAATGCCGCAGGTGCTTTTTACCATTATTTGGATAGTGAAAATGTAAAACTTGTGGCAGCTGAGGCTGCTGGCTTGGGTAACGAAACTGGCAAATCTGCGGCTACTACTGTTTTAGGCAAAGAGGGCGTACTTCACGGTAGTCGAACCATTTTGATGCAAACAGCTGATGGACAGATTATAGAACCTTATTCCATTTCTGCTGGACTTGATTACCCTGGAATCGGACCATTTCACGCGCATTTATTTGATAGCGGGAGAGCCAAATTTGAAAGTATTACCGATGAGCAGGCAATGACTGCTGGAATTCTGCTTAGCAGGCTGGAGGGTGTCATTCCTGCGGTGGAGACTGCTCATGCGATTGCCGCCTTGGACAATTATCAGTTTGAGTCCAGTGACATTGTAGTGGTTAATCTGTCAGGCCGAGGTGATAAGGACTTGGAAACCTATATCCGATGGGGAAAATATTGATTGTTTGGTATTTGGAAAAATGATTATTAATTGGTCATCCTACAACTATCAAATTTCAACTATTAATGGATTTTATGCCAAAAAAAGTGTTTGAATAGTGAATCCAAAAAACGAAAACAAGATGAATAGAATAGATCAAGCATTCGACGATAAGAAGGAGAAATTGCTCAATGTATATTTTACAGCGGGATACCCTGAATTGAATGACACCATGCGAATAGCTCAAGCTTTGGAAAAAGCAGGGGCAGATATCCTTGAAATTGGTTTGCCATTTTCTGACCCCATCGCTGATGGACCAACCATTCAGGAGAGCTCAACGAAAGCTTTGGAAAATGGTATGTCCTTAATCAAGCTTTTTGAGCAATTGCAATCGCTTCGAAGCAGTGTCTCCATCCCAGTTTTATTGATGGGCTATATCAATCCTGTACTGCAATATGGTATTGTGAATTTTTGTAAAAGCTGCAAAGAAGTAGGTGTAGATGGCTTGATTTTACCCGATTTACCCGTGTACGAATATGAGGAATTGTATCAACCGATATTCGAAAAATATGGCTTATACAATGTTTTCTTGATCACACCACAAACTGTGGAAAGCCGAATCAGGAAAATAGATGAGTTGTCAAATGGATTTATCTATATGGTGGCCTCATCTAGCATTACAGGAGCTAAAAGTGAAATATCGAGTGTTCAGGTAGACTATTTCAATCGTGTCAATGGCATGGACTTGAAAAACAAACGCATGATTGGTTTTGGAATTTCAAATAATCAGACATTTGAAAAAGCTTGCCAATATGCCGATGGTGCCATAGTAGGGAGTGCATTTATTAAACAGCTTGGTGTAGACGCTTCAGAAACCGCCATTACCTCATTTGTTCAATCTTTAAAGTACAGACTATGATAATTCAACTAAGCCCCACAATCACTTCGGAGCAAAAAGCGCAATTGGTTTCACAAGTAGGTGCATTGAAGTACGAAACCAATGAAGTAAAAACTCAAAAAGGCACTTATCTGGTGGGTATTGGTAAGTCAAAGTTTGATGTTCGTTCCATTGGTCATTTACCTGGGATATTGGATATCCATATCGTGTCTGATGATTTTAAATTGGTATCTAAAAAATGGAAAGTAAATGAAACCATCATTGATTTGGGTGATGGGGTTAAAATAGGTGGTGGTCATTTCGCTATGATGGCAGGGCCATGTAGCATTGAAGGGGAAGAAAATATTTATAAAACGATTGACCACCTCAAAGCCAATGGCCTTCGAATCATGCGCGGTGGTGTATTTAAGCCCAGAAGTTCACCATATTCGTTTCGTGGAATGGGGATTGATGGACTTAAGATCTGGTACAAAGCCGCCCGTGAAAATGGCATCAAGATAGTGACAGAAGTGATGCAGGTTTCGCAAATAGCAGAGATGTATGATTATGTGGACATGTATCAAGTAGGCGCACGAAACACCCAGAATTTCAACTTATTGGATGAATTGGGTAAAGTAGACAAAGCCGTCATGATCAAGCGAGGAATATCAGGAACCATTGATGAACTCATGTACAGCGCTGAGTATGTTTTTGCTGGAGGAAATGAGCGATTATTGCTTTGCGAAAGAGGAATTAGAACGTACGAGCGTGCTTCACGTAATACCTTTGATATCAATGCCATTCCCATTTTAAAGGAAAAAACGCACCTTCCAATTATTGCCGATCCTTCACATGGAATAGGGATCAGGGATCATGTAGGTGCCATCGCCTTAGCCGCGACAGTTGCTGGTGCAGATGGTGTGATCTTCGAAATTCATGATAAACCAGAAAAGGCATTTTCAGATGGGCAGCAGACTTTAGATTTTGAAGAATCAACGAAACTCATTAATAAAATCAAAAAACTTCGCGAGGTTTTGGCTTGATGTTCTGCGAAGTGAAGAGAAAAAATAAACCCGGATTTGCAAGAACTTAGTTCAGGTCATATCCGGGTTGAAATTTAAACTGCCAAGAATGCAACTAGCATACAGCAGATTGCAACGATCTTTAGGATTAAGGGTATCATAGCATTATATATTTACAGCTACTAGAAACAACTTAATTCCAAATGGTTGTAAAATTGAAATTGATTTCGGCTTTTATTTTGATTATGCAGTAAATCAAACAAGGAAAGCCAATTTAGCCACTACCCAAAACTGAAATTTCAACGGTAGCTTTTCATAACCTTTGCAAGTGATTTGTCATTGGCTACAATTGATTTGAAGTGAATGATGTTTCCTTCAGAATCCAAAATCATATATCGCGGAATCCAATCAAGATCAATCGCCTCACAAAATTCATTATCCCAACCTCGATCCATTCTAAAATGCTCACCAGACAGATTAAATCTTTCAATACCATTTTTCCATTCGTTATCCTTTTTATCAACAGATAAATAGAGAAATACTAACTCATCGTATTTTTCCTGATAGTCATGGATTTTCGGAAACCCAACAATACAGTCCTTACACCAGGAGGCCCATAAGTCAATAAATATCTCTTGGTTTGGGAATTGGGCAAGGATGTCTCGTAGGCTGGTCTCTTCGCCATCAATACCAATTATTTTGGCCGTTAAGGCTGCTTCGGAGAGTTTAGGCTGGTTGACTGGTAGCAATGAAAGCGAAATAAATGCTGCAATCAATAATGCAAGGGGCTTTTTCATAGTGAATCACGTTTACCACGTACTAGGGCTTTTGGCTAGTAATAAATTTACTAAATCTGCTTGAAGAAACAGTTAAATTTGCCACTATTTGAAATCCCCTTTTTTTACAACAATAAACACCACCCTGAATATCGTATGAGTGGTATTTATTCCGTTGCTTTTTTTATTCTTAATTGGCTTTCGAAAGCCTTCTTTGCCAGATAAAGACAAAAATAAATGCTCCAATGAGTAAAGTCGGAATCAATGCAATATTGGCTAGGGTAGCCTGGCCAGCAGCTAGCTCGAGCGCATCACCAGTCAAGCCTTCTGCGCTTTTGGCTATTCTATGACCCTCAATCCAACCACCTATTATTGGCTGAAAGATGGAAAGCCCTAGCATCCCTACTCCTCCGATGAGTGACATGCCAAGTGCCCCTGTTTTCGGTAAATATTCTGCAACAAAGGAGATCATATTTGGCCAGAAATAACAAACCCCAACCGCGAAAAGTACAGCTGCAACGTATACCATAGGCCCAGTAGCCATGCTCATCATAAAAATGGCTATTGAGGAAATCACAGCTGATCCCAAGAGTACTCCCGGTATGCTCAGTCGCTGAATGAGTGGACCGGCAAACAATCTACCAATGGCCATTATGGCGGTTACCAGTGCCAGAATCAATAACGGTGGTTGCTCGATTGACTTGGCAAGAATTCGCTCAACCCAGGATTGAGTTCCCAACTCGGTGGTAGCTGTCAGTGCCATCAGCAAAAGCATGAAAAGATATATTGGCGATTTGAAAATCGCTTTAATGTTGTCTGATGTTGATGTTGTCATTTCTTTAGGTGCCTCAGGAAATTTTTGTCCTAAAAACAAAAAGAAATAGATCAGAGCCGGAATATACATTATTGCAAGTTTCATCTGCCACCCACCACTAATTCCATTTATAAGGATCACAATGATGGAACCAATGGCAATACCCCCTGGAAACCAAACGTGAAAACGGTTCAGCATGGTTGCCCGATTATCGGTGTACATCGAAGCTATCATTGGGTTGTAGGCGGCCTCTACCATTCCGTTTGCGAAGCTGATAAAGAATGTTGAGAAAAATAGTGTGTAGAAGCTGTTCGAAAGAATCGAAAAGGTAATTCCCAAAATATGGCAGATAAATGCGATGGTTCCTATTCTTTTTGGCCCAATAGAATTGTAGAGTGGCCCCCCAACCAATGTTGCAATTGGAAATCCGAAAATCCCCATAAAATTGATCCAGCCTAGCTGTTTGTCGGTGAGGCTCATGTCAATTACCAAATCATTCATAATCCCTGCCCTGATTCCGAAAGCGAATGCGGTAGTGAGTAATGCAAAGCAACTCGCTGCAAATAATCTGTTACGGTTAATTTGTTCTGTCATTTGGGGTATGTTTTAACAATAAAAAATTCTGATAAATACTTTAATCGAAGGCTAATATTCTGTAAAAAGGAACAAAATATAAAGAATAAGTAGAAAATCGCTAAAAATGATTTGAAATAACAGTGATAAATTTTAATTCCTTTAAATTCTGATATTTTTGAGGATTACTCACAAAACCGAACAACGTACAATTTTATAGTTTAGAAGAATATGGCAAAAAGAAAGCTCAAAATGGGAATGATCGGCGGGGGAAAAGGTTCATTTATAGGTGCTGTTCACCGAATGGCAGCTAATCTCGATGGTCAAATTGAGCTGGTGTGTGGTGCTTTCAGCAGTGATCCTCGGCTATCAGTAGAATCAGGAAAGGAGCTCTTCCTGGAGTCAAGCAGGTGCTACGGTTCCTTTGATGAAATGATATCGAGCGAAAGTCAACTAGCCCCAGACGTCAGAATGGACTTTGTATCGATCGTCACTCCAAACCATGTACACTATGCACCTGCAGTTGCCTCTTTGGATGCAGGGTTCCCTGTTATTATTGATAAACCACTGTCTTTTACATACGATGAAGCCCTTGAGCTTAGGTCCAAAGTGATGGAAACCAGGCTTCCATTTGCCGTAACATATACCTATTCGGGTTATCCGATGGTGAAACAAGCCAAAGCCATGGTGGCAAATGGAGAATTAGGCAAAATCAGAAAAATATTGGTTGAATATCCACAGGGTTGGCTATCGCAAAAATTGGAAGATTCGGATTCGAAACAGGCATCCTGGAGAACAGATCCAAAAAGGTCTGGTATCAGTGGATGTTTTGGTGACATTGGGACTCACGCCACTCAAATGGCTGAGTACGTTTCCGGTTTGGATGTGGTAGAGGTTCTATCGGAAATACGAACATTCGTTTCTGGAAGACTTTTGGATGATGATGCCAATGTTTTGGTACGTTTTGAGGGTGGAGTCAATGGTGTTATATCTGCATCTCAGGTTGCAGCCGGAGAAGAAAACAACATTAAAATCCGAATATATGGAGAAAAAGGTGGACTGGAATGGCAGCAAGCAGATAACAATACCTTGGTGTTTAAACCATCTGGTGAGCCGGCAAAAATATACAGGAGTGGTGGTAACAACGCTTATCTTCATGACATTGTATTGGCCAATTCCCGAATTCCAGCGGGTCATCCTGAAGGATACTTGGAGGCATTCGCGAATATCTATCGCAATTTTTCTGAAGACGTCCGAAACCACCATAACGGAGTTGTGAATACGAACCCTAATCTTGACTATCCTGGAATTGAAGATGGAGTAAAGGGTATGGCGATGGTTGAAGCTGTCGTTAAAAGTTCGAACAATGGAAATGTTTGGACCAAATTGAAAAATTAATAAACTCAATACTTTAGATTCATTATGAAAACAATTAAAGGACCTGCCATATTTTTAGCGCAATTTGTCGATGACAAGGAGCCATACAATAACCTAAAAAGTCTATGTAAGTGGGCCAAAGGTCTTGGTTATAAGGGCGTTCAAATTCCAGCATGGGATGGCAGATTAATAGACGTCAAAAAAGCTGCTGAGAGTCAAACCTACGCTGATGAGATCAAGGGCATTGTCAATGACGAAGGCTTGGAACTTACAGAGTTGGCAACACATCTTCAGGGCCAGCTTGTAGCGGTTCATCCTGCATACGATCAAATGTTCGATGGTTTTGCTCCTGATGCTGTCAGAGGAAACTCAAAAGCCAGAACAGATTGGGCCACTGATCAAGTGAAGAGTGCGGCGACTGCCAGTAAAAATCTAGGATTAAATGTAATGGCAAGTTTTTCTGGCGCGCTTATGTGGCATACTGTGTATCCATGGCCACAGCGCCCTTTGGGATTAATGGAAATGGGGTTTAAGGAACTTGCGGAGAGATGGCTTCCTATTTTGGATCATGCCAAAGAGCAAGGAGTGGAAATCTGCTACGAATTACATCCCGGAGAAGATTTGCATGATGGCATCACTTATGAGCGTTTTTGGGAAGCAACTGGCAAACATAGCGCTGCAAAAATTCTTTATGATCCGTCACATTTTATACTTCAGCAGTTAGATTATCTTCAATTTATAGATTTCTATCATGAAAACATCCGAATGTTTCATGTCAAGGATGCAGAATTTAACCCTACCGGAAAGTCAGGTGTTTATGGAGGTTACCAAGGTTGGATTGATCGTCCTGGACGTTTCAGATCTTTAGGCGATGGGCAAATTGATTTCGGTGGTATTTTCACCAAACTAAGTCAATATGGATATGACGGATGGGCCGTGTTGGAGTGGGAGTGTTGCATCAAATCACCTGAACAAGGAGCGGCAGAAGGTGCTGGTTTTATAAAGGATCACATTATCAACGTCACCGAAAAAGCATTCGATGATTTTGCCGGCGGCAAAGCAGACGAAGAATTAAATAGAAAAATATTAGGACTATCCTAAATCAAAATAGACAACCCAACCATGTTTAAATACCTACTGTATTTACCCCTTGCAGTTATTTTGGCAAGTTGCCAAAAAAGTGAAATCAAAGAAAGACCAAGAGAACCATGGGTTTTTCGTTCTGTATTGGACGTGAAACCCAGGATCGTTACTGCAGCTTTAAGTGACGAAATATGGGTGGCATATGATGCCCGAACTGCCAGTTTGTACAAAGCCTGGAAAGGTGGTGTAAACTTTGATGGTGCTGTTTATACCACAGTACATGGCCCACAACCAACCAGCGAGGGTTACGCCTATTACACAGATGAGGTAGAAGACGTGGAGTGGTTTGTTATCCAAAATGGAGAAAAGAAAAAACCCGAGATCATTTACAAAGGACACAGATTCGTTGATGGTCAGGTGACTTTTAAATACCAATTAAAAGTTGAAGATCAGCTGATCACAATCAACGAAACACCTGAAGCCCTTAACAGGGGTAGTCAAAATGGGCTTTCCAGAATTTACAAAGTGGAAGGGGCAAAGGATTTAAAAGTAGGATATGGAATCAAAATATCATCTTTAGCTACAGAAAGGGATTTTATCACAAATGGAGAATTTGTTAAGGATAAGAGTGAGACAGTCGAATTTGAAAATGGTTCTGTAATTAATATTCATGGAGATTTTTTCCTCAACAATACAGAAATCACTTCACTGAGGATTTATTATCATTCGGGGTTTGAAAAATTAAAAAATGTTTCAAAATCAGACGAATCAGCCACTTCGGCATTGGCAATTGGCGCACAACAAATTGAAAGAAGCGATTGTAAATCTTGTCACAATGAAAATGTAAAGACAGTAGGGCCATCATATATTTCGATAGCCAGGAAATATAATGATAGTGATGAGACCGTCAGTATGCTCACAGGTAAGGTGATCAAAGGTGGAAGTGGTATTTGGGGAGATGCCATGATGACACCACATCCTGATTTGGAAAAAACTGATGTCGAACAGATGATCAGATACATTATTTCATTGGATGACAATGACAAACAAAACACAAGCGGCGCATGGCATTTGGGTGTAAAAAGTACGCCAATCAATTTTGAATCTGAGATAGGGATCAATAAGGAGCTTTCTGGTGTTGCGGCATATTTATACCTCTACAGCGGTGACTCTCCAAATTTCAAATCATTAAAAAAAGAGGATTCCCCAATAAAGGCTGCAATGGTTCCTGTGGTTCATTTTAGATCAGAAAAGGATCTTGGATCTATTACACAACGGGTCGCCATTCTATTTAAAGGCAATTTCAAACTTGAGAAAACAGGTAGTTACAGCTTCAGATTGATATCTGATGATGGCAGCAGATTGTATGTTGATAATACCATGGTAAATGATAACTGGGGTCTTCATGGCACTGAAGCTAAAGATGCTGAACTATATCTGACAGCCGGAAATCACTCTTTTGAGATTGAATACTTTCAGGGTGGCGGTGGAGCAGGCTTATCCTTGCAATGGTTCAACAAAGAATTAGGCAGCTTCGAAGTAGTTCCAGAGGCCATGATGTTTGTTTCACCAGCAGATTATGTGAAGACTGAACTATATGTGGATGCCTCACTTTTAGCTAAATCAATACCAGGAGATAAAAAATGGTTAGACAGTGTGCATCCGGCATTTGATTTATTTCAAGCCCGACCTGACAATTTTCAACCTCGAATTGGAGGCATTGATTTTCTTTCCGAAACCGAAATGTTGGTTTGTACTTGGGATTCACTAGGTCCGGTTTATTTGGTGCGAAACTTTCAAACCGGTAATCCAGCAGAAATGACTGTTGAAATGATTGCTTCTGGTTTGGCAGAACCTCTGGGTATAAAAGTAGTGGATGGAGAGATTTTTGTGCTCCAAAAACAAGAGCTTACCAAACTCATTGACAATGATGGCGATGGTAAAATAGATGAATATGAAACGGTAGCAGATGATTGGTCTGTTTCAGCCAACTTCCATGAGTTTTCTTTTGGGTTGGTATATAAGGATGGTTACTTCTATGGTGCACTTGCCACTGATATTTTACCTGGTGGAGCATCCGCACAACCTCAGCCAAAGGATCGTGGTAAGGTCATGAAAATCTCTAAAGAAACCGGTGAGGTTCAGTTTGTCGCGTCAGGTTTGCGCACACCAAATGGCATTGGTATTGGAGTAGATGGTGAGATTTTCGTGGCTGATAATCAGGGGGATTGGCTTCCAGGATCCAAGATTAATCATGTGCGAGAAGGCGCATGGTTTGGATCCAGATCTGTTGATCCAGTGGGTACCAAAGACATGATTCAGGACGAGCCTGTAGTTTGGTTGGTTCAGGATGAGATAGGCAATTCGCCAAGTACACCAACATATATAGACAAAGGACCTTATGCTGGTCAAATGATTCACTGTGAAGTGACCCATGGTGGAGTGAAGCGTGACTTTGTCGAAAAAGTGGATGGTAATTACCAAGGTGCTGTATTCCGATTTTCACAAGGCATAGAGGCTGGCGTCAATCGGATGGCTTGGGCACCAGATGGATCACTTTTGCTTGGTGGAATCGGTGTTTCAGGAAACTGGGGACAAACAGGAAAGCTGAATTACGGATTACAACGTCTGGTTTTCAATGGCAAATCTGTTTTTGAAATGCTCAAAGTAAGTGCCCGTTCCAATGGATTTGAAATTGAGTTTACAGAACCTATAAAAGATGGTCAGAATGTTTCTGTGGAAGATTTTCTAATTGAAAGATTTTATCTAAAACCAACAGCAGAATACGGTGGGCCTAAGATGGATGTAACGGAATTAAAACCAAAGAATTTCTATCTATCAGAAGATCGTAAAAAAATCTTCCTGGAGCTCGAGGGACTCAAAGAAAAACACATGGTCTATTTCAGAATAAAAAGACCTTTCGTCAGCGAATTGGATCATGAACTGTGGACAACAGAGGCTTGGTACACGCTAAGTAGCATTCCTAAAGACATGCCAGGATTTAGCAATGATTATACTGTGACGCATAATACTTTGACTCAAAGTGAACAGAAAGCAGGTTGGAAATTACTTTTTGATGGAAAGTCCACAAACGGATTGCATAACTACAATTCAGAGAACTTGGGTAGTAAATGGAAAGCCAAAAATGGAAGTCTTTACTATGAAGGTAAAGATGCCATTGAGACGAATTGGAAATCAAGAAATGGTGGAGATATTGTCATCAGTGACAAACCTTATGAGAATTATGAATTGGTGCTTGATTGGAAAGTATCAGAAGGTGCAAACAGTGGTTTAATTTATGGTGTCAATGAAATTAAGGAGCTGGAATATGCACATGAAAGTGGATTAGAATATCAGATATTAGATAATTCAGGTCATGCTGATGGGCAAATTGAAAAACACCGAGCCGGTGATTTATATGACTTAATCAAAACCAAATTTGTAACGGTCAACCCTGTAGGGGAATGGAACAGAACTACTTTAAAAATATTAGATGGTCATGTGGAACAATGGCTGAATGGTTATAAAGTTGTCGAATTCGATATGTGGACGCCAGAATGGGATAGCATGGTTGCTGCAAGTAAATTTGCTTCTATGCCAGCGTTCGGAAAAACCATAAAAGGACATATTGTTTTACAAGACCATGGGGATGCGGTTTGGTTCAGAAATATCAAAATCAAAGAATTGTGAGGAATAGAATATTGGGGTTTGTGCTAGTTTTGATAAGTGTCATGTCATGTGTAGAACATAAGGAAGTAGACACCAAAGATCTGGAACCGCCACAAGCGAGTAGGTTCACAAAGGAAGTATTCGTAACCAATTTGTTTGAGCCTACTGAAATTGTTGTTTTACCGAAAGGTCAAATCATATTTACACAGCGAAGAGGGGCAATCAAACAGTATGATCCAGCCACCGATATCCTTATAAATTATGATTCAATTCCGGTTTTTCATGAAAAGGAAGACGGACTTATGGGCATAGCAATTGATCCGGATTTTGAAAATAACAGCTGGGTGTATTTATATTATTCACCTGTTGGTGAGCGTCCAGTCCAGTTTTTATCCAGATTCAGTTATACTCGTTCTGGTCTGAAAAATGAGAAGCTTTTGTTGGAAGTAGATGTACAGCGTGATGAATGCTGCCATACAGGTGGCTCAATTGAATTCGGGCCGGATGGATTATTGTATTTGTCCACCGGAGATAACACAAATCCATTCGCTTCTGATGGGTTTGCCCCTATAGACGATAGAAAAGGGCGAGAGGCTTGGGATGCACGCCGATCTTCATCAAACACCAATGATTTGCGCGGTAAGATCCTGAGGATAAAACCTGAGTCCAATGGCACTTATAGCATTCCGAAAGGCAATCTTTTTGAAGATGAAGATCCATTAACTCGTCCTGAAATTTATGTCATGGGTTGCCGCAATCCATACCGCATAGCTGTTGATTCCAAGCGAGGATGGCTTTTTTGGGGTGACGTGGGACCAGATGCAAAATCAGATTTAGCCGAAAGAGGACCAAGAGGTCATGATGAATTTAATGTGGCCCAAACTGCCGGAAATTATGGCTGGCCATTGTTTGTTGCTGATAATAAACCTTATCAGAATTATAGCTTCGAATCTGACAAATCACAAGGGTTTTTTGAACCTGAAAAGCCCTTGAACACCTCTCCAAATAATACGGGTTTGAAGGAATTGCCACCAGCCAGACCGGCTAAGATTTTTTATCCTTATGCCAATTCTCCAGAATTTCCCCAGCTAAAAAATGGCGGGCGAAATGCCATGGCTGGCCCAGTTTATTATTCTGACGAATATACTTCAGCGAATAAATATCCACGATTTTTTGACGGCAGGGTTTTTTACTTCGATTGGATCAGGGGCTTTGTGTTCTCGTTGGGATTAGATGAGGAGGGAAATCCTATTGACTGGTATCCATTCATGTCAGATCAAAAATTCAACAACCTCATGGATATGGCTTTTGGACCGGATGGACAGCTTTATATCATCGAGTATGGCACAGGTTGGTTTACACGAAATCCAGATGCGCGCTTGTCTCGCATCAAATACAATGCTGGAAATCGTCCACCAGTACTTCAGGCAGAAATTTCAAAGACCAATGGAACAGCCCCTTTAGAAGTAATTTTTGATGCTTCAGCGTCATTCGATTATGATGGAGATAAATTGTTTTTCGAATGGGAAATTGATGAACAGAAATTTACGGATACCACGTTTACTTATCTTTTCGAAAAAGAAGGAATATATTATCCTGAACTTACTATTCGGGATCAAAAAGGCAATAAAGTTCGCGAACAATACATGGTGCAGGTCGGAAATGAAGCACCTAAAGTTTCGGTGATTGTTGAGGGCAACCAGACTTTCTTTTGGCCAGATCGGAATGTACAATATTCTGTGGAAGTATCTGATAAAGAAGATGGTATTTTAAATGAAGGGATTGATCCTAAGATGATAAAGTTTGACATTACCTATTATCAGTCACTTGATAAAGCTGAAGTTTTAGGTCATCAAAAACCTGTTAATAATGGGCTCACCTTGATAGAATCATTGGATTGTAAAGGTTGTCATAAAGTAGAAGGCACTTCCATCGGGCCATCATACCAAGAGGTCGCTACTCGATATCAGAATGATCCCAAGGCTGTAAGCTATTTAAGTCAGAAAATTATCAATGGTGGTGGGGGTGTATGGGGCGAACAGGCCATGTCGGCACACCCAGAATTGAAAGCGGAGGATGCCAAATCTATTGTCAACTATATTTTATCCTTGACTGATGATCAGCAGTATCCGCTCTCGGGCAACTACAAAATGGAAAAGACAGCAGGTATGTATTTGTTACAGGCCAGTTATCCCGATAAAGGCAAAAAACCTTTGGGATCTATCGAAAGTACAGATGGTGTGTGGCTAAGGCCAAATATCATTGAAGCTGCAGATTTTGATTTTTCAAAAAATGTTCAGGTAAGGATCGGTAAAACCACCAAATACCACGTTCAGGATGTATTTCATGAGTCTTTGTTTGGCTTCAATGAAATTGATCTTACTGAGATTGAAAGTCTGAAATTTAACTTTTTGGACATAAAACAGAATTTCGAAATCATTATTTCCGATAAAAAAACAGGCAATTACCTTGCTACCCTACAAGTTGATAAAGCCAATCTTAATAGATGTTGCAATCAAATTAATATCGCTTATCAAGGCGTAGCGGATGTTCAATTTTTATTTCACAATCCAAATATTGACAATGATTTTGTTGAACTAGCATCCATTGAGTTCATACCTAAACAGTAATTATTATGTTAAAAAATAGACGAACATTTATTAAAAATACATCTTTAGCCGCAGCTGCTGCCATTGTAATGCCTTCTTGCATAACCAAATCGACATCAAAAATGGATCATAAAATTGGACTTGGTCTTTACACTGTCAGAGATCAAATGATGGAAGACCCCATTAGTACATTGAAAAAGGTCGCTGAAATTGGTTATGCGAAAATTGAAACAGCTAATTACTCAGATGGTAAATGTTATGGTTTTTCTGCCAAAGATTTCAGATCTATTGTGGAAGACCTTGGTTTAGAGTCGACAAGTGGTCATTATTCTTCTCAGGTTTTTCATGAATCCTTTGATCAGTTATTGGAATTTTTGGTTGAGTCCAACCAACAGTATGCAGTATTTCCTTACTTGACTCCAGAACAACGAATCTCCTTAGATCAATACAAGGGATATGCCGAAGTGCTTAACAGATGTGCCGAAAAGGCCAAATCAGCCAATGTCACTGTTTGTTATCACAATCATGATTTTGAATTTATAGAGTTGGAGGGCGAAAAACCCATGGATGTTATTCTGCGAGAAACAGATCCTAAATTGGTCCAAATTGAACTTGACTTATATTGGATCAGCAAAGTGGGTCTTGATCCCATTGATTTTTTTGAGCAGAATAAAGGAAGAATTCCACTATGGCATATGAAAGATATGGCCAATACACCTGAACAAGAATTTGCAGAAGTTGGCGAGGGTATCATTGATTTCAAGTCAATAATGGCTAATAAAGATATTTCGGGCATGAAACACTTTTTTGTGGAACAGGATAAATCTGACGATCCGATGAAAAGCATAGCACTTTCGTACAATAATTTGGTGAATAAGATTTTGGTCTGATTTGACTGAAAAAACGAAATGGGCATGAGGTTTTGGATTGGATTGTTCTTGATAATCAACACGATAGTATGTGGAGCCCAAGTGATATCTGGAAAAATATACGATAATACATCGCAGGTCAAATTGTCTGGAGCTACCATCAGACTTGTAGGAACAGAAAATGGAATCTCTTCAGATAATAATGGTGATTACTATCTCATCAATTTAAAACCCGGGAGGCATAGTCTGGAAGTCAGCTTTGTTGGTTATTCTTCTATTTTGATCAATGACATTTGGGTCAAATCAGGAGTGGTAACCACTCAGGATATCTATTTGGAAAGATCATTTTCAAATCTGGATGAAGTGGTTGTCAGTGCGAATAATAGGCTATCAGTGCCCGGTCGTCTCATTATCACGGAAGAACAAATCAATCGTTACGCTGCGACTTATTATGATCCTGCCAGATTGGCTACAAGCTCTCCAGATGTGGCCATTACCAACGATCAAAACAATCAAATATCTGTTCGAGGACTTTCCCCCAGCTACAATGTCTGGAGGTTTGAGGGTGCAGAAATTATCAATCCCAATCATCTCTCAAATGCAGGAACTTTCCTAGATCAGCCATCAGCTACCGGGGGAGGAGTGAATATGTTAAGCGCACAAATGTTGAGTCAATCAGCGTTTTTATACGGTTCATTTGATAGTCAATATGGCAACAGTGTCGGAGGTATTTTTGATATGTATTTGAAAAAAGGGAATACCGATCAGAAACAATACACTGCTCAGGCTTCTCTGATTGGTTTTGATCTGGCTTCTGAAGGCCCCATCAAAACTGGAAGCCCTATTACATATGCTATCAATTACCGTTATTCTTTTACGGGTTTGCTTACCAATTTTGGTGTTGATTTTGGAGGTGAATCAATCGGGTTTCAGGACTTAGCTTTCAACATTGCTTCTCCAATAGGTCAAAAATCAAAAATCAAATTCTTTGGAGTGGGAGGACAGAGTTTTAACGATTTTGAACATAAATCATATGAAGAATCCGAAGTGGAAAAAGATCGGAATGATATCCTTTATGACAATCAAACAGGAATTGTTGGTGCAAGTTTGAATACAAGTTTTACAAATGGGAGCTTGACCAATTCAATAGTGTTATCAGGATATCAAAACCAAAGAGACCAGCGATCTTATGCGGTTGATGATGTTTCTTTTATAGAAAGCAACAACGATCAGAATAGATCTATCCTTAGTTTTAATTCCAAATACCAGCACCACTTTGGAGCTTTGAAATGGACGTCAGGAGTGATGATCAACCATTATAAATGGAAAAGAGTCCGGGCTATGAATGATTCAGATTCATATAGTCAATCATATTTCCAACCATATACACAATTGGATTTTAATATTGCCCAATTGCTTGCAGTGAGTTTTGGCATCACACACAATCAATTGATGAACCGTCAAAGTACAGATCCACGCCTCAACTTGGTTTTGAGATTAAATTCAAAAAGCACTTTGTCCGGTGGAGTTGGCAAATACAGTCAATTGCTTAATCCTCATAATTTTTTCTTTAGCAATGCTTATGGCCTGGAGGTTTGGGATAAAAAGCAATTTGGTTTTATCCAATCGGATAGGCTCACACTAGGTT
>JBLICU010000029.1:0-34920 GCA_047632435.1 Cyclobacteriaceae bacterium
CAGCTCATAATTAAGTGGCACAAGTTTTTGATTGACCTTGGCCCCAAGGCAATGTGCCCCTACTTCTGAATGTATATCAAAAGCAAAATCCAATGCCGTTGCACCAATTGGCAATGTAATCAGATCTCCTTTTGGCGTGAAGGCAAAAACTTCCTCCTGAAACAAACTAGAACGAAAGTCATCAACAAACTCAATGGCCGAAGCATCATTTTGTTCTAAGATTTCTCTCACCTTTGAAATCCACATCTCCAGCCCCTGTTCACTAGTCACATCCTTGCCTTCTTTGTATTTCCAATGGGCTGCATATCCCTTTTCAGCTATCTCATCCATCCTGCGGGTTCTTATTTGCACCTCTACCCACTGGCCCCTCCCACTCATAACTGTGGTATGAAGAGATTCATAACCATTGGACTTAGGCATACTGACCCAGTCTCTTAATCGATCAGGATTTGGTTGATAATGATCCGTTACAATAGAATAAACCTGCCAGCAGGCTGCCTTTTCATTTTCTAGTTCCGTATCTACAATGATACGTACGGCAAACAAATCATATACTTCTTCATATGATACATTTTGAGTACGCATCTTACTAAGAATAGAGTGGATAGATTTTGGCCTCCCTTTGATTTCGCAGACAAAATCCAACTGGTTTAATTCATCTTTTATAGGTTTTATAAAATTCCTGATGAATTTATTTCGCACATCCTTACTTGCATTGATCTTGTGTGCAATTTGCGAATAGGTTTCACGATCCGTGTATTTTAAATAAAGATCCTCCAACTCAGATTTAATCGCATAAAGCCCAAGTCTATGGGCTAGCGGTGCATATATATAAATAGTTTCGTTGGCTATTTTTAGCTGCTTATCGCGTGGCATACTGCCAAGTGTGCGCATATTGTGGAGCCGATCCGCCAACTTGATGAGAATTACCCTCACATCATCAGAAAGTGTCAAAAGCATTTTTCTGAAATTTTCAGCCTGCTGAGAACTTCCCTGATCAAAGACTCCTGAAATCTTGGTAAGACCATCAATAATCCTTGATACACGCCTGCCAAACATCCGCTCAATATCTGCCAACGTCATATCTGTGTCTTCCACCACATCATGGAGCAGGGCAGACACAATTGAGGTAGTACCTAGACCTATCTCATCCACACATATTTGCGCAACTTCAAGAGGGTGAAATATATAAGGTTCCCCGGATTTGCGACGCATATCCTTGTGGGCTTCAGCCGATATGGAAAAAGCTTTCTTTATTATAGCTGAATCGCCACTTTTCAAGACAGGCTTTGCTCGACGGAGTAACTTGCCGTAGCGTCGAATGATTTCTTTTCTCTCCTCTTCTAAATCAACATCCAAAATCATAAAATAAAATTAAACACTATCTTGATGAAATTAAAATTAAGGTTATCTTTGCACTCTTTTTCGGCGGATGTGGCGAAATTGGTAGACGCACTAGACTTAGGATCTAGCGCTGCGAGGCATGGGGGTTCGAGTCCCTTCATCCGCACATAAAGCAACCCTCTTTTCAATTTTCCGATCCCGATTGTTCTCGGGTTCAGGGATGGAAAGAGGGTTTTTAATTTTTATCATTTTACACTTTTAATTTTCAATAATTTGGAAATCCTACTTGAAAAAAAAGACAAGACACAAGCCTCAATTAAAATTAGTTTAAAGGAGGATGATTACCAACCTGCTGTCACACAAAAGATTAAAGAGTTTGGTAAGAAAGCAAATATCAAAGGGTTTAGAGCTGGCAAAGTGCCATTGGGACTGGTAAAAAAGATGTATGGCAAATCCATTCTCGCTGAAGAACTAAACAAAATCTTATCTACTAGCCTTAATAAGTACATCAAGGAAAGTGATTTACACATCTTAGGGGAACCAATTCCAAAAGATGAAGATTTCGAATCTCTCGACCTTGACACTCAGAAAGACTTTGAATTTCAATACAATATCGGTTTTGCCACAGATTTTGAGCTTTCAATTGATAGTAAATTAAAAGTCGACAAAAACACTATCAAGATCGATGACAAAGTGATGAAGGAAACCATCGAAAACCTTCAGAGGCAATTTGGTGAAATCTCAAATCCTGATCTTTCTGCAGCCAATGACGTTTTACATGGCACCATTGTTTCAGTTGAAAACGAAATCAACAAAGAAATTGCCATTAATTTGAATGATACAGATTCAGGTAGCACCAAAAAATTAATTGGACTAAGGCTTGAAGATAATGCTGATTTCGAGCCTAAAAAACTTTATAAAGACAGTCATAAATTACATCATCAGTTGGATGTTTCACATGATTCTTTTGAGAAATTCAAAGGAAAAATGACTTTTACCCTGAAAGCAATAGATCGAACAACTCCGGCTAAAATTGACCAATCGCTATTTGATAAGACTTTTGGTGAAGGCACAATTAAATCAGAGTCAGAATATCGCGATAAGGTAAAACAGGCCATAAGTGTCAATTACAAAAATGAGGAAGAGCATTTCTTTCTTCATAGCTTAAGGGATACATTGGTTCAAAAAGCTAAAATTGAGCTGCCAGACAATTTTTTAAAGTCTTGGTTGATGAAGACCAATGACAGTATCACTCCAGAAATGCTGGAAGTAGAATACACAGCATATGCCAATGAATTGAAATGGTCGCTGATTAGAAATAAAATCTCAAGGGATAATAACATACTGGTGGACAATGCTGCAGTAGTAGAGGAGTCAAAAAATATGATCCGTGCTCAGTTTGGTCAGGCCGGATTAATGGGACAACTCGAAGATCAGCTGGACGTTTTTGCGAATAATTATTTGAAAGGTGAAAATGGCGAAAATTACATGAAGATTTACAATCAAGTGCTTGCAAATAAGGTGTTTGACTATATAAAATCTCAAATTAGCATTAAGGAAAAGGCCATCAGTCTGGATGATTTCAGAAAACTTTAACGAACTTACTTTTGATAAAATAAGTTTAAACTAAGTCCTTAACTTATGCTGGGGACTTTTTTAGTTTTAATCAGTTTAGATAAATTGAAACATGATCAATAAAGAGGAGTTTAGAAAATTTGCAGTAAAAGATCAGGGCATCAACGGCCTGACGTTTGACAGCTATGTGGAGAGAGTAAATAACATGACACGATCTGTTATTGAAGAACGGCCAACCAGATTTGCTGAAATTGATGTTTTTTCAAGATTGATAATGGATCGAATTATCTTTCTTGGCATGCAGGTAGAGGAAAATATTGCAAATATCATCACCGCCCAATTGTTATTCCTTGAATCAGTTGACGCGAAAAAAGACATTTTGCTTTATATCAACAGTCCGGGTGGCTCTGTTTATGCCGGTTTGGGCATGTACGACACCATGCAGTATGTGAGACCAGAGGTAGCAACTATTTGTACAGGCATGGCTGCTTCTATGGGAGCAGTGTTGATGGCTGGTGGTGCAAAAGGCAAAAGATCTGCTTTGCAACACTCAAGAATCATGATTCACCAACCATCAGGAGGTATGCAAGGTCAATCCAGAGATATGGAAATA
Organism: Cyclobacteriaceae bacterium; assembly: GCA_047632435.1. Classification (GTDB taxonomy): domain Bacteria; phylum Bacteroidota; class Bacteroidia; order Cytophagales; family Cyclobacteriaceae; genus JAMZMI01. The sequence goes on from JBLICU010000029.1 coordinate 3,533, forward strand.
ACCTTGAGACAAATGCAAGAATTGAGAAAAGACCTTTACGAAATCCTAGCTAATCATACAGGAAAGACTTATGAGGAAATAGAAAAAGATTCTGATCGTGATAATTGGATGCGTGCAAGTGAGGCCAAAGAATATGGCTTGATTGACGAAGTATTACAAAAAAACCCAAAAGAATAAATAATGGCACAAGTAACTTGTAGTTTTTGTGGACGAAACAAAAAAGATGTAGACCTCATGATATCGGGCATTCATGCCCATATCTGTGATAAATGCATCACTCAGGCGCAGCAAATATTGAGTGAAGAGCTTAAGACTAAAAATTCAGTCGAATCTCCGAAATTCAATCTGATTAAACCGAAGGACATGAAAAGACATCTTGACGAATATGTGATTGGTCAGGATGAAGCTAAAAAATTCATGGCTGTAGCTGTTTACAACCATTACAAGAGATTGATGCAAACCGACGCTAAGGATGATGTTGTGATTGAAAAATCCAACATCATAATGGTCGGGCAGACTGGAACAGGTAAAACCTACCTTGCGCGTACCTTAGCCAAAGTGCTTCAAGTGCCCTTCTGCATTGCCGATGCTACTGTATTAACAGAAGCTGGATATGTAGGTGAAGATGTGGAAAGTATTCTGACAAGATTGCTACAAGCAGCCAACTATGAAGTAGAAGCTGCTGAACGTGGTATCGTGTACATAGACGAGTTGGACAAAATTGCCAGGAAATCTGACAATCCATCAATCACCCGTGATGTAAGTGGTGAAGGCGTGCAACAAGCCTTACTGAAGTTATTAGAGGGTACTTCTGTCAACGTACCGCCCCAAGGTGGCAGGAAACATCCAGATCAGAAAATGATCTCGGTCAATACCGAAAACATACTATTCATTTGTGGCGGTGCATTCGATGGTATTGAAAGACACATAGCCAATCGACTAAACACCCGCCCAATTGGTTTTTCAAATCAGGACGATTTTAAAAACTCACAAATCGACAAGGAAAACCTACTTCAGTACATCACTGCGATAGATCTTAAAAGCTTTGGATTGATTCCTGAGTTGATTGGTCGATTACCCGTGCTAACACATTTGGATCCTTTAGATTCAGCCACTTTAAAAATGATTCTCACTGTTCCAAAGAATGCGCTGGTCAAGCAATACGAAAAGCTCTTCGATATGGAAGATGTGGAGCTTAAATTCCTGCCAGATGCACTCGATTATATCGTTGAGAAAGCCTTGGAATTCAAATTGGGTGCAAGAGGTCTGAGATCAATTTGTGAGGCGATAATCACAGATGCCATGTTCGATATTCCCTCTTCCACTGACATCAAGGAAATTGAAGTCAGTAAAGAATATGCTCAGGAAAAATTTGAGAAATCTAAGTTTAATAAACTGAGAGCTGCATAACTAAAATATTTATTGATATCGACTAACCCCGAGGCAGAGCCTCGGACAATAGTTCAGGTTTCGCCAAAAAATTCAACAGAGTTCTGCGGAGTTTCATAAAGATTCAATGAATGGAGTAAATATCTGCTCCAAGCAAATTCACATTTGGTTCAAGGATCTCCCAAAACTTAATCACCAAATTTTCGCAGCTGGTGATTTGGCCTATCATAAAATTCACATCGAGGTAGATATCTTTATAATCCACTACCGTAAAGCCTGATTTGATCATAAGGCTTTGCTTATTAAAATCCACAACAATTCCAGTCTCAGAAGCGGGATCACCCTTGGCGGTGACTATCAATTCAAAATTGTGAACATGAAATTTGGCATTGGAACAGGGCTCAAAAACCTCCGCATTCTGCGCATCGCTCCAATTTGGGTTAAAGCATACGTAACTGGTCAGGTACTAAATGTTGATGTTGATAAAGTATTGTCATGATTTTTGCCTTTAAAAGTCAAAAATAACGCCAATACCTGCCAATTATTTCTTTTATAGCCATAGGTTTAAACCCGTGGCTATAAATATGAAGCATATACGACACTGAGCGCATACTTCCGATACCCGAGTAGTCCCATGAATTTATATATTCCTATCAACTGACGTAAACCATAACCGGGTGCAATGATAGTAAAAGGTCAAACTGTGCGAAAGCATCGAACGAATCATTAAATTCGCGGCATGATATTAATATTTATTGGTAAAGATGATTTTGGAACTAAACTCATAAAGGCATTAAATGCCCAAAATTTCAAAAACCTGACCTTCGTTCAGAATGACATCCGTCATACTGCCACTGCTGAGCTGGAATTTAGCGAAGTAATAAAATCTGATCACGTGAATCAATGGATTCTGGAAAATAGCGAGGAGCTCGAGTTTGTTTTTGATCTAAGAGAAAACCTGCGACAGTCGAAGCTTTTATGGTCCCTTGGTTCCACCTATCAAATTCCGATTGGCTTTTTAAATACAATGTCAGATTTTCCAATTTGGACAGCAAGACAGCAGGATTCCCCGTTTTATTGGGCAATATTTGATTCTGGTGAACAAAGATTTTCTGCCGATGAGATGATTATAGATATGCTGGAAAGAAAAGATTCAGGATTAAAAAAGAAATAATTAAGGCCTGAAAAATTAATTTTTCAGGCCTTATGTATCGCCTTATTATGTAAATTCGGTATCTCCTATTTTAAAATTACTTTCTTAACATTCTGGCCATATTCTGAAGTGATGCCAATCAGCAGGAAGTTCTCTTAATATAAAGGCCGAAACTTAAGTTTCGGCCTTTATATTCAAACCTGAAAAATGAAATGTTATGTACTCTATTTCGTCTCTAGATAATTCGTTTTAGTCACAATCTTTTCATCCAAAATGACATAAACTTTGGTTATATCATCTTTGGTAAATTCAGTTGATATCATTCCCGGTGTTTGATAAATCTCAATAGAAAGATCATCAAGCCATGCTACCCGGCCACTATCGATGCTGCCGGAATAGACAACCATTCCTTTTGCATCTTTAAGAGAATACTCAATGCTCCCAGCATTCTCCTTGGAACCGTTCGTCTGATCTACACATAGCTGATAGGTTCGGGCCGTATTCAGTTCACAGTTATCATCCGCGATTGATATAATAGATGATGATTCTGCTATTCTGGATTTCTGTGTACATCCTGAAATGAAAATTATGAAAATCAAAAAAATATGCATCCGAACATTAATCATTTTTTCAAGAATTTGTATGTTGATATTTGTCCATTTTCAGTGAAAATAGTGATATTATAAATACCACTTTTCAGGCCGCTGATATTCATTGATCCATCTGCTTTGTTAAAACCATTTCTCTCTATTTGGAGCTTTCCGCTAAGATCAAACACTCTAATATAGGTAATTATTGAATCATCCTTTGTCGACAATTTAATGAAGTCAGAAGCAGGATTTGGATATATTTGAACATCGGTAGTCGATGTATCAAAACCCAAAACATTTCGACTTATTGCTTCCGAAAAAGCCACACATCCATTTAACTCGACCGCCACAGTATAATCCCCCCCAACCGTAGGTGTATAATCAGCGAAAGTGGCTGCAACAATAGTATCGCCGTTCAAAAACCACTGATAAGCATTTGCAGATTTATACGTTGATTTGTAAAACTTACCTGATTCCTCGATGCTCACTTGAGGTTGAGCTTTAACTTTCACACCTACAGTTTGAGACAACTCTCGCTGGCAAGAACTTGATGCTGCTTTAACATAATAAACATATTGCCCTGTCGTTAGCACATCTGTGGTAAAGGTTAAATCTGCTCCACTACCAACAGCGTCTGCTCCCACTTGGGTATCATTTTTAGACGAAAAAACACCATATGTTATTCCATTTTCTGCATTGGGAATCACTATATCAAGAGATTCTCCTGCGCATATCTCCGAGCCACTTCCAATCACCGATATATTAGCTGGGAAAACTCCAACCTCCAAACTATTGTTTATTACAACAGCATCACCTGAAGTAGATGCCGTAAGCGCTATTGCCTTGACTCCACCTGCCGTATAGGTAATCTCGAATGGACCAAACCCTGTCGCCGTTGGTGGGATTGCGTTCTCTCCAAAATTCCAGCTATAACCTGTAATCGCCCCTGTTGACGTATTTACAATATTGACAATCTCTCCAGAACATGGTGTTCCCTGAATATCAAAAGATACAGCAACCGCAGTGGCTGTTGGTCCTGTAATTTGGAAATCATCAATAGCCAAGCCCTCTTCTTCTGCCGCTGGATCGGACTTGAACACAAACCTAAACGCAGCATCAGCATTACCGCCGAGAGCAGTAATGTCTACTGATTTCTTAACAAATTCATTTCCAGTATCGCCACTAAAGAATGATTTCCCTGGAGGAAATATTCCATTTTGATCTATAGCTATTTGGTTGTACCAATTAGTCGCATCCAAGTAATCGCCAACTTTTAGCCAGCTCTTTCCTCCATCAATTGACGACTCCAACAGGAAGCCATCCCATTCATCTTCAATTGCATATTGTGTGTAAAATTCCAAACTATAGGTGCCTGACAAGGAGAAATCAAAAGATGGGGAATACAAATAGGCCTCACTATATCTTTCATAGATCAGATCGGAGACTCCTAGTACCCAGGCATTACTTCCTGAATTAGTCCCTTTTTTACCAGGAATCAAAGATGAACCAAGTTCAAAACCCGTTCCTGAAACAGTTACTGCCACAAAATCACTTTGATTGGTCTCAAAGTCCCCTCCATTGGCAATTAAATAGTCCGTACTTAATTTAGGTAATACATTGACCTCCAAAGTTTTGAGTAATGCATCATCTCCATTTATCTTCAATGTAACAGTATAAACACCGGAAGCGGCATAAACATGCTCTGGATTTTCATCTGTAGATGTATTACCATCGCCAAAATCCCATGCATAAGAAGTTGCTTTTGTAGATGCATCAATAAAAGAGATGCTTTTACTTGGGTAGGCCACCAAATTAGAACTATAAAAGTCTACAATAGATATTTTAGCAAAAACATCACTCGTATACAAACCTCGTCCATGTGTTGCAACTGAAACAAGTCCATCGCTCGAGCGATACTTGATCATATCACATCTTACATTAGCCAAACCCTCGTTGGCTGGTGACCAAGATGGATTAGATGATGCCAAATCCACAGAGGACCATATACCCAAATCTGTGGCAATCAGAATTTCGTTAGTATTATCTGGATTATAAAGTGCCCAACGAACGGGCATGTCAGGTAAGTTTCCTTCTTTGGAAGTCCAAGTTGCTCCTCCGTTTTCTGTTTCCCAAACAGAAGTCACCCCGTAGTTCGCATAAGTCACAAAGATTTGATTATCAGAATTCCCAATTGCTATTGACGACATATAGGCCGTCGGTAGTGATGATCCACTAATATCTGTGGCTGTTGGTGTGGCTGAATTAACATTTTCAATCTTGTAAACTTTTCCACCAGTTCCAACATACAAAAGATCTGAATCGAACTCCGACACAGTCAATGCACTGATGTCACCCGCTATTCCAAGATCGAACTCTTCCGATGTAGGACTTTCTGTTTCGGGGATGACGTACCTATGAAAATTCCCTGAATTACCTGCAGTAAATAATGTATTGGTGGCACTTGAATATTCTGATGGATTGATGAAGGCCCCACTATCATCTCCAACTCCAAATCTTGAATTTGTTGACCAATCATCACGTGTTAAATAGTAATTATTATAAACATAACTAGTGATTTGAATATTGCTCTCATTCTGATCAATAAAGCAATAAGCTCCATCTCCTCCAGTCACCTCTAAAGTTGAGTTAACTCCATTGGTCTGGAATTGGTGAGACCCATTGTCCTGAGCACCTGCGAGAAAATAACTTACTCCAGCTTCATTTTTAGCTGCACAAGCATAAAATTGCGTGACATTATAGCCATTGTTTCTAGACTCAAAAATGGGTCCACTCGCATCCGCTTTAGTTATATCCTTAGAATAGTAAACACCACCATCATTTGTAGCTAAAACTTGATTTGGAAAACCTGGTCTAAAAATGAAATTGTGCTGATCGGCATGCACCAAAGCGTCACAAGCTCCTGTCCAATAGGAAATAGGTTCCCATGTAGCACCAGCATCCGTAGAGCGATGCAAATCAATGCCACCGACTACTACTGTCTTTGCATCTATTGGGTGCACACCAATGATCAGATCATACCATGCCTGCTGTCTTGTGAAATCACTTGTACTTGCTACACAAGAAGTTGAATTCAAGTAAAATGGTACCGCCAATTTAGTCCAGGAAACACCTGCATTGTCGCTGCGATAAAACCATCCAACATCTGAACCAGTGGTAGCAATGGCATAAACGGTGCTCGCATGATTGGGGTGGACTCCTATCTCAATCCTCTCTGCACCTTCCGCTGGCGTAATTTCCTCAAAAGTAATCCCATCATCAACAGATTTAAATAAAGCACCAACCGAAAAAATTCCTTTGGAAGCATAAATTATGTTTCCAACCACTTCTATATCAGCAGCAGGACCTCCAAATATACGCGTCCAAGAATCGCCACTGTCAGTTGATCGATATAGTCCCCCAGGACCACCTTGAAACCCCCTTGTCGCAGCAAGTATTGTTGACTGCCCGGTAATTACTACCTTCTGCACATACGCAAATTCATTACCATTAGTAGCTATCAAATTATTCCAGGTCTTACCAGCATCTATGCTTTTCCAAATTCCATTCCCTCGGATCATTCCTCCGCCAAACCAACCTTCTCCTGAACCAGCATAGAACACATCCGTATTATTAGGATCAAATGCAATATTATTCACAGCAAGTGTTCCTAAAAAATCGTTTACTTTGATCCATTCGGTTGTGGGGCTTGTGATATCTTCATTGTACCACAAACCTCCCGTAACGCCTGCAGCCCATACCTTTTTGTTAGTTGGATCATTTGGATCAAACATTACCGCACGAGTCCTTCCACCAAAGTTATTAGGGCCTCTCTCAGTCCATTTAGCTTCAGAAGCTGTCCTTTTGTTTGCTATTAACGATTTAGCATAACTAAATCCCTTGTTTAATCTTTGTACAGGGGGATAACCTAATGCAGGATCTTTGGTCATATTGAATTCTCTCAAAAGGGCTAGGTCAGGACGATCATAGCCTGCCTTCTTTTGTGTTTTTTCGGTGTGAGCATATTTAGATTTAACATCCTGATCGGCTGATTTTACCAACAGCCCAAAAACACCAACCACCAGAGCGGTTGCGAATAGTAAATAAATTTTCTTCATATCCTTATTTCATTTTAAGTAAAATCCTATTGAAATGAACTCCCATTTTGAGAGAAAACATGGCCATGAACCTTAAGTGCTGAGTATTAACACATCTTAGTATATTTCTCTCGTCTTTGATACGGAAGAAAAGCAAACGTTCAATCTCCAGTTAGGTAATTCAAACAAGTTCTAAATTAAACCCAAATTCACAGAAATAAAATAATTCCATCATACCAATTGATACCCCATTATTCTGAATGTAATTGAACCTATTACACATGCGAAACATACTTCTACAAGTTTACGATTTGGCGATAGTAATTATTCTTTTTTAACCGTTTTAGTTCTTTTTCAATTGAAATCTACATTTAAATAGCGTTTAATTATTTTTAATAAAATTGCAATAATTTATTCATCCTCATAATGATTCTTTTAAAATATTATTACTCCTAATATAATGGAGTGGTTTGATTCAATTGTTATAATTTTAATAACATAATAATTTCTACTAACCGAAGGACCTATGAATCTAAAATTGTTCATTCCATTAATTCTATTATCAACTCCGCTTTGGGCTCAAGTTGGATCTTTTGCAGGTGCCGATAGAGTAATTGAACAAGATCTGAGCAACAATGCTTCACCCTTAGGCTTTTTGACTCAGATCAACATTGAAGATTACAATAAATTGAGTGGTTCCAAATATCTTTCCAATGACTGGTTACCTAGTACTCTAATAAGCAAAAATGGATTCATCTATGAAAACATAATTTCCAAGATCAATTTGTACGACTATACTGTAGATATAAAAGATAGAAATTACATTAGACTAGTGCCTATAAATGAAATAGATAGTATCATCATTCATCACCCTTTTGAAGAGCGGACGATTCATAACGCAGGGAAATATGAATTCTGGAGACAATCGAACCTTCCCCTTATTGGATTTTCAGAGAAGTTGACATTTGGTTCTTACAATCTCTTGAAGGTTTATGCTGCGGTAATAACAAAAAGCAGCTATAACGAGGCGCTCGATTTAGGAATAAAAGGAGATGTAATTACAATCAAAGAAAATTATGTCCTGATAGACAAAAACCAAAAGTACTATGAGATACGAAAAAACAGAAATCAACTTTTTGATCTGATTCCGATTTCCAAATTGACAAAAACGAATATGCGGGACTTCATAAAATCTAATGGTTTAAGTGTGAAAAAAGAAAGCGATTTGATCATAATCATCAATAAATTAAATTCAGAGCTGTAAACTGACCCATCAATCGATTTCCCTAAAATGTTTGTTTAAACCTTTTAAAGGAATTACAACACTTTATCCAAAATAAGAATATTGAATTCCTAAATTTAATAGACTACTTTCAAAAGCTATCATCATCTTTAGTAAAGAGAAAAAGTGCGTTAACCGGTAGCTTTCTTAATCGCTAATAGATAATGATAAAACATCATCCCGGGGATTTTCCAAAGAGCTCTAAACTGATTAGTTTCAATTAGCAGAAGTTAGCGCTGACAGTTTATAGGATCCATAAATTCCGACAAGTTTTGATCATATTCTTTTCTCGTAACTCCAAAAAAATAGTTACAATGAACAAACTGTATTAAGACATCAACTTGTGTTTTCTAATTCTGGATTTCTACCAATAAGAATCAGAGCACAAGGCTTTTTAGGCATTGATTTCAGAAATTACTATTGATGATCAACTTTAGCCTAGAATTATTATTATTATGCCAAAATCTCTGATGGGAGAAATTACCCTTGGAGAGGTATAGTTTGTATGAAAGAACAATTGGCTCGGACCAGTATTTTAATTCATCTGATTTACTAAGACTCCAATCGGGATTATGATCTTTACTGGTTGGTTAAAAACCAATTGAACCCGGGGTGCCAGAAATCCAATATTCTGCATCAACCTTAAAAACCACTTTACACTAAAATGGATTTGCATTTCACTCGTTCCACAAAGCAGGTGCGGAGGTGCTGGTTCGTGATAGTTCAAGACAATTATCTGCAAATACAGGCAAAGTTGTAATTGTTTTGAGGTCACTTCGATTAATGGTAACCTTTTTTTCTTGAACATCAGATGCTAAAAAATAACCCACCACTATTTCGTCAAGATCATCAATGTTTAGAATGTTCCCTCTTAATGCGGCAGGAGGTGGGTCAAAAATTTCACCATTTATCTCTTGTTGTTGTCTGATCAAATCATAAAAAAGAAATGCCTCTCTGGATATGGAATATCTTTTTATGGTCATCACGTATTTGCTGAAAAACCTATATCCATTGTCCTCAATAAAGAAAAGCTTAGCGTCTGTAGCATTGCTTCCGACAGGAAAAGCACTGATAGCACCGTCACTTTCACTTTCTGTTCTGTAGCATTCTGAACAACATGATTTGGGCGCACTCACTCGGCCTGATCTTGTTGCCACAGTAAAAAGCTCAGGATAAGTCTTGATGAAGAAGGCGCTTTGGTAGTCCCAGTAATAATATTTAGCTGCATCATCTGACTTTTTATACTTTCCATATATATCCACCCCAGTCCTATAGTTGAGAATGCCTCCTTCAGAGAGAAAGGGTATTTCTTTATAGAGTGGATATATGGAATCAATTTCGCCACTTTTCTCGATAATTTCTTGTCTTGAATTGTATGTTTTGTCAGCATACTCTATCATCAATATATATCCTTTTCCGACTTCCCCAGCAAAATCTGCTTCCGTATTGTACAAACCAAATCCAGTATGAGTTAATAGATTACTCCTTCCTTCACTATCCCTAATGGTAACCTGCGCAGTTGTTACCGGTTCAATCACTCCATCGAATATGCTTCCATACCTAGCACTCTCTGTAATTCTGATTGTATGTGGCCCTAAATCTGTAGTAATTCTTCCTTCAACCACGAGTGCTTTCTCGTAGTAATCCCCTTTTATATCCGCAGGCTCAATACATGAATTAAAAAAAACTCCCAATAAAAAAAGATACGCAATTTTTTTGATAATAGTGATCATAGAAATTTAGAATTCAAACGTAAAGGACATTGAAGGAAAGGGCACACCTAATATTGAAAGTTGATACGCTTGAGGAGCACTTCCTTTTACATCCTGAAAGAAGATAGAATATGGGTTTTTTCTGCCATAGAAGTTGTAGATAGAGAAATTATATACTCCATTTAGGCTTTTCAGGTATATAAATTTTTTGGTAAATGAAATATCCAAACGATGATACACAGGAGACCGGGCATTATTACGTTCATTGAAAAGTGCCTGTTCTGGATCAGTGGAATCTGTTCTACCAGTAGGATAGGTGAGGGGCTGACCTGATTTGAATGTCAAGGTGCTGGAAAATTCCCATTTCTTAGGCAGTTGATAAATTGCTACTGCCGTGGCGGTGTGTTTTCGATCAAAATTGCTGGCAAACCAATCCCCATTCTCAACTGTCTCCTCTTCATAAGCTCCAGCTATTTGCCTTTCGCTTCTGGCATAGGTGTAACTCACCCAACCCAGGAGTCTGCCTCCTGATTTTTTTCTAGCATAGACTTCAATGCCATAAGCACGGCCTTTTCCGGCAATTAGCTCTGACTCAATGTGATCGTTCAAGAATAAATCAGCCCCATTCTTGTAGTCAATAATGTTATCGGTTTCCTTATAATAGCCTTCTATAGAAGTTTCATAACTATTTTCATTCCAATTCTTATAAATACCAAGAGAAACCTGATCAGCTACTTGAGGCTCCAAATAATCATCACTTAGCTTCCAAACATCATTTGGAGCGATAGAGGTGGTATTAGAGATCAAATTAAGATATTGGAACATTCTGTTGTAACCAAATTTTAAGGAGGTGGTGGCATTAAGACCATATCTCACTGCCAGGCGAGGTTCCCAGCCTGAATACTTTTGAATTGACTCACCTTTTCCATAGTTCGTAGTACCAATGATAGATTGTTCATTTTTTAATCGATAGGGCTCATATTGGTAGGTAGTATGTTTACCCAGGTAATTATATTGATTATACCTCAACCCACCTGTCAATGTAAGTTTGTCATTTACCTCATAAGTAGCATCTACATAATATGAAATCTCATTGGCAGATTCATCTTGAAGCTTCTGATATGCTCTTGAATTTTGGTCAGGATTTTTAGGTGTTAGCTCACCTGGGTTAATATTATGACGAGTGAAATTCACACCTGTGTTAAGATAGATACGATCAGAAAAAATATATTCTAAGTCCGCATTCAATATTCCGTCAGAGATTTTAGAGTCAAAGGTGTAAGGTTCTACTCTGCTATCATTTTCAATACTATTGCTATATTCACTTAGTATTGCCGTTGCTTTAAGGCTTAGTTTATCAGAAAAGCTATGAAACCAGTTGATCGTTTGATTAAAATTCGTCCAGGAGTAGATGGTATCACCAGCCAAATTGAAATTATCAGTGCTTCTGTACATGGCGTAAGAAAGCTTGTTCCTATCATTTAGTTTAAAATTGAGGATTACATTGAGGTCATAAAAATCTGCTGAACTTTCTCGAACATCCACATTCTTGAACGCTTTTAAAGTCCAATTGACGTAAGATCTTCTGGCGCTAGCAAGAACTGACATTTTATTATTTATAACTGGGCCTTCCACAGTTAATTTCGAACTTACAACTCCTACAGCAAGTTTTCCTTTCCAGCTATCATAATCACCATCTCGATATTTTACTTGTAAGACTGAAGATGCTCTTCCGCCAAATTTTGCTGGAACTCCTCCTTTATAGAGTGCCACATCTTCTATCACTTCCGCATTGAAGGCAGTGTAAAAACCAAATAAATGAGCCGGATTGTAAATAGGCACATCTCCTAATAGAACTAAATTCTGATCAGTTCCGCCTCCACGTACATTGAAACCGGTTGAAAGTTCTGAGTTTGTACTCACTCCGGGAAGAAGTGTCAGCGATTTGATGATATCAATCTCACCCATGGTCATAGGTAGCTGCTTGATTGATTTTATCGAAAGTAAACTCTTCCCTAGCTCAGTACTTTTCACATTGGAATCATCTCGTTCGCCAGAAACAACAATTGCATCTAATTCGGTGAGATCGGGATTAATGTATACTCTGAACACCCCTCCACCTTCCACGTTCAACGAATATGTTGTTTTTTTAAAACCTATCGACTGAGCCTCTATCACAACTTGTCCAAGTGGTACTTTTAAGCGGAAATCACCATTAATATCGGTTACAGTCACACTCTCAGATTCTAGAAGAGATACAATAGCTCCTATGACACCCTCCTTTGTTTCTGCGTCCAATAGGGTACCATAAATAAACCCTTTTTTGTTTCCATATGAAAATCCCCCTCCCCCTACATTTATTTTCTTTTGTGCAAAAGAGGATATGGATATAAAAATGAATAACAAGTATGTTAGTTTTCTCATAATCATTCAAATTCATTAGGTTCAAATTTCCACAGTTCCATAGGTGAAATAATTGAGCCTGTTGGTATTCTAAAGAAAAAGAGGGCTCCATCATTCTCAAATGATGATATAGTGATATAGTTAGATTTTCCGGGGAAATTGTTTTTAGGCAAAATATTGAGATCATCTTTGTTCATTTGCCAGAATGCTTCTTGAAATTGAAACAAGCCAAAGTATATCTTAGAATTGAGATAATGCATCTTTCCATAATTCCCCACGGTACCATCTCTAAAAGTAGAGAGCTTTTTAAACGCTCCAGTTGTTGGGCTGTAGCTCCAGAACTCTTGGTTCTTTGTCAAAAACCAATGTTCATTTTCTATAGAAGTGTTAGGCAAATATCCATTTATGATGATCGGTACACTACTAATCAAACTCCAGGCTCCTTCTGAATACTTATAAACGAGACTGTTGGGCACTTGCTCAAATCGATTATTGACCTCTTGAGAAATCACCCCGCCAATCACATAAAGTGCTTCTTCGAAACCAAAAGCAATTGAGTTATGCGTTTTTACATTAAAGTTATTATCGACGTTCAAATTTCCAAGACTTAGGAAAGTTCCTTCTTCATATTTCCAAAACTCATCATTCAACAAATACTCCCACTCACCATCCTGGATAGCATTCGCACCATAAGAACCACCACCAAAATAGCCAGTTTCAGTAAAGAAACTACCAATAACAGGTGTAGGTAAATCTTCCCCGGAAATAACTTCGGAAATAACCTCGTAGGTGTCCAGGTCAATGCTGTAGAACAAATTGCTAATTTGAAAAAACTTATTTGTAGAACCAAAACCGAGAGTTAATTTTGATCCTATCTTGAATTGAAGTGGTTCAAATATTCCAAAATTAAATTCTTTGACTAAGGTCCACCGCCCTGTGATATATTCGAAATTATCAGCCAATACCTTGTTACCTTCGAGCGCAACAATAATAGGCACTCTGGATTCATTTCCATGATCCGGAACTTCCACTTGTATCTGTATGTCCGATACACGTTTTGTAATTTTAGCTTCTATATCGCCAAAATAAACATTGACTTCATTGGTGAGGTTGGTTCCATCAATTGTAACGATATCGCCTTTTTTTCCATAACCAGGTGTTCTTGAATTCACCTGTGCTTTGAAAGTTGAGACTGTACTTACTTCGCTAAAGGTAATTTCCCCGTTTGTTACAAGATAGGCCTTATAGAAATAATTGGTTTCTTGGCTAAGCGAGTCATATTCAACTAGGAAAAGACCCAACCTGTCTTTTGAACCCAGTGAGCTTACAATTGGATTTTCAAAAGACTCAGTTGTAGAAACATAAAACCCATGATCACTGATATTATCTTTGGCACTATATATACGACCTAACAGTCGTACTTTATTGCTGGAAATAAATATGACGTCTTCAAGTAAGACAACATTTTGATTGTCTTTTTTTTCCTCAAAAAAACAACCAAACATCAAAGATGTCAGCAATAGTAGTAGTAGACCAGATCTCATAAAGTACATTTTGATATTCACACTGGAGCTTGTGTGGTTCTGAATTAGGTCGTGTATAACAATGGTGTTTTAACTTACCCTTATTCTTAAAGGAAATAATTTTTCTGCATTTAATCCCCTTAAAACATGCGCAAGCTAGTTAATAGTAAACACCCTTTCTAATAGAAAGAAGTGCACTTCTTTCTATTTTACATAAACTCATTGCTGAATGGATAAGCGCAAAATATATGCATTTTAATGGTTGAGCTGATCAAATAGTAATTATCATTAAAACAAAAAAAAAGGGAACTACTTAGCAAGCAGTTCCCTTTTTTAGATTAGTGAAATTTCTACAAACTTATTATTGCTGTAAAAAGTGCATCGCTGGAATAACCATTGGCATTAAGCCAACCTCCTACCAAGAAACCGTCTTGATTCATTTCATATTCCAAAATAACGTTATTGCATGCATCCACGTAACCAGTCCCGTATATGGTATAGTCATATAATGCGCCATCATAAAGCGTTGTAAAGATGAATTGTTCTTCAATGACGATAGTCTTAGCAGCATAATCTATGGTAAGTTTTACTGGAACTGAAGTCTGAACTGCCTCACCCCAAACGTTCTCCATAAAATCAACGTTAATACCAGTCATCTCGATATCATCTCCTGCAGTATTCAAAACTGCTACAATCTGACTTTCCCCCACAAAACCTATACCATCCAAATTAGAGTCCTGACCAGTATATGTTCCTACTAGAGTAGTAGGGACTAAATCTGGTAACTTTCCAACTTGAATGATCTCATATGATGAACCAGTTTTCACTACATCTGCCATATGATAACGATTAGCATCACAAACATTAGTCAAATCTAGTGCACCACCAAAAGTGAAGCTCCCTGACTGAATACCTGATTGTGCATAGCCAAATATCAAATTTGCTAAAGGTAAATTACCAAGACCGCCTAAATCAGCAGCTGCATAAATACTTGCGTAAACACTGTAAGTGATATCATCATCCGTAGATTCAAGAATAAGCTCCTCAAAAGATGCACCATCCGCTGCTGCAAGAAAGACGTCTCCATCATATACGCTCAAAATCAAATCCGCGACATCAGTTGCTGCAAGTTCAGCGCCTGAAGCATCAAAAACAGACGCTGTAGACCATCCAAGAGTTAACACTAAGTCACCAGAGGTAACGTTAGGTATAGTAAACTCAATTTTAACAGGAGTAATTGAAGCATTGCTCGTATTATCGCCACCAATGGTTATCTCTAACGTTTCAGTATCCTCTGTTACATCATCGCTCATGATTGTGATAGAAGAACTACCCGTTAAGGCAGATGCAGGTATCACAATCCTACCTTTGGTTACATAATCCTCTCCTTCAGTAGCTTCACCACCGGATTGGAATATATCGACAAAAACGTCCACTATTTGCGCTTCAGACAAAGTCGCTATTATGACAATAGTCGAATCCTTTTCAGCAAACAGATAAGAAGTTTCAAAGCCAGATAGTGTTATTGTCGGCTTTGATGGCGTTAGCGTACTCTCTCCTGTATTTTGATCCTCATCACAAGATGTAATAAATAAACTTACCACACATAAAAGGCAGATTATGTTCTTTATATTTTTCATGTTTTCTATAAGTTTAAATTATTCAACAACTTTTTCTAATCTCTGATGAAACTCACGAGAGCCTGTAGATGCAATGTATCCAACAACCATGTCCAACACATCTTTTCCATTGTCCTTAATAATTGCAACATTGCTTGAAGCGCAAGGCATATTGAGAAGATCATTGGGATTGAGATCGCATGTGATGATAGGAAGATCATTCAGTATTTGATCCACACCATTCCACTGTGCTGGATAAGTAATCTTACCCGTACCAGGATCAATTTGAAAATACAAAGTATTCGCATTGAAGAGACCAATATACTCTACCAATTCATAGGTGATTGCATCAATAGAAGCAATGGTCATTGTTTCAGGCCACTGACTATCCAAATCATCACGAAGTGTATTGATTCGATAATACTGTTTCTCAACAACGTTATAAACTCCGGCAAAACGTGTAGAAACAGTAATGCTAATAGTAAACCGCTGTGTCAACGTTCTCCCATCACTAAGTTTAGTTTCTATACGTAACCTCCAACTGTCCCCAATCAAGAAACTTCCGTCACTTGCGGGAAGTGGTGCACCTTTTAATTCTAAACCATTGCTTAACTCCTCGAAAGTAAATTCGGCAGTCACATAATGATTAGTCTTATTAGTCACAGGTATTTCTCTATCCAACACTTCATTCGAAGTGTTGAAAATTACAGAGTCCTCATCATCTTTGTCCTTAAGAATCTCCTGACCAATAAATGTTTTATAAACCATTATGGTCTCGATATTTACAGATTCATTTTGGTTAAGGAAGAACTCGACCGGATATGGCCCTGTGTTCCCAACCACGTAATTCACCGATGTAGTAGTAACGTTCATTAAACCTCCACTTACCGCATTCGACGTTATCAAATCCTCACTTTCGTTACACCCTACAAAAAGTATGGATAACGAAAGGAATATATATAATCTAGATTTTTTCATTTTCATAATAATTAGCTCTGCTTTAATTAATTAATTCATGAACCACAGTTTTGTGTCAAGCTCATCTCCACCAACCATAGTAGCGGCATCATTATAATTAGTTGTATTCAAACTTTGCTCATCACTCGGATATAGATAACGTGATGGAATACTTGTCAAACCATTTAAAGCATCAATTGCAGGTAATAATGCAGGAAGCTTTGTTCTTCTCCATTCAGAGTAAGCTTCTTGACCTTGACCGTACAATGCGATGTAGTTCTGTGTAGCAATCTGCGTCAAAGCTGAAGCAGTGCTATAAGATACACCTCCGCTTACTAAGTAAGCTGCTGCATTTAACGAAACCAGAGAACCATCTCCATTAACATATCCATTGTAAGTATCAAATGACGCAACGATACCAGCCTCATAAGCCGACTGTGCAGTAGCATCTCCTCCGGTGATCAATCCTTTCTTAGCAGCCTCAGCAACCAGAAACATCAACTCGGAATAAGACATAAATACACCTGGAGAACTTGGATCAAGGAAGTACTCTCCCAAAGCTGAAGTATTCACATAATCGTATCCAACTAATGTCGGATTTAATACTCCTCTAGGGACACCTCTAATGATACCTCCGTCATTTTCCTGAGCATAAACTGCAAGTCTAGGGTCATTCAAATCGCCCATTAAGGTGACAGTGGTTTCATTGATCTTCCACTCACTTCTTGTACTGAACACGACATCATAATAAACCGGATTCGCATTAGGATTTGATCCAAGATAATTCAGTTGCGCATTGTCGCTGTTAGAAGTAAAATGTACTCCACCACTTACAATCGCTTGTAACTGTGCCGCAACATCAACTTTATTCGACATTCTCATTAGCATTCTGAATTTCAAAGAGTTGGCAAACTTCATCCATGAAGACGTATTGCCTCCATATAGAATATCTGTTGCTCCGTCGATTGCTCCAGAACCCGCTAATGCACTAACCGCACTATCCAACAAGGCAACACATCCTCTTAGGACTGTTTCCTGATCGTCATAGGCTGGAGTAGTGTTACCAGATTTCGCTTGAATCGCCTCTGTGAATGGTATTGGGCCATACATTTCAGTAATTAAGGAAAAAAGATAAGCTTGAAATATAAGTGCCACTCCCAGATGTTTATCATTGCCCTCAGAAACTGCCAAATTGGCCATTTCATAAGCATCAACAATTCCGCCACCTCCAGTGTTATCCGTTAGCTCGGCTCCACCTGCGTAGAAACCATTCCAAACACTGTTAATTACTCCACTTCTTGGTGCATAGCGTTCTTCATCATTGTACTGCACTTTACCCCAATGCTGAATCCATGTTTCCATATCACCACCGTGAAACGTATCGAATAAACGATCACTGGTAGCCTCAATGAGGGTCGGCATTAACAATCCCGAAGGCACTGCTATTGGCCCGTTCGGATCCCTGTTTACTTCCTCAAACCCGTCTGTACATGATGAAAGGACTAAGCCTCCCACCACAAATAGGGCAATTATTTTATTTTTAAATTCTAATTTCATGTCTTCTTATTTACAAATGATCAAAAATTAAAACTTCAGATTTACATTGAAACCTAAACTTCTTGCTGATGAATATGATGCATGTTCAATACCTTGAGCATTATCATTACTGAACGCTGTTTCAGGGTCAATATGTGGTACTTTAGAGTATAACAAGGCAAGGTTTCTTCCAACCACAGAAACACTTATGCTCTGGAAAGGGCTGGCTCCTAACCATTGCTTTGGTATGGTATAGCCAAGAATTACTTGTCTTAGTTTCACATAGCTAGCATCAAACACAGATCCAGCGGCAATATTGTTACCGAAAGCTGAATGATTGTACGTTTGAACGTCCACAGGAACATTATTAGGTACATATTGTGTGTTACCATTTTCATCCACGCCATTGGCCTGCACGCCGGCACCAACAATACCCACTTCTCTACCTATCAAAGTCTCCTCAAGAACACCTGAGTATCTGCCCCATGCATTGGTCATGCTATATACACTACCGCCCATTTTAGCATCAATTAAAACGCCAAGACTCACACCTTTGAAACTGAAAGTATTGGTGAATCCACCAGTCCAATCTGGAAACGCCGATCCCAGCACTTTGCTAGTATTATCCTTTTGCGGGAGACCATTTACATGTATGATATTACCTGCATCATCTCTTTGATAATCAGGGCCAAATAAAGCAGGGTAAGATTCTCCTGGTGTAGCAATTACATCTACATTCCACTGACCTCCTAAAACCAAATTATCTACTCCTCCCAGAGTGACAACCTCATTTCTGATTCTAGCATAGTTTAGGTTCATCTCCCATTTGAAATCACCTATCTCTACTGGTGTTGCATTCATTTGCAACTCAATCCCTTTATTGTTCATCTCACCAACATTGGCAAACTGAGTTCTCCATCCAGAAGCTCCTGAGACATCTATTTCCACGATCAAATCAGTACTAGTGGCATCAAAATAAGTAGCCTGTAAGCCCAATCGATCACTAAAAAATCTCAAATCAACGCCAAACTCCACTGATGTGGTTATCTCCGGCTTAAGTAGTGGATTTTTCAATTGATTACCTACAGTCGCTTGAGTTACAGTTGTTGTACCATTCCATTTCGGTGATCTAAGTGTAAATACATCTTGCAATCTATAAGCATCAGTATCGGATCCAACTTGTGCCCAACTTCCTCGCACTTTTGCGAATGACAACACATTGGATTGGATGTCGGCTAGATCAGTAAGGATTAAACTAAGAGATGCTGATGGGTAGAAAAACGAATTGTTTTCCAGAGGCAAGGTACTAGACCAGTCATTTCTTGCTGTTAAATCAATAAACAAATAGTTGCGAAATTGGAACTGAGCCATACCATATAAACTTTGCATTTCTCTTTGCTGGTCATAGTTAGTTGCTACGACAGCTACTGAAGAGTTGGCAATGGTGTAGGTACCAGGTATTTCGAGTTCATTAGCAGTAAGTATATTTCTACTGTATACCTCACGTCTTAGGTTACCTCCGGCAGTCACAGTCAATCCAAAGTCAGGAGTGATGTCTTTATTGAAAGTAAGCGCGAAATCCGAATTTGATTCTTGCCAAGATCTGTCAATTTCACGGTAGTAACCGTTTGGATAGTCATTTGAATTATGTCCTCTTTTGATTGTCTGAAGATCTGTGAAAAAATCAGTTCCTGTTCTCACAAAAAGGCTCAACCAGTCTGTCAATTGATAGTTGATTTTTACATTACCTATGATACGATTCTTTTCGAACCCTTGAGTATTGTTATCCAAGACCCAATAAGGGTTGTTGTTAAAGTTCGTATTCCAAGTAAGCGGAGTGAATTGCGCAGAAGTTCCTTCAGCATTTAAAGGAAGATTTTTATAGTCCTTGAGCGCGGATACATCAACCTGACGTTGAAACCATGTGAACTGTTGCATTGGGTTGTTGTTATCATATCCACCACCAGAGATGTTATCACTGCTAGATTTGATATAATTCACAGAAGCATCAGCACTCAATTTATCCGATAGTTTAACTCCTGAACTAAGAGCAAACGTATTACGCTCTAGTCCTGTGTTATAGATCATTCCATCTTGCTGCATGTTGGTATATGACAACCTGAAGTTAGCCACGTCGTTACCACCGCTCAAAGCCACGTTATTTGATGTGGTAGTACCCAATTCGTAAAAATCTCTGATGTTATCTGGGTTTGAAACCCATGGGCTTGTACCGCCATCAGTATCTTGCCATTGTTTAAAAGCCAGACCCTGATCAAGTGCCGGACCCCAGCTTTCATCTTCACCACCGCTACCAGAAGTACCATCGAGCCACTCATAGCTGTTTGGGTTGTAACCTCCACCGTAAGAGTTTTGATAGTCAGGAATTCTCAAAGGAGTTTGAAAAGTAACATTGGAATTGATTGAAACACCAATACCCTTTGTTTTCGATCCCTTTTTAGTCGTAATTAAGATTACCCCATTTGCTGCTCGTGAGCCATATAATGCAGCTGCATTTGCTCCTTTAAGTACAGAAATAGTAGCAATATCATCAGGATTGATATCAGCAGCTCCATTAGGAAAATCTGCTCCACCAAAAGCTGAGCTATTTCCATAATTCGTATTGTTGATAGGAATACCATCAACAACAAATAGTGGCTGATTTTCTCCGGTAAGTGAAGATGGCCCTCTTAGAACAATTCTACTAGAAGAACCAACATTACCAGAACCATTTGTAACCTGAACACCAGCGATCTGACCAGAAAGAGAGTTAACAATATTTGTTTCTCTCGCCTCAGTCAATTGATCACCATCCAATTCCTGCACAGAGTATCCAAGGGATTTTTCCGCCCTCTCCACACCAAATGCTGTTACAATAACCTCTGTAAGTTCAGTCACATCGGCAGCCATGCCAATATCAATAACTGATCTTGCACCAATTTCAGTTTCTTGCGCGAGCAAGCCAATGAAAGAATATATAAGCGTTCCTCCCTCTTCGGGTACGCTTAATCGGTAGTTCCCATCTAAATCTGTGGTTGTACCTGTAGTTGTTCCTTTTAAAACAACGTTAACACCTGGTATACCGTCACCGTCCTCGGCGGAAGTAATTTTACCAGATACAGTTCTTTGAGCAATCGCCGCGAAGGCAACTGTCAAAGACATGAAACTGAGTAGTAGAATCCTCTTCATATCATACTGTTTAAATTGTACATTATATTTCAATTACTAAATTTATATCAATTATATCGGATTCAACAAAAGGAGCAAAACATTTAATGTATGCTACCAAAACCATGATTCTGATGTAAAATCAATATTTATGGCAGATTCGTTGAACAAAAATCAGGTTTTCAGGAATAAACGGAATATTCATCTTTGAATCTCCATTAAACTTCAATTAAATTTTGATGAATTTTTTGAAAAAAAAGTATAAAAAAATGAAACCTTTTAGTTCAAGTGTTACTTTAAGACTCGAAACGCGATTCGGCGATTGATGAGATGGGACTCTTGAGAATTGTCAGATCTTAGCATTTTGGATGACCCATAGCCCTTCACCAATAGGCGATTTGGATCAACACTTTTTTTGATTAAGAAATCAAATACAGCCTGCGCCCTTTTTTGAGATAATATCATATTGTAATCGCTATTGCCCTGGTTGTCCGTATGCCCTTCTATTTCAAATTTGATTTCCGGATTTGATTTTAGATACGACACTATTCTTTGAAGCTCATGAATGGATTTGGCATTCAACTGAAATTGATCAAAATCAAAATATATATTCTCCAAAATCACGGTTTTTCCTACTTCAATAGGCCTTAATTGGATATTTATAGTGTCTGGGTTTAAAATAGAATTGTCTTTAGATTTAAATGAAAGGTTCTCAAATAGATATCCTTTCTTGTCCACAAACACACCATACTCCCTTCCCTCAGTAAGTGTTAAAAAATAATTTCCGGTTATTGAATCTGAGGAGGTGATATAAATATCAGAGCTATCATTTAAATTCATGAGTTTAAGTTCTGCCTTAATTGGCATTGACGTTTTCTCATTAGTGACCATACCTGTGGCATAGCTTGATTTATGTATGTTAAGGGAATCAGATGCTATTGCGAATTGGACGATCGTGCTATTTAGAATTTGACCATTCTCAAAAACCTCCTGTGAGTAGAAGGCATCCTTACCATTAGCCGCCA
Source organism: Cyclobacteriaceae bacterium (assembly GCA_047632435.1). Lineage (GTDB taxonomy): Bacteria > Bacteroidota > Bacteroidia > Cytophagales > Cyclobacteriaceae > JAMZMI01. The sequence continues at coordinate 25,981 of JBLICU010000029.1, forward strand.
CAAAAATGGAAACTTCGTCTTGATAGGAATTGATTGGATAACCAAGGTTTTTGGGTGTACCCCAAATGTTATTCTGTTTTTCACAAAAAAAGAGATCATAACCACCTAAACCAGGTTTTGATGTTGATGAAAAAAACAAAACGTTGTTATTAGCATGAATAAAAGGGGTGGTTTCATCTCTAAATCCATTGATTTCTGCACCCAGATTTTCTGGTTCAGACCATCCTCTTTCTGTTACACTTGTTTTCCAAAGATCTCTTTTCCCTTGTCCCCCAGGTCTATTAGACGAAAAATACAACGTTCTCCCATCAGCACTAATGGTTGGTTGAGAATCCCAGTACTTGGAATTCACAGCGGCACCCATGTTTTCAGGCTTTGACCATTCTTCACCTTCTTTGATGGCATAAAAAAGATCACAACTTCCAAAAGTACGTCCCTCGTCACAGCTGGTAAATATCAATAAGCGGCTATCGGCTGAAATCGTGCAAGCCCCTTCATTTAAATCTGTATTGATTTCCTTAGAAATAGAATTGGGAGGAGACCAAACACCTTTAGTTTTTTTGCTAAAAACAATATCTTCATCTGCATCTGGCCGATTGGAATCGCGCTTGGTATATATAAGCGTTTGTTCATCCACAGTTAATATTGGAAAATACTGCAGTTGAAATGCATTGACTTGATCAGGTAAAGGAGTAATGGTAATTGTCTTTGGATTTTTGATGGCTTCAAGCGAGAAGGCAATACTCTCTTTTAACAATTTCAAATCAGGATCATTGATATGTTCCGGTTTGTTGTCAAGCACAAAACCAATTGCCGCGTGAGCCTCTTGATATCTGCCCGCTTCAAAATTGAGATAGGCCAGGTTTTTCCAAATTTTCCAGTTTACCTTTTCTGCTGGTGTTATCCTGACATAACCGGAATAATAAATCAATGAGGAATCCTTATTCTGATAGATGTTGTAAATGCTGGCCAGTTTCAGATACGGTTCCTGAAAGCTGCTGTCTTTCTTAATGGCCTCTTGAAAGTGGTCTTTTGCACTGCGAAAATCACGATCAATCAGCGCGTCTTCAGCTTTGTAATAAAGTTTGATGCTTTTTTTATTCTCCGTAGATAACTTTTGGGAAAAAAGGGACGTTGTTGTTAAAACGAAAAGTACTACTAAATATCCTTTGAGTGGCCTTTTCAAGGAATGCTGAGGTACTTGTGTGTTTGTAAAGATATCCTCCATTTTGCATTTTTCTTCACATAATCGACAATAAGGGGCATCATGACCTCTCGTTTGGACCATTCTGGTTGTAAGAATAGCTCCATTTGCGCTTCTGCTGATTTACGATGGGTTTCTGCCCATTTAAAATCCGTTTTATTATAAGCTACAACTTTAAGTTCATGACTTTTAGTATAATATTCCTTCAGGGGAGCTTTAAATTTCTTAGGTGAAAAACATATCCAATCCCAATTTCCGGTGATTGGGTAAACCCCTGCAGTTTCCACATGTGTTTTCAAGCCTTTGTTTTTCAAGGCTTCCGTCAAGGCACTTAGGTCATACATCAATGGTTCACCACCTGTGACCACCACAATCTCGGCACCAGATAAGCTGGCTTCTTTTACCATTTCCTGAATGGTCATATTTGGATGCTTTTCTGCATCCCAGGATTCTTTTACGTCACACCAGACACAACCCACATCACAACCACCTAATCTTATAAAATAAGCTGGTTTGCCTGTATGGTGCCCTTCTCCCTGAATGGTGTAAAAGGATTCCATCACTGGAAGTGAAATTTTAGGATCGAAATCAGGCATTAATACGTTGCTGCTCGTAAGCTCGAATGGTATTTAAAAGTAAGGAGGCGATGGTCATGGGGCCGACTCCACCCGGAACCGGAGTGATATATGAGCTGATTTTTGATACTTCATCAAAATCTACATCGCCACAAAGCCTAAATCCATTTTTTAATGATGAATCGTCAATTCTGGTTGTACCCACGTCAACCACAATCACACCTTCTTTGACCATGTCTTTGGTGATCAAATTGGGTTTACCAACGGCAACAACCAAAATATCAGCTTCTCTGGTATGGCTTGCCAAATCTTTGGTGTATTTATTACAAACTGTCACTGTAGCTCTGCCCTCCTCGAGTAACATCATGCTCAAAGGCGCGCCAACCAAACGACTGGCTCCAACCACTACACAATGTTTTCCTTCAATATCTATATTGTATCGACGTAAAATTTCCATGACTCCAAATGGAGTTGCAGGAAGCAATAGTGGATTTTTAGAAACTATACTCCCGAAATTTTGATTGGTGAAACCATCCACATCTTTTTCCGGGCGAATTCTTTCGGTCACTTTTTCGACAGAAATATGATCTGGTAGTGGTAGCTGAACAATAAAACCGTCAATGTCCTCATCGTCATTGAGTTGATCGACGTGCTTGATGAGTTTTTCCTCGGAAATGGTACTGGCAAAATGCATCAGCGTGTAATCAAAACCTACGGATTTACAGGCCTTCACTTTTCCTGTAACATAGGTATGACTCGCACCATCATCACCCACGATGATCACCGCAAGATTGGGAGCTCTCAAGCCTTTTTCTTTGTACTGTTGCACTTTTTCAGAAATCTCTGATCTGATTTCTGCAGCTACCTTCTTTCCGTCAAGAATTTGGCTCATAAGCTTGTAGTTAGAAGTTGGGAGTCATTGTAGTTTATTACGAAATCCAATCATCATATTCATCAAATTGAAAGAGCGAAGATAAAAATCATCAAACTCTTTCTTGTCAATATATGCTCTTCTTTTTACTTTATAAAGACAGGTAACAACCTCAGCAAGTGACCTGATCGAATACCCTAAAAATCTTCCAAATTAATCCAATTTAAGAACCGCCATAAATGCTTCCTGCGGGATTTCCACATTACCAACCTGGCGCATACGTTTTTTTCCTTTTTTCTGTTTTTCCAAAAGCTTGCGCTTTCTTGAAATATCTCCACCGTAACATTTTGCCAATACGTTTTTACGCATCGCCTTCACTGTTTCTCTAGCAATTATTTTTGTCCCAATAGATGCTTGAATGGCGATCTCAAACATTTGTCGCGGAATCAATTCTCTCAGCTTTTCGCAAAGTCTTTTGCCCCAATCATATGCTTTATCTCTATGAACGATGGCTGAAAGTGCATCCACTTTTTCCCCGTTTAACATGACATCCAATTTCACCATATGAGACTGACGATAGCCTATTAATTCATAATCCAAGGAGGCATATCCTCTGGAAATGGTTTTCAGCTTGTCAAAGAAATCAAAAACGATTTCGGCCAATGGCATTTCGAATGTTAGCTCCACACGATCACTGGTCAGATAAACTTGATTTTTAATTTCCCCACGTTTATCCATACAGAGTGCCATGACTCCTCCTATATAATCTGATTTGGTGATAATCTGTGCGCGGATAAAAGGCTCTTCCACATGCAAAATGGTATTAGATTCAGGTAACTCAGATGGAGCACTTACCTTCAAGATGGTTTGATCAGCCCTAATCGCGTGAAACTGCACAGAAGGCACTGTAGTGATCACCGTCATATCAAACTCACGCTCCAAACGCTCCTGGATGATCTCCATGTGGAGCATGCCTAAAAATCCACATCGAAATCCAAAGCCTAAGGCCATGGAAGTTTCTGGCTCCCAAACCAAAGAGGCGTCATTGAGTTGAAGCTTTTCCATTGAGGCCCTGAGTTCTTCAAAATCTGTAGTTTCTACAGGATAAATTCCCGCAAAAACCATTGGTTTTACATCTTCAAAACCCTTGACCAATCTTTGTGTCGGCCTATCTACATGGGTGATAGTATCTCCTACTTTTACTTCCTTGGCTACCTTGATGCCAGAAATAATATATCCAACATTACCTGCGGAAAGTTCTTTTTGAGGATCGTGTGCCAATCTGAGCACGCCAATCTCATCCGCATCGTAGGTTTTTCCTGTATTGACAAATTTTACTTTATCCCCTTTTCTGAGTGTTCCATTGAAAATTCGGAAGTAAACTTCGATTCCACGAAAGGAATTAAAAACAGAATCAAAAATCATGGCCTGCAAAGGCTCTTTCGGGTCGCCTTTTGGTGCAGGAATACGCGCAACAATTGCTGCAAGTATGTCCATGATACCAATACCTTCTTTGGCACTTGCGTGAATGATGTCTTCTTTTTTACAACCTATCAAATCAATGATCTGATCTGAAACTTCATCTGGCATAGCACCAGGCAGGTCGATTTTATTCAGAACCGGGATTACTTCCAAATCATGATCCAATGCCAAATAAAGATTGGAAATGGTTTGGGCTTCAATGCCTTGAGATGCATCTACGATCAAAAGAGCTCCTTCGCAAGCCGCAATGGATCTTGATACTTCATAGGAAAAATCCACGTGTCCGGGAGTATCAATCAAATTCAAGGTATAGTGTATACCATCCTGAACATATTTCATTTGGATGGCGTGACTCTTAATAGTGATGCCACGCTCACGCTCCAAATCCATGTTGTCCAGCAACTGCGCCTGCATTTCGCGACCGGTGACCGTTTTAGTAAACTCCAGCAACCTGTCGGCCAAAGTACTCTTGCCATGATCTATGTGTGCAATGATGCAGAAATTTCGAATGTGATCCATATGCGCTGTTAAAAGTCTGCAAAGGTAGCATAAAGCAGACCGAATATTGATGGTTTATCAAACAAGGATTGGGGTAAATTATTCTTTGTTTTTGGTATCAATAAAAATGGTGACTGGCCCATCATTGATTAAACTTACTTTCATATCTGCACCGAATGTACCCGTCTGAACAATCAAGCCAAACTGGGCTATCGCTTCAACAAATTTTTCATAAAGTGGAATAGAGATGTCCGGCTTTGCGGCTTTGATGTATGAGGGTCTGTTTCCTTTTTTTGTGCTGGAATGAAGTGTAAACTGGCTAACTACTAATATAGATCCTTGTGATTCAAGAATGCTTCGATTCATCACCCCATTTTCGTCTTCAAAGATTCTCAGATTTACAATTTTACGACAAAGCCAATCTATATCAGAGGCATCATCTGAATCTTCAATTCCCAACAAGATCAGTAAACCTTGACCTATTTCAGATTTAACCGCACCATCGATTTTAACGGCAGCTTCAAGGACTCTTTGTAAAACTACGCGCATGGATTTTACTCTGTTTCAGCTTCTTCCCACAATTCAAATTGCGCCACATCGTCTCTGATACTTTTCAGAACAAACAAGACAATAGAAATGTCATCTGTGAATCCAATGGCCGGAATGAAGTCAGGCAATAGATCCATAGGTATAATAAAATAGAGAAGGGCAAAAACAAGCAACACCATAGACTGAATTGAGAATGCACTGTATTCGCCGGAAATATGAGCTCGAATCATTCGAATGATCATATGTAGTTGGTAAGTAAGGGATTCGTGATCCTCACCACTTTTAGTTAATCCGTCCAGCTTTTCCTTACCTGCTGCCAATAGCTTTTTCACCCTTTCATTGTCCGAAAGGGTTTTTTTCGCTTTGGACAGGATCGATGTTATCTTCTTATTTGCCATGGACTTAATTTCTAATTTAAAAAACCTCGCTGATCTCACTTTTCAAAAACCGAAGGGCTCCCTTGATGGTATCCTGATCGTTTTTCATTGACTTTTCAAAAATTGCTCTTGCCAATTCTATACTCGCTGCATCACCCGGTACAGTATTTCCTGCTTCATTGATCATTGAGATCAATTGCTCCACAGCGCCTGATACAAATGACCATGCGTCATCAGACATGTATACTTGCTGTGAAAGGTTATGATTATACTCATTCCGAATCTCGGTGGTCAATGCTCCCTGGAGATCTTTGGAAGTCATTTCCGGGTGATTCACTCTGGGAATGACATTATTGGGCGAAATACGCTCCAGCAATAAACACACCCGTTCATACGCTTGAAGCCGGATCGGTGTAACAATTTCCTGATTTTTCTGCTTAATAGCCATGCGATATTCATCGAGCTGTTTCTGCATGAAAGAACGCACGACCATAAATACTGCGTAAACTACTATCAGGGCCGGAAGGGTTATTTTAAGAAGGTCATAAACCATCTCCATAATATTGGTGTTTGAGATTGAGTTAATATTCAAAAATAACCATTTTCTTTGGCCTCAAGATGCAACCAGTAACAATTACACCAAAAGCTCTCCTTGAAATTAAAAATATCCTTAATAATAAGAATATTCCAGCTGATTATGGTCTGCGTGTTGGTGTCAAGGGTGGTGGTTGCGGTGTGACTTTTGTATTGGGGTTCGATAAGAAAAAGGAAAATGATCTGGAATATGAAGTAGATGGCATTTCTGTCTATGTTCAAAAAAGAGAAACGATGTTTCTAATCGGTAAGGAAGTTGATTTTTATGATGGGGCGGATGCGAAAGGGTTTGTATTTAATACATTAGAATAAATTTTAACAACAAAAAATCACCCCTCCAACTCCACCACGGCCCGATGGCAAAGTCCTTTTATGGGTGGATTGTATTTGGATACTTTCACCCAGCTTTTTTTGATTTGAGGAAAAGCAGTTTTTAGCTGCTGAATGATTTTCCCGGCCAGATGTTCTAATAACATGGCGTCAATGGCCATGACACCAGAAACGATCTCATAGATTTTTTCATAGTTGACCGTCCCTTGCAGCTTGTCCGAATCCGCAGCATTTGAAAAGTCTAATTCAACAGTCACATCTACACTGTACTTATTACCAATGATGCGCTCCTCCTCGTAGTAGCCGTGACGTGCATAAAATTCCATTCCTTCTAGTGAGACCTTCCCCATGATCAGTCTTCTAACTCGTCGAAAAACGATCCACCTTCTGGTTCTTTCACTGGCTCCTTGACTTTGGGTTTAGGTGTGTTTTCCGCTGGTTTGGCTTTTACTGATTCTTCGCTTTTTTGCTTTACCTCAGCCTTATCTATTGGCCGGGTTGCTTTGGGTTTTATTTCAAGGTTCTCTTTGTTTATTCTTTTTTCTGACTCCCTCACAAGTTCCTTTACTTTTTTGGAATGGTCCTCCAACTTAAAATCACTTTTTTGTTTATTGGTACGATCTACACGTTCTACCAAATCCTCGCATAGATTTCGGAGATCAGCTACGATGTTTTCTCTGAGATTTTCCAGTGTACGGTAATTTTGCTCCAGATCTTTCACTGCATCCTGCATCTCTTCTATGATTTCTCTGGCTTCCATCTCCGCTTTTTCGATAAGATTCTTAGCTTTCGATTTGGCTTCACCCATCATTGCTTCTGCATTGATCTGGGTTTCCTTCAAATGCAATTCAGCAGCCTTATTGGCCTGATCAACCATACTGGCTCCCGTATCTTCTGCTGTTTTTAGCGTCCTGAAGAGCGAGCTTTCTACCTCACGGAGTTTACGCACCTCCTTTTCAGCGTGATCTAGTTTTATTCTAAACTCCTTATTATCATCGAGTACCCGTTCCCATTCATTGGAAAGGGACATCAAAAAGGCAGTCACTTCATCCTTGTCGTATCCTCTGAGTTTTTTCTCAAAGTTCTTTTGCCTGATCTCTATTGGTGTAATCTTCATATCAAGATGTAAAATTAATGTCCCAAAGGGAAATAGTTCTGTCATCGCTACAAGAAACCAAAGTTTCTTTGTGATTAAGCCACAGCAGCTTATTAACGGAAGTTCCGTGTCCGGCGTGTCTCGCTTTGTCTATAACCTTTAGCAATTTGAAAGTTTTAGCGTCCCACACCTTAATGGACTTATCCATGCTACAAGTTACGAAATGTTGACAATCGGGGCTAAATGTTATATGGTTGATCGTGTACATATGGGCCACAATTTCTTCCACTGGCTTAAATTCTCTATCAATATCCCAAAACTTGAGTCTCGCATCTCGTCCGGCACTCAACAATATTGGTAATTCGGGATGATAACAAAGTGTGAAAACTGAATTGGTATGTGCTTGAAATTCCTTAATTAATGTCATGTCATCCAGCCTAAATATCCTGATATAATGATCGCTGTAACCAACTGCTAGCTGATTTCTTTCGGTACTGATAGCAATGGCTCTTACACTCAGGTCTGAGTGTTTCACTTTTCGAATTATATTCAAATCCCAATCCAATTGAATCAATTCACCATTAGCTAAGCCAATATATATGTGCTTTGCTGTTGACTGCACATCATAAATGGCTGCTTTCGTCAATGACACAGATTTGATTTCTTTTTTGTCCTCAACATCAATCAAATGAATGCCACTGAAGTTTTGCCCAACGATGAGTAATTCTTTATTGACATTGTAGTCAATGGCATAAATAGAAGCTGGTACTTTCACGATCATTTGACCGACCTCCTGATTGTCTAGATCCCAGAGCACGACCATGCCATCACCACCTGCGGATAAAAAATGTTGATCATCGATCCGCTTAAGGGTATATAAGGCGTCCTTATGTCCAGTGATTGTTTTGAGTTTGGTTACCTGAATAGGTGACATTTTATTGTTGGTTGGGTGCTTGTTCTAGGATCAAAGCTATGAGAAAAGGAAATAGTTCTAAAATCAAACGTAAATCATATTTTCTTCCATTGTTTTAGTGCTAAATTAACCCCATAAATCAGCAATAGTCAATTATGAATGCCCTTTAAATGATTGGCCATAATTTGCATTCAAGAATCTGAATTTAAATAAATGCCTTTACTTCTATCGAAACCAATAAATGCGATTTCGGCCTACGCTGTTTGGAATATACAGGAAACCAATGACGTTCTTTTAGAAATGATTGGGGAAGCTGTGCCCGAAAAATATCATCCCTCAAAATTAGCCGAATGGATAGTTGGGAGAATCCTGATTCAGCAATTGTGCTCACAGTTTAATATTAAATACGAGGGTATTGATATTGAAGAAACGGGTAAACCTTTACTCAAAG
>JBLICU010000030.1:0-34683 GCA_047632435.1 Cyclobacteriaceae bacterium
AACTCGATTGGGTGGTATTGTTAGTGAGTCTATAGCGGATCGCCTAAAATCCAGTGAGTATTTGAGTGATAAAGTAGTATTTCTGGGCTATGTGGCACACGAAGATGTATTTGCTGAATACAGAAAATGTAACATTTTACTTCTCTTGCTTAATAAAAGTGACAATGCGAAATGGATTCTTCCGGTTAAGTTTTTTGAGTATCTATCAGCTTATAGACCAATCCTGACTTTAGGCCCAAAAGATAGTGATCTAGGGGATATCTTACAGGAAAATAATATTGGAGAAATGATGTCTGGAATAGATTTAGATGAAATTAAAAAATTCATTTTATCTAATTTTGAATCCAAGTATAAAGTAGATGACAGTCACTACCAACGACTGCTATCTAGCCATTCCAGAGAAAGCCAAGCAGCAGAATTGGCAACCTTGATCGATCGATTATGAGTGAAAATTTGAAATTCGGGATTATTGGCTGTGGTCGAATTGCCGAAAGACATGCCGGACATGTGAGCCGATTGGGCGAATTGGTTGCCGTCTGTGATATCAAAAAAGACCGGGCTGATGAATTGGCCAACTTACATGGCGCTAGCTCATATGTAAATATTGAAGAATTGCTATCTAGCCATCCAGAAATAGACGTGATATCTATTTGCACGCCGAATGGTTTGCACGCGGAACATAGCATTATGGCTTTGAAAGCTGGTTTTCATGTGCTTTGTGAAAAGCCAATGGCCATAAGTTTATTTGATTGTGGTGAAATGATCAAAGCAGCAGAAAATGCTAATCGAAGGCTTTTTATTGTAAAACAAAATCGCTTCAACCCAGCTGTTTCTGAGGTTAAAAAAGTTTTGGATGCTGGGAAAATTGGTAAAATATTGAGTGTGCAGCTCAACTGCTTTTGGAATCGAAACTTCAATTATTATCAAAATTCAGACTGGAAAGGCACCAAGAAGTTTGACGGTGGTACGCTATATACACAGTTCAGTCATTTTATCGATCTGTTGTATTGGATGGTTGGCGATGTGGACAGTGTGCACGCAGTTATAGCGAATTATATCCATGAGAATATCATTGAATTTGAAGATTCGGGAATAGTGACTTTGAAATTTCTATCAGGAGCAATCGGATCAATCAATTATACGGTCAACAGCTTTGGAAAGAACATGGAAGGATCTTTGACTATTTTTGGTGAGAAAGGTACTATCAAAATTGGTGGACAATATTTGAATAAATTGGAGTATCAAAACATTGACGATTATGAAATAGGAGAACTTCCTGAAGGTAACCCGGCCAATGAATATGGCGACTATCAAGGCTCCATGTCCAACCATGACAAAGTTTATGAAAATGTGATCGAAGTACTTAAAAACGGTGGTGAAATTGCCGCAAATGGATTTGAAGGACTCAAGACGGTGGAGATAATTGACAAAATTTATAAATCAGCAGCAAAAAATGGCTGATCCAAAGCTTAGAAATATAGGAATTAGGGATGTGAGTTTTGGGGACAATGTCACGGTGGTTCAGCCAGTAAATCTATATGGTTGCAAAATTGGAGACGATTCTTTCATTGGGCCATTTGTTGAAATTCAAAAAGGCGTTTCGATAGGAAATTGTACCAAGATTCAATCGCATACATTCGTTTGTGAATTAGTCTCAATCGGGAACGATTGTTTCATTGGCCATGGAGTAATGTTTATTAATGATTTATTTTCAAGTGGAGGACCGGCAGGCGGAGATCCCTCTAAATGGATGAAGACTACCATTAGAAATCATGTTTCCATCGGTTCGAATGCAACGATACTACCAGTTACAATAGTTGATCATGTAGTTATTGGAGCTGGGAGTGTAGTGACAAAAGACATTCTAGAATCTGGTATCTATGCTGGTAATCCGGCCAAAAAAATGAGAGATTTATGAGTATTCCATTCGTTGACTTAAAAGCGCAATACTTTTCGATCAAATCAGAAATTGATCAGGCCGTAATGGATGTTTTAGCAAATACCAACTTCATTGGTGGTTCTCAAATCAAGCACTTCGAGGAAAAATTTGCAGAATATATAGGAGTGAAAAATTGTGTGGCATGTGCCAATGGAACAGATTCGATGGAGATCATTCTTAAAGCCTTGGGAATCGGGCCGGGAGATGAGGTAATTGTGCCTGCTAATAGTTGGATTTCTACTGCTGAGGTTGTTAATAACGTGGGGGCTGAGCCTGTTTTTGTAGATGTAATTGAGGAGGAATATAACATCAACCCTTTGTTAATTGAAGCAGCCATCACAACCAAAACGAAGGCCATTATCCCAGTTCATTTATATGGGTTACCTGCCAGAATGGATGAAATTTTGGAGGTTTCCCGCAGATATAGCCTTAAAGTAATTGAAGATTGTGCGCAGGCTCATGGCGCATCTATCAATGGAAAAAAGGTTGGTACTTTCGGTGATGCAGCCTCATTTAGTTTTTATCCCGGAAAAAACCTTGGCGCATATGGAGATGCAGGGGCAATGGTTACAAATGATTCAGATCTGGCGGAGAAGCTTAGGAGAATAGGGAATCATGGTCAGTTGAAGAAGCACGATCATCAAATAATTGGGCGCAACAGCCGAATGGATACAATTCAAGCAGCTATTTTGAGTGTAAAACTTTCATATCTTGATGGTTGGGTTAAAAAAAGGAATCAAATAGCAAAACAATATACAGAGTCTCTTAAAGGAGTGATTAGCTCTACTATTCCTCAAGGCCATTATCATGCATTTCATTTATTTGTTATCCGTCCAAAAAACAGAGGAAAACTTGAGGAGGCATTTATTGCTGAGGGCATTGGTCACGGTGTACATTACCCGACACCATTGCCTTTGGTAGCTGCTTATGCTTATAAAGGTCATACATCATCGCATTTTCCTATTGCCAATATGCTTAGTCAGGAGATCATCTCATTGCCTATTTTTCCTGAGATGAGTGCGGAGCATGTTGTAAAGGTTTCTGAAATAATCAATCTGATAGCCTAATGAATATAGTTCACATCGGTTATCCAAAAACGGCCACCACCTTTCTTCAGTGGGAGGTATTTCCTAATTTGAAGGGGATCAATTATGTGGATTATCGCAAATGTGAAAAAATTTTCCCAGACCTCATTTATCTTGACGAACTTGATTATGAAAAGGAGAATGTGAAACAGCGTCTCAATGCATTAATGGTGGATGGTGATAATTTGCTTTCATTTGAGTCATTGGCAGGTGCACCGTTTATCTATAAGGGATTGGGAAGATCACAAATACCTTTAAGGCTAAAAGAAATTGGATTTGATAAGGTTATCATTACGATCAGAAATCAAGTAGAAATGTATGATTCGTTATACAGGCAATATGTGATTCAAGGTGGTGTGATGTCGTTTCGGGATTTCCTCAATATTGATAATGAGTGGAATTATTACGTTAGAGCTTTTAATCCAGGGTATTTAAATTACGATTTGTTGGTTGAAAAATACCAAGCCCAATTTGGTAAAGAAAATATTTTACTTCTGAGGCAAGAGGATTTAAAAAGAGATAAAAATGAGTTTTTAGAACAAATAAAAAAATTCACCAATACGCAATTTTTGGAAAGTATTCCCTCTGGCCGTAAGGTGAATAAATCAATGAGTAATTTATCCATTCACGTACTTAGAATAGTCAATCACTTCATATTCACAAGTCAAAAGCCTAATAATCTAATCTGGAATGCAATTTCAACAAGAAACGTTTCCAGGATATTTATCGCTATACTGGAGCCATTTTTTTTTAAGTTCATATCTTCTAGAAAGAGTTTTTTATCACTTGAAGATAAATTGCATATAGAAAAAAATTATGTGGTTAGTAATAGTAGATTGAAAGAATTGCTATTGTGACTTGATGTTAAGGTTGGTGGTTCAAAAAAACCATGCCCAACTTATCCCTTTGAGAGATTCCAAAAAGCATTATGAAACTCCTACTTTTCACACATTCATTTCCATATGGCAAACAAGAAACATTTCTTGAACTTGAGATAGATGTGTTGTCGCAGATAGAAGATTTGGAAATTACTATTGTTCCAAGAGTTCTTTCTCCAGAAAAGCGTAAAATATCTTCCAATATTAGCATTGACACTTCTTATTCAGAATATTTAATAAAGAATTCTGAAAAGAAAATCTACCCTGTATTTTACCATTTCAAATGGATCGTTTCTGCTCTTATTAAACATCGATCTTTTAGTTTTTCAGCTATTAGGGATGTCGCCTCTTTTGTTCATTACGGCCGTAATCTCTTTAATTGGGCCAAAGAAATAATCACATATGAAGATGTGGTTATCTACACTTATTGGTGTGATGTTGAAACATATGGATTGTCACTTTTTAAAGGTTGTAGTAAATCGAATATTAAACTGGTCAGTCGAGCCCATCGTTTTGATTTGTATGAAGAAAACAGAAAACACCGTTTTATTCCCTTTCGTAAAGAAGTGATATCCTTGTTGGATTGCTTATTTAGTATTTCCAATGATGGGAAGCAGTACTTGATAAATAGATACCATCAAAAAAACATTGAAGTATCATTTCTTGGAGTGATGGGGGATTATCAATTTGAAATCGCTAAAGAAAATGCAGTTGTAAGAATTGTATCCTGCTCATTTATTCATCGTGTGAAACGTATCGAATTGATTAAAGGCTCACTATTGGAACTAGCCAAAACAAGACCGGATCAAAAATTTGAGTGGATTCATATAGGCGGTGATGTATCTATTTTGAATAAGGGCTTTCTCATAAATATACCAACTAATCTGCAGATCCAATTTTTGGGGAATTTAAAAAACGCCGAGGTTCATCATTACTACCAATCAAATTTTATAAGTGCATTTGTTAATCTCAGTACTTCTGAAGGTATCCCAGTAAGCATCATGGAGGCAATGTCATACGCCATTCCAGTAGTGGCGACAAATGTGGGTGGTGTATCTGAAATTGTAGATGAAACAAATGGTAGACTTCTCTCCATGGACCCTGAACCAAATGAAGTGGCTAAAGCGATATGGTATGTAATTGATAATCCTGAACTGAGATCTGGAGCAAGAAAAACATATGAAACTAAATTTGATGGTGTGTTAAATTATCAGGACTTTGCTGATCGTCTTTTAACTATAGGAAGAAACAGTAATGGATAAAACCTTTTTGATTTTTGGTAAAGCGATTCGAATCAATTCCCATGATCGACTCATTTCAGATATTCTAGAAAAAGAATTGAGTATCTATCCCTCGGCTTCTGAACTTGAAGTTTCAATTTTAATTGATCATGTTTATAAGGTAGATAACAGCGGTTCTTTAAGCTCAAATCCCAGCATTCACTTTTTGACGAAAAATGGCTTTATCTATGGTATGGGTCCTGTCGTGGCTAGATTCTATTTTGATGCAGGCAAGGTAAACCATGTGCAGTTTAGCATTCAGCCATCTGGGTTTGTAATGCGAACATTACGAAAGTGGATGAACATACAATTTACATCCCATAAGGAGGCTGTAGGGCAGTGGTTACACGAACATATTTTAGTTCCATTGGCCTTTACTGACCCAGAACTCTCTGTAATTCATGCATCAGCAGTGCAAACCAATAAAGGGAAAACCTTGGTTTTTGGTGGAACAGGAGGAGTTGGAAAAACATCTCTTGAAATCACTTTATGTCGCAATGAAGATTGCTCATTCATTGCAGATGATATTTGTATTATGGATAAGGAAGGTTCCGTTTACCCAAACTTGGCCTATCCTAAGATATATGCTTACAATATTGAAGGAAATCATGCTGTCAAAAAGGCGATATTTAAGGGTCGTGGAGCAGCTGATAAAATTCATTTTAAGTTACATGAATTGAGGGGTAAAAAATTTATCCGAAGAAGGATATCGCCAGAAATTTTCTACGGCAAAACAATAAACACGAAATCACCAAAAGCCAGTTTTTTTATTTTATTTCGAGACCAGTCAGCGGAAATTACTTTCGAGAAAATAACAACAAAAAAAGCTGCCTACCTTAATGCATTGGTAATCTCAAGAGAATATAATGGGTTTTTTGATCATTTGGTTTGGAATGAATACAATGCCATTGGCACTGAAGCTGATTTGAATCTTTCCTATGAGAAAGTCATTGAAAGAGGCACCAAAGTACTTGAAAGTGGATTGTCTGTAATGGACGAATGCTGGTTGGTAAGAATTCCCTCGACTATCGCTCATACTGATTATCAGACCCAAATGGTTAAGAGATTAAAAGAAATGGATTTGGTTTGATTAACCCAAACCCTTTTTCAATTCCACCACAAGCCCCGATCCAAACAAAATCAAAACCAACACAGAACATATCCACATGATCGTATTTCCTGTTTGATATGATTTTGGCTCGAAACTAAATTTGATTTCATGACTTCCGGCACTTAGCGGTAGTGCCCGAAGCACATAATTTGCACGGAGGATTTTGGTCTCTTGTCCGTCCACGGAAGCTTTCCAGCCTTTGTCATAATAGATTTCGCTAAACACCGCCAAGGCATCTCCAGTCACATCCGCTTTGTAAATGATTTCATTGGGGCTTCTTTTAAGCACTTCTACCGTTCCTATGGCCGTGGACGAAATCTTAGGAAGGTCAAATTTGCTTTGATCGATGATAGCAGATAGCAATGGATTGAAAGATCTGACCGATTCAAGCTCTTTATCTGGAGAGTCAACAGCAATGATCCCACTCACAATCCACGCATTT
Organism: Cyclobacteriaceae bacterium; assembly: GCA_047632435.1. Lineage (GTDB taxonomy): Bacteria > Bacteroidota > Bacteroidia > Cytophagales > Cyclobacteriaceae > JAMZMI01. Next base: position 6,736 of record JBLICU010000030.1, read on the forward strand.
CCCAAAGCATTTGGATTTTCAAGAACCGCTTCTTTGGTATTTCCTGCCATGATGAATCTGGCGTTTAGCATGTTGATTGCTGGCATTCCCGAGAAATCTCGTCTTCCTTTTTGCAGTTTCTCGATCATAGTATTCATTTCAGGACTGATACTGTTTTCTATCAGATCTTGATAGCGACGGATTTTAGCACCGTGATAACCTCCAAGCGACTCGTGGTAATAGGAAGTGCGGGCTTCATTAAACGGGCCCTGCAGATTGAGCACACGGTCACCGGATTGCGCAAGATTCATCACATAAGTATCAGCACTTGTCGGTTTGAAATAGTTAGAAGCCGGTGATTTGGAAAATGATTCCTCTTTTAGAAATCTCTTACTTAAAAGGAAGGTGTCCAAAAATGTGATCAATATCAGTCCAGCAACAACCACCGTTGTACTTATTTTCTTTTTGAAATATGCCCATATGATTGCCGAAAAAGTAATGATGAAAAACAAGGCGCGTAAGGCATCACGACGTAGGAGTGAAGCCCGGTCTTCCCGGATTGCAGAAATAAGCCAATCTGGTAATCTTTCATCAATGGATCCTCGATAATTTAACATTCCTGCGCCTAGAATTAACAAAAAAGCAAAACCCGCTGGTATCGCTACGGCCTTGAGGAGTTTCATCATTGTCACTTTGTCCCATTCCATTTGAAAGATTCTTTCCAATGCTTGAAAGGCCAGAAGGTTTAATGCTAGAATAGGCATGACAATAATAAATGTGACCGATCTGAATTTGTTGTACATCGGCAAGTAATCAAAAAGAAAGTTGTTGATGATTGAGAAGTTGCTGCCCCAGCTTAATACAATTCCCAGAGTTGCAACGACAACAAGCCAGAGTTTTTCTTCTTTTTTCAAGATAAATAGACCGACAATAAATAATAAAACAACAATAGACCCGGCATAATAAGGTGCTGATAACCGTTGATCGCCCCAATAGGTTGGCATTGACTTTATCTGTTCTTTTACTTGCGCAGGGCCATAACCAGCTTTTGATAAAGCATCAGCCGTTGCGCTACTTTTGGATAATTCTTGAGCTGAGGCACCTCCCAAAATGTTTGGAATGAACATCACCAGCGGCTCAAAAATGCCATTGCTAAATTCAAATGCATAATCACGATCTAAGCCAGAAGACTGGTTGTCTGATGGCTTCAACTCTGATTTTCCTCTGATGGAAACTTTGCTGTATTCATAAACCGTCCAAAGCTTACCTGCACTAGTCCCTAAAGCTAAAATCCCAGCCAAAATCAATCCGGCAGCTATTGTCATAAATGGTTTTAATTCTTTTTGCCGAATCGCTTGAATCAGTCTGAATACGCCATAAATCGACGCTATTAAAATCAGGTAATAGGTGATTTGGTAATGTCCCGTACGCAATTGCAGGGCTAGTCCGAGAGCTGTAAGGCCAAGTCCGAGCCATTTTTTGCCTGTAAAAGCCAGATGAATACCCGCAAGAATAAGTGGCATTAAAGCCACTGCTGCAATTTTAGCATTGTGACCTGCAGTGATACTTATGATGTTAAATCCATTCAAAGTGAAAGAGAGTGCGCCAATAAAAGCAATCCATGGTCTTACCTTAAATGCTAATAACAAAATATAAAAACACAAACTAGAAACGAATGTGATTCCACGGGGATGGCCTATGCCCAGGGTAATAATTTTATAAACATAGGCAATCAGATCGCCGCTGTATTGAACTCCATTCAAATATGCCGGCATTCCACTGAACATACTGTTCATCCAAAGTGCTTCATCGCCCGTTTTTTCACGATGTTCAATCATTTGGTGATTTCCACCTTTTCCCTGCAAAATGTCGTGTTGAAAAAGTTCTTTTCCAGAAAAAAATTGCGGATAGAATAACAGAACCGTGACGATGAAAAATCCTAAAATGGCTAAACCATGAGTGAGAATTCCTTTTTTTAGTGATTGATCCATGAATGAATTATGGTAAATGAATATTTAAATATTTTTTAAAATTGGTCTTAATTAACCTGTTGATATCGTCTGAAATGCCAGCCATATAAACCAAACTCATGAAGACGACAGTGATGGCGATTGATCTTACAATGATATTAAATAATGCAGAGTCGCTTATTGGTAAGTACCAAAAGATGCCGAATGTAATCAGCGCAAACATGAAAAGTGGAATATGTTTGGTAGTGAAAGGGATCATCCCAAATTTCATTTTTATAAAGATGAACTTAATTCCATTAAATAAAATCGTGGAAATTATGAATGAAATAGCTGCTCCATCGATTCCCATTTCGGGTATTAAATAATAATTAAGTGAGATAATGATCACAGAGATGGTAAGGAAGAAATATAAGTTGTATTTGTAATATTTGGTATAGTATATCAGCTCAGAATTGAAGCTAAAAAGCATGTCTATGATTTTTGCTAATGCGATCCAAACTACTACATAAAACCCTGTACTGTAAGTTTCACCATTAGGAATGAGTGAAAATAGATCTCTCAAATTGCAGACTACACCGATAAAAAAGAGAAGTCCAATGACCCCTAAACTAAGTGATGCCTTTTTATAAAGATTGTCAACTTCTTTGAGGTTGTTATTTTGAAATTCCTTGCCCAAAATCGGGGTGATGATTTGCAACATGGATCTCTTCGGCATTTCGATGATGATACCGATGTAAAGACATATGGAAAAAACGCCGTTGGCAGCAGCACCTAAAATTGCTGGTATCATGGCGGATCCGATATTGGCATAAATAGAATTACAGCCTGCCATCATGAGATTGAAGGAGCCATATTTATAAAGCTTTTGCAACCACTCCCTAGGAATTGAAAATATATCCGCACTTAGCCTGATTTTTTGCTCTTTAAAAATATATATAGCCAATATCACACATGCAACGAAATAAGATAGGATCAAATAATAGATCATCTCACTGAAGGTGATGTATTTCCACATGAACAATAAAATAAGCACCACATTGCCAAGTCTCAGAAATGCTTCCTTTAGAAAAGCTGGAATGATCACATTCAGCTTAGATCGGCTGAAAGCATGCATCTGCATGAACAAACTGAACAAAATCATGATCAACAAGCTGACAAAGATGTATTGGTTGTATTCGGGTGATTCGTCTATGTAAATGGCTTTGATCCAATCAATCGTGAAAAATACAATTACACTGAAGATCAAATTGGCGATCAGGATCAATACAAATTGAAGACTTAATATTTTGCTCTCAAGCTGAGGCTGCTCCCGGAGCTCGGGGAACACTCTCATGTAAGTGTTTGGCATTCCCAGGGTCAAAAATGGAGCCAACATCAGGGCATTACTGGTCACTACACTGACTATGCCTATCTCTGATTCGGTGAAGAATGCGGGGCGTAAAATAAGTGTATTGATGAAACCGATTCCTACCCCTAAGTAGGACCAAACGGAGTTCCAAAAACTTTGCCTGATTACGATTCCCATTGATTTATTTTGCCGTGAATTTAGGCGATTACGGCTAGCATTTTTTGAATGTCCTCGGCATTATTGTAGAAATTCGGTGAAACCCTGATAAATCCACTTTGCTTCGTGACCTGAACCTTGTTTTTTACTAGTGCTTCATATTCATCATCACTTGCCGCTATGGTTATGATACTTGATCGAGTGTCATATTTTTTGAATGCCCTATGTGTGGCCTTACAGCTATTTTCTATCACCAACCTCAATTGATGATTTTGCTCATTAATAGCTGACACAGATAGTTCTTCAATGAATTTTAGTCCTTCGCTGAGTGCGGCCACATTCAGATAAGTGGCATTTCCCACCTCAAGACTTTTGGCGCCCTCGCTGATGTTTCCGTCAGGTGAAAATCCGCTATTCCAACCACGCATGGGTTTGAGATATTTCAAAATGCGTTTAGATGCATAAGCTACTGCAATGCCATAGCCAGCCATCAACCATTTGAAACCGCTTGCTAGAAAAAGGCAATCCACCTCAGGATCAATTTGAAATGGTATAGCTCCGAGTCCTTGTGTACCGTCCAAAATCAAAAGATGATTTTTCTCTTTACAGATTTGGTAAATCAAAGGGAGGTCTATTTCAAAACCATCAGCTGATTGAATCCAACTTACAGACAAAATATTTTGAGGTTCTGCCAATTCATTCAGAAGCTGATCATAGAAATTTTCAGCTTTATAATCGAGATAGGTCACTTCAAATCCATGAGGCTCCCATGCAATATTTACAGATGGAAAATCATCAGCAAGACAAATCACTTTTCTTTTTGGAAAATACTGTGCAGCCATGTTGAATCCCAATGAAACATTTGGAAGAAAAAATAGCTGATCTGATCGGCATCCAACCAATTTGGCTGATTTCACTCGGGTTTCTTCATATAATGTCGACCATTGATCAAAATTCCAGCTGCCATGATTTTGTAAGTGTTCCAGAAAATCATTTTGAATATTTATTCCGCTTTGTGGAAGAGCACAATATCTGGCTGTATTTAGATAAGTATATTTTGAAAGAATTGGAAAAGCATCACGAATATTTTTCATTAGCTAAAGAACCACAATTTAACAGCCAGTCCAAACACAGTCACTATCAAAACCATTCGAATCCATTTATCATCTTTCCCCACAGACCAGCGGCTAGCTATCCAGCCACCTGCCGAATTTCCTGCTGCCAATGTCAATCCATAATCCCATCTTATTTGATCTTCCCACCAGAAGATTCCTAAAGCCACCAAGGTATAACAAACGATTACAAAAGTTTTGATACTGTTCGTTTTGGCCATATTGAGGCCATGGATACCAGTGAGGGTGGCAATGATCAAAAAACCAACACCTGCCTGAATGAAACCGCCATATATTCCAATAAAAAAGAATATGATGATGCTAGTGATTTTGCTTTTGTTGGTGAAATTTTCATCAATACCTTTTCGTACCAGATACGGTTTAATTACCGTCCAAGTCATTACCGCGACCATGACCACAGCTAAGATTCTATTAAATAATTCATTTCGGATATCGATAGCAAAATAGGCACCTATAATGCAGCCGAGTACCGCTGATATAGATACCCAAGCAGCATAAGGAAATACAAAGACTCCTTTGCTTTTAAACCCACCAACAGCCACAAGACTTTGCAAGAATATGCCTATACGATTGGAAGCATTGGCCTCTACGGAGGGCAGTCCCATGAAAATTAAAAGCGGGAGCGTAATAAGCGAACCCCCACCTGCCAATGTGTTGATCACACCTGTAAATAGACCTGCACCAATTAAAATTCCCGCTTCTGTCCAGGTCATAAATCGATATGAATGTCAGTGGTCTCGCACTTCAGTTTGTCTGGACACATATCAAGAAGTTCTTTTTGGCTGAGATGAAGAATAGGATGAATTTCGTTTGGAATGATTTCATTCAGAGCAATCAATGTAAATTTCCTCATAGCAATTCCCGGATGTGGTATAGAAAGATTGGATTCTTCCAATTCCAGATTATCGTAATATAAGATATCAATATCAATGATACGAGCCCCCCATTTTTCTATTCTTTCCCTACCCATTTCTAATTCTACCCATTGGCATTGAGCCAATAAATCCTTGGGTGAAAGAAAAGTTTCAATTCTAACAACCATATTTAAAAACCAATCCTGATCAGTCTTTCCCCACGGTTCCGTTTTATAGACCGATGAATAATCGACTATTGTGATTTCACCATTTTGTAGAAGATTAGCTGCCTGTTTGAGATGTTGGGACTTATCTCCTATGTTGGATCCTAATAATAGAAAAATTCCTTTCATCTGTCTAAAATGTGATTTTGGCCTTCCGTGATCTGTTAAAAACTCTTGATCAATGAACTGAAAAAATAATTCTCAATTCTACACTATACACTTTTAAGTTTTTAATTCTTGTGATCCGTGGTGCTCTAAATGCTAAATGTTTATTCTGAGATCGGTTAACAACTATCCGTAAGTTGTAGTCCGTAAATCTCAAATTTTCCACTATCTACTCTCCACTTTCCATTATCAACTTGCAACATTCAGTTTTCAACTTTATTTACAGTTTTCAACTTTCCACTTTAAGTTTTCAACTTTCTAATATCTATTCTTCACTTTCATTTCTGACCAATTACCCTGTGCGCATGATTCTTCCCAAATATGGAATTTATTCCTATCAAAATGAAAAACCTACATTCATCAAGAATAATCAAACTATTAGCTGAATGAATCGTGTTAACTTCGTCTTCAAATAGAATTGCAAGTTAAATTCAATAACACAATCAAATGGCATTTTTGCGCAACCTCTTGGCCACCATCGTGGGGCTTTTTATCTTTTTTTTCCTAGGAATAATGCTTGTAGCAGCAATTGCATCAGCAGGTGACGAAACTCCCGTTGTTGAATCCAATTCTGTTTTGGGTATCAACATGTCTGGCTTCTTGATGGAACGCACTAAAGACGATCCATTGGAACAATTGTTTGGAAATTCACCTGCTCCTTTGAGCCTGATTGATATTTTAGCGGCTATCAAAGCAGCTAAAAACGATTCGAAAATTCATGGAATTTATATCAAGCCAATGTATTTGCAGGCAGGGCAATCTTCACTGTTAGAGATTAGAAATGCACTTGTCGATTTTAAAGAAAGCGGTAAGTTCATTTACGCCTATGGCGAATACATCAGCGAAAGTGACTACATGGTCGTTTCTGTGGCTGACTCTCTTTTCCTGAATCCTGAAGGGTCTTTGGAATTTAATGGACTTAATGCATCAGTTACATTTTTCAAAGGATTGTTTGATAAACTGGATATAGAACCCGAAATATTTCGAGTAGGGGAATACAAAAGTGCGATCGAACCTTTTATTCGAAAAGATTTGAGTGATGAGAATAAGCTTCAATTATCCGAATTGCTGGGGTCTATTCACCAAAGTTATTTGAATGCAGTAGAAGGGAATACCTCAATAGATTTCCTTACCCTTAAAAATATATCCGACAAAATGTTGGCAAGAAATCCAGAGACGGCCATGCAATATGGATTGATTTCCAAAGTAGGTTACGAGGATGAACTTAAGACTGTCATTCGAAGGAAAATTGGTTTGGATGAAGAGGATGAGATCAATTTCATTTCTTGTAAAAAATACATGAAATCTATTTCGGGAACATATTCTTCAAACAAGATAGCCGTCATTGTAGCTGATGGCGAAATCGTGATGGGTTCAGATAGTGAGGTAGTAGGAGGAAAGCAATTTGCAGATGAAATACGGAAAGCACGTGAAAATGAATCTGTAAAAGCGATAGTGTTGAGAGTAAACTCTCCGGGAGGAAGTCTTACCGCTTCAGAACAAATTTGGAGAGAAATCAAGCTCACTAAAGGCGTGAAACCAATCATCGCATCAATGTCTAACGTTGCAGCTTCAGGCGGATATTACATCGCTGCTCCTTGTGACACCATCATTGCTCAGCCAAATACCATTACAGGTTCAATCGGGATTTTTGGTATGATGTTCAACTTTGGTGAATTCCTTGAAAATAAATTGGGGATCACAAGTGACAATGTTAATACTGGGGAGTTTTCAGATTATATGACAGTCATGAGAACTCTTACCCCCGGGGAGCGCATGATCATCCAAACTCAGATTGAAAGAGGGTATGAAACATTCGTAACAAGAGTATCGGAAGGCAGAGGCATGACCAGAGATGAGGTGAAGAATGTTGCTGGGGGTCGTGTATGGTCAGGTGCTCAGGCATTGGACAGAGGATTGGTGGATATTTTGGGTTCGTATGAAGATGCGATTGTGATAGCTGCGACTAAAGCTGGTGTGGCTGATGACTATAGGGTGAGGTATTATCCAGAGCAGAAAGAATTTTTAGATCAATTGTTAGAGAATATTGAGGATATGAATGCTTCAATTTTTGCAACAAAAGAGTCAATAATTACTCCTTATTTAAAAAAGATTGAATCTTTGCAGCGAATGACAGGTATTCAGGCGAGAATGCCAGGTGATCTTCAAATCAATTAATTTAATTTTGGATAAAATATCAATTTTATCCTTTACAAAAGCACGCCATAATGGAAATACGCAACGACTGGACCAAAGAAGAAATATCAGCTATTTTTAACAGACCAGTGATGGAGCTCATCTATGACGCAGCTACAGTTCATAGGAATTACAACGAGGCATCTGAAGTGCAGGTATGTACTTTGTTGTCCATAAAGACTGGAGGCTGTCCTGAAGACTGTGCATATTGCCCACAGGCTGCCCGTTACAATACTGATGTAAAAGTAAATAAGTTGCTTGACGTTGATTTTGTGTTAGATAAAGCAAAGCACGCCAAGGATAATGGGAGCACTAGATTCTGTATGGGTGCCGCATGGAGAGAAGTTCGAGATAACCGTGATTTTGATAAAGTAATTCAAATGGTTTCTGGAGTCAATTCAATGGGACTTGAGGTGTGTTGCACACTTGGGATGATTACTGAAGACCAAGCTCAAAAGCTTAAAGACGCTGGTCTATATGCCTATAATCATAATTTGGATACATCTGAAGAGCATTATGAAGAGATCATCACTACCAGAACTTACGATAATCGGCTAGAAACAATTGATAATGTCAGGAAAGCGAATATTTCTGTTTGCTCAGGAGGCATCATCGGTATGGGAGAATCTAATGGAGATCGAATTGGAATGCTTCATACTTTGGCTACCATGGAAGAGCATCCTGAATCTGTCCCTGTGAATGCATTGGTACCTGTTCCCGGTACTCCTTTGGAAAATCAGGAAAAGGTTTCTGTTTGGGATATGGTTCGAATGATTGCAACAGCCAGAATCATCATGCCAAAGGCCATGGTGAGATTATCAGCTGGTCGGGTACGAATGACTGTGGAAGAGCAAGCACTTTGTTTTTTAGCTGGTGCGAATTCGATTTTTGCAGGGGATGAATTATTGACTACTCCCAACCCGGGAATCGATCAGGATAAAGAGATGTTTCAGACCTTAGATCTAAAGCCACGCGCATCATTTAAAGGTGCCGCTGCGGAAAAGTATTTGGTTTAAATTGGTAAATTCCAATTATACGTCTGTCTCGAATTTGATATACATCATAGGTTTGGAGGGTAGAAATAACTATCTTAAGGGTGAAAATCAGAATTCTACTATTCAAATCACTTAATCATATGAAGGCACTCGACGAAATTTGGTATCAGGTTTTTACTTTTCTTGGCTCCACATCCACTGCACTAGGTGTACTTGGATTTTTATTCTATACCATCCAATATATGGGGCTCAACTCTCGGACTGAAAAATATCGCTTTGCTTCAAAAAAAGAAGCCAATGTTTTAAGTAGGACAACTAATTTAATTGCTATTGGTCTATCTTTTTTCGCATTCAACATGATCAGTGGTGCGATGGGTTTGGTAGCATCTTATACTTATTTTTTCGTAGCTTTTTTTTCAGGTCTGATAGGATTGGCAATCGGGTATGGAATGTGGGCATATCTCAAATTTTACTACCCATTCATTCTTGAGAAAAGACTTAATAAGATTCGATTCAGTCCTATGAAATCTCCACATAGTGGCAATTTGATGAGACAGCTTAATGAAGAGGAAGAAGATGAATTCATGACTCAGGAAATGAGAGATGATGAGGAAGCCATGACGTTTGACTATGATGTTTGGATTGATGAGGCTACTGGGCACAAAGTTATTGAGCGATATGATATGAGTTTTCATTCCCTGATATGTGAAAATTGTAATTTCAGAACGTTAAAAGAAAATGGTGAAGAGGTAATAAAGGAGGCAACAAGCGAATCAGAAGGAGAGCTTCGTAAGTACTTTCAATGCTCTTATTGTGGTCATCATCAAATCAAGGATATTCCTTTTTCAGAAGAAAAGAATATTGAATTGATAGAAAAAGGAGTTCTGTGATTGAATAGAACTTGAGTTAAGAAAAAGTTAAGGCCCCTTACATTAATAAGAGGCCTTGGGAATTTTATTCTGCAGAAATCGAATCTACAGCCTCTATCATTACTGAATCCATTTCGACAGTAAGTGAGTCTGTAACCTCGATTGTTTCTTCTACAACTACTTCCATAGGTGCTTCTTCAACAGTTTCTGCTTTTTTCTCGGGAGAACTGCATGCACCTAGTGCGACTGCAAATCCTACAATTACTAAAAATTTGTTCATGGGTATTGGTTAGTTAGGATAGTAATTGAGTGAATTTTTAGATAAACTCAAAGAATATTGTTGATTTTGTTAATTTGATTTCAGATTATTATAAATTTCGTAATAATTACCCGTATTATGGTTTTAAATAATAGGGTCAATAGGATTGTTGCGTTCTCATTTTAACGTATTTTAAATACAGCTTATTCTGATGTTAGGACCCATGAATGGTTTCATATTCCTTATAGACATATCCTGAAAGCCCAGCAAAAGATCCGGCACCTTTCCAGAAAAATCGGAGTGAATGCACAATTCCAGCTTTTCCAAGAAAAATGTAGAATGGGAAAAACGCGATCCCAAGAATAAAGTGACTCAATCCATATAAACTTTCAGAAATAAGTACTTTGTAATACGGGTTTTTAATTCTTTTTCGAAGTGTTCTACAATTGGTGTGTCTGAAGGCGCGCTTCAGCAGCCAATTGATGGTCATTCGCGAAGTTGGGATAGATTCTTTGATGAGGTTATCATTGACCCAAATGATTTTTGCGCCATTTTTAGTTGCTTCTGTAAACAGAAAAGTATCTGATGATCCGGACAGATTGAGGGCAGGATGAAATCTTAAACCCATTTTATTAGCTATTAAATCTAGGTCAAAAATTACATTACTTGTACTGGCAGCAATTCGCACTGTTCCGGTTTTAATATTTGGTCTCTCGAAAAATCGACCTTTGATGACCCAATTTGGAGTATCGGTGGGCAAAATGCGCTCTACTCTTCCTACTATTACATTTGCTTGATACTTAATTTTGTTCTCCATCATGACTTCCAGCCAGTTGTTCTCCACTTCCTCATCATCATCTATAAAGGCAAGAAGATCGGCTCCAGTTTCGAGGGCTTTTTCCATTATCTTATTTCTCATATAAACAATCCCTCGTCGCTCTTCTGTGAAGTAAATGGTTTCAATACTGAGCTTTGGCGCAAACAAATCAACCACAGTTTTTGCAGTATTTTCAGGATCGTTATCAACTACATATAATTTTACATTTATGTTCAATGGGATACTTAAATCAATAAATGATTTCAAAGTTTCCTCAAGCATTTTAGGGCGTTTGAATGTGCCAAGACCTATGATCAAAAGCTGGGATTTTTGTTGCATCAGTAGATTTGCTTTAAGGAATGTAATATTAGTAATTGTCAGTTACTTTCCATTCAGTTTCACCCCAAGTGAGATTTCAATACCTTCCAGCTTAGTTTTTGCCTGATCGAAATTAGCTTGTCTGGTTTCTATGGTTCCGCCTATGGTTCCACCTGCATAACTTCCTGAAATAGCTGAATCTGAAAAGCCTTTGAGATATTGGACTTGTCCCGTAATGGAAAGTTTATTGCTCACCTTATATTCCAATTCCGCTCCTCCAATCCATCCATAACCTAATTTCATATCCATATCAATGTTAGATGTAACCACATCCCAATTTTCAAAGGCGGCAATTGCCCGATCAAGATTTCCTTTATTTATTCGTGAGCTGACATTCCAAATTACAAATCCACCACCCAGAAGTTTAATCCCTAAAGATCCGAAACCAGCGGATAGGGTGAGTTGCCCAGGTACAAGAACTGACCAATTGGGACCTGAGAGTGGTTTTTCTGATTTAAAAGGAAGACCTGACATGGTAAGTCCGGGTATGCTGTATAAAGTGAAACCAGTTTCAACACCGACTGTCCGACCAATACCAATACCTCGTATTGAAAATGGGCTGATAGGGGCTGAGAGGTAGCCGTTTTTCGGAATGAGATACGAAAATGAAATTCCTTGAGCAGAAATCTCCGAAATTTTGAAGATGATAAAAAGTAAGATGATAGTGATTTTTAGACTTTTAGTCAGTTGCATTTAATCATATTTTTGAAGTAATTCAATATAGTCGGTTTTTAAAGACTCAGCATACGAGTTCATGACAGACATGTTATAATGCATGGCCAACGCAATATCTTTTCAGCCATGGATTTTTTATGTGCCAGTTGTTCACCTACACTTTTAAAAACGAATGACGAATGATCTAAGTAGAAGTTTTGTGAGTTATAAAGGTTTGATAACGACAAAATGAATTTTGGATCTAAATTATTGATTGCATTGTGATTCTGAGCAATTTCCCAAGCACCTTTTGTGAGCATTTCAAACTCATAGCTGAAGTAAAATTGGAATTCATTTTCCTCCATTCTTACAATTGAGTCAAGAAAATTCCTATACTCTTGGTTTTTAATAAGAATGGAATCGATTTTGGCAAGATTGGATTCGCATTCTCTCAAAATTGCTTCTTTGAGTACTTTTGCTTCGCTTGCAGTATCCAATGATTGTTTGTACGAGTTAAAGCCCAGTGCTAATAGAACCGCAAATACTACAGAAATGAATTCTACAGCCAATTGTGTATAGGATATGTTTTTAAGTACTTTTTTCATTTGTCAAATATTGAGAGCCTTTTCGATCAACTTTGAGACATCAGGAGAATATTTGAATTTTAATGCTAAATCATGTGCTTTTTCTGACATTTTGGGCCATGTTTTCCTTAAAACATTAATCATCATCTCTTCCTCTTTTTCGTTGGTAAAATCATTAATATAATATTGAAGAAAAACAAGACATGCTACGTCTTCTAGAGTTTGGGAATCTAAATCTGTCTTGATATTTTTTTTCATCAGGAGGTCCTTGACTTCCTTTATTTCCAATTCATTATATCCATTTACACCCATTATTTCGGCGGTTAAGTCACCGTGAAAAATTTTTAATTTGGTGCGCCATTTGAGGTAGCCGGGGCGATCCATTGGATAGTCATTTCTGGGTATTACCCATCTTTTAATATGCTGGGCACGTATAGCTATTTGCAATGTTTCTGATGGTGCTTCAAAAAGTGACAGAGTATTAGTCATCCTTTGGCCATAGATGAGTTCTTTCGGATGTGAAACACCATTGCTGCTGTCAATATTTTTATCTTCAGCATTCATTTTATCTATTTGGCGAAAAACCTCTTGCAGTCTGTCTGTCATAATATAAAGGTAGGATAAAATATCTGTTGATACAGCTAGAAGAGGCCTTACTGATTAATTTGAAAACCAGCCGCAAAAAGAAAAAGCCCCTCATTACTGAGAGGCTTTTGATCTATATTTATTTGGAATTGGATTACATCATTCCACCCATGCCGCCCATTCCACCAGGCATACCACCTGACATTCCACCAGCGCCTTCAGCTTCAGGTGCGTCAGCTACTACAGCTTCAGTTGTCAATAGAAGTGCAGCAATAGAAGCAGCATTTTCTAAAGCCAATCTCGTCACTTTAGTCGGGTCAATGATACCAGCTTTGAACATGTTTACATATTCGCCACTTGCTGCATTGAAACCATAATCATCCTTACCTTCTTTCACCGCATTTACTATCACAGAAGCTTCGCCACCTGCGTTTTCAATGATAGTTCTCAAAGGAGACTGGATTGCATTGTAAACGATTTTGATCCCTGTATTTTGATCAATGTTTCCAAGATCAACGTTTTCAAGCACTTTCATCGCTCTGATGAAAGCAACGCCACCACCAGCAACAATGCCTTCCTGTACTGCAGCTCTGGTTGCATGAAGAGCATCATCCACTCTGTCTTTCTTCTCTTTCATTTCCACCTCGGTAGCTGCTCCTATGTATAGGATAGCAACACCGCCAGAAATCTTAGCAAGTCTTTCTTGTAATTTTTCTTTATCGTAATCCGAAGTAGTGTTCTCAATTTGAGATTTGATTTGATTTACTCTTCCTACGATATCTTCTTTTTTACCACTTCCGTTTACGACAATTGTATTGTCTTTATCGATAGTGATTTTCTCCGCACTACCAAGATAATCCAGAGTAGCGTTTTCAAGTTTGTATCCTCTTTCTTCTGAGATCACAGTTCCGCCAGTAAGGACAGCTATATCCTCAAGCATTGCTTTTCTTCTATCACCGAATCCAGGTGCTTTAACCGCAGCTATTTTCAGAGTACCTCTGATTTTGTTAACAACAAGTGTTGCAAGTGCTTCACCTTCTACATCTTCAGCGATGATCAAAAGAGGTCTTCCAGTTTGAGCTGTCGCTTCAAGAATCGGAAGTAATTCTTTCATGTTTGAAACCTTCTTGTCATAAATAAGAATGTATGGGTTCTCCAATACAGTCTCCATTTTTTCTGTGTTGGTAACGAAATATGGTGAAAGGTAACCTCTGTCAAACTGCATACCTTCTACAGTTTTAACTTCCGTTTCAGTTCCTTTAGCCTCTTCTACTGTGATTACGCCATCTTTTCCTACTTTTTCCATTGCATCAGCAATCATCTTACCGATTTCAGCATCATTATTGGCTGAAACAGATGCTACCTGAGCAATTTCTTCATTTGTAGAAATTTGTTTTGATTGTTTTTTGAGGTTTTCAACAACAAGTGCTACTGCCTTGTCAATTCCTCTTTTAAGATCCATTGGGTTTGCTCCTGCAGCCACGTTTTTAATTCCGTGATTGAAAATTGACTGAGTCAATACTGTAGCAGTGGTAGTTCCATCACCCGCATCATCTGCAGTTTTAGAAGCTACTTCTTTCACTAGCTGAGCACCCATGTTTTCAATAGGATCCTTAAGCTCTATTTCTTTTGCAACTGAAACACCATCTTTTGTGATTGTTGGCGCTCCGAATTTTTTATCCAAAATAACATTTCTTCCTTTTGGTCCTAATGTTACTTTTACTGCGTTTGCAAGTTTATCGACACCTCTTTTGAGGCTGTCTCTTGCTTCTGTATCAAAGAAAATATCTTTTGCCATTGTTTTGTAATTTTTAACTCTTTAAAATTTTAATGAATTCTTAGGTTTAAACGATACCGTAGATGTCGCTTTCTTTCATAATTAAGTACTCTTGACCAGCAATTGTTATTTCTGTACCTGAGTACTTACCATAAAGTACTTGATCACCGACTTTCACAACTAACGGCTCATCCTTCTTGCCAGTACCAATTGCTACAATCTGACCTCTTTGTGGTTTTTCTTTGGCTGTATCAGGAATAATGATACCAGAAGCAGTTTTTTCTTCTGCTGCGGCTGGTTCCACAAGAACCCTATCGGCAAGCGGTTTGAAATTAACTTTTGACATGTTTGATAAATGTTTATTTGATTAAAGACTTTGTAAATTCTGAAATCGTTTAGTGCACTTTGTATGCCAAACATAAATACTGACAGGAATGAATGCAAAGACTGACATTTTATCAGATTATCAATAGTGTGACTATCTTTTGGGAGGTATTTGATCCTGACAAACTTGTCATTTTGACTTTAAGAGCGTAAATTCTTTTGAGTTAAAAATTCTATTTATGGATCAACTGAAACATGACTGGCTTACTGAAGGACTGATCGACTATGAATACAAGAAATATGTCTTGCTCGCTTATTTGAAAAATATCAGCCAAAAGTTCAATGCTGCTGAGCTTTATCCTTTTTTATCTGACCTTGTTTTTCATTTTAGAAATCTTGAAAAGATCAGAGATAGCAAAAAGCTAATTTTCGAAAGTTTCCCCAAATCAATTTCGAAGACGGATTTCAAGAAACTGGAAATCACTTATCGGCAATTGATTGAGGATGATGAGGTCATGAAGGAGCTGGTGGATATTATTGGGTTTGCTATTCCTAAAATTACAGAAGCCATTAACGAAGGGAAAGAACTTTATGAATTTGTTGAAAAGCATGTCGAGCTTCAACCTGTCGGACTTTCTTCCATATATGAGAAAGAAGGATATCTCCTGATCAGCCAGATTGCGTCAAAACTGATCAATGTTTATAGATATCAAGTAACCCTGTTTGAATCGGCTGAGGAAAATTTCCGCGGTATTTCTACCACTTTTATTGATCAGGAGCTGAAAGACTATTCCAGACCTTACGAACACATCAAAGTAAATCTTGCCAGAAGGTTCAGGGACTTACCAAATCCTGCAACCTTCCTCTTGGTATCCAAACTTAGATTTCCTGAAAACTCAACCCTTTTGCCAGTTGCAAAAAGGTTGTTGATCAGAAATATCTCAATAAGTTGATTTGAGATTATTCAGTAATAGAATCACCTTCTAATCCCAGATCATCTATGCCAGAGCCTGTAGGGGATATGCTAGGTGGTAAAGTGTTTTGCTGCTGAGCATTTTCAATATTTGGAGAAATGAACTCACTGTCATTTTCTACTTCAAGGAAAAAATTGGTTGATAGAGTAAGCATTAACAAAGCTATTGCGAAACCCCATGTAAGTTTTTCGAGTAGATCATTGGTTTTTTTAACTCCCATAATCTGAGATGAGCCAGATCCTCCAAATTGACTAGTCAGTCCACCACCCTTTGGGTTTTGAGCTAAAACAACCAAAACAAGCAATGCTGCAACTAAAATGATAATTCCAATGATTAATACGTACATCTTAACTTCCCTTATTTAACTTTTTAATAATGTCCGCAAAGTAAACCGATTTTTCAGGAAATTTTACAATTAGCTTCTCATATATTTGAATAGATCGATCTTTTCTTCCTTGCTCCAAATAGATTTCTGCCAAATATTCCGATGCAATTTCAGCATTCATTTCAATGCTTTCTTGAGATAAATCTTCCATTTTGACCGCCTCACTTTTAACAGGTTTCGGCATTGATGGATTGGTTTTGATGAAGCTGTCTATGATTTCGGACTGCTCATCTTTATTTGGTTCTAAGTCGGCTTTTGGATGAGATTCTTTATCTGATTCTGATGAATTTTGATCTTTCTTATCTGTGTCCTCAGATGATTTTTTATCGGATTTTTTAGCTCTAGAGGTGGAAGTAGGAGTGGCCTTTACTGTACTTTTCTTAGGTACAGGCTTAGGTACTGCTTTGTTGGTATTAACCTTATTGGTTGGCTTTTCAGTAGGTTTTTTAGTACTAGTAGATTCGGTCGCTTTTTTTACAGCTTTTTCTACCGCATCTTCTTCCTCTATCCTTTTTTCTATTTCCTGAAATCTTGCCTTTGATTTCCTTAGTTCTTCCACATCCTTCCATAACTCTGATATTAAATCATCCAAATCAGAAGGTGCCGTATTCGGCGCAATAGGATGTGGATCAGTAATTTCTTCTTTTATCGATTCTATTTTTTTTACAGCTTCTTTCTCAATTTTATCGTCCAATGAATCTGATGTCGCTTTTTCGGGTTCTATTATCTCCTGAGGGATGTTATCTGTTTCTGCAGTGATACTTTCTGCCTCTACTGTTGATTCCGTTACAATATTATCAGTAGGACTTGATTGTTTTGACGCTTTGGGACCAGGTTTTAAATCAGTTTGTATGGATTCATGTACTTCTAAAGGGCGAAGAAAAATCAACTCATCGTTGATGTATTTTTTAAGTAAAGTCCTGTTTGATGCATAAATGGCAGCTGATGCGATTCTCTCCTTGCTTTCAGCCAAATTTTTGATTTTACTACCTTTAGCTAGTATGATACGCGCATTTTGAAAATAGGGATAGGTGATTATTACACCTTCAATTTCCTCAAGATTTTTAGTTGTGAGGATTTCAGGTTTTCTTATAAACGCTACGAAGTTTTGCTTATTCACGAGAAGATTAGACTTGGTGAAAATCTAATATAGGAAATTACTACCAATTTGCCACCGAAGCATTGAATATATCCAGGATAATTTGATCGAATATTTCTTCTACGAACTCTTGTTCGTTCGATGAGAGGTCATCTTCGTTTTGATCATAATCCTTAAAAAAAGAGAAACGTCTCTCAAAATCATACTGATCGTCTTGTGTATTCACATAGGTAGCAAATACTGTAATGGTAATTCTTGACAGGCTGGCCAAATCCACTCCGGAGCTATTTGAATTAGCTGAAACGGGTGTTATTTGATAGTTGTCAACATATCCATCAATTTGTAAGTCGCCATTTTCTCCTACAATGGTCAGACTTGTATTTTGCTGATAATAGTCCTTGATCTTCTCTGTGAATACAGCACTCATATTCGATGGACCCAAAGGTGCATTGTTATAAAAAGTCTGGATGGAGATCGTTTTTACGGTAGGAGAGATGGAGGCTCCTGTGAAACTATAAATTCCACAATTTGACAGATATAAGGTGGAAAGTAGCCCGAGACTAAATATCGTCAATCTCATATTGTTTGATTTTACGGTACAAGGTTCTTTCAGAAATGCCCAAATCTTGAGCAGCATACTTTCTTTTATTTTTGTTTTTACTAAGTGCTTTTAGGATCATTTCTTTTTCCTGTTTTTCAAGTGAGAGCGATTCCTCAATCTCAGTTTCGTGACTGATGTCCTCTATTTGATAATTTTCATCATCATTGCGAGATGGTGCATTGATCAAACGATGTGACGCTGTTTTCTGAGTTTCCTGATTGTTTGGGTTGGATTCCTCATAACTTTCAATCTCGGTAAACAAACGCTCATGTTGAGACAAAATTTCACTTTTTGTATCATCATCCTGTAGAATCTTTAACACCAGATCCTTCATGTCGTGAACATCTTTTTTGAGATCAAAAAGTACTTTATAGAGGATATCCCTTTCTGAAAAATCATTCGATGATCCAGCAGCTTTATTAATCAGGGCAGGGAGACTACTTTTGGGTTCAGGTAAATAGCTCCTCAGTGCATCGGCACTTATTTCACGATCCATTGCGAGTACGCTCATCTGTTCTACTAAATTTTTTAGTTGACGAATATTCCCTGGAAATCGGTAGGCAAGAACGACTGTTTTTGCTTCCTCAGTTAAAGTAATAGGTTTGGTGCGATAAGTCTCAGAAAAGTCAGAGGCAAATTTCCGGAATAGGAGCAGCACATCCTCATCTCTTTCTCTCAAGGCTGGCACGTAGATGGGTACTGTATTGAGTCTGTAATAAAGATCTTCTCTGAATTTAGATTCTTCTACAGCGTCAATTAGTCTGGCATTCGTGGCAGCAATGACCCTTACATCTGTTTTCTGAACTTTAGATGATCCAACTTTGATGAATTCACCATTTTCCAGCACCCGAAGGAGTCGCGCCTGAGTGCCGAGCGGCATCTCCCCAATTTCATCAAGGAATATGGTTCCACCATCTGTTCCTTCAAAATATCCCTTGCGTGCTTCATGCGCTCCAGTGAATGACCCTTTTTCATGGCCGAAAAGCTCTGAATCGATGGTTCCTTCTGGAATGGCTCCACAATTGATCGCGATGAATTTTCCGTGTTTTCTATGTGAAAGACTATGGATGATTTTGGAAAATGATTCTTTACCAGAACCACTTTCTCCGCTGATCAAAACACTCATGTCTGTCGGCGCTACTTGCATAGCGACTCTTATGGCATAGTTGAGCTTTGGTGAATTTCCAATAATCCCAAATCGCTGTTTGATTGTTTGTGATTCTGAATCTATGATTAAGTCCATTATGCTGAAATGATTTCACCAAACAAAGTGGCGTGCGTACAATCGTGTATTTTCACATCGACGTAATCACCTTTTTTGGCTCCTGTATTTTTGAAAATTACTACCTTGTTGGCAGAATTTCTTCCTTGTAAATCTGCTTCCGAGCGTTTGCTGTTCCCTTCTACTAATACCTTGTAGATTTTACCCAAGTCAAGTTTATTTCTGAAACGCGAAATCTCATGCTGCTTATTGATGACTTCCTGTAATCTTCTTTTTTTAATGTCTAAGGGAATGTCATCATCGTACTTTTTCTCAGCCAAGGTGCCTGGTCTTTCTGAGTAAAAAAACATGTAGGAAAAATCATATTTCACAAAGTCCATCAACGAGATTGTGTCCTGATGCTCTTCTTCTGTTTCTGAACAAAAACCAGTGATCATGTCTGAGCTAATGCCGCATTCCTCCCCTAAAATCTCGCGGATAGCATCCACGCGATTGATGTACCATTCACGATCATACGTGCGGTTCATGAGTTCTAATACTCTCGAATTTCCGCTTTGCGCAGGTAAATGGATGTAATTACAGATGTTCTCATACTTTTTGATTGTATGAAGCACTTCATTTGTAATGTCTTTTGGATGCGAAGTGGAGAATCTAACACGCAAATCAGGATTTACATTAGCCACCATTTCAAGCAAGTTGGCAAAATTCACAATTTCCTTAAGCTCGCTGTGTTTTTCAGATTTCTCTAATCTGGCTTTGTTATTTTCCTCTGGTGACCATTTATAGGAATCCACATTTTGACCCAGTAATGTTACTTCTTTGTATCCTTTATTAAATAAATCCTGTGCTTCAAGGATGATGGAATGGGGATCTCTGGAACGTTCACGGCCTCTGGTGAATGGAACTACACAAAACGAACACATATTATCACAACCACGCATGATGGAGATCAAAGCTGTGACACCATTAGAATTTAACCTAACTGGTGAAATATCTGCATAGGTTTCTTCTCGTGACAAAAAGGTATTGACACCTTTCTGTCCCGCTTCTGCTTTTCTTACCAAAGAAGGAAGGTCTCTGTATGCATCAGGGCCAACAACCAAGTCGACGATTTTTTCTTCTTCCAGAAGTTGTGATTTCAATCTTTCGGCCATACAACCCAGCACACCAATGGTGATATCAGGATTGTTTTTTTTGATCTTGTTGAATTGTGAGAGACGTTTTCTGATGGTGAGTTCAGCTTTCTCGCGTATGGAACAGGTATTCAATAAGATGACGTCAGCATTTTCAAATGAGGAAGTGGTGTCGTAACCTTCTTTTTTCAGAATGGACGTTACTATTTCACTGTCTGAAAAATTCATTTGACAGCCATAACTTTCGATATAGAGCTTTTTTAACGCCTTTCCATCACCCTCAACAGATATTTTCACCCCACAATTTTCATCCTGTTCTATTGTCTGATCAAGAATATTCAAATCGCTTATAATCTGTTCCATTCAATTTTTCTTTTTCCGGTGCAAAGATAGAGCAAACTCGAAGAAGGTGACATAATGTCAGATAAAATACCTATTCAGTCAGCGGGGCTTCTATCAGAAATCCAACATTTACTGTATTGTAGATGAATTTGTCTTTTGCCTTGTCGATAATACTCGATTCGTCATTGTGAGCGAGATTCCATTTTGTTCTATCCAAATTGAATTTTGCCTCAATTGTTATTAGAGATGTTTTAAACTCGACATTGGCCGGAAAAGTTATCTGTTCCGTCACGTCCTTGATTGTGAGATTTCCTAAAATCACCACATTGGGCTCCCTTACAGCAAATGATGCCGCTGTAGCAGGTTGATTTTTGGATGGAAAAACAATTTCTTTCCGTTCAAAGTGATAGGTGCTGTCATAAGGTTTTATGCTAATAATCTCAAAGGCTCCTTTTGGATAATTAAGCACATCAAAAAAATCAACTGACATCAAATGATCTGTAAGTTTTTTGTGTTCTTCTTTTGATGGATTGATATCCATTACTTTCAAAGTGTTGATATTGATTGAAACAAAGCCACCAATGAGTTGATTGTTGTCAATTATAACTAATCCGTTATCTAATTCTATAATTCCATCGTGTTGTGTCGTAGGTTTACTTCCAATCCAGGTAATCACCGATTTATTCAGATCGACCTTGAGTGTGTCAGCGTTTGGATAGGCCACAATTGATTTAGCGGGTATATCAATTTCAGGTGACGATTTTTTTTGCTTGCAGCTGAATAAAAAGATAATCAAGATTGATAAGAGGACATTGTATTTCATTAGCGCGAATTTATATTTGGATGAAAAATATTACCTTAAACTTTTGATAAAATTTTAAATATTTAAAATATGGCACTTATTAAATCAGTTCGAAATTGTACGCCCAAATTCGGTAGCGATTGTTGGTTTGCTGAAACGGCAACTTTGATTGGAGAAGTGCAGATGGGGGATCAATGCTCGGTATGGTTTAATGCTGTAGTTCGTGGGGATGTGAATTATATTAGAATAGGGGACAGAACCAACATTCAGGACAATGCAACTATACATGGGACTTTTGAAAAGTCACCTACAAATATAGGCAATGATGTATCTATTGGTCACAATGCGTTGGTACATGGCTGTACTCTTGAAGATCAGGTGCTAATAGGAATGGGGGCGATTGTGATGGATGGAGCAGTTGTGAAAAAAGGTGCAATTGTGGCTGCTGGCGCGGTTGTTTTGGAAGGTACAATCATTGAAGAAAATACTATCTATGCAGGTGTTCCGGCAAAAAAAATGAAAGATGTGGAAGGAAAAAACAGAGCCATGCAGTTGCGAATTGCAGCAAATTATATCAAATATGCAAGTTGGTTTAAAGAATAAGAATTCATGATATAACCATAAGCCGAGGCATAAAAACCACTGATGATTAGAATTTGAAGACAAATCATCTGTTAATGACCAATGCTAAAAGTCCAAAACCAAATTTTAAATACATGAAAATTAAAAGACCTGAGTTGAATGAATACGATCCTTTTTATCAGGGATATGTTGATTGTGTGCCTGACGAGCATATTTTTTCATTTATGGAAGACCAGCTTGAGGATTTCGAAGATGTCCTTTTATCATTTTCTTTTGATGGTTTGGGATATCGGTATGCTGCCAATAAATGGAGCATTGCTGAAGTGATTGGTCACATGATAGATGTGGAGAGAATGATGGCATTTCGTGCTTTTTCAATTGCGCGTGGTGAAAAACAGCAACTTCCAAGTTTTGATCAAGATGCATATGTTAAGAATGGAAAGTTTGATTTGAGATCTAAAAACTCTTTGCTTGAAGAAATGGAAGGGCTCAGGGTTGCGAGCATGAAGATGATCGAAACTTTTGATGATGAATTTCTTCAAAGAACAGGAATAGCATCAGGATTGTCCTTTTCAGTGCGCTCTTTGGTTTATATCATTCCTGGGCATTTCCAACACCATTTGAATATTTTGAAATCAAAATATATGAAGCATTAATCCTATTTTTATGAATTTTCTAATCAAACTGCTATTATCGACTCTTGCTGTTATTATAGCATCTTATCTTTTGCCGGGAGTCAGTGTAGATAATTTTTTAACTGCGCTAATTGTTGCCTTTTTTCTCTCACTTCTCAATGTCACATTAAAGCCTTTATTGATTATTCTCACTATTCCACTTACGGTAGTGACTTTAGGCTTGTTTTTATTGGTGATCAACGCAGTATTAATTTTAATAGCTGATTCTTTTATATCGGGATTTGTAGTTAGTGGATTTTGGTGGGCATTGCTTTTCAGCTTTATCCTCTCCTTGATAAATTCGTTGCTTTCAGATTTGAGCAAATCAGATCAGAAATAAACAGGGCAGCCCGGGTGTTTCTTGAAATTATTGAGCTTGATTCTGTAATTGACTAAAATCTCATGTGATCCGGTAGTAGATCCGCCCAAATCTGATGTAGAAGCATCATAAGCGTATCCAATACGCATATTCTCATTCAGTAATAATTGACCTAGAAATACTATATCACCAGCATTACGAATACTTAAACCCAAGTAGGCTATATCTTCGAAAATAATTAACCCTGTAAATTCATAGGACGTTCTGTTTTCTTCTTGCTTTCTCACTAAAATAGAAGGGCTGATTTTGACATTGTCTGCAAGTGGCAGGATCAAGCCAGAAGTGAAGTAGTAATATCTACTTTCCCGTGCATCAGAGATACTGTTGCTTCCTTCTTTAATAGAAAGCGTTTTGTTTTCTATTAGATATGGAGCGGATAATCCAGCATACATGAATGGATTTGCAAAATAAAATCCTAGGCCAATATTTGGAGTGAAACGCGTGATCGCGCCAGCCAAAAGTGGATCATTGGGATCCAATAATTCTAATTCTGTAAAATCAGATCTTCTATTGTCAAAACCACCCTGAATTCCCATAGCCATCACACCAGCGGATGTATGAATCTTATAAGCATAACTGGCATAGGTTGAAAAACTTTCTGTAACACCAACGACATCATGGGTTACAGAAAGCCCTACGCCAATTTGATTTGACATGAATGAATTGTGAGCTGTAAATGCCTGATAAACAGGGGCACCATCAATATTTACCCACTGCGTTCTATGCACTGCAGTTGCAGAGAGTACATTTAAACTCCCTGCATAGGCAGGATTCAATAGCAATCCATTGAATGGATATGTGGATGTAAGTGCTCGCTGCTGGGCAGTTGCGGCAAGGGTAAATCCAATTACCAGAATCGAAAGAATGAATTTATTTATTTTCATTTTCACCAAATTAACGAACTAATTCTAAATAACCTTGGATTGGATCACTTCCGTCTCCTTTTTCTATAATGTAGAAGTAGGTACCTGTTGGCAATTTCATTCCTGATTTTCCAACGTTACTGATGCCATCAAACCTTCTATCAAAGTTATCATAACTCTTAATTTCATAAACACTCGTACCATCTCTGTTGAAGATTGTTACTTTATTTTCAGGGAATATGTCAATACAATCAACAAGGAAGAAGTCATTGTTTCCATCATTATTGGCTGAAACACCATTGTAGATTTTTATGGCAGTTTCAATCTCGAATTCTGTACTATAAATACATCCGTTTAGGGCTTCAAATCCCACATTCCAAATACCAGGAGCTGCATCGACCAACTTAGGATCATTAGAATCGAAATTTCCTCCATAAGGAGAAGTCCAAGTGATATTCAAGGCTCGGCTCGGTGTATCTTCTGAGAAAACGATTTCTGCTGTTCCGTTAAACTGATTGGTTGAACCATCTTCAGTTCTCAAACATATAGAAGACGAGGCTCTTACGCTAAATGTAGGATCGACAATATTATTCAATATTGTTAATTCAGAAGGCGCAGATACGCAACCTGTAGCTAAATCAGTAGCTGTTACCAGATAGGTGGTAGAATCAAGCGTGCTGATATCATCGCCTGTAAAGACAATAACGGTTGGATCAATTTTCAATACCCAGTTGAATTCATAACCTGCAGTTTCACCACTTACACTTGCCCTAGCCCTACCATCAGGGAACTGACAATTGGTTCGATGCTGAAGTACAAAGATTG
Organism: Cyclobacteriaceae bacterium; assembly: GCA_047632435.1. Lineage (GTDB taxonomy): Bacteria > Bacteroidota > Bacteroidia > Cytophagales > Cyclobacteriaceae > JAMZMI01. Next base: position 31,884 of record JBLICU010000030.1, read on the forward strand.
ATGGTTCTGGTATCGCCTCAGTCGCATCACCTATTTTGAAACCTTTCATGTTTCTACAGCCTGTTTCCAGGTCAGTGATTACGACCAGATAATCTCCTATAGCCAGATTACTTATTTTAGAATCTGTTTTAATTGGAAGCATGCCAGTCGTATCTGTTCCTGCATACCAGTCATACTGATATTTAAATTTGTTTTCAGTAGGGGCGCCTATTTGGGCTCTACCGTCTGGTCTATCAGGATCACAGATGGTCACATTATTGATGATATCTATCCTAAAGTCAGGTTTTTCAGTAGCATCCTTGATGGTGACTTTCGCCCATGTACCTCCGCATCCCGGATCTGTTAGGTCAATGGCATAAACCGAATAAACACCATCAGTTAACCCTATGTATAATGTGGATATCGTGTCTGCGGCCATCAAGTCAGGGTTGTTGTTATTGGTTTGATCCCCTGTGTACCAATGGAAACCAAAGTCGGAGATAGATTTACCACGTACATTGACAAACTCGTCGTTGGTCATGTTGATGCTCACCGAAGCTTGGCCATTTGGATTCTCACAATATTTATTGCTCGAAGTTTGGGTATGCAATGGAATAGGTGACAGCAAGTCGTCTATCATAGTATATGTTTCAGAGGCAACACAACCAGTTGCAATTTCCGTCACATTAACAGTATAATCACCGGCTGGAAGTGATCCCACAAAGGCATTGTCAGGTTCAATTTCTGATCCGTCGATTTCCGCTATCCATTGGAAGTTAAACAGTGCATTGTCCTGAGAACCATCAGCTGTCGTGGATATTACAGTAAGTGAACCACTAGGATTTGTTGGATCACAATTTAGCTGAAGGGTAAATTCATCCAAAAGGATATCTGGAGGAGTGGTTTTATCTTCAATGGTAATTTGATAAATGCCAGATGAACAGCTGGTAAGATTACTTGTTGCTATGACATAATAGTCACCTGGCACCACATCAAAACCAACAGCGTTGAATGATAGAATAGCGCTAGCACCTGAATAGACAAGGACATCATTTGGATTACCAACGGTAGGATCGTCATTGTAGAAATTGAATGTATAATCTGTCAAGTTTCCAACATTGATTTTAGTTACCTCAAAGAATGCGTTTGATGGAGAGCAGGTAGTTGCGCTTACCGAATCGATCGCCGTAATTCGCAATTCCTCAGGAACATTGTTCAAATTGAGGAATGCGCTTGATGTACATCCAACATTCTTGTTAGTGACTTCAACTTCGAATCTACCTGCATATTGGCTTGTCAAAGTGTCGTTTAGAGATATGCTTCCACTCAATCGATTATTTGATGCATCTACCTGGTACCAGTTGAATATATATGATGAATCTATATGTATTGGATTATTAGCATTATCAGGAATTGCTAACAAGGATCCATTTGGCGTAGTTCCTGTGGTAGAGCAGGTAGAATCAGCTTCCAACACTACTATTTGAATTTCAGGGAAGAACTTGTTGTCAAAGATTTGGAATTGAACCCTTTGTGATTCACAATTAGATTCATTAGGGTAGATACCTGCAAAATATACTCCTGCATCCAGGTCACTGATCTTCATTTCTGTGGCATTTTTTACGAATATGCCAGCACTGTTGTAAAGTGCTAGGGTGAAATTGTCAACCAAATTTGTAGAATCTGTGCTATTTCCCATACTCAGCGTATTCCCCTGATATTTCACTTTGGTCACCACATAAGATCCATTTCCTGGATTAAAGCAAGTAAGATTCTTATTTACTTCATAAGAAGAAATGATTGGATATTCAGGATCATTTTGTATTTCAATTGTCTGGGTAGAGTTACAACTCGTATTGGTTGTAGGATCTGTATTGGTTATTTCAACAGTATAGAAACCATCAACCATATTTTCCAAAATTACAGCATCATCCGTTTCTCCAAGCAATGTGCTCACTTCCTGACCGAGAGTTGCACTTGTACCGGCATACCATTTGTAGGTATATGATCCGGCTGAAGGTGCAGCTCCATCGATGGATGTGATTTCAATTGTACCTAAGGCAACAGTTCCTCCTGTACAATTTGAATTTGGTGTCATTACAAATTCATCAATAATTGGGTCTTGACTGTCGTCAATGATTACAGCGCTGTAGGATGTAGAAGGACAGCCTGTTGTCTTGTTCTCGATTTTGATTAAGTAGTTGTCAGCACTTAAAGCTCCGAAAGCAAATGAGGTTGTTCCAACACCAATAACCGGAGTATATGGACTCGCATTACCATCTATTGTAAATCCTGAAGTGGAAGTGATAGTGATGTCATAGTTTGCTAGATCATTTTGTGCAACACCTCCAACTTTAATGTTTGAAGCTTTCAGTGATATCGAGCCATTACCTGGATTTACACAAGTTGTATTAGCGGTTAGTTGTGTTTCCGGAATATTGATCACAGGAAACTTCCTATCATTTACTATATTGAAAGTAGCCGAAGCAAGACAACCGAGGTTACTAGTACCACCATTGTTTTTATCGATGAATACGGTGTAAGTACCAGTAGCGAGACCTTGTAGTGAGAGGATTCCACCATTGATAGCGGCAGTACCAGCATTGGCACCAGCAGCAGTAACGATATCATCAGCGATGAAGTCTGCATCAGTATTACCTGGATTGGTAGCTTTGGTACCTCTGTACCATTCCACAGAGTAGTTACCCAAAGTAGCTGGAGCTCCATCGTCAGTGATATTGATAGTGATTGCACCATCTCCGGTGTTACCAGTGTTGCTACAGAAAGTATCAGCAGTTTTAGTAACAGCTTGCACGACAGG
>JBLICU010000031.1:0-34562 GCA_047632435.1 Cyclobacteriaceae bacterium
AAAAACCAGAAGATATTCGGGAATTTTCTAAACATGTGAGATATCAATCTATTGATACATCAGCTGAATCAGGGTATGAAATCCTTAGAGGACGTTTACGGAAAATTTTTGATCAAAACACAGGTCCTCAGAATTGCATCTTTTACATGTCCACACCGCCCAGTTTATATGAGGTGATCAGCAAAAATTTGGCAATCGTAGGCCTAAACAATGAAGAAAGAGGATGGAAACGTTTGATTATTGAAAAGCCATTTGGTTACGATCTGGAATCAGCGAAAGCTTTGAATATAAAACTACTGGATTGCTTTAATGAGAATCAGATTTATAGAATTGATCATTACTTGGGCAAGGAAACAGTGCAGAACCTACTGGTCACACGATTTGCCAATAGCATCTTTGAGCCGCTTTGGAATCGCAACTATATTCAGCGGGTAGAAATCACAAATGGTGAAAGTGTAGGTGTTGAAAAGCGTGGTGGATACTACGATAAGTCTGGCGCCATGCGGGATATGATTCAAAATCACCTCATGCAACTTGTATCCCTTGTGGCAATGGAACCACCAGTGAAAATGGAAGCTGATGCGATCAGAAATGAGAAAAATAAACTTTTCCAATCTCTCCGACCACTTTCGCAGGAAGACATCAGAACCAATGTTATAAGAGGACAATATACCAGTTCTTCCTACAAGGATGAACCTTTCGCTGGCTATCGCGAAGAAGCAGGTGTGAATCCTGAATCCAGAACGGAAACTTTTGCTGCTATCAAATTTTACATCGATAACTGGCGCTGGGCCGATGTGCCATTTTATATCCGAAGTGGTAAAAGATTACCTTCGCGTGTATCGGAAGTTGTGATTCATTTCAAACCCAATCACCATCACTTGTTCAGCAGTTCCAGACTGGCCAACAATCAAAATATTCTGGTATTTAGGATTCAGCCTAATGAAGGTATTTTACTGAAATTTGGACTGAAAGTACCAGGTACAGGTTTTAATGTGGAAACGGTAAATATGGATTTTCTATACGACGACCTCACTGAAGCTTATGTGCCCGAAGCTTATGAAAGACTTTTGCTGGACTGTATGCAGGGAGACGCTACGCTATATGCACGAGGAGATAGTGTTATAGCCGCATGGGAATTCATTGATCCAATATTGAAAGCCTGGAAAGAAGATGCGACAATTCCAGTATATGGTTACCCTGCCGGTACTTGGGGGCCGGAAGAAGCCATAAACATGATAGAAGGAAAGGAAGACAGCTGGAGAAATCCATGCAAGAACCTTACGGATGATGGCATTTATTGTGAACTGTAAATAATAACCAGCTTATGAAAAAATTTATTTTTGATACCTCTTCAGAGGTGGCAGATCAGTTTGCTAATCATTTTAAAAACTTGAGTGCGGGTAAATCTGAATTTCACGTGGCACTATCTGGAGGTTCTACCCCCAAGATCCTTTTTGATATCATAGTAGAAAAATACGCCAGTCAATTCGATTGGAGCAAAATTCATCTATGGTGGGGAGATGAGCGTTGTGTTCCACCTGCTGATAATGAAAGCAATTATCGAATGACATTGAATCATTTGATCAGTCATATAAACATTCCTGAAGGCAATATTCATAGGGTTTTGGGTGAAAATAAACCTGCAGAGGAAGCCAAAAGATATGCAGCTGAAATTGAAGCAACGATTCCATCAAAAAATGGCCTACCCTATTTTGACTTAATTATGCTCGGAATGGGACCCGATGGACATACGGCCTCCATTTTCCCTCATCAAATGTATCTGTTAGAATCAGATGACATTTGTGAAGTAGCCACTCACCCTGAGTCAGGGCAACATAGAATTACGCTGACTGGTAAAACCATCAACAATGCGGCTGTAATTGCCTTTTTGGTTACTGGGGGCAATAAAACGCAAAAAATAACCAGCATATTCAATAAGGATTTGAACCATGAATTATATCCGGCAGCTCACATTGATCCACGCGATGGTGAGCTAATTTGGTTCTTGGACAATGATGCGTGGGGAAATAATTAAGTTTTTATTTATGTACCTGCCGTTGAGGCATTAGTTTTGCAAATCAATTTCGTTTAACCCTAAATCACCATGAGGCTAGGTCAATTAGCTAGAAAATTCGATATCACCCCACAGGACATTATCGCTTACTTAAAATCAAGAGGAGTTGAAATCAATGCTCACCCTAATTCAAAGCTGGAGGATGAAGTAGAAGCATTGGTTTTAGAACATTTTGACATACTTCCTGAAGTTTTAGAAGAACCAATAAAAACAAAAATAGAAGAACCTACAAAAATAGAAGAACCTACAAAAGCAGAAGAGTGGATCAAAGATGAGGAGATCACTCAAATTGAGGAAGAACAGATTGAAGAAGTAGCGGATGAAACAATATTAGAAATTCCAAATCCGGAGATTTCATCTGACGATTCAGAGCTAAGCGAAGAATTTGAAACTGCTTCGCCACCAGACGAAGTTTCTACAGAAGAACAAGTAACAGAAGACGAAACATCAACTCCCAAAAACACCAAAGCCGCAACTGTCAGTGAACTACTGGAAGATGAGTCAGCAGCATCATTTATTGAAGGAATAGAGCTTATCAAAGCACCGAAAATTGAATTGCAAGGGTTGAAAGTTTTGGGTAAAATCGAATTGCCTGGCTCAAAACCAAAAGAGGAAGCCGAACCAAATTCATCCTCAGAAGAGGAACATGTAGAACATCAAGAAAAATCCGATAAAAAGAAAAATTCACCTTTCAAAGGAAGAAATCCCATTACTGAAGCAGATAGAGAATTGCGGAGGCTAAAGGCCAAAAAACAAAGGGAAGAAAAAGTCAAATGGGAAGCTAAAAAGCAAAAATTGCGAGAAGAACGCAAGAAGAAAGAAGCCAAAGAGAGTTTTTATAAAAAGAAGTTGAAAGCAGAAACCGCAACCACTCCAAAGGTTAAAAAGAAAAAGGAAACGAAAAATATTGTCTCTTCAAAAGAGCCTGATCAGCGACCGAAACCTAAGACTGTAATTGGTAAATTTTGGAGATGGTTAAATACCTAGTAGTCAGAAAATAAGATCAATACCTTTTATTAAGTATTTCGCTAATTATAACTGCCTTTTTTGCTTGATGTGGATCATTAAAGGATTCCAATATTTCCTTCAAAAAGTTGTTTTCAGTTTCCTGCTCTGTAGCTTTATTTTTAGATTTTAATTCGAATTGCGGATCCTTTTCAAATTTGAGATCAGATCCTTCTGCCTGCTTAATTGAATTAGCATAAACTTTCATGCTCTCTTCATCTGCAAATCGTCTTTTTGTATGATCTTCCTTAGCTACTTGTTTTAGTGCTTCGATTTTTTCTTGTTGCTTTTGCTCTTCAGCATATTCATCAATTAAAACTTCCTTTGCCACAACCTCTTTTTCCTCAGTAAATTCTCGTAATAAATCCTCGAAACTAAGTGGCTTTCGCTGTGGACTTTGTGTTTCTTGCTCGCCTTCCACATTCGGTTCAGCATCAGCCTTCTTTTTGCGCATTTGGCGTACAATGAAGTATATCAGACCAAATCCTAAATACAACCAAATTTTGATGTCTTCCATAGTAACCTAATGTCTAAATTTACCTTAAATTTGATGGTTTAAGTTATTAAAATACCACCTTCCCTTCATGCAATTAACCCGTCTGGAAATAAAAGGATTCAAGAGCTTCGCCGATAAAGTTACTATAAATTTTGATGAAGGTATCACAGGAATTGTTGGCCCGAATGGTTGTGGCAAATCAAATATTGTAGATTCCATAAGATGGGTGCTTGGCGAGCAAAAAACAAGTGTTTTAAGGTCTGATAAAATGGAAAATGTGATTTTCAACGGAACGAAGACACGTAAACCTACTCAGCTGGCCGAAGTTTCATTGACTTTTGATAATACGAAAAACCTTATTCCAACCGAATATTCTCAGGTTACTATTACCCGACGCTATTTCAGATCGGGTGAGAGCGAATATTTACTCAACAATGTTACTTGCCGACTCAAAGACATTACCAGCTTATTTTTGGATACTGGAATTGCGTCAAATAACTATGCCATTATCGAACTGAAAATGGTCGATAACCTGCTCAATGACAAGGATAACTCCCGAAGAGCACTTTTTGAAGAAGCGGCTGGCGTTTCCAAATTCAAAATCAGAAAAAAGGAAACATTAAAAAAACTTACCGATACTGATGATGACCTGGATCGTGTGGAAGACTTACTTTTTGAGATAGAAAAAAACTTGAAATCTCTTGAGAAACAAGCCCGTCAAGCCAAAACGTATTATGAGATAAAGGAAGAATACAAAGTCAAAAGTATTGCACTTGCCAAAAAATCAATTGAAATACAGACGGATGTACAAAAAAACATAGAAAGTCAACTTCAGCAGAGCAACGACAAAAAGGGAGCACTTACTGCCCAACTAAATGAAAAGGAAGCAGAAATTGAAAAATCAAAAGTCGATTTAGTTACTAAAGAAAAACTACTTTCTTCACGTCAAAAATCACTCAATGAACATGTAAGCAAAATCCGTCAGTACGAGAGTGATAAAAAAATCAAAAACGAACGTCAACGCTATCTTAATGATCGCATAGACAATCTCAAGGAGCAACTTTCTCTTGACAAAGAAAGCAATGAGCGTGCACTTTTTTCTTTGAAAAGTCTAGACAAAGAGCGAGATACGGCACAGGCCATCCTATCTGAAATCAATCACAGATTAGATAACCTAAAAGCCGAACATGGAGAGCAAAAAATCAAAACACAAAATGCACAGGCTGTTTTGACTGAAAACAACCAGCAATATTCAGCAAAACGTGAGTTGGTTTATAGGTTAAATAAGGATATTGAAATCAAAGAAATCCAGGTCAGCACTTTACAAAATGAGCTGAAACAATCTCGTGAAGATTCGACCATGCAATCAGAAAGTTTGCATGGATTTGAAAACAAACTGGCTGAAATTTCTAAAGAAAAGGAATTTAAGACTGAAGAATTAGCGAAGATAAAAAGCAAAGAAGAAGCGCTGAAATACAAAGTTGAATCGATTCAAAAAAGAATCGACCTTATGCGTGAAGAACTTTCTAAAATCAATAGAGAGCTTGATTCCAAGCAAAATGAATACAATCTGACCAAGTCATTGGTCGACAATCTCGAAGGATTTCCTGAGGCCATCAAGTTTCTGAAAAAGAACAGTAATTGGAAGGACGCTCCACTCCTTTCCGATATCATTACCTGTCCAGAAGAATACCGTGTGGCCATTGAGAATTATCTCGAATCTTACATGAATTATTATGTGGTCAATACACGTGATGATGCCATGAAGGCTGTCAATTTATTGAGCGATGCTTCTCGTGGACGGGCACATTTCTTTATTTTAGATTCCCTTAAGGATCACCAGTCAGGAGCCCCGTTATTGGAAAGTGGCTTGGCAGCTACCGAAGTGGTGGAGTATGATGCTAAGTATAAAAAATTAATCAGCTATCTGCTTGAGAATGTCTATATCTACGAAAATGAAGTTCCAGAAAAACGTCAAGTTGGTGCCATATTCATAGAAAAAGGAGGAAAAGTTATCCATCGAAAATTCAATATTTCCGGTGGTTCTGTTGGCTTATTTGAAGGCAAAAGAATTGGTCGAGCCAAAAACCTCGAAAATCTGGCAATACGCATCAAGGAACTCACCAAAAAACAACAAATCACCGAAAGCAGCCTGAACGAAAATATCGACGAACTGGCTAGTCTAAAAGATTCCAGCCAGTCTGATCTCCTTTCCTCTATCCAGCTGGAAATGAATCAGATCAGCGAAACATATGTTTCGGTAAAAACCAAACAGGAACAATATCACGATCTGCTCAATTCGAATGAAACCAAGCGAGAGGACATTGAGCATAAAATTGAAGAGCTCATTGAGGAACTTGATTTGATAAGACCTCAATATGCTGAAAGTCAAGAAATGCTTGGTGATTTGGAAGCTTTATTGGAAGATCATCGAGTAGAATTAGAAACCCTGAATGAACTTCTGAGTCAGAAATCAGCATCTTTCAATGAAGAAAATGTGCTTTTCCATCGCCAACAAAACAAGGTCAATAGCATCACCCAGGAAATCGGTTACAAGGAAGAAGCGGCCACCAGTAGTGCTGGCAGAATTCAGCGAAACCAGGCAGATTTACAACATGCCTTAAATGATCTAAACGAACTCGTTAAAAAATCTGAGGAAAGTGATGATGACCTGATCTCCATGTACGATGAAAAGGAAAACATTGAAAAAGGGGTAAACGAAGCGGAAAAGGACTATTATCAGGTTCGTGGTAAAATTGATGAGATAGAAAAACTCGTTCGGGAGATCCAACGCCAGCGCGAAAGCACGGATCAGATCGTCATGGAGTGGCAAAACAAACTCAACGAAACCAAGCTCAAGCTCAACTCTGTGAAAGAACGACTTTCAGTAGAATTTAATGTGGATATGAGCCAGGTTGAAATTTTCGATAATGTAGAAGAGTTGAGTAAATCAGAGGATGAACTTCGATCAAATGTTGAAAAGCTGAAAAATAGAATTGAGAGTATCGGACCGATCAACCCAATGGCCATGGAAGCTTATGAGGAAATCAAAGAGCGATACGATTTTATAGGTGCGCAAAAAGAGGATTTGATCAAAGCGAAAGAATCATTGCTGGCCACCATCAGTGAAATTGATGAAGTCGCCAAAACAACTTTTCTTGAAGCGTTTAATAAGATCAGTGAGAACTTTGTCAAGGTATTCCGCACACTTTTCACAGAGGAAGATGATTGCGAATTGAAGCTACTAAACCCGAGTGATCCATTGGAATCGCCTATTGAAATAATGGCTAAACCAAAAGGCAAAAGACCATTGACTATCAATCAGTTATCAGGTGGAGAAAAGACCTTAACCGCCACCTCACTCCTCTTCGCTATCTATCTTTTGAAACCTGCACCTTTTTGTATATTCGATGAAGTGGATGCTCCGCTAGATGATGCGAACATTGACAAATTCAATGAAATCATCAGGAAGTTTGCCAAAGAATCACAGTTCATCATCGTCACTCATAACAAGCGCACAATGGCTAGTACAGATGTGATTTATGGGATTACCATGGTTGAGCAAGGTGTGTCTAGAGTGGTACCCGTGGACTTGAGAGAATTGGCTTAATTATTCAAAGCCAACTTAAGATTCTTGCATTCTGAGACTTAAATAAGACTCTCTAAGGACAATCAAGTTAACTTTGGGCATGCCTCACCAAATACCAATCACAAGAATAAAATCAGAAATAGCACTCACCACAGCAAGAAGTGGTGGATCTGGTGGTCAGAATGTGAATAAAGTGGAGACAAAAGTGATGCTCCGTTTCAATATCGAAGCTTCCGCGAATTTGACAGATTATGAAAAAGAACGTCTTCGCGAAAAATTAGCTGGAATCCTGACCAAAGATGGATCAATCATCATTACAGCTGAGAGCCAAAGGTCACAACTCAAAAACAAAGAGATTGCATTCAAAAAGCTGGATAGAATACTTTCCAAAGCCTTTTTCATTCCAAAAAGCAGAAAGTCTACCAAACCTTCAAAGTCCGCTGTTGAAAAAAGAATCAAATCCAAAAAAGCGCAAGGAGAAAAGAAAAAATGGCGTCAAAAGCCATGAGTATTTAAAACTCAATCCATCAATCCTAGGAACAATAAAGCCGCCAAAATTCCACCTAATATGGGGCCGAATATGGGAATCCATGCATATCCCCAATTACTTCCTCCCTTTCCCTTGATCGGTAATATGGCATGCATGATTCTTGGTGCGAGATCACGCGCGGGATTGATCGCATATCCTGTGGTACCACCAAAGCCCATTCCGATGACCATAACCAAAAAAGCGACAGGGAGCGCCCCTACAGAGCCCAAACCTATTTTGGAAGCAATCACTCCTTCAACTACTAACTCAGGGCCAGTGAAATAAAGAATCACCAACATTAATAAGAAGGTGCCTGTGGCCTCACCAATAAAATTAATTGGGTAATCTTTAATGGCAGGTCCGGTTGAAAATACACCCAATTTTGTTCCAGCACTTTCTTCACTATCGAAGTGATTTTTAAAGTTGAGCCAAACCAAGCCAGCACCTAATGCCGCACCAATCATTTGCGCTGCAATAAAAGCAGGTACATCAGACCAGGCAAAGAGCCCAGCTGTAGCCAATCCAAATGTGACAGCAGGATTGATATGTGCGCCACTAAATGGGCCAGCCACCGTAACTGCACAAAACACAGCTAACCCCCAACCCATGGAGATGACAATCCAACCAGAGCCATTTCCGTAGGTTCCTTTGAGGGAAACGTTGGCATTCACTGCATGGCCAAGAGCTATCAGGATAAAAGTGCCTACTATTTCAGATACAAATGGGGACATGATTTACATTTATTTGAAAAGGTAAAAATTAGACTTATGATGCTCAACTTCTGGAAAGATATTCTCAATGAACATTAAAGCAATAGTACACAGTTGATGACATATTTATTAAAATAAATGTCCAAATTAATATAAATCATATTTTCAAACTGCTTAATCAACTTCCTTTGTTGATTAATAATGAGATTTGGACCAATCATTCATTAAACCCAAAACCCCAATGAAATTCTTATTTAAAATTCTGTTGACACTCTTCATCGCTTTTTCACTTACCAGCTGCGACAAAAAACTAGACACTTCTCTCCTTTCGCCTACAGGTAATATTTCTGTACAATTCATGCTCAATGAATCAGGAACTCCAATGTATCAGGTATTGCACAAGGGGAATACAGTCATATCACCATCCAGCATGGGTTTTGAATTTAAAGATGCAGAAGCCATGATGATGGGTTTTGAAATTGATAAAAGTGAGCTTACTAGCTTTAGCGAAACGTGGGAAATGCCCTGGGGAGAGCAACGCATGGTGGATAACACATACAATCAAATGAAGGTGTCTCTGTCTGAATCTAAGGGACAAAAAAGAAAATTGAATATCTACTTCAAAGCATATGATGATGGCATTGGTTTCAGATATAAATTTCCAGAACAGGAAAACATGGACACCTTGATCATCATGGATGAACTTACTCAATTTAACCTCACCGGCGATCACAAAACGTGGTGGACACCTGGAGATTGGGATATTTATGAAAACCTATATCAAACCACCAAAATCAGTGGAATCGATGCTCCAAGTGCAATTGATACCAACCTGGCATCTACTTATATTCCTGTAAATGCGGTAAACACTCCGGTAACCATGAAAACAGATGATGGTTTATATCTCAGTTTTCATGAAGCAAACCTTACAGATTATGCAGGCATGACCCTAAAGGTAGATACTGAAACTTATCAGCTTATGAGCCATCTCGTCGGTTCCGAGAGATTGGGTTACAAAGTGAAAAGAGGACTTCCCTTCTCCTCGCCTTGGAGAACCATTCAAATTAGCGAAACTGCCGGTGGGCTCCTTGATTCTCGATTGATTGTAAACCTAAATGAACCCAATAAATTAGGTGATGTGAGCTATTTCACTCCCATAAAGTATGTCGGGATCTGGTGGGAAATGCACATAGGCGTTTCCACCTGGGATTATGAAAGAACACAAAGCATGGACAACTTTGGTAAAATCATGGGTGCCCAAAGAATACCACATGGAGCAACCACTGAAAATGCAAAACGGTACATAGACTTTGCCTCAGCAAACGGACTTGGCGGACTCTTAGTTGAAGGTTGGTACACAGGCTGGGACCATTGGATTGGGTTCGAAGAAAGAGAAGGTGTTTTTGATTTTGTTACAGAATATCCAGATTATGATATCAAAGAAGTGGTGCGATATGCCAAAGAAAAAGGTGTTCAGTTAATCATGCATCATGAAACCTCCGCAGCACCGCGCACCTATGAACAGCAGCTAGATACAGCTTACGCCTTGATGAAATCCTTGGGGATTCATTCTGTGAAAACGGGTTATGTAGGCAAAATCATCCCTAAAGGTGAATACCATCATGGACAGTGGATGGTGAACCACTATCGGAAAGTATTGGAACATGCGGCTAAATATGAAGTAGCCGTCAATGCCCATGAGCCCATCAAAGACACAGGGATCAGGAGAACCCTCCCCAATGCCATTTCCAGAGAAGGCATGCGAGGGCAGGAATTTAATGCCTGGGCAGCAGATGGAGGAAACCCAGCCGAACATCTATCCATCGTTGCTTTCACACGAATGCTAAGTGGCCCATTTGATTTCACCCCAGGGGTGTTTGAGTTGACCTTAAAAACAAAACCAAATAATCAAATAAATACCACCTTGGCACATCAACTGGCTTTGTATGTCGTCGTATACTCTCCAATCCAAATGGCTTGTGACCTACCAGAAAACTATGAAGGACATCCCGCTTTTCAGTTTATCCGGGATGTAGGGGTAGATTGGGAGCAATCAAAAACACTGGACGGTGAGCCGGGTGATTTTGTGACCATCGCCCGAGAAGAACGCGAAACCGGCAATTGGTTTGTTGGGAGTATTACTGATGAAAACAGCAGAGAAATTACCATCACATTTGATTTTTTACCTGAAGGAACCACTTTCAATGCCTCTGTTTACAAAGATGGCCCTGATGCCAACTACCAAACCAATAAGGGAGATTATGACATAGAAAAAGATAAAATCACAAAAGGAGAAGTCAGAACTTATCTATTGGCTCCTGGTGGTGGAGTAGCGATTAGTCTTTTGATTGAATGATTGATATTGGAAATGGTATAATAATGGCTCAAACAAAAATGGCTTCAGTTTGAAGCTGAATTAATATGGCTTCAGTTTGAAACTGAAGCTATATTAATTAAAACTGAAGCCCTATTTAAACCATGTCATTTGTAATTCACATTTATTATAAAGCTTGACAGGAACAAGTCGGAACGATATACAAAAGTTAAGGCAGCCACTGGCTGCCTTTTGGATTAATAAACTGGCTTTTGAATACCTATATATTTGTGAATGAGCTTTAGCAGGAAAACACCCAGTCCTTCCTGCTTTTTGGGTTCTATAGTTTTGGTTTTCTTAATCTTTTCCATCTGTTTGACATTTAAAATATAAACAATGAGATTTTCACTTTTCTATAAAAGCAGAACGCCAATATTGGTAAGAAATTTTACTTTAAATGATGATTTTTAATCCATCAGTTATGCATTTGTAAGCCTACTTTTTTGTATTTAATCTATTGGTGCAAGTACGTGTTTCACTATTGGTCTGAGAAGCTTTATGAATGGCCAGAGCAGCTATTCAAAATATCAAATATTAATACCCTTTACTCTATTCCTTGTACTCTGTACTCAAGACCCATTGCCATATTCAAAACAGCTATATTAAAAAATTGAACTATTTTTACTACCAATAGAACAATAACCTGTAACCCATGCGCGATAAGCTTCTTTATTCACTTCTCTTTTTGTTAGCCAGTTTTTATGTATCACCTGCTTTGGCACAGGATACTGGTGCAGCAGATGAATTTTCGGATTATTCCTATCTCTGGGATGATGCTAAAACGAAAAAGAAAAAAGGCAAAAACAAATCACCTGAACCGATACAACCTGCAGCTTCTATTCCACTTGCTGATTCTGTAGACACTCCTCAGAATGAGGCATTACAGGTGCCCAGTGATAGTATCGACAATCAGCAAAATACAGTGGAAACCTTCACGCCTCCTACTGATTCCATTCCTGATCAGGAGGTAATGGAAGAAATTGAAGAAACAGTTCCAGAAGAGCAAGTGGCGGAAGAAGAACCAAAACCGGCTAAAGAGAAAAAAGAATATGAATCAGTAAGTGATTTCCGTGCCGGTATGGCTGGCGGAGGTGGTGGTAGCTTCACAGGTGGGGTGACATACACCCAAATCAATGGAAATGCTTATGTAGGATTGGTGCTTTCTCCTGAGTTTAGCATTGGAAAAGTTGGTGTTGGGATCAGCGTACCTATTCTTTATGGGTTGGATGATCAGAAAATACGAACCGAGATTTTTAAAGGCGGTGTTGGTCCCCTCCGATTGATCAGATATGTGCGCTACGGCGTGCAAAAAACAGATCCTATCTATGTACGTGTCGGTGAATTGGCTGGTACGATGATTGGTTTTGGCGGATTGGTCAACAACTACAGCAATACCACCAGCTACGAAAAGCGCAAAGTTGGTTTGCATTTTGATTTCAATGTCAAAAAAGGACTTGCTGGAATGGAAGGCCTGTACAGTGATTTTGATCCTGCTTCATTGAATTTATTGGTTATCCGCCCCTATTCACGTCCATTGATCTGGAGTGACATTCCCATCGTCAGAACCCTTGAAGTTGGGGCTACTTTTGTCAAAGACAAAGACCAAACAGTGAGAAATGGCCAGACTTATAATTATACCAAAGATGGAATTGGCGCTTTTGGTTTGGATATGGGCATGATCATGTTGTCCGTTCCTTTTATCCAGATTGATCTTTTTGCTAACTACTCAAGTTTAGATATTACCAATGTTGTAAATCCACCAGGTTTTCAGCCTCAAGACCCAATTACTTCCGATTATTTTGCTAAAGCCGGCCATGGAGCTTCCATTGGAACCAACTTTAGGTTTAATTTCATCGCGGACATCTTGAGCACGGATATCCGAATCGAAAGATTGAACTACAGCGATAACTATTTACCACAATTTTTTGACGCCACTTATGAGCTTAATAAGGACGCAAAAATTCTTTCCCTTGCCAATGTTACAAAAACCAAAGGCATCTACGGAAGCTTAACAGGTAACATTTTGCAAACTGTGCAGCTTGGTGGCAGTCTTTTGATCCCAGATAATATATCAGTTGAAACGCCTGCTACAGTGCGTGTGAGTGCAGATATGGAAAGATTGGCTAACAAAGTCTCCATGCATGCCAGCTACATCAAGGGTGGTTTGACAGATCTTGGCGATGCATTCAAATTTGATTCTCGTTCATTGGCCAAAGTGAGATTCATTTACCACATGAACAAGTTCCTCGCTACTGGTGTAGATTATTACTACTATTGGGAGCAAAGGGAAAATGGTGAATTCAAAGCGACACGATACGTGATGCCTTATTTTGGTGTGAACATTCAGTTTTAAAGATTCATAAACACTCCAAAAGACCAATTGGGGGCGGCAAGAATTTGTTTTCCTGAAAAGGCAAATCCGCCAGAAGCAGCGATCCCAATCTTATCACTAGCCTTGAAAATAACTTCAGGCACAAAGGATAGATATTCTGTATTATTTGCAAAAACTCCGTTGCTTCCGGAGTTTCCCCCATCACCATTATATAATGAGCTGACATTATATAATCGAACAATACCGATCAGTTTGTTTGAAGTAATACCTGCTTCAATTCCAGCATGGAATTCATCAGAAAAACCATTGGTTCGGTTGTTAAAGCCCACAGTGGCGGTAGCATAAAATGGCTTAGGATAGAATGAATGACTAGCTTCTAATTTTAGTAGCTGATTAAACTCACCGTCACCAGTTTGCAAAATCCTCTCAGACGACACCTCAGAAGAACCCAGCGGTATTCCGAGCATAAAACTAGCTGCTAATACCACAGGTTTATCCTGAAAAAAACCATATTTCAATCCAATATTCGAGTCTCCAAAAGAGTTGATCTCATCACCAGGAATCACAGTTTTGCTTTGGTTGAATTCCACCTTGTTCAAAGTAGATCTGACAAAAAATGGAATATAGGCAATTGCCGTTATTCTATCTGTAATTCCATACTCCCCATAAATACTTGTGGTATACAAGCTCACAGTTGGTATATCAACGATACTCCCATCAGAAGCAAAAAACTTTGGGGATCTGATGGAATTTTGAGCGATTTTAAAGTAACCTTTATTTTTTCCATAAACCCATCCCCCACCTGCAAAAGCATGAAGATTGATTATAATCAAAATTGCAAAAATGAATATTCGAATCATGAGTTTGAATTGATTGTATTAAATGCCTGATTTTACTACTTTAATTCCGCCTTGCCAAAAGTGATACTTGCTGGCTTGCATAATAAAATGACATATTTATAAGTATCTAAGTCTACTGTTTGATCTACCGCAGAGATGTTATAGGATTTAGCTCCGTTGCTAGTGACTTCTGCAATTTCCAGACCCTGAGATCGTACAGCCGTCCCGCCATCACTATTAGCCAAGTAAACAAAAGTCCCCAGAGCAAAACTTGTAGAAAAATCGCTACTAAAATCCAGTGTAAGAACTCCATCCGTACTTGCCAACGTAGCTGTTCCGATGGCTTTATACGAACCAACTCCCTCAAAAACACCTACTTTTCCAGTGGTACCAATCATTACCAAAAAATTAGCACTTGTTACACCATCTATCATGGCTGTGACATTCACAATTCCATTGCTAAGTGCTGTCAAAAGCCCGGTTTGGTCTATTGATGCTACAGATAGATCGCTACTCATCCATGTTAATGAGGATCCAGATATGGTTTTATCATCGATAGTATATGCTTCTACAGTAAATTGAATGGTAGTGCCAATAGCCGCAGTTGTTTGGGGGGCAGTTACCTCAACTTTAGCCACATCATTAGCGCCCTCAACGACCGTAACATCAACAAGTACTGTATCTTCTCCCGGATAACTAATCCATATGCTTGTTTGACCTTTCAATAAAGCAGTTACTGAGCCCTCCTGATCCACTTCAGCAATCGAATTGTTCAGACTCTTCCAAACCAACATCGTATTTGGCTCTGGCGTCCACATGTTGTAGTGATAGACGGCATTTATTTGACTTACATTTCCCTCAACCAATTGTAAAGTCTCAACATCTGTCAAAATAGCTGAATCTTTAGGATCATCTTCATTATCTGTGCCAATGCAACCGTTGAGGAAAATGACGGTAATTAAAATCAGAAATTTTTTCATAGTCGAAAGTTATTAAAAGTTGACTGCACCCTTTTCAAATTAAGGTCTTCTCAAATACATTCGGATCATAATTTTAAAAATCCCGAGGACAATATCCTCGGGATAATAGCGAATCAAGAATTAACTTTTTTAAAAAGAAATATTTCCAGTAGGGAGCGAATTAAGATTCTGATCTAAATCATGAGTTGTTGGAGCAGTCTCCTGACCAGACACTCCAACTAATGGTTTCAAAGCAAATGGTGCTGTTGAATTATCAGGAACAGGCTCTACTGAGATGACTACCGCCTTTCCTCTCACATCTAAAGGGAAAGTCACACCTGAAAGAGCATTGTTGAAGAAATCTTCTCCCGGTACCGGGGGGGCCAGGGTTGGTTCCACTGAATGAATCAGACCAGTCAACTGCGTTAAAAGCAGTGAAAGCGCCAATCGAAATGTGCTTTCCATCAACGACAACCCATCCTTCATATGCCCATCCTGATGTAGAAGTCAACGCTGGAAGAATAAAATTCGGAAGTGGAGGCATTCCTGGAGTTCCAAAGCAAATACCATACTGATCATTTTCGTTGTTATTACCATCTGATTCATCTGTTGGTGTTCTTAAGAAAAATGAGCCTGCGGCATTTAAAGAGTGTCCTACCACACCATCGACTGATAAAACGGCTTCACCATTTGTAATAGCTCCTGATAAAACCTTAGTAGCAGCAGGTGCAGGGTCTGAATCAGGCACAGGTTCGATTGAAAGAACAAACATGGTAGCTGATGATAAATCTGAAGCTTCAACATTGAAGGTGCTTTGAGACAATGATCCTGAAGCGGTTATAGAAAATGTTCCAGTGCTCACAGGACTTCCGCCTACAATTACCCATCCCTCATAAGCAAAGCTGGAACCAAGATCTTCGAACACTGATAATGATAAAAAAAGTGTCCCTTTTGTTTCTTCATTGTCGTCGTTACAACTCACAATGAATAAACCAAAGGCTAAGAGCGTAATTAAAGAAATTTGTTTCATATTGATTTTAGTTTTTGTTTGATACAAATCAACGGATGAAACATTGCCATAAAGTCACAAAGAATCAAGCTTTGTATCACGGTTTGTTTTTGGAGATTAACCTATTATTAATCAGTAGGTTACATAATTTTTTAAGTCATAAAAAATCCATAATTGCCTATTTCTGACTTATACTGGAAGCCTCTTTTGAGTTTATGCGAATGTTCCTGTGATACTTTTGTGATACTTTCTCTTTTATATTGAAAGAATAATGATTGAAAAGCGCGTAATAATAATTGAAGATGATCCAGATATTTGCCAACTCCTTGAGATCCACCTCAAAGATTTGGTTGTCAAGTGTCTTTTTCTCATGATGGCTTAGAAGGCTTGCAAAAAGTGATTGACCAACCCACAGATTTGATAATCTTGGATTTGATGTTACCATCCATGGATGGAATTGAAATCTGTCAGAAAATTAGAGCCAAAGAAATCTATACTCCTATTTTAATGTTGACTGCACGATCAGAAGAAATTGATCGAGTGTTGGGTTTAGAAATTGGCGCTGATGATTATATGATCAAACCTTTCAGTGTTAGGGAATTCATAGCTCGTGTAAAAACAATTTTCAGAAGATCAAGAATTAACTCCGTTGTACAAGTGGTAAACGTTTCCAAAGAGCTCTCTTTTGAAGGGTTGAGCATAGATCAGGAGAAACGAAAAGTAATCAGCAATGGCAAAAAAGTAGACCTTTCTCCAAAAGAGTTTGAATTGCTTATTTTGATGACCAATAATCCAGGTAAAAGCTACAACAGATCCAGATTATTAAGCTTGATATGGGATATGATTTTGAAGGATATGAACATACCGTCAATTCGCATATCAACAGACTCAGAGCCAAGATAGAACCCGATATGAATAATCCGAAATACATTTTAACTACGTGGGGCGTGGGATATAAATTCAATGAAGAATTAGAAAAAGAATGATAGGTAACACCATTCTCTTAGACTAATAAGGAAGATAATTATCTCCTTTTTATTGTTGGTTCTTCTCATGGGAATTAGCTATATCCTATTGACCTACTATTTCACGAGCAAATATTTTAAAGAGACTTCTCAAAAGCTAAATGCCAATGTGGCCAATCACCTAATTGATGAGAAGTTCCAAAGTCAATCGCCATTCCTGGAAGATAGATCAATCAATAAAGAGCTTTTTGGGGACATCATGCACGACATGATAGCTGTGAACAGAAGCATAGAAGTTTATCTTTTAGATATCGATGGAACCGTCAGATATTCAGTAGTACTTGATCACAGTGATGAAGACAATCCTCTTACAAAAGTAGATACTCAACCCATCAAAGACTTTTTAGGTTGTGGCGGAGATAGATACATTCTTGGAGATGACCCAAGAGATGTTGCTAAAAAGAAGATATTCTCCGCTGCACCATTTTCAATTGGCGGAAATGAAGGATTTATTTATGTGATTCTGGTAAGTAAAAAATTTGAAGAAGTAACATCTACTTTGATTGGGTCTTATTTCTTAAAAATTGGCTTAGGTGCTTCTTTAGCTACAATCTTATTTTCAGCCATCGCCGGGATCATTGTCATTTGGTATTTAACTAAAAATCTAGGGCAAATCATTTTTGAAGTAAAGCGATTTAAAGAAGGCGATCTCAACTCAAGAATAGAAAATGCAGGAGATACTGATTTATCGATATTGTCTGAAACTTATAATGAGATGGCCGATACGATTGTGGCCAATTGAATGAGTTAAAATCTGTAGAGTCTCTAAGAAGGGAGTTGATAGCTAATATATCGCACGATTTACGAACGCCGCGCTATTATGCAAGGCTACATTGAAACGCTGCAGATCAAGAATAAATCACTCACTGAAACAGATAAGGAACTATATCTTGGAATCATTCAAAAAAGTACTGAGAAACTCTCCTCTATGGTCAGTCAGCTTTTTGAATACTCCAAGCTGGAGGCCAAGCAGATTGAACCACAGAAAGAACCATTTCAAATCTCAGAGCTAGCTAATGATGTTTATAATAAATATCAAAAATTAGCTGAGGCCAAAAACATAGAAATTAAGCTTGAATCAAAAAAAACTCTTCCATTGGTTTTTGGAGATATTAGTTTGATAGAAAGAATCATTCAAAACCTGATGGACAATGCTTTGAAGTTTACACCACAAAATGGAGAGGTAGTCATTCAAATTACGACCAATGAAAAGGAGGTATTGGTTTCTGTAAAAGACAATGGGCCTGGAATTCCTGAATCTGAACAGCTACATATTTTCGAACGGTTCAAAAGATCGTCATCAAATAAAGATAGCACCAGTGGCGCTGGGCTGGGCTTAGCCATTGTGAAGAAGATCATCGAGTTACATGAATCGACTATAAAAGTAATAAGCAGACCAAACCAGGGTACAACATTCCAGTTTAATCTGCCTACTTACAATACTTCACTGATTAGTTAATGGTTATTGCGTGTAATAAGTTATTGAGTACACACGCCTTAAAACATCTAAGCACTAACAGAAATTAGTGTTTTTTTTTAAATCACTGGACCAGAGAACATTTATAAACTTATCCAGTATTTCTCATAGCTGATGCAATGCCATTAATGGTCAGCATTAATCTCACCTGCGTATGCTCTGCTTCAGGGCTTCCTGATTTTTTTTCTTCTCTCCATTTCTTTAGAAGTGCTACCTGGCGTGTATGAATGTGAGTCATTAGCGATGTTCTTAGGAGATTAGAGTAATGATGGTTCTTTCTTCTCTTCTCTATTCCCTCACCCAATACATCCATTAGCATCTCTCTTGTCAGCTTGAGCTCAGATTGGAACATGTTGGAGAATTTCACTTTCAACTCCTCATTGGTGACTAACGAGGCATATTGAGCCATAATTAATTCATCAGTTGCAGCAAGACTGGTATCTACATTGGTCAAAACATACCTGATCAATGCATCAAATTTAACCGATTCTTTAAAGTGCTTATAACCTTCTGGGTCTCTGTCCTTAAGTGATTTTAGGGCAGTGCCCACACCATACCAGGAGGTCATATTGTATCGGGACTGACTCCACGAAAATACCCATGGAATGGCTCTCAAATCCTGAAGGGAATTTGCCCCTGTACGTTTGGCTGGACGAGAGCCAATTTTACTAGTTTCAATAGCGTCAATTGGTGTTGCTTCCCTGAAGAAAGGTACGAACCCTTCTTCATTCATCAAAGCTTCATAGTGCTTCTGACTATCGTCGGATAATCGTTCAAAGATGGCCGCTCCTGGATATGGTTTCCTTTCAGTAAAATTGTTTCTGATCGATTTTTCGGCGGTTGTTGCCATCAACAATTCAATATTGTATTCTGCATTTACCTTGTTGGCATATTTCTGAGCGATGGTCTCCCCTTGCTCTGTCAATCTCAACGAGCCACTCACACTTGAGTGAGGCAAGGAATTGATAAAATAATGAGTCGGTCCTGCACCACGGCTGATAGAACCTCCTTTGCCATGAAAAAACTGAATCCTCACATCAAATTGCCGACCAACTTCAAATAAGCTATTTTGAGCTTTGAATAAATGCCATTGACTGGCCATGATACCTCCATCCTTGTTGCTATCACTGTAGCCCACCATTATCTGTTGCAAAGGTTTGGCTGTTTCCTCCCTATATTGAACGTGTTTGATACTACGCTCTGTAAAAGGATGACTTAAGAACCCTCTCATAATGCTTGGCCCATTTTCGAGATCATCGATCGTTTCCAACAAGGGCACCACAGGGAGCACACATACCAATCCATTTTCTGTATGCTGCACCAAGCCACATTCTCTAGCAAGTAAATAAACCACGAGCAAATCAGAAACGGATCTCGTCATACTAACAATCAACGAGCCCAGGCCATCAGTACCATATTTATCTATATGATCTGCTAGTACACGGTAACATTCCAACACGGCTGTCGCGTTGGGTCCTAATTTGGATTTTTGGTGAGTAAAAGGACGATTAGATTTCAATTCCTGGTTGATGAAGGTCATTCTCTCTTCTTCAGACCAATTGGCGAAATCTGTTTTTTCGAAACCGGCGGCTTCTAAAAGTTGCTGAACGGCTTTATCGTGAAAATCGCTATTCTGCCGTACATCCAAGTGTGCCAGATGAAACCCGAATGTTTGGATAACCCGAATAGTCTCATGAATGTCATCGTTAGCTATTGTTTTGGCGCCATAGTCTCGCATGGCGTGTTGCAATATCTTAAGATCCTTGATAAGTTCCTTCGCGTTTAAATAACAGCCAGGATATTCCAAAATTTCAGTAGCATGTCCTCTGCGAGTATCTACAGGTAGTTTAGCGATCAACATAGAGAGGAATTGGCGAAAACCCTCCCCTCTGTTTCTGGCGAAAGCTTCTTCACCTTTTTGACCAAGTTCTAAGATCAAAAATTTTGATCTTTCTTGTATTTCTGTGTTCAACTCCTTTAAATCCGCAGTAAAACTTAACCTTCTTACAAGATCAGTTAGTTTCCTTCTTACCACCACCATCGCATTCAAACGCAAGGTTTTAAGTGCCTCTTCTGTCACGGCTGCTGTGACCAATGGGTGTCCGTCACGATCACCACCTACCCAATTACCAAAAGATAGCTTTGGCCAGGCTTCTAGATCGTAAAGCGTTTGTATGTCAAATCCTTGATCTTCCCATGCCTGGATCATTCTTCTATCCATGACTGGAATTACCTCTGGAAATACATTGGTCATGTAATGGAGAATATTACGAAGTTCAGATGGCACATCTGGTTTTTCAAGAAATATTTCGCCAGTTTTCCAAAGTCTGAAAAGGGTTTGTTTGATATTATTTCTGATTGCCTCTTTTTCCATTTTGGTGTACATCTGGTTTTCCATTTGTACAATGAGAAGATAAAGCTCCCTATGATGTTCAAGCACAGTTGCTCGTTTTGCTTCGGTAGGGTGAGCCGTGAGTACTGGCTCTATGTGAATATCTTTTAAGCGAACAGCAATGTCCCTTTCATCTATTTTAATGTCTTTTAATTTTTTAAAATTGTGAGCCCAAAGTCCATGAATAGAGGATAGTTCTACATCCTCCAATGAGCGTCTATGCTGAACTGCACCATTCACTTCAACCATATTTACCATCTGGAAAACAAGTGAATAAAGCTGGATATGCTTTTCGGTAAAATCCGTTTTACTTAAATCGGGTAAATCATTGATCCAGGGAATTTGAGCGGCCATTAATTGCTCTCCGTTTTCTATTAAAATTTCTCTAAGTGCCTCCAGCAAAAACTTTAGATCTTTGTAAGGTTTACCCAATGTATTGATTAACAGCTCTAAAGTCTCTTTCATGGATGGTGTTTAATAAAACATCAAATTTGCGATATAAATCACAATATTATCAGTAATACGTTGAATAATTAACAAAATAATATTGATGTGATATTTCTCGGTTTAACGGCTATCCAGTATTACCTTTACGCTTCTCATAATAAATCCCAAAAATGAATAATAGAAAATACCTCCCTTTAATTGTTACAATAGTGGCAATGTTAATCATTGTGCTTTCAGTTTCCAATAGCATATTTTTTACCATCAAATCAGGTGAAAGAGCTGTTATGTTTAGAAAATTCACCGATGGTTTGGATAAGAAGAATATCATCGGACCTGGATTCAATTTGAAAGCACCATGGAATGAAGTTTACATCTATGATGTCACCGAGAATCAGATCGAGGAGACCATGGATGTTCTTGATAAGAATGGTTTGAATATCAACGTTGATGTGACTTTAAGATTCCACCCTATGTATGATAGCATTGGTGAAATCTATGAAACGTTCCAAAGAGATTATGTCACCCGACTTGTAATACCAGAAGCAAGATCTACGGTAAGACAAGTGATGGGCAGATTCACAGCTGAGGAGATCTACTCCACCAAGCGACCTGAGGTGGAAGGTGCCATCAAATCAGAAACCGAACAAATACTGGGAGCACCCGGAAACAACGTAGTGATGCGTGCACTTTTGATCCGATCAATACGTTTACCAGAGCAGATCCGTTTGGCTATTGAAAATAAATTGAAACAAGAACAAGAAGCCCTTGCTTATCAGTTTCTTTTGGATCGTGAAATAAGTGAAGCTGAAAGAAAAAGAATAGGTGCTGAAGGTGAAGCGGCTGCCAACAAAATCATCAATAGTAGTTTGACGAGTGAATTGTTGAAAATGAGAGGAATTGAAGCAACTTTTCAGCTTGCAAGCTCAACAAATGCAAAAACTATTGTGATAGGTAGTGGAAAAGACGGATTACCCCTTATTTTAGGAGGAAATTAATTTCAAGGGTGAGAATGCCCTTTAGTTAATTTTAATATTTTGATTTTAAGATAAAGAATAAGTTTAGAGAAGAATGTCAGATACAGCAGAAATTAAGGTAAACGGGAAAGTCTATGAGCTCCCAATTGTAAAGGGTTCTGAAGATGAATTGGCCATTGATATTAGTTCATTCAGAGCTCAATCAGGGGTGATCACAATAGATCCAGGGTTTAAAAATACAGGATCTACCACCAGTGCCATTACTTTTCTGGATGGTGAAAAAGGTATATTAAGATATAGAGGCTACCCTATTGAGCAGCTTGCAGAGAAATCTTCGTTTGTAGAAGTCTCCTATTTATTGATCTATGGTGAACTACCTACACCAACTGAGCTTGCTGATTTTAGCAATCGAATAACCTCTCATACACTTGTTCACGAAGACATTAAAAAACTATTGGATGGTTTTCCATCTACTGCACATCCAATGGGTGTCTTGTCTTCGCTTGTCACTTCTCTTACAGCTTTTTATCCGCAAAGTTTGAATCCGAATAGATCCGATGATGAGATAGAATTGAATATCATTCGAATTCTTGCGAAAATGCCAACATTTGCAGCTTGGGCATACAAGAATCAAATGGGGCATCCGGTGAATTATCCAGACAACAAGTTGGATTATTGTTCAAACTTCCTCAAAATGATGTTTGCCCTACCAACAGAAGATTATGAGGTAGATCCTGTCGTTACGGCTGCATTAGATAAATTGTTGATTCTACACGCTGATCATGAGCAAAATTGTTCCGCATCAACAGTACGTATAGTAGGAAGTTCTCAGGCCAGCTTATATGCTTCTATTTCTGCTGGCATTAATGCACTTTGGGGTCCGCTTCACGGTGGTGCGAATCAGGCTGTTATTGAGATGCTAGAAAACATCCAAAAAGATGGTGGTGACACTAAAAAATGGATGGCTAAAGCTAAGGACAAGGATGATCCTTTTAGATTAATGGGATTTGGTCACAGAGTATACAAAAATTTTGATCCTCGTGCCAAGATCATTAAAAAAGCCGCGGATGATGTTCTAGAAAAATTGGGAATCAATGATCCTGTATTGGATATTGCCAAAGGACTGGAAAAAGAAGCATTGGAAGATCCGTATTTTGTGGAAAGAAAACTTTATCCAAATGTGGACTTTTACTCAGGGATCATTTACAAAGCATTGGGCATTCCACCTGAAATGTTTACTGTAATGTTTGCTTTGGGTAGACTACCTGGATGGATCGCTCAATGGAAAGAAATGAGCGAAAATAAAGAGCCCATAGGAAGACCAAGACAGATATATGTAGGTAAAAATGAAAGAGATTACATTCCATCTGAGAAAAGATAAAATTAAAAAGCCCTCGATTGAGGGCTTTTTTTTTATTTGATGAGCATAGATAAAATGAATCCATTCTTTCGTTTCATTCTCATTTAGAATTCCACAATCTCAAATTCAGTTCTTCGGTTTTTCGCTTTTCCATCCTTGGTGTCATTGGCCGCAATAGGTTGAGATTCGCCATATCCTTTTGAACGTAAGCGGGATTGATCAATTCCTGCCAATACCATGTAATTCATTACCGCCTTTGCACGATCCTCCGATAGTTTCAGGTTCAATGCATCGGCTCCTACATTATCGGTGTGTCCTCCTATTTCAATGACCATACTCTTGTTGTCCTTCAATAAATCCACACCTTTATTTAGCTCCACATAACTAACCGGCTTTAATTCGGCCCTACCACTTTCAAAGAATATATTGTTCAAAACAACCTTAGTTCCTTTTTTGATCGGTTCCAGAGCTATATCAAATTGAATTTCCTGATAACTGGTGTCCTTTGGTATCTCAAAACTTTTGGAATAAAAGAAAAATCCTTTGCTGCTTGCCGAGACACTGTAATCTCGACCTGCTGGTAGCACAGTCAGGTATTCACCCGTCACGGAGTTGCTTTTATTAATAGCTATAACTTCACCAGTATTCATATCTTCAATCAAAACCAATGCAGCCAATGGCACTTTTGTTTCTGAATTTGTGACAATTCCCTGAACAACAATTGTTGGCTTAGGTTTTAAATAATCTGGAAGCTCTACCTCATAGATGTCGTAATTGCCATCGTTTGATTTAGCAGATGCGAAATAAGCCACTCCTTGTGCTGAAATACTAAAATTAGTATCATCACCTCCCGAATTGATGGGAGACCCAAGATTGATTGGCTTTGACCATTTGCCATTTTCAAAAACACAATAAAAAATATCTGTTCCTCCAAAACCAGGATGACCTTCAGTTGCATAATAAAGCGTTTTGCCATCTGGCGCCAAATATGGACTGTTGTCATTGAGAGGTGTATTGACTGTACTGCCGAGATTTTGAGGAATCCCCCACTCCCCCAAGTGGTTCTTTTCAGACATATATAAATCGGATCCTCCATAGCCGCCTTCTCGCGCTGATGTGAAAATTATTCTATTCCCATCAGAGCTGATGGTAGGTTGAGAGTCCCAATCCTTGCTGTTGATAACATTGCCCATATTCACTGGTTCTGTCCATTCTGAGCCCGCGAGTTGGGTGATGTACAAATCGCAATTTCCTATAGTACCACTTCCACATCTTACATAAACCATCGTTTGCTCATCTCCTGTAAAAGCAGATCCAAAATCATCTCCTTTGGAATTGATAGGAGATGGTAATAATTCAGGAGCGTACCATTTACCAACAACGCTTGTTGAAAAATAAATATCCTCGCCAAAATCTGTCATGTTGGCACTGTCTTCTACAAAATCAAATCCTCCAGGTCGCACACTAGTGAAATACAGCCTGGTTCCGGTAGGATTTACCTGTGGGGTGTAATCTCCAAAATCACTATTTACGGGTGTTACAGGTTCTGGAAGTGTCGTAGTTGGTTCCTGAATGCGCAAAGCCGGACTTTTAGCTACATACTCCAACCTGTTTTGAATCAAATGCTGAGTCATCATAGTGCCAGGATTTTTAGGCATCCTATTCAAAAAACTCTTCAAACACCACTCAGCTTCAGGGAATTGACCGATAGCAATTAATGCTTTACTGGCTTCATAATAAAATGTGAAATCATAATTAGGGTTTAATCCTGCCAGACGTTGAAAAGCAACAGCGGCTTCTTCATAACGCAAACTGTAATTGCAAGCCATACCCAAATAATACCATGCCTTTTGATCACGATCACTATATCGTGTCGCATCCTGAAAGCTGATGATGGCTTTCTCGAGATTGTGTTGATTGTAATATTCCATTCCCTTCTTGTAGGAATCCGGACCTTGAGCCAAGAGTCCGATGGTCAAAAATAAAGCTGACATAAAAATAAAAATGTGTCTGTTCATGGTTGTTTTGGTTTAGCTAACAGTGGAATTTACTTATTTGAAGTAAGAATTGAAATATTTTATGAATTTGAAATTCGCTATTTGCACTTAAATTATATGTGAAGGTTGATTTTTCAGACTATTACAATAAATATTAATCAAAATGAGTGAAATAGGTGTGTTAAATTGTTGCTTGTTTAAATAGAAATATTTTGATGCAAAAGGTCAATTTTTTCAAATTCAAAAAGACATTTCTTCTTTTCAATTGTATTGTTATCCTTTTTACTATTTCCTGTCATGATGAGGAAATCAAGGTGCATCGTCCGCCGGATAATATCTCCTTGTCCCAATCCATTTATTACTACATCAACCTCAACGACCAGTCGGGTGATAGCTTTAAAGTGAAAGGATATTTACAAGATATGGATATATCCAATGGTATATTTCAATTTCCAGTAGTGGTTCCGGGTACTTACAGTATTTCAGATATTGGGCGTTTTGTTACCAAATTTGAAGCATACAATGCCCAAGATGAGTTGATTGCCACTGAACATATTTCAACCAATCAATGGCAAATCGCCGATCCTGCGTCGACGTATTACGTGAAATATGAGATTTTGGAAACCTGGGACAATCCTCAAGAAGGTGATGGGGTTTATCGAATGGAAGGTACCTCCATTGAAAATGATCATGTATTGATAAACACTGGAGCAGTACTGGGTTACCCAACCGGACTAAAAAACAGAACATACTATCTGGAGCTGGATTACCCAAAGAATTGGATTGTGGGCACATCCATGGAAAATACTTCTGATCAAATATACCGTGCCAAAAACTACGATTATTTGGTTGATTCACCTCTTTTGATTGGTCGACTTTCCAATTCAAGTATAACAATAGATCAAGCTGAAATAGGTGTTTACGCCTATTCCAAAACAAATATGATCCCTGCTAGTACATTACAATCGGAAATAGAATCGGTTTTATATGATGCCTCTGCTTTTTTAATTCAGTTACCTGTGGACAGGTACAATTTCTTATTTCATTTCGAAGAATTTTCTTCTGGAGCATTGGAACATTCTTTTAGCTCGGTATATGTGCTGAGAGAACGGGAATTAACTGAAAATTTTAAAAGTACTATCAAGAATATTTCAGCACATGAATTCTTTCATATAGTTACACCGCTGAATATTCATAGTGAAATCATCAAAAATTTCAACTTCGTAGACCCCACTCCATCTGCCCACTTATGGCTTTATGAAGGTGTTACCGAATGGGCGTCACACATGATGCAATACCGCAATGGCTCCAAGACTTTAGATCAATTGTTTAGCTCCTTGAAAACCAAATACACAGACTATACCGGACGGGATAATACCTTGAGTTTGGAACAACTAAGCCTTACCTCATTTACTGAAGAAGGCGGCAAGCAGTTTGGAGGTGTCTATACCAAAGGCGCACTTTTGGCTTACCTTTTGGACATAAGATTGCTGGAGCTTTCCGGTGGTTCCGATGGACTCAGAGAATTGATTTTGGAGCTTATCGACATTTATGGGGAAGACCAAGCATTTGATGATCAGACGTTTTTTAGCAAATTGGAAAATCTGACTGATCCTGAAATTGGGGATTTTATAAATGCTTATATTATTGGCACAGATGCTTTTCCTATTCAAGAATATTTTGCAAAAATTGGCATAGATTTCAATGAAGAACAAAGCACTTTCAGTCTAATACAAGCGCCAACAGCAGTACAGCAAAATCTTTTCAATCAATGGAAAGTAAATCTGTAATTAGACAAAGAAGAAGTTCGCTACTGCTTATCATTGAATCCTTTTTTTATAGATTGCATTTTAATCTCAAAAGATGGGATTTCGCATGAGCAGATTCTGTAACATAGTTATCATTGAACCATCATTCTGTCCATGAGACACCTTCTTTTTTCTGACATCAATCTCTTAAATGGTCATATCAGCCTCCCTTCATTTCCTGATAAGGTTCCAACGAATGATATCGAAAATAAACAGGCATTCATCACTGGCGCAACCGGTTTTATTGGTGGTTTTTTGCTTAAAGAATTACTTCAAAACAATCGATTTGAATCCTACATTTGTTTGGTAAGGGCAGATACTGAAACTGCAGGTTATCAGCGAGTTAAAGAATTTTTATTAAGTAAAGGAACACCTGAAAAATTGATTGACCCTGCACGCATTAAAGTGGTGATTGGTGATGTTTTGAAACCTCAGCTGGGATTAAATGATTCAACATATCAGTCACTTTTAACCACGGTTGATCATGTATTTCATTTTGCTGCTTCCATGAATTGGGTCACTCCATTCAATCAGGATAGTATCGCTAATATCGAAGCACTGAAAACGGTCATTAAATTCTGTGGGACAGAAAAACTTAAAAAACTACACTATGCCTCAAGCATGGGTATATGGACATTACTTAATCATACCAAGGGGCCAATTTTGGAAACAGAGATACACCACCATGGCAATGAACTACCGGGCGGATATTTTCAATCCAAATGGGTAAATGAGCAAGTTTTGAAGTTGGCCTCAGCGGAGGGTATTCCTGTCAATGTTTACCGTATTGGTGACGTTAAAGGAAACTCAGAAGACGGGCTTGGCGATCCTCAAAATTTCGGAAACCTGGTGATGCAATACTTTATCAATAAAGGTGTAGTGATCGATTCCGATACACCTGAATTTAATTTCATTCCTGTTGATTATCTGGCCAAATCTATCGCCTATATAGCAATTAATTCAACGGGAAATACCCATCAATTTACAAATCCTGAACTTATTTCCTTTTGCGATATTTATGCTGCCGCAAAATCCGTAGGCCATGACTGTAAACTAATCAGCAAAGCTGAGTGGATAGAAACATTAAAAACAGAAACCAACATGCAGGGAAAAATCCTGAAACCAATATTCAAGACATTCACACCTGATCCATCCTGTTTGCCTACCTCCTTTTATGGCATTGGTGTCAATATGTTTAAAAAGAAACACGACACAACCAATACAGATCATGCACTGAGCGATACAAATTTTAAATGTCCTGCCATGCTGAAAGATGGTGTCCTCAAACGTTATTTGATTCATTTGGGTGAAAAGAGAATTCACCTATGAGCAGCACACTGGAACAAATAATTCCCAAAAGCCCAATCCATTCGCTGGGGCGATGGCTATTTAGCATTCATTGTTACGTGGTTTTCAATAGTTATCTGAAACTGAAAATTACCGGCAAACAAAATATACCGAATGAACCCTTTATCATTTGTAGCAACCACCAAAGTCATTTGGACGCGATCATTTTGGGACACATCGGTGCTTTTTTCTTTTCAAGATCAGCATTAATCGCAGCTAAAGATTATTGGTTTGACAACAGAACACGTTTTTTCATTTCCAGGTTCTTTTTCAATATCATTCCTATTAACAGGAAAGAATCAGTAAAGGAATTCAATATCATGGAAGTCACTCGCCTCATGAAAACGTTTCTTTCTAGAAAAGGGAAATGCATCGTGATTTTGCCGGAAGGCACACGATCTACCAACGGAAAAATAAAGGAATTCAAAAAAGGCATCACCTCTCTGAGTAAAGCGGCAGGACTTCCTATTGTGCCCGTATACATACAAAATTCAGGAAAATATTGGCCAAAAGGGGCTTCTTTTATGCGACCAGGCAAACTGCATATTAGAATTGGGAAACCTATCTTTCCTTCAGATTTGACAAAAGTCGAAAATGCAGAAATAATTAGAAACAGTATAATTTCATTATCCCAAAATGAGTGATAAAATTCCATTTTCATTCCGCTCCCATTTATGGGGACATGATGACACTTTCTTTGAAGTAAACAAAGATCAGATCATCGAATTGAAAGGCAACCGATACGAGTTTTCAGGACTCACTTATCCCAAATTCATCCCATATATCAAGGAGGTTCTAGGAGTAGATATCACAAAGGTGCAGCCGCTCTCCCCACAGGCTGAACATCTGATCACTGAACCCATTGAGAATAAGCCGTTTATTGAAGCGATCTCAAAAAATCTTAAAGTAGATCAGCTCACTAATGAGGCGATGATCCGGCTAAAAAATAGCCATGGGCAAACAACCTGTTTTGAAGTGTATAAGATTGTCTATTATGGCAAACAAGCCCGTCTTGTGGATCTGGTTGTCTATCCTGAAACAGAGGAAGATGCGTCATTAATCATTGCTCAGGCAAAAACACATAATGTGTGCATCGTGCCTTACGGTGGTGGTACAAATGTGACAAGTGCATTGCTCCTACCAGAAAATGAAAAACGAATGATCGTTTCCCTCGATATGGAGCGACTCAATAAAGTGCTATGGATCAACGAAGAAAACCAAACAGCATGTATTCAGGCTGGAATCAAAGGTCTTGATCTTGAAGATCAACTTAACGCCAAAGGTTATATCCTTGGGCATCAGCCAGATAGCGTGGAATTTTCTACTCTTGGTGGATGGATATCTACCAATGCCAGTGGTATGAAAAAAAACAAATATGGCAACATTGATGATATCGTGGAGACCGTGTACATGATCACCCCAAATGGTATCTTGGAGCAGCGTGAAGGCATTTGCAGAACTTCAATGGGGATCAAGCCACAATCCTCCATTTTTGGCAGTGAAGGCAATCTGGGATTGATTACCAAAGCTGTCGTGAAGATTCACAAAAAACCCGAGTTGACGCAGTATGAATCTTTGATCTTCAAGGACTTTGATACGGGTATATCATTCATCAAGACCCTATCCAAAACCAATTACATTCCCGCAAGTATGCGTCTGGTTGATAATTTCCAACTTGGATTCGGGCAGGTTTTCAAAGAAGAATCGAAAGGTTTCAAAAAGCTGATGAGCAACCTGATGATTTGGGTACTTAAAAACGTCAAAGGATTTGACCTAAAGCAAATAGCCCTTTCCACCATCGTCATGGAAGGTTCACGAGAAGAAGTGGCATATCAACAAAAACAGCTCAAAAGACTGGCTAAGCAATATGGCGCTGTGGCAGCTGGGGGAAAAAATGGCAAAGGTGGTTATAATCTCACTTTCATGATTGCCTATATCCGTGACTTTTTGTTTGAATACCACATTATCGGTGATACGTTGGAAACATCTGTTCCATACGATAAAATTAAGCCCATGATCAAAGCTGTAGAAGAATGCTATCACAAGGAATACAAAGCATTGGGTATCAAAGCAAATCCATATATCAGCTATCGCATTCCGCAGATCTACCATACGGGGGTTTGCATTTATTTTATGTTTGGGATATACACTGAAGGGATTTCACATCCTGAAGATGTATTTTCAGATTTGGAGCACAAGATCCGGGCGACAATTGTTGAAAATGGTGGCTCCATCTCCCACCATCATGGTGTGGGCAAATTGCGAAAGGATTTTCTCCCGATGATTACCTCACGGCAAAGCAGAGATCTGGTTCGTGGCATCAAAAAAGCCACCGACCCAACCAATGTGTTTGGCATTGGGAATAATGTATTTGCTTTGGAAGAGTGAGGTGACTGGTTTTGTTTTTAATTCAAGACATTTACAAACGAAAATAGCGAAAATGCAAAACTGGGAAGTTTGTTAAGATACAAACTTGGATGTAATAAACTTCTTGGGTGCTTCCGATCTTTAATTGTTTACTACAGCGCCTTGCTTTTCTGTCACTGATTCAAAGTAAAAGGCGAGTAGCTTTTAAAACTAATGGATCACTGCATCCATCTTCACCCACAGTTCATCATGAAAGGTCACGGGAACTAATGCATCGTCAGGAGCCTCTCCCATTCTGATGACAACTAAATCTTCGCTAGGCACAATATCAATGAACTGGCCATTTTTTCCTATTGCGGCAAACAAAACAGCAGGTGCACCTGGCGCGAGAGAAGTGTTAAAAGCAGTTGGCAATCCCGGATAGATGATTTTGTTTTTACCATTGAGCCACCACAGATAGCCATATGAAGGATTAATGTCTTGAGATGAAGTGATCATATCTTCAACATAATCCGGGTCATTGAGAATAGGCTCGCTGTTCCATTTACATCCATTCAAAATCAATAAACCAAACCGAGCAGCATCTCTGGCAGTGCTCCAGTAGACATTGTTACTGCCACTTGCAATCCAGTTGCCGTTCATTCCGATTTTACGCTCTAGTCTTTCATCGGTAAATTGATTAAATGAAATTCCTGATGTAGTTGATATCACCTTGTCAAGTAAAGTATAAGGAGCATTGTGATAAAACCATTGATTTCCAGCGTCAGTTTTGTATTGCAAACATTCAGCTTCTGTACAATCTGGATTAACTACACCATAATCTAAACCTGTCGTCATGGTCAGCTGATGTTTGACAGTTATCAAAGCTTCTTTGTCTAATGGAAGGGCTGTCCAATGCTCACCTAAATAATCCGAAGTTTTATTATTGATATCAATCAAGTCCTCATATTGTGCCTGTCCAATTAAAAATGACGTGATGGTCTTTCCCGCGCTGGCCCAGTACCAAAGGGTGTTCTGGTCAAAAGTTGTAGAATTGAAGATGTTCTTTCCCCAGTATTGTTCTACTACGATTCTTCCATTTTTTAATACAACAAAAGCCCGGGTTTTATTTTCCGAAAGAAATTCGAAAAGTTCCTCAAGAGCAGCAGCATCCCATTCGAGGTTTTCAGGGGTAACCTTTTCCCATGTATTTTCACCAATTGGTGGAAAATAATCTGTTGTTTGCTGATCAGGATTTGCATCATTTTTTTCCTTGGAACATCCGAAAAGCAAAATAAATAACAAGACAAATAATAATCTTAGCATTAACATCAATGGTTATTGTGACAAATTAATCCAACTACAAAAATCAAATGTTATAAGCTTGATTTATGTAGTTTATTTTGTAATCAGGCTGAACGATAACAAATTTGTTTCTAATCAAATTAGCCTTTTTCATTAGCTAACTTAGATAGATACCCTAGTTTTTTTTAACATAAAAAGGTGAATCTGGCTTTTTCGACATCACTTTAAAAACCATCCTATCCATGAACGCTGGAAAAAACTTATTCATTTGCACGGCCAGTTTTCCTTGTCTGGTGAGTAGCAAGTCGCGTTTTTTATGAATCATAGCTCGGTAGACTTTTCGTGCCACAGTTTCCGGACTCATCATTTTGGATTCGTTGAGCTTGGTTTCGCCTTGCTTGTTCCCGTCAGGCATCAAAGCAGATCCGCGCATATTGGTTTGTGTGAATCCGGGACAAACCACCATCACATGAATATTTTTGGAAATCAATTCCATTCGGAGAGATTCTAAGAAGCCTTCCATGGCATATTTGGAAGCAGCATAAGCCGTTCTGGCAGGAGTCGCTCTGCGCCCGTTGATAGATGAAATGCCAATAATTGTACCCTTTGTTTCCGTCAAATAGGGCAAAGCAAACTTCACCAGTGAGACCGTTCCAATGAAATTTACTTGCATGATTTTTTGGAAGAGCTGTAAATCCATTTCCTCAAAAAGTACACGCATCGAGAGCCCCGCATTACAAATAAGGACATCTATTTGTCCGAAGGTCTTTATAGTTTGATCTACAAGGGATTGATTATTTTCCAATGACCCGGCATCAAGTTGCAATCCCAGCGCATCAATGTTAGCTTTTTTTAATTGGGTCGAAACCGAAGTGATTTTATTTTGATCTCTTCCTGTGAATACAATTTTATATCCCTTCATTCCAAACTCAAAGCACATGGCCTTCCCTATTCCATCTGATCCTCCTGTGATAACTGCTACTTTCATTTACCTAATTCTAATGGGATTTTTTGCAAAGCTATTTCAATTTTCAAACTATAAATCTTCATCGCCTAGATCATAATAATACTTTTATTGAAAAACAGACAAAGCAAATGGATATCTTTTCAGAATCATTTATCTGCTAAAACGTATGAATCAAACTTTATCAACCGCAACTAGCCGAATTACTTCAATTGATCTGCTT
This sequence comes from Cyclobacteriaceae bacterium, assembly GCA_047632435.1. Classification (GTDB taxonomy): domain Bacteria; phylum Bacteroidota; class Bacteroidia; order Cytophagales; family Cyclobacteriaceae; genus JAMZMI01. The sequence continues at coordinate 33,585 of JBLICU010000031.1, forward strand.
AGAGGATTGGTCATGATCCTGATGGCACTTGATCATGTACGAGATTATTTCCATGATGATGGATTTCTCTTTGATCCTACTGACATAGATCAGACCTATCCAACCCTATTTTTTACTCGATTTATTACACATTATTGTGCGCCTGTGTTTGTCTTTCTCGCAGGAACATCCGCCTTTTTTGTTGGTCAGCGCAAAGGCAAAGGAGATTTGTCCATCTGGCTAATCAAACGTGGAGTCTGGTTAGTGATCCTCGAGATTACAGTGGTCCGATTCGCCTGGTTTTTTCAGCTTAATTTCAAAGAAGTTGATTTGATGGTGATTTGGGTACTTGGACTCTGCATGATCGCTCTGGCCGGACTGATTCATATTCCGAAGAAGATTATCATCCTAATCTGTTTGATTGTAATTTTCGGTCACAATCTCACAGATGGCCTACAATTCTCAAACACCTTGATGAATAACCTCTGGATTTTTTTACATGTTTTCGATACTATTGCTATTACCAATCACAATGTAATTTTTATAGATTATCCACTCATTCCGTGGGTATTTGTAATGCCTCTGGGGTATTATCTTGGTGAGCTTTATTTGCCTGATTTTGCACCGCCTAAAAGACAAAAGGCATTGAAGCTTATTGGATTCAGTTTGGTCTTACTATTCATTGTAATAAGATTGTTGAATTTTTACGGTGACAGTTACAAATGGAGCGAACAGGAATCGCTTATTTTCACCATTATGTCTTTTCTGAACGTATCCAAATATCCACCATCGTTGCTTTATTTACTCATTACACTAGGGCCAGCAATTTTATTTTTGGCCTATACTGAAAAATGGAAAGGAGCAATCGCACAACGAATAATCATCTTAGGTCGTGTGGCCATGTTCTACTACCTTATTCATTTGTACATCATTCATCTGAGTGCTTTATTGGCCGCATATCTGACTGGATTCGATCCATCTCTGCTGTTGTTGGATAAG
>JBLICU010000032.1:0-33445 GCA_047632435.1 Cyclobacteriaceae bacterium
TAGTCTTTGGTTACTTGAGGTGCGATATTGCTCTCAGGGCGGGTTTTATGAACCAGATTCACGGCATATTCAAATACATTGTCCGTAACCGGGACTGTTCTTACTAGTTTCTGAAAGTCCAAAATCTCTTTTTTGGAGATAATCTTTTTAGGTTCTTGCGTGAAATTCGAAGTGGTCTGTTTGACGATTTCCAACTCTTCGGCGATTGATGGATAATTCAATTTTATCATAAACATAAACCGATCAAGCTGCGCTTCTGGTAAAGGATAAGTTCCTTCTTGTTCGATTGGGTTTTGAGTAGCTAATACAAAAAAGGGCTTATCAAGTGTATGGTGTTTTCCACCTATAGTTACTGCACCTTCCTGCATGGCTTCCAGCAATGCTGATTGCGTCTTAGGTGGCGTTCGGTTGATTTCATCAGCCAGTACAACATTGGAAAAAATGGGTCCTTTGATGAATCGGATATTTCTTTCCTGATCTAAAGTTTCAGCACCAAGGACATCACTTGGCATCAAGTCAGGAGTAAATTGAATGCGGTTAAAATCTAGCCCCAAACAATTTGACATGGTATGGATGAGCAAGGTTTTGGCCAAACCAGGGACGCCAACAAGCAGCGAATGACCACCACAAAATATGGAAGTGATCAGTAAGCGAACGACCTCTTTCTGTCCGATTACAGTCTTGCCAATTTCTTTTTCAAGGGTCAAAAATGCTTCATGAAGCTTATCTGCAGCTTCAACTTCGTTTTTTATTTCTTCCATGGTTGGTTTTAATCTATCAGATTGCAATTGCTGTATTCTGGGTCTACTTCAATGAAGACATTGTCTTTTGCTCCATCAAAATACTTTTGTAGAATTCTGTTTCTTTTATCATTTAATGTGGCGACCGAGATTTTTTGATAATCATCTTTCACACTCGCTTGATGTGGCGCTACTTTGCCTTTAAAATATAAGATTCTAAATGCATAGGAACCATCTGCTTGTTGGAATTTTTCTGGTTTTGTGATTTTTCCTATTTGCATGGTATCAAGGGTAAAAAAGACGGTTGGATCCAATTGCTCAACTGAAACTCTTGTCGATCCATTGGGGTCAATGAAAAATCCTCCACTTGAGGAAGTAGCCTGATCATCACTATATTCTTTGGCTGCCAATTGAAAGGAAATGCTGTCTAGTAAAATAGCTGTCCTTAAACTATCCAGGTATTTTTCAGATTTATTGATGTCAATCTGAGATGGTTGTGGCGCAATCAGGATGTGTCTTGATCTGAACGTATTGCCTCTTTTCTCTTGTAGTTCGATCAAGTGAAATCCAAATTGAGTTTCCACCGGATCTGATAGTTCACCTGGCTTAAGTGTCATAGCAGAAGCCTCAAATTCTGGAGCCAGATCCCCACGGCTATAAAAGGGAAGCTGACCACCCTGAGCTGCTGATCCCGGATCCTCTGAAAATTGTCTTGCCATTTGTTCAAAGGGATCACCAGACATAATCCTTCCTCGGATTTCATACATCTGTTTCTTAACCTTGTTTTTTTGATCCTTGCCTGGCTTTGGCTGAATGACGATTTGTGCTACCTCTACTTCTGTCGAAAAGTAGGGTAGTGAATCTGCTGGTATCTTGTTGAAAAACTTTTTCACCTCCGAGGGGGAAACTTTCAGAGCAGAAACAATTTCTTGTTGCATTTTCTGAATGATCATTTGTTGTTTGATATCATCAAAAAGCTCTTCTTGGAGTTGTTCTAAAGTTTTACCATAATATTTTTCCAACTCTTCAGGTGAACCTACTCTGGCCATGACAGCTTCCATTCTACCGTTCAATTGAGACTGCACCATGGCATCTTCTACTATAACCGAATCAATCACCGCCTGAGCCAGAAACATCTTTTCCTGAACAAGCTGTTGAAGAATTAAACATTTGGCATTTGGACTTCTGAATTCACCTCTTGACAAGTAATCCAGATAGGCTTTTTCAAGATCTGATTTGAGTATGATGTAGTCATCAACTTTGGCGACAATTTTATCAATATTCACAGATTGGTTCTCCTGCGCACAAACCGATCCAAAACTTATCAAAGTAATTATGAAATTAATTTCGATAAACCTCAAAAAGGCCTTGCTGTTCTGCTTCCTCATATATTTTTTCTTCTATTTCTCTCTTTAACGTAATCTTTCGCTTATTAATTATGATGTTCTTAATATCCTCTTTGATAAACTCCAAAGGTGATATTTCATCTGAACCTTTAAATTCATATACTTTAAGGAAATAAGTGCTATTGTCATCTGAAGTCTCTGATGACATGTTTTTCTCCAAAAACTGTTTTTTGTCTCTTACTCCTTCTAATGGGGTACCCAACATCACTTCGTCAAAAATAACCCAAACAGAATCCTCAAGGAATGATTTTGATGCAAATTGAGAAATATATGATATTACTTCTTCCTGATTCTTCTCTGGATAGTTTTTAAAATCCCGTCTGAATCGGCTCAAATTCGGAGCTGTCTTTGGAATCTGGATGAACAAACACTTAATGATGTTTTGTTTAAGCAGAAAATTGTCAGATTTCTCTACGTAATATTTTTGGATATCCTCATCGGAAACTTCATAACTGATATGCTGATCGATGTATTTTTTAATATAGGAATGGACAATGAGGGCATATCTATAATCCAGAACCTTACGCTCAATCTCTGCTTCGTTTACATTGATGTTTTGTGTCGAATTGGAAATCATCAACTGCTTATTGATCCAATCGTCAATATACTTCTCAGCGAGTTTGGCACTGTCCGCTAGGGACACATTTTTAGGGAAAAGTCCTTCAAGATCAGAGGTGTACAAATACTGCTCTCCCACCCTTGCGATGGGCGGTTCCAGTATCAATTCCTTTGGTTTGAAAAATTCGCAACTGAAAGAAGCGATTACAATTAACAAGATGCAAAATTTCATGATCCAATTTTCTTGGTCAGCCTGCAAATATTGCAATTCTTCTCTTTGGAAAACTCAACTTCATCCATAATTCTTTTTACAAGTATCAGTCCGACACCACCTTTTCTTTTGGAAGAAATAATATCCTCGATGGTAGGTTCTTGATAGGCGAGATAGTTAAAACTAATCCCAGTGTCTTTGATCGTAAAAACGAGACTTGTTTCAGTAGGATGATCAATCTGGACAGCTATTTTGTGATCAGGATTACAATTGTTGGAATGAATGATCAGATTGGCGCAGACTTCATCCACGGCTAATACCAGCTTATGAACCTCCAGCTCCTGAATGTTTAAAGTTGTAAGTACGTCACTCACGAACTTACGAACCTTCATCAGATTGTTTTTGCTACACGATATGGTCAGCTTATTTTTCATTCAAAAGACCGATTGCCTCTTCCTTGTTTGATGTGATCATTATTAAATTCTGAAGTCCCAGGATTTGAAAAACTTCATAGACTTTTGCTTGCATACCATAAAGAACCAAAGCGATATCTTTTGATTTTAATTCTTCCAGGTAGGAGATAAAAACCCCAAGGCCTGCGGATGAAATATACTCAAGACCCTGTAGGTCGACTAAAATTCGCGAGGCTTCTGTAGCAGCATGTTTGATGGCATTATCCAGTTCTATGGATGAGCTGGCATCAATTTCTCCTGATACTAATATAATCTCTATATCGCCTTCTCTTATTGTTCTAATATCTACCATAACTTATTCGTAAAATTTAACAACCGTAATCGTATAGTCGTCATCTAATTTTTCCCCGTTCAAAAATTGCTGTAAGTCATCAATCAACCCCTCCTGAACTTGCACGAGAGGTTTATGAATATGTCTGAGCAGTGATGTTTCCAAACCTTTAGTACCGTATTGCTTGCCGTCGCTATCTTTCGCTTCAATGATTCCATCTGTATATAATAACAACAGGTCTCCAGGTTGATACGTGATTGTCTTTTCTTCAACGTATTGATTGAACTCAGAGTTTCTGAGTATGCCAAGACCTAACCCTTCACTTTCCAGATAGCAAACCTTTTTATTTTCGTCTGAACTTTCAGCTGAATAAAAAATAGCCGGACAGTGCCCTGCTCTGCTGTAGCAAATGGTTTTTGTAATCGTGTTTATCTTAAAAAAAGTAGCGGTTATGAAAGAAGTTTTTTCTAAACATTCACTTAAGGCTTTGTTGGCTTGTGTGATGAACTTTAGCACGGAATCTTTCTGAATTGCCAAACTGTGAAATATGCCTTTCATCTGAGCCATGTTAAAAGCTGCAGAAGTACCCTTGCCCGAAACATCAGCGATGATCAAACTAAAAATACCATCTTCAGGTTCCAAGATGTCATAATAGTCGCCCCCAACTTCATCGGCGGCCACACTATAGGCTATGATGTCAAAAGTACTGTTGTGTTTCAAAGTGGTGGGAAGAAGGCTTTTTTGGACATTTTTTGCAATGCTTAATTGCTCCTTGTACCGCTCATTTTCTATAGCTTCCGTGATAAGTTTTGTGTTTTCAATCGAGATGCTTGCTTGATTTACAAAAGTGACAATGATGCCCACCATCTCGCGATTGAAAGCATCACCAACTTCTTGAAGCAAGGCAAGGACACCAACTTGTGTCTCCTTTACAAAAATGGGTAACGCAATGATCGATTTAAAATCGGGATGATTGAGTGGGCTGATGACCCTACTGGTATTTACCTCGTCTTTTGCCCTCAAAAGCACTATATCTCTGGTGTATTCTGAAACTATCTTTTCACTAATATCTTTTACAGCAAGATTTGAAATTCCGCGTGTAATCAAAACTGGTTTTTCATCTCTGATCTGTAACCAGGCGGCATCAGCAAAAACAGCACTCATGCTGCTTTCTATCAATAGTTCTGCGGTTTCTTCCACAGAGGAGCCTCCACGATTTGTATGACTAAGTTTTTGAAAATCCATGGCTTCCTGAAGTTTCTTTTCAAAAACAGAAGAAGTCGGTAGGTTAAAAAGAGTAACCAGAATAGAAACAATGGAATAGAAAATAATAAAAATGAAAAGCGCAACTATTGAAACCCTGTTCAGTAAATCCATGGTGAGCTGCCCTGTGGTGCCAAAACTATCCAGGGTCAAAAGGAAATTGTAAACATATATTCCTGATAGAATAATGAACAGAATACTCTTCCACTTTTGCTTAAAATTTAGATAAGCAATCCATTTTAGATTGAATGAAAGAATTAGGGAAAAGCCTGATAAGAATACCAGGGCGACATTGAAATTGACACTTAGAATTTTATTGCCAAACATATCGAATAGCAAACTAGCCAATAAAAAATATTCGAAGAATAACCAGAGTTGGATTAGGTTTTTGGATTTTTGATAGAGAATGAGACGTTTCCAAACCACAAAAGTGGATATCATGAAGATTACCACCAGCCCAGCCAGGATATGATAAAAGAAATTGATGGTCATCGGGTTTTGACTGACGCTGCTATTTGCAAAAACAGAAAAAAACAACCGTATGCCTAAGGAGCCAATAGTTGTGACCAATCCGGTGATAAACACACGCCAAAGCAGATCGATAAAATTGATACTATCAGCTTTGGTAATTTGATATTTGAAATAGAAAAAGGTACTGATGATAAACCCAGTGAAAAATATTTGTGGCAATATTCCCGATAATTCGACCTTGAGCTGATAGGTCTCAATGAAAAGCAGATAAAGATCAAAAAATAGGAATAGCAGCCAGGACAAGAGTCCCAGGAAAAAGCTTAGTCGTATTTTGAGTTTATCTGACAACATGTGAAGGTGGGCAAAAATAGGCGGGTCGACCCGAATAAAAAAGCCATTGACCTAATGGGCGATGGCTTCATTTCTGTGTTTACCAATTAATTATCATCGGCTGTAGTTTGGCGCTTCTCGGGTAATTGTAATATCATGAGGATGACTTTCTGCAAATCCTGCTGCCGAGATTTTAACAAACTTAGCATCATGCAATTGTTCTATCGTGGCAGCACCACAATAGCCCATTCCGGCTTTTAAACCACCAGTGAGTTGATATAAAACCTCTGAAACCATTCCTTTGTACGGTACTCGACCAACGATTCCCTCAGGAACCAATTTTTTAATATCATCTTCTGCGTCCTGGAAATAGCGATCTTTTGAGCCATGTTCCATCGCTTCTATAGAACCCATTCCTCGGTAAGTCTTGAATTTCCTTCCTTCAAAAATGATCATTTCACCTGGAGCCTCTTCTGTACCAGCCAGCAAAGACCCAATCATGATACTGCTAGCACCACCAGCCAGCGCTTTTACAATATCTCCCGAAAACCTGATGCCACCATCGGCAATGATTGGAATTTTATTTTTTCGAACGGCTTTTGAAGCTTCGTATACAGCAGAAAGTTGTGGCATTCCCACTCCTGCTATGATTCGTGTGGTACAAATACTTCCAGGGCCAACGCCAACTTTAATAGCATCTGCCCCAGCTTCAGCAAGAGCTACAGCTGCTTCATAGGTCGCAATGTTTCCAACTACCAATTCAAGATCAGGGAAATGTTTTTTTACATTTTTTGCAGCATCTATTACCCCTTTGGAGTGTCCGTGTGCTGTGTCAATGCTCACCACATCTACTCCAGCATTTCGCAAAGCACTGATTCGGTCGATCATATCAGGGGTCACACCGACTGCAGCACCTACTCTTAATCGGCCATATTCATCTTTACAAGCATTTGGCCTGTCTTTGTTTTTAAGAATGTCTTTGTATGTGATTAATCCTGTAAGCTTACCGTCTTTGTCAATTATTGGTAATTTTTCGATTTTGTATTCTTGCAGAATATCTTCGGCTTCAGCCAACCCCACCTCTGAATCAGCAGTAATTAGATTTTCCTTAGTCATGATCTCGGTGATAGGGCGAGTCATAATTTTTTGAAAACGCAAATCACGATTGGTAATAATGCCAATGAATTTTTTGTCTTTGTCAATAACAGGGATGCCACCGATCTTATTTTCTCGCATGATCTTCTCTGCATCACCAGCAGTGCTATTGATATCCAAAGTGATGGGATCGAGGATCATTCCGCTTTGCGACCTTTTTACCTTTCTTACCTGAATGGCCTGCTGTTCGATGGACATATTCTTGTGAATAAATCCCATGCCGCCTTCCAGTGCCATGGCAATGGCCAGTGCGGATTCGGTCACTGTATCCATAGCCGCGGAAACAAGTGGAATATTCAGCTTAATATTGCGCGTTATAAAAGTGGAGCTGTCTGTGTCTCTAGGAAGAATTTCTGAATAACCTGGGAGAAGAAGCACATCATCGTAGGTGAGGGCTTCAAAAAGGAATTTGTTCGTGTCGAGATTCATGCAAATAATCGGTTATTATTTGCGGTGCAAAACTATCTAGTTCAATACGAAAACCGAACGAATACTGAAAAATTAATTTTTTAATAATGAATGAAATCATCAATACACTTTTTTCTCAGGCATCACAAACCACCTGGCTGGAAGCAGTTGCGGTTATTTTTGGGATTGCAAGTGTATGGTATTCGAAACAAGAAAATATTCTAGTTTATCCAACGGGTATTGTCGGTGTGGCCATTGCTGTTTACATCACATTGGGGTCAAAACTATATGCGGAGGCCGGGATTAATGCCTATTACGCCGTGATGAGCATTTATGGCTGGTATTATTGGACGCATGCAGATGCAGATAAACTTCAAGTTCCTGTGACAAGAAGTAGTCGGACAGAGCATGTCATTGCCGTGGCAATTACCAGCATTTCTTTTTTACTAATCAGATTTGGGTTGGATTTTACAGATAGTGATGTCCCAAACCTGGATGCGATCACCACCGCCACGGCAATCACAGGTATGTGGCTAATGGCCAAAAAGAAAATTGAAAACTGGATTTACTGGGTGATTACAGATGTCATTGCCACACCTTTGTATTTCTACAAAGAGCTGTATTTTTTCGCATTGCAGTTTTTATTATTCACGATCCTGGCAACATGGGGGTATTTTAGTTGGAAAAAATCATTGAAAAATGCTTAGAAGAATTGCAGTAATAGGACCAGAATCAACAGGAAAAAGTGAGTTGTGTCAACAGCTCGCCAGACACTATGAAACCGAGTGGGTACCGGAATATGCCCGTTTCCACCTTGACAGGATGGTCAAGCCTTATGAAAGGGAAGACCTGAGTCTGATTGCCCAGGGTCAGCTTGCCTGGGAAGATGACAAGGCGGAATATGCGGACAAATATCTTTTTTGTGATACCAATTTAATTGTGATCAAAGTTTGGAGTGATCATAAATATGGTTCTACAGATGAGTGGATAGAAAAAGAATTAAAGGAGCGGAAATATGATTTTTATCTCCTTGGGAATATTGATATCATGTGGACACCCGACCCACAACGCGAACATCCAAAACTCAGAAAACACTTTTTTGAAGTCTTTGAATCATATTTAAAGGAGAACGATTTGCCCTATGCCGTGATATCTGATATTGAGGATTTGCGAACGGAAAATGCAATGAAGGCAATTAGTGCTTTTTTTGGAGAAAATATTTAGACTACTTTTGCTGCCAATAAGGGGTGCCTAAATCTTTGAAAAAAGACTGGCTGAGATCATACCCAAGAACCTGATCCGGATAATGCCGGCGTAGGGAGTATGATAACCAAGGTGGGAGATTCCCCTCTCTCAAATGGTTAAATTTAAAATAAATCAAAAATGAAAAAGTTAGGAATGACCCTTTTGGGCATTGCTGCATGCTATTATGGCACTGCACAATATTCAATATCAGGTCAGGTAAGTGATGAAAATGCCACCATGTTGCCCGGGGCAACAGTAGTTATCAAAAATTCACCCATCGGTGTGGTTAGTGATGGAGATGGAAAATACACGTTGAAAGATCTTCCTGAGGGAAAGTACACCCTGAAGATAGGATTTCTAGGGTACAATAATATTGAGAAGTTGATTGATCTTCATGCTGACGTGATACTTGATTTTCAATTGGATGAAAATGTCTTTTTAGGCCAAGAAGTGATCGTTTATGCGACCAGGGCGAATGACAAAACCCCTACCACCTTTTCAGAAGTAACAAAAGAAGAAATCGCCCTGCGAAATCTGGGTCAGGATGTGCCTTTTTTGCTTCGGTTTACCCCATCCATGGTGGCTACTTCTGATGCCGGCGCTGGTGTGGGCTATACAGGAATGAGAATTCGTGGGAGTGATGCCACCAGAATCAACGTAACCGTGAATGGAATCCCAGTCAATGACTCAGAATCGCATGGTACCTTTTGGGTCAATATGCCTGATTTTGCTTCCTCTGTGAACAACATTCAGGTGCAAAGAGGTGTAGGAACCTCTACCAACGGAGCAGCGGCTTTTGGCGCAACTATCAGCATGCAAACGAGTCTGCCATCCGAAGAAGCGTATGCCCAGGTTGATAATTCTTTTGGCTCGTTTAACACACGCAAACACACGGTCATCTACAATACTGGATTGATAAAAGATAAATGGTCTTTTGAGGGACGCCTTTCCCAAATTGCTTCAGATGGATATTTGGATAGAGCTTCTTCTGATCTAAAGTCATACTATTTAGCTGCGGGATATTACGGTGATAAAACAACGATCAAAGCATTGACCTTTGCCGGAAAAGAAGTGACTTATCAGGCATGGTATGGCTCGCCGGAAGCCAAATTAAATAATGACGTACAGGGGATTCAAGATGTGATTGATTTAGGAGGAGAGTATGCCACTGAGGAGCAAATAGATAATCTGAAAAACTCCGATCGCAGATTTAACTACTATTTGTACGACAATGAAGTAGACAATTATCAGCAAGACAATTATCAGCTTCATTTGAATCATACATTCAGTAGCAAATTTAATGTTAATGCCTCAGCGCACTATACCTACGGGCGCGGTTATTTTGAGCAATATCGCAATCAGGATGATTTGGCCGATTATGGCATATCAGCGATTGTTTTAAATGACACAACCATCTCCGCAACAGATTTGATCAGAAGAAGGTGGTTGGAAAATCATTTTTATGGCGTCACCTACTCAGCGAATTATCAAAACGGTAATTGGATTACAACCTTGGGAGGAGGGTACAACTATTACGATGGAGATCATTTTGGTGAAATCATCTGGGCGCAATATGCTGGCGATTCTGACATTCGGGATCGGTATTATGATAACTATGGAAGGAAAGGTGATTTTAACATTTATTCCAAAACCAACTTTCAACTTTCCAAGAAGCTGAATCTTTTTGCTGATTTGCAGTTACGCAGCATCGATTACCACACTAAAGGCGTAGATAATGATTTAAGAATTATTGATACTGGAGGCGACTATCTGTTTTTTAACCCAAAATTTGGAGCTACTTATAATTTATCACAACGCGCCAGTCTATATGGCTCCTATGCCGTTGGCAATCGCGAACCGGTAAGAACGGATTTCACAGATGCCCAGAATGGCCAAACTCCCAAACATGAGACCCTCCGAAATCTTGAAGTTGGCTACCGGGTAAATGCATCGAACTTTCAGCTTTCAGCGAATTACTACTTGATGGATTATAGAAACCAGTTGGTTCCCACAGGAGCACTGAACGATGTAGGTTCATCTCTCCGTGCAAATGTGGATCGAAGTTACAGAACCGGAGTGGAAATAGAGGGTGGCGTACAGATATCAAGGCTACTCCAGGTTGCAGGAAATGTGTCTTTTAGCGAGAATAAAATAAAAACATTCGATGAAGTCCAGTATGACTATGCTTTTGAATTTGGCGCTGAAGGATATGAAGTAAAAAATGAATATCAAGACACAGACATTGCTTTTTCCCCCAATGTTGTAGCCGGAGGGATGGTGACTTTGACACCCATAGAAGGATTCTCTGTACAGCTTGCAGGTAAATACATCGGTGAACAATACCTTGACAATACCAGCAATAAGGACCGTTTGATTTCTGATTATTTGATCAATGATTTGATACTTGACTACAAGTTTTCTGTAAAATCTGTGGACCAAATTGGAATTTCTGTAATGGTCAACAACCTGTTTAATGTCAAATATTCATCCAATGGATATACATGGGGTTATTTGTATGATGGGTTTTTATACCAGCAAAACAACCAATATCCACAAGCCGGAATCAATTTTCTGGCAGGCCTCTCACTGAAATTCTAGGCTACTGTGGAATATAATTGTACGCGAGTAGCTTATACTGATTTAGAATAGTTCGTACGGCGTATTTGGCATCTTTACTGAAGAGTGTGGCATCATCAAAAAGCCCGCTTGCATATCCTTGCCAGATTACGCTGTGCGTTTGCGTATCAATAAAATCAATAAGTAATGTGCCTTTTCTCAAATCGATATGAGTGTCGTTGTATTTGGCAATTTGTATTTCGGAAATATCCTCATCACTAAGGTCATACTGGCCATAGTTGGTTTCCCAGTTTACTAGATCTAACTGTTCGTACCCTTGAAGCTTAAAATCTTCACCAAAAATCTTATAAGCAATCAAAATTGATGGTTTTTTTTCGTTGTAGGCATATCCCTGAGATTTCATGCGTCTCTGAATTTCCTCCTTTATTAGGAAATCACTCATGCCATTGTAGTTGATAGTGTCATTCGTGGTTAAGAAACTGAAGGTTTTATATTTTTTGAATTTACCCTTATAACTGTAGTCATAATCTACTACATATTCCCTCTCGGCGATACAACTTGTGAGTAGAGCAATTAAGATAATTCCGATAATATTTTTCATATACGTACTTTTGGCATATTAAATATATACAGGAAAAAGCGAAATCAGAAATGTCATCACATCACATCGTCAGGGATGAGCAGGAGCCATCACTGCTGATTCATAAATTGAATCCCGGCAATTGGCCAGTGATCCTTGAGCTTTTGGAGTGGTCGCCTACCGTGGTGGTACCCGAAGAATTATTGGATGAAATCATATCAAAAGGTCACAAGGTCGACATTGCGCTGGTCAGAGATGAACATGTAGAGGACTTTAAGGTTCTGCTTCAATCTCAAAACCCTATAGAAATTAAACCAGCAGTTGGCGATAAACTATGGCCTTTGGTACTAGCTACACTTTCTGAAAAAAATCATCGGGCTATTAATGTGGTCACTGACAATGCATCCCTTTTTGGCGTTATCAATCAGATGATTCAGTGGGGAAATGGATTTGATGTGGTGATTTATACTGAAGATCAAAAACACATTTTGAGCAAGCGCATGCTGTTCAAAAAATGGCTACCTGCCTTCAGCCAGCTTGCCATTGTGCCCTTGCATGATCAAACATTCGCCTCTACATACGGTTTTGATTTGAATCTGGACAATGAGCGAATGTCTGATGGGTTGTCCCTTTCCAAAAAATTGGAAGGGGAAGTGACCATCAAAATGACAAAAGTCCCCTTTTTAATATCTGAAACACTTTGTTAATTACTTGATCTTGATCTTTCGAAGCATCAGAGGTGCTTCACCTGTTAGCTCGTTTTGAGCGTCGTAATTGCCCCAGAGACTATTCGATATGTAGATGAAATTCCGATTGTCTATAAAACCTTGTGCTGGTTCATTTAGGTAATCCACAAGCGGATCATGATTTAGATTTCAAACATAACTATCAAAAAACACAAAACCCCTGTTTTGAGGGGTTCTGCTTCTATTATTTTTCATTTGAATTACTGAACCATATTGGATGACAAACGCACCAACTGGATAAACTCGCTTCTATATCCATATTCGTCTTCGCCTTTTGCATTTTTTGCTAGTTGAATCACATCATCGTAATTCATGTCTCCTTTGTATTCAGAGGCTCTAAGGAGCATACCGAAACTGGTTACTGCTGCAGCCCATTCCATATTCTGATCTTTTTTAACCAAATCCGTTTTTTCAAGTGTTTTAGAAATCATTTTACTTTTGGTTCCTTCAGGATCTTTGTATCGGAACTTCACCGTCAGCAGCTCCTCTGAATTGGACGCTGTGGTCGAAATTTTCTCATCGATTTCTTGTTGATATTTTAATGGATCAATGCTACCTACAAAATCACTTTTTATGCCAACAGGTACAATTTCATAAAGGGCTGTTACGGTGTGCCCACTTCCAAGCTCTCCGGCATCTTTCTTGTCATTGTTAAAATCCTCGTCGTTTAGTTTTCGGTTTTCATAACCGATCAGGCGATAGGCCTGAACGACGCTGGGATTAAATTCTACCTGAATCTTCACATCTTTTGCAATGGTGAACAAGGTGCCACCAAATTCATTGACCAGTACTTTTTGAGCTTCCTGAAGATTGTCAATGTAGGCGTAGTTGCCATTTCCTTTATCAGCGAGAATTTCCATTTTTGAATCCTTGTAATTGCCCATCCCGAAACCAAGTACCGTTAAAAAGATACCATCATTTCGTTTATCTTCTATCAAATCCTCCATGGATTCATTGCTTGATGCACCTATATTGAAATCCCCATCTGTCGCCAATATCACACGGTTATTCCCTCCTGCTATAAAATGCTCCTTAGCAGTTTTGTAGGCAAGTATTATTCCCGCTCCACCTGCTGTGGAGCCCCCAGATTGCAGCTGATCCAGCGCATCAATGATCTTTTGTTTGTTGTTACCATTTGTCGGTTCCAGTACCATTCCTGCTGCTCCGGCATATACTACGATAGACACTTTATCCTCTTTGCGCATTTCATTCACAAGCATTTTCAAAGATGATTTTAGCAAAGGCAATTTATTTGGGCTGCTCATGGAGCCTGATACATCCAAAAGAAAAACCAAATTGGATGCAGGCAAGTTTCCGGTTGCAATTTTTTTACCTTGCAAACCGATTTGTACAAGTTGATGTTTTTCATTCCAGGGTGCGGCCATGTAATTAGTTGTGATTGAAAAGGGATGCTCACCGCGTGGCTGTGGGTAATCATAGGTGAAATAATTCACCATCTCTTCAATTCTTACTGCGTCTGCAGGAGGCTGTTGACCATTATTTAGAAATCTTCTCACATTGCTGTAGGATGCTGCATCCACATCAATGGAAAAGGTAGAAAGTGGTTTATCAAAAGGGCGAAGAAATTTATTTTCTTCTACACCTTCATAATCTTCATTTTCATAGTAGGTGTCGCTTTCAGAAAAATACAAAACGGAAGGGGCAGCATTATTTTGAGATTTACTTTCACTTCTGAACACGTTACTCCTTGTGACTACACCGGCCACTTTTCCTTGTAGTTCCCTTTTAGGCATTTTTCCATAGCCCACTACCACAATTTCATCTAATTGCGGAATGTCGGGTATCAATGTGACATCCATCTTGCGATTCGCAGAAATTGGTTCTTCCCTATGCAAATAACCAATGAAGGAGTAAATGAGCTTACTTTTTTCGTTTTGTACGGACAAACTATACCATCCATCTATATTGGTGACTGTTCCATTTGTCGAACCTTTTTCAATAACAGAAACTCCCGGAATTCCCGATCCGGATTCATCGTAGACAGTTCCACTTATGGTGAGAAGAGGACTTTGTGAGGTCATCACCCCAAGAATTGCGAATAATAAAATTGCTCTTTGCATATCGTTAGTTTTTGATTTTGTAACCTTGAGATGAAATGGGTTTCCATATTCCATAATCAGATCGCATATTTTTTTGATAATTTTCCTGTGAAACTTATAAACCAATGAATTTCAAAACTTTAGCCCGATAGTTTGAGCTTGATTTTTTTAAATAGAAAAGAACTTGAGGATGATGTATTGCTCCGACGCTATAGCGAACAGGGTGATATGGAGAGTTTGGGGATTCTCTATGACAGGTATTTGCACTTGGTTTATGGACTGTGCCTGAAATACCTGAAATCACGCGATGCAAGTCAGGATGCTGTGATGGATATTTATGAGATTTTGGCCACAAAACTTAAAACTCAGGAGGTAAGCTACTTTAAGAGTTGGCTGTATATGGTGAGTAAAAATCATTGTTTGATGATCCTGAGAAAACCGCGTACGACAAAAGTATTGGTAGATGAAAATATGGAATCTGAGTATGTTTTGCATCCCAATGAGGAAGATTCTTTAGAAGATGACTTATTGGCTTTGGAAGACTGCATTGAACAGTTGAAAGAAGATCAAAAGCAGTGTGTTCGGATGTTTTATTTGGACAGAAAGAGTTATGATGAAATTGCCGGATTGAGTGATCATAAGCTTGAGAAGGTAAAAAGCTACATCCAGAATGGAAAAAGAAATTTGAAAATATGCCTGGAAGGTAAGCATGTCAAAAGATAAAACGACATATCAAACAATTACAGAAGAGGAGCTACGGCTTTATCTTAAGGGGGAGCTCTCACCTAGGGATGCTCATGACCTTGAGCGAAAGGCGTTGCATTCAGAGTTGGAAGGAGACGCACTGGAAGGTTGGGAAATGAACAATCCGGCCCAATTGGTTGATGATCTCGATATTCTCAGAACGCGACTTGCCGCCAAGACAATCCACAACAATCACGGGTTATGGATGAGAATAGCCGCAATCGGAGTACTCTTAATAGTTTCCGGGTATGTCGGTTGGTTTTTTGTCCAAAAAACAACCGAGCAAGAAGTAATCAGTATGAATAAAACTGAACCATCGCCTGCCGCGTCATCCAACAAGGATCCAAAAAAGACAATTCCTGAATCAGAGCCAATAGCCGATCAGTTGTCAGATCAAATTTTAGCTGAAAATGATCAAATGGTAAGTCAGGATAATTCAGTAGAGATCACGATGACAATTCCAGATATTAAAGAAGAAATCCAACAAATGGAGGAGGACACGAAGGAAGTGGCAGCAGCTGAACCACCAAAAATGGAATCTATTGGGATTGATGCTGATAACGCCTTGGCAGAAATCACAGTTTCTGATTTGGAAATAGCCAAACCAGAAGTGACAACAGTGCTACAAGGGAGGGTAGCAGGCGTGAGTGTCGAAGATCGGACACAAACAGAATCAATAGCGATGAATCGTGCCAAAACATCTGTCGCTCGATCAGCGGCCACTTTAAGTGCTACAATAGGACAGAGAATAATCAAAGGAGTCGTGCTGGATGATGACAAAGAACCTTTGCCAGGTGTCACTATCATGGTAGATGGAACAAGCAAGGGAACCATTAGCAATATCGATGGGCAATTTGAGATTGAAGTGAGTCCTGAAGATGAAGATTTTGTATTTGCTTTTGTCGGGTTTAGTACGGCTGAGCGCAATATTTCAAAGAGTGATTCGCTCATTGTTGTATTGCAAAGGGATTTGATGGCTTTGGAAGAAGTGGTAGTTGTGGGATATGGCGCCCATGAAAGAAAGGACTTGTCTTACTCTCAGGTTACAATCGAAAATGATGATTTCAGTTCTTATCAAAAGGCACAACCAATAGATGGCATGGATACGTTCAAAACCTATATTGAACAAAACAAAATTTATCCTGCTTCTGCTGCTGAGAATAACATTTCCGGAAGTGTCAAATTAGCGTTGAGTATTTCCAGTTCAGGTGAGATTACAAATATTTCCGTAAAGAAAAGCCTTGGTTATGGGTGTGATGAGGAAGCTATCCGATTGATTGAGGAGGGACCTAAGTGGATTGGAGCAAGTTCAGGTGAACGAAAAATCGTATCAGAGGTCTCCCTGAAAATCAAATTTCCTTAACAGCTCTTATCATGCGGTCTTTGCACTGCATGTCTTGAATAATGGTCACATGCGAATATCCAATCTGTTCTAATAAAGCAGAAGTTTCTTTCCCGAAGGATTCGTGTATTTCAAAATACAGTTTTCCATCCGCCTTTAAACTTTTCAATCCTTTTTCAGCGATGGCCCTGTAGAAAAGAAGAGAATCTTCATTGGGCACAAAAAGCGCAAGGTGTGGTTCATAATTGGTCACATTTTTATTCATCATCACCTTTTCATTGTTTGGAATGTATGGTGGATTACTGACAATAATGTCCAGATCTTTCCAGGGAATCTCGCTTTGCAGAATATCAATCTTTTGAAATTCTATTTCTACTTCATTCAAACCTGCATTTTCCTTTGCTACTTTCAAAGCATCATCGGAAATATCGATTCCTTTGACCACAGCCAGATGGAGTTCTTTGGCAAGCGAAATGGCAATACATCCCGTGCCTGTTCCAATGTCCAAAATGGAAAGATGTCCGTATCGATTTTCATTTTTAATCAAATCAACCAGTTCTTCGGTTTCCGGTCGTGGGATCAGCGTGTTTTTGTTGACTTTAAATACCCTGTTGTAAAAATGTGCCTGTCCTAGAATATGTTGGATTGGTTCATCTTTTTTTAGTCGTAAGCTCGCTTCATTTATTTGCGATATTTGATTGACCGTCAATTCATGATTTGGCTTGATAATTCTTGAAGTTTTGGGTATCAGCAAAAGATCTTCGAAAAGCATGTTAGCTATAATCTCCGCTTCTCTTTCACCATAAATCAGCGACAACTCATGCACAGTTTCTTTGTAAATTGCCGAGACTCTTAACTCCATCAGACGAAGTTACCAAATATGATCGATGAGCTATTCATGCAGCGAGCACTTGAGCTGGCCATTCTGGGAATAGGAAATGTCAGTCCTAATCCTATGGTTGGTTGTGTGATTGTTCATGATGGCAAAATCATTGGCGAAGGATACCATCAAAAATATGGTGGCCCGCATGCGGAGGTCAATGCGATTGCTTCTGTCGATGATCAGGACCTGCTTTGTGAAAGCACCGCTTATGTCACACTGGAGCCTTGTGCTCATCATGGAAAAACGCCACCATGCGCTGATCTTTTGATTGAGAAAAAATTAAAAAAAGTAGTGGTTTGTAATGTCGATCCAAATCCGCTTGTCCTCGGAAAGGGTTTTGCGAAAATGCAGGAAGCTGGAATTGCAGTTGTGGTTGGCGTTTTAGAGAAAGAAGGCAGAGAACTGAATAAAAGATTTTTCACTTTTCATGAACAAAAGCGGCCATATATCATTTTGAAATGGGCGCAAACGACAGATGGTTTTGTGGCTAGAGAAAATTTTGATAGTAAATGGATATCCAATTCGCATTCACGTCAGCTTGTTCACAAATGGCGAGCAGAGGAGGCCAGCATAATGGTTGGTACAAATACGGCGAAGTATGACAATCCATCCTTGACTGTAAGAGATTGGGCAGGAAATGATCCGATAAGGATTGTTTTGGATCGAAATTTATCACTTGATGTTGATTTAAACCTTTTTGACGGAACGGTTCCCACTCTGGTTTTTACTGAAAAGGAAAAACAGTCGAAGCAAAACCTGGAATACAACACCGTCGATGAACTTTCTCCGAAACTAATATTGGAAGTGCTTTATCAAAGGAAAATTCTTTCAGTATTAATTGAAGGAGGTTCGGAATTGTTGAAGACATTTCTCAAGGAGAACTTTTGGGATGAAGCCAGGGTTTTCACAACTGAAATGACATTTGAAAAAGGGATTTCTGCTCCAATAATTGATGTGAATCCAAGCATTGAGGAGTCAATTTCAGGTGATAGGTTGCAAATATTTATAAATATATAACATGGCAGAAGAACTACACATTGCTCATATCACCGATAAGCGTGAGAAATACGAATCTTTAATTCCTCAAATTATTGGACTTGTTACGGGTGAAGGAGATCAGGTTGCCAATATGGCTAATATTTCAGCAGCGCTGAAACAAGCTTTTGACTTCTTGTGGGTTGGCTTTTACATGGTAAAAGGTGAGGAATTGGTATTGGGACCTTTTCAGGGGCCGATCGCATGTACACGAATCAAGTTAGGCAAAGGTGTATGTGGATCCGCTTGGGAGAAGGCTGAAACGATCATTGTAGAAGATGTAGAAAAATTCCCTGGTCACATAGCCTGCAGCTCAGATTCCAAGTCAGAGATTGTGGTGCCCATCATCAAAGGTGGAAAAGTGATTGGAGTTCTTGATGTAGACAGTGAAGAGCTGAATCAGTTTGATGAAGTTGATCAGGAATTTTTAGAGAAACTTCTGAAAAGTATCGAATTTTAGCCTGCCTTTTTCACTACCAAAGCACCGGCTATCATATCGTGAAGTGCTTGTTTCTTTTCAGTTAAACCGGCCATGATATATCCGATCATCAAAATCATCCCTGAGAGGATTTTGGCAACTTGTCTGAGAAAAGCTTTCCAAAAGTTGAGCCGATTGCCTTCCTCATCTGTCACGATCAATCCAAGAGCCATCTTGCCAAGAGTGGCCTGATATTTACTTGATTCCATAATTGAGTAATACAAAACCAATATAATCATGCTGATTAGTGCCATGGTGCTTACTGCACCAATGATTGCAATGATGATAGCGATAATTTCCCCCTCTGAGAGTTGATCCCAATCGTAATCAAAACTCGTCGCGGCAAACGCAAAACCAAATGTTGCCAAAAGTGGAAGGATAATTATAGACTGAATAATCTGAATGATAATGTAGTCAATGATATAAGCTACAAACCTGAGCCAGAAACCGGCATATTGTATAGTTGACATGAGGTTAAATTTGATTATTCTTCAATATACCAAAAAAGACTTATTTTGGAAGTATTGAAAATCAGAAGCTACTTCAACTCAGCAACAACCGTCTTTCCTCCGAATGAAATATCATCGATCTTCACTTTGATTTCAGCATCAAGAGGTAAATACAAGTCAATGCGACTTCCAAAACGGATAAAGCCGAATTTTTCACCTTGCACCACTGCTTTTCCTTCTTCTGAATAGAAACAAATTCTACGCGCCACAGCGCCGGCCACTTGTCGCATCATGATTTCCACTCCAGAGGAATGTTTGATCCCAATGGATGTGCGCTCATTATCTGTACTTGATTTTGGATGCCAGGCTACAAGGAATTTGCCGGGATGATGTTTGAAATAACTAATCACACCAGCAATTGGACTTCTGTTTACATGCACATTTAGCGGAGACATAAATATGGATACTTGAATTCTCTCGTCTTTCAAATATTCATTTTCGACAGTTTTCTCTATAACCACCACCTTACCATCTGCCGGAGCGATGATCTGATTGTTATTGATTTCTATTTCAAATTCAGGATCGCGAAAAAACCGGACGATAAGAATAAACATCACAATTCCAGCTGCTGCCAAAATATATCTGATAGGTTCAAAAGGAATCAGCCAATAAAGAAGGGCATATAATATTGCCAGAATTATTGTAGAAATCGGGATAAGTTTATACCCTTCTTTGTGAATGTTCATATCTGATACGTACAGGGTTTGTTAGAAACCACCTCTAAATTTATATGTTTGAGCTACCTTATCAATAGCAACAATGTATGCAGCGATACGCAAAGATGTACCATATTTTTGAGCTGTAGCATACACTTTATCGAAAGCCGTTTTCATGATCCTATCGGATCGGCGATTCACACGTTCGGCGGTCCATTTATAACCTAGACGATTTTGCACCCATTCGAAATAAGAAACAGTAACACCACCAGCATTGGCCAAAATATCAGGAACGGCCATGATGCCTTTTTCATTGATAATATCATCAGCCTTGGCTGAAGTTGGGCCGTTGGCGCCTTCCACAATCAATTTCGCTCTGATTTTATCCGCGTTGTGTTTGGTGATTACGTCTTCAACTGCTGCTGGTACCAATACATCTACATCCAATAGTAACAATTCATCTGGATTGATTTTCTCAGCACCGGTATAACCATCCAGGGTGGCACCATTTTTCATTCGAAAATTATTTGCATCTTCTATGTTGATACCATTCTCGTTGTAAAAAGCTCCTGTATGATCACTGATGGCTACTACTTTCACTCCACGCTCAGCTAGCAAAGTAGCTGCCCATGACCCGACATTGCCAAATCCTTGTACGGCACAAGTCGCTTTGAACGGATTGATTTTCATTTTTTCCATCCCTGCAAGTGTGGAGATCATCACACCACGACCTGTTGCTTCTGTTCTACCTAATGAACCCCCAAGCACAATTGGCTTACCAGTAACAACTGCATTTACTGTCATACCTTGAGCTCGTGAATAGTGGTCCATCAGCCAGGCCATTTCTCTTGGACCCGTGCCCATGTCTGGAGCAGGAATATCTTTATCTGGCCCAAAAATCTCATGCATAGACTGGGTATATGCACGCGTCATTCTTTCGATTTCTCCAGCCGACATTTGGCGAGGATTGCATTTGATTCCTCCTTTAGCTCCACCGAATGGAATGTCGACCACCGCACATTTCCATGTCATCCATGCCGCCAGTGCTTTCACCTCATCCAGACTTACTTCCATATCATATCTGATTCCACCTTTGGATGGCCCCAATATGTTGGAGTGAATCACCCGATAACCCTCGAAGACTCTAATGGAGCCATTATCCATGGTCACAGGCAAGGTGACAATTACCTGCTTGGTGGGGGACTTCAGTACATTGTATATTTCATCATCAAGACCGAGGTGCTGTGCGGCGATGTTGAACCTGGACATCATGGACTCAAATGGGTTGTCCTTGTCCTTTATTGGGGCGGGCTCTATGTATGCCATATTATAAAAAATTGAAGTGGGGTATGTTGTTTATTTGATATGCAAATCTACGTGTTTCCCCATATTTCGTTGAAAAGTTTCAGGAAAAGAACAATAAATGGGATCGATAAGATCAAACTGTCGAACCGGTCGAGAAATCCGCCATGCCCAGGAATTGAAGTGCCTGAATCTTTTATCTCCATAGATCTTTTAAACAGCGATTCTACTAAATCCCCATAGGTTCCGATGACCACAACGATGATAGATATAGTTATCCATTCCCATAGCAGCAGATCCAGGTAATATCTTGAAATCATGATGGCAAAAGCCAATGAAGTCACTGCACCACCAATGAAACCTTCCCAGGATTTTTTTGGAGATATTCTTAGAAAAAGCTTCGTCTTGCCAAAGTAAGTACCTGCAAAGTAGGCTCCTGTGTCACTGGCCCATATGATTAATAATAGCCCAAGTAAAATTTGATAACTATAATAGTCATGATAAAAAACAACTAGATTCATGAGTGAGAAAGGCAATGCCACATAGGTAATACCCAAATAAAACAGTGCAATGCTTATAAAGGGATTGCTATCATTTTTTTCATACAATTTCACTACCAGGCTGAGTGAAGCCAGGGGAAATAACAAATAGTAATAGTTGGAGCTCCAGTTTTGACTTTCTATAAAGAAGCTAAGGACAAACATCAACCCTCCGACTATAACTCCCAATACACGAATAGGCAGATACTTTTGAAGCCTGATGAGCCGATAAAACTCCCAAAGTGAAAATAGTGTGATTAAAAGAAATACAGCAAAGTAGGTCCATCGGCCGATTACCAGTGCACTGATGATCACGAAGGCACCTATGAGCCCTGCAATCAGTCTTCTTCTTAAATCCTTGAACTTATTCAAATCTTATTTCTTCGTTAATTATTTTTATTGCCCTGATCACATTTTCAGGTGCTACATGTATTTCATAATAACCAAACTGATAGGCAGCATCTTGTTTATTGACTATGACTGGTTGCAGGTCAAAATCATCTAAGACTGCTTTTACAATTTCCGCGCGATAAGCCTGCGAATCCTGATATACCATTTGCCAGTCACTCAATTTCTTTACTCTTAAAATATTTTCGAAATAAGACTAAAAGTAAAGTACCAATCACTAAAAATAACAGAATTATGTAATACGGAGGCGAACTTTCCAGCTCCTCCACTTCCATATCAATTAAACCATTTTGGCTCAGATAGAAAAGTGTCAAAGAAAAGGCATTGTTGATAAAATGACCTACCATCGCCAATGTTAAGTGGCCTGAGAAATAATAAATGTAACCAAACAAAACCCCTAGCATCATCCTTGGTATCAATCCGTAAAATTGGAAATGGAAAAGAGAAAAAAGTAAAGAGGAAATCCATATAGCCGCATGTGGATTTTTTAAAATACTATGAAATAGATTCTGAATAAGTCCTCTGAAAAGTAATTCTTCGCCAACTGCAGGCACGACTGCCACGACAACCAAGGCAAGAAGGAAATAAGGAATTGAATCAAAGGTGGTCAGATACTTGGTCATCTCCTCTGCTCGATCTTCCAAATCTCTAGCCAGTTCCTCTAAATAGGAAAGTGATTCAGGAAAAACGAAATTTTGATTCCATTCTATCAAAATGCTATTGACAATCATGAAGCAAAAAACCAAAATTGCTGTCATAATGATTGGATGTATGACTGGCTTTGGTAATTCAATGAATGATTGATGTCCCATTTTCAAATGATACCTCACAAAAAACCAAGGAGCCACAATGAATCCACCAATTGAGATGATGCCCTGAAGAATCATCATAGGGACTTTGGCTTGTTCATTGGCAAAAGGATGTTGTAGCGCATCCGTCATTTGAGCTATGTCAAATCCAAAAAAAGGTAAAACTGCAGCATATCCAATGAATGAAAATAGGAAAAGAGAAGAGATTACATATCCAACTAGGATTAGGAGCAGTACCCATGATGAAACAGAATTTTCTCCGTCTGGCGTGCTTTTAATAATGTTCTGCATAATTGCGCTAAATTTACCGCAAAATAATAGGATTAGCTTTGGTCAAAATAGGAAACATTGAAATAGGGGAATTCCCACTCTTGCTTGCCCCAATGGAGGACGTAAGTGATCCTCCATTTCGCGCAGTGTGTAAAGAAAATGGAGCGGATCTGATGTACACTGAATTTATATCTTCAGAAGGGTTGATTCGCAATGCGACTAAAAGTATGGAGAAGCTCGATATCTATGATTACGAGCGGCCAATCGGCATTCAAATTTTCGGAGATAAGATTGAGTCGATGCGAATAGCTGCTGCTATTGCCGAGGAAGCCAATCCTGAAATCATTGATATCAACTATGGTTGTCCGGTGAAAAAAGTAGCCTGCAAAGGTGCTGGAGCTGGTATACTACTTGATCTTCCCAAGATGCAAGCTATGTCCGCCGAAATTGTAAAAGCAGTTTCAAAACCCGTTACTGTTAAAACCAGACTTGGTTGGGATGACAGTACTATCCGTATTGTGGAGGTCGCAAAAAGACTTCAAGATGTGGGGATTCAGGCCTTGACAATTCATGGCAGAACGCGTCAGCAGATGTATAAAGGGGAGGCAGATTGGACTAAAATTGCAGAGGTAAAAAATCATCCGGATATTCATATTCCAATTTTTGGAAATGGTGATATTGATAGCCCTGAAAAGGCGCTGGAATACAAAATTAAATATGGAGTGGATGGAATCATGATTGGAAGAGCCTCTATTGGTTATCCATGGATCTTCAATGAGATCAAACATTTTCTTAAAACGGGCGAACATTTACCTCCTCCAGATCTTGAAGAAAGAGTGAAAGTAGCTAAAAAACACCTTGATTTTTCTGTGCAATGGAAAGGGGATTTGAAGGGGATTTTTGAAATGCGGAGACATTACACCAATTACTTTAAAGGCATTCCGAATTTTAAACCTTATAGAACGCGACTGGTAGAATCTTGCTCATACGAAGAAATACAATCGATTTTGGCAGAGATTCCAGAAGTCTTTGACGGTATGCCCGCTTAGCGGAATGTGATGTCAGAGAAAACAACCGTCAAAGCCTGGGTTTTACTTTTTGCACTTTCTCTAATCTGGGGCAGCTCTTTTATCTTGATCAAACGAGGATTGGTTGGTCTTTCACCCATGGAAGTTGGGGCGCTTAGAATACTCTCCGCCGGAATTGTGATGTTACCTTTTGCAATTAGAAGATTCAATCGCATTCCATTGGCCAGTCTGAAATACGTTGTGATAGTTGGTTTGGCTGGCAGTCTTATACCATCCTTTCTATTTGCTTTTGCTCAAACGCGTATTCCCAGCTCTCTTACGGGAGTACTCAATGCAGTCACGCCTATTTTCACCATATTGATTAGTGTATTCATTTACAATCAAAAGAAAAGCCCAAAAATATTCTTTGGGATAATTTTAGGATTCATTGGAACCTCAATTCTGATGACTTCCGGCTCAACTTCAAGTTTGAGTGGATTTAATGCTTATGCCCTGTTGATTTTAGCAGCCACCATATTATATGCGGTCAATGGGAACGTCATAAAATTTCACCTGAGTGGCGTTTCATCCGTGACCATAGCGAGCGTTTCCCTTGTCGTCGGAGGATTTATGTCGGGTATTTACCTTCTTGTCTTTACAGAGTTTTTCACATCCATTTGGGTTTCAAATGATGTGGTTCAGGCTTCAGGCTATATAGTATTGTTAGGAATTTTAGGTACGGCAGTGGCGTTGATTATATTCAATAACTTGGTTTCTCTGACCGACCCGGTATTCACCTCTTCAGTTACTTATATCATTCCAGTAATTGCTATTCTTTGGGGAATTTGGGATGGTGAAACCCTAAATGCATCACATTTTATTGGAATATTCATGATTCTTCTAGGCGTATACATCACAAATAGGCTCAGCCGGGTTAAATAAAAAAAGGCTTATTTCTATTTAGAAATAAGCCTTTTTAATCGTGCTTATTGTGCTATTAAATAGACTCTTGTCTTAGTTTCGAAAAGTCAGATTCATCCAAGAATTTTTTAGCTTGTTCTCTATTTTGAAATTCGTAAATCTTAGTATCCCCAAGAGAATCGTGAATTTCGATTTTGATCATTTCAATATGACGATCATGTGGATACGCATGTCCCGAATCGGTTGCATGGAGGGCGTCCAATATACCTGATTTCTCAAATTTATTGGTCAGCTTCATCGTCTTTCTTTTTATTCTTCCGCAGTAACTGCACTTGTATTCTTTTTCTATTTCACCATCTTCAGTATCTGTTGGTTTTTTCAGAACTTCTTCTTTTTCCAATTTAAGAGTCTGGAAACCACACCTGTCGCACTCAAGCGCATTTAGATGACCCTTATATTTCTCAATATGAGTGTCGCCTGTTGCTTCGTCAATCCACACATCATAGTCCACTGAGAACGCATCTTCTTCTGCCTGCATTCCTTCATCCAAATATGCATCCTCTTCGTCTTCAGCCAAAAGTTTCATTTTATTGCCTGTGGCCGGATTGATTCGTGGCGCGTATCTGAGTCTATTCAGCTTTTTCTCTAAAGGGCCAGGATAATAATACCTGAAAATTAGAAAAGCGATATATCCATGTAATGTTCCCAAACAAAGTGAAATGAATATGCGAATAGAAAACCAGACAATACTCAATTCAACTATATCTGTTTTTGTCGTATTAGCAATAAAAAAAATACCTGATGCCAAGGCATAGTTGACATACAAATACGCGTTTATTTCAGATTGGCTTGCCAATTCAAATTTTTGCTTATGACCCTTTGCAGCAATATATCTAATTTGATACCGTAGAAACAGAATTACTGACAAGGCTATACTGCCTATAAAAGCATACCACATTACTTGACTCCATGTCTCGAGAAATGCTACATAAGCTTCTTTATTTTCCATAATTATTAATTAAGTGATTCGTAAAATTAACTATCAAAATGATACTATCAAATATATAGATAGTGCAGATTACTTGTTTTCAATGAGTTATTAAAGTTATAACTGTTTAGTTATTGGAATAATACAAAATAAACGTAAAAAATAGCTGGAATGGGCGCCAAGTTACGAAATCCATGACAATTTTTAGATATTTTTATTTCTATTTTCCTTAACCCAGATCTTAAATACCTGCTAAATGCTGGTCAATTGTTAATTGCGAGATTTAGATACAAACACTTTTGCGTACTTATTTACTGGATTGATTTGGAAAGGTTGAAATGAGACCCCTAAAAAATTGAATGAATTTTAATTTCAAATACTTTTTATCATTTTTTTTATATAACATGCATTACTTGATTGAAAGCCATAAACTAACTCACCTATGACCGACACTATTAAACGGTTGACGAAAGGCCACATTAAAAACACATTATTGATTGAAACTGCATGGGAAGTTTTAAATCAAGTAGGAGGTATATATACCGTAATCAGATCCAAGGTGCCAACCGTGATTCCCAAGTGGGGATCAAATTATTGCCTTTTGGGGCCTTATATGCCTCACAATGTCGCCACCGAGTTTGAGCCGATTGAAAAATCTACTGACATATTTAGTAAGGCTGCCATTAAAATGCGTGAGATGGGTTTTGGCGTACATTATGGCGAATGGTTGATTTCGGGACGGCCGAAAGTGGTTCTTTTTGATCTTGGTTCTGGTATGTCAAAACTCGGGGAAATTAAGTATTTGCTCTGGCAACATCACGGAATCCCAAGTCCATCGGATGACTTTTTGCTTAATGATGTATTGGTATTTGGCGAAATGGTGAGGATTTATTTGACAGAGCTTGCCAATCTGGCCAAAGGAGCAAAAAAAATTATTGCGCATTTTCATGAATGGATGTCGGCATCAGGGCTACCTGAGCTAAGAAGACAAAATGTTGATGTCAAAACAATTTTTACTACTCATGCTACTTTGCTTGGGAGATATGTGGCCATGAATGATCCACTGTTTTATGATCATCTTCCTTTTCTAGATTGGCAGAAAGAAGCCAATCATTTCAACATACAGACGAGTGCAGGACTGGAGCGGGCGGCAGCACATGGTTGCCATATCTTCACTACTGTGAGTGAAGTGACTGCAGTGGAGTGCCGGCAGTTATTAGGACGTGATCCTGACGTGATCCTGCCAAATGGGATCAATAACCAACGATTTGAAGTATTGCATGAGTTTCAAAACATGCACCTCGTAGCGAAGAAGAAAATTCATGATT
The DNA here is from genome assembly GCA_047632435.1 of Cyclobacteriaceae bacterium. GTDB lineage: Bacteria > Bacteroidota > Bacteroidia > Cytophagales > Cyclobacteriaceae > JAMZMI01. The sequence continues at coordinate 27,714 of JBLICU010000032.1, forward strand.
TCACCATGTCACATTTCTTTGCCTCTTATAATTTTGATTTAGATAAAACCTTATATTTTTTCACATCAGGCAGGTACGAATATCTCAATAAAGGCTATGACTTGACGTTGGAAGCACTTGCCAGGTTAAACCACAGATTGCAAACGGAAAAATCGGACATTACCGTAGTAATGTTTTTTATAACCAAAAGACCATATCATGGCATCAATCCAACCATTCTTCACTCACGTGCATTGCTTGAAGAATTTAGAAATACTATTGATGCAATAAAGGAACAAATAGGAAGTAAACTTCTGTTCGAATCCATAGCGAGAACCGATAACAGATTACCAGAATTGAAAGAATTTGTAGATGATTACTGGAGATTGAGATACAGACGAACTTTACAATCTTGGAAATCGGACAATTTACCTCCTATAGTTACACATAATCTTCAAGATGATTCGACAGATGAGATTTTAAATTTCTTGCGGACATCCAATCTATTGAATCACAAATCTGACCGGGTGAAAGTGGTTTATCATCCTGATTTCATCAATTATACAAACCCACTCTTCAGTATGGATTATGGTCAGTTTGTCCGTGGTTGTCATCTTGGAGTATTCCCTAGCTATTATGAGCCATGGGGTTATACCCCTTTAGAATGTATCGCGAGTGGCGTACCTACTATCACGAGTGACCTGGCAGGATTTGGTGACTATGTGAACGAAAATGTAAAAGATCACGATAAGCGAGGAGTTTATATTGTCAAAAGAAAGCAAAAGACATTTGATGATTCGGCAGGTCAATTGGCCAACCGTATGTACAATTATATTCGGTTGAACAGGAGAGAAAGAATCGAACTTAGAAATCGAACAGAGGCATCAGCACCACTTTTTGACTGGGCCACATTGATCAAGCACTATGATAATGCTTATGTTCAGGCACTTGAGCTTTGATCACTTTTTGGCTAATTTGTTTGCTTCGGGAAGCAATTGGAGCGCTTTTAATACAATTTCATTTTCTTGATTTAATATTGGATAAAAGCCATTATTTTTCCAGAGACACCTGGCAATGTAAGCTTTAAGGTAATTTTTTATAAGTATTTGAGACTTTTGAAAGGAAATTTTATTGAATGATACACCGTTCAATTTTCCAGTTTCTATCAAATCGTTGACCATAATGTCATCGACAATAAAGCTTTTCTGAAAATCAGGGAATACCCATTTGGCCAATTCGTCTTTATGGTTTTCATAGTAGCGAATTGAAAACTCCTGAATGGAGTTGCTGTTGAATAATCGGACTAAATAAGGGCTGTTTTTAGAAGTATCTAAGGGAACGAAGAAGTCAGGAATGATTCCACCACCACCATAAACCACACGACCTTTGTCTGTTTTGAAAGTTAAGCTGTCATTTACTTTAATACTATCCTGACTAAAGACTTCACCATTTTCAAATCTTTCGTAATATTCCAAATGATAGCTATCTAAATCTTTTGAATATGGTTTTTGAATACATCTGCCACTTGGCGTGTAATATCTTGAGATCGTTAATCTCATAGCAGATCCATCACTTAGTTCTACTGGCATTTGCACTAATCCTTTGCCATAAGATCTTCTTCCCACTACCAATGCCCGGTCATGATCTTGCAAAGCGCCCGCTACAATTTCTGAAGCTGAAGCAGACCCCTCATCTATTAATACAATTATCGGTCCTGTTTCAAAATCACCTTTTTGATTGGATAGATATTCTGAATCATGTTTTGCATCCTTCCCTCGGGTATAGACGATCATCTGATTGTCCGCAATCAACTCATCTACCAAATCAACCGCTTGCCCCATATATCCCCCCGGATTACCTGTGAGGTCAAGGATCAAGTTTTCCATTCCTTCTAATTTCAACTGAGTCAAGCCTTCTTTAAACTCCATATAGGTCGTTGCAGAAAAGCGGTTTACTTTGATATATCCTGTCACTTCATCAATCATATAAAAGACGTCCACAGAATATTGTGGGATTACGTCTCTTTCAATAATAAATTCTAAGAGTTCCTTGGATCCCTTTCTTTGAATCATCACAACAACTTTAGATCCTTTGGGTCCTCTAAGCATCGAAATCACCATTCGGTTCGTCAGTCCGATTCCAGCAACTGATTCACCATCTACTGTTACTATTTTATCTCCTGATTTGATTCCTAGACTTTCGGATGGGCCACCGCTCAGTGGTGAAATCACATGAAGGGTGTCATGAAAAATATTGAATTCAATCCCGATTCCCTCAAAATTTCCCTCAAGCTGAGAATTGGTCATTTCAAGATCTTTGGCAGGGATATAAACCGAGTGTGGGTCAAGTTTGGTTAGCATTTCAGTAATGGCAGTCTCAACTAGCTCATCCGTATCAACTTCATCAACATAATCATTTTGAATGAAGCTGAGTACCTGCCGAAATTTTGTTATGCCTTTGTAAACTGTATTTACCCCCGGCGAAGAACCATCGGCCATATTGGCGCCAATGAATATCCCAAATGCAATGGCTGCTGATATATAAATAGGTAAGCGAATGGCGCTTTTGCTGTTATTGTTTTTGTTTTCTTCCACAATCTTATTTTCAAAATCTAAAAATACAACTAACGATAAAATCTAACGCCATATATGTATGAATCGTTTTGGAAATAACTTTGACTCTTGGTTTGAATAGTTTTTATCTTTGTAAGAATGAGGTTCTTTGATCAGACCATATCGACCATCGTTGACGAAAACTATATCCATGCCCGGGCATTGAGTTATCTCGGCATTGAATTTTATCTTCATCCAAATCAAAAATTAGGTTTGATATGTGAAGAAAAGGGATTGGTGGAAGAGCAGGTTTTGAGGAGTTTCTATTTATTCGATCAAAATCACAGACTTTCATTCAGGGAACTTCAAAACTACCCACTTCAGATAATCGTCCAGTATTTGAAGCACTCACATGCTGTTTTTATCAAAGAAAAACTACCGTATATCGCTCGATTGATTAAGAATATTGAAGGAAAAGAAGATCTGAAGCTTATTTTTCCAGATTTTATTGAAGAGTTCATCAATCATATTTATTCTGAGGAGGACACAGTATTTAACTATATCAATCAGCTCATCCTTATAGATCAGGGAAAAGAAGTCAATCCTGCTGGAGTTATGTTGAAGTTCCACAAATATTCTCTAAAGACGATTCATTCAGAACATCTCCTGGACGATGATATGTCAGGAATCAGGGCATTTGTAGAAGATATATCCGACCCTGACTTGCTTTGGCGGGTTATTTCAAATGAAATAAGGGCTTTTGATAGAGAGATGATGTACCATGCTCAGATTGAAAACCAGATCATGTTCCCCAAAGCAATTGCTTTGGAATCGACGGTGAATGAAAAAATGATTAAAATCAGCCAGCTTAATTAATGGCTAGAATCATGGCTATAGATTATGGAGCCAAACGCACTGGCATTGCAGTGACTGATCCTTTGATCATCATTGCATCAGCACTTACCACTGTGCCTTCTCACACCTTAATGGATTTTCTTAAAAATTATTTCCTTAAGGAGGATGTTGAGGAGATTGTTTTTGGAATGCCAATGAATACAGATGGAACAGCGACCAACGCAACTCCGTTAGTGCAGGCGGCTGTCAATCGATTCAGGAAACTATTTCCAAATAAGAAACTATTTTTACATGACGAACGCTTTACGTCTAAAATGGCTCTTGCTTCCATGATTGCATCAGGATCTACAAAAAAAGACCGAAGGAACAAAGGCAACATAGACATGGTAAGCGCAACTATTATTTTACAATCGTATTTGGAAACGCGTATATGATTTATCCCATTGTTTTATTTGGAGACCCAATATTGAAGAAAAAAGGACAGGAAATTCCGGTAGGTTCTGATATCAATGAAGTGGTTACTGACATGTTTGAAACCATGAAAGCTGCCAGCGGTGTAGGTTTGGCCGCTCCTCAGATTGGAAAATCACTTCGGTTGTTTGTTGTGGATAGTACGCCAATGCATGATGAGGGCGAAACGCCATTGGTTCAAGCGTTCATAAACCCTATTATTTTAGAAGAGGTTGGAGAAGAATGGGCTTTCGAAGAAGGTTGTCTTAGTATCCCTGGAATTCGTGAAGACGTGAGAAGAAATTCTAAAGTCAGAATCAGATATTATGATCTGGATTGGAATGAACATGAAGAAGAATACGATGATATCAAAGCAAGAATCATCCAGCATGAATATGACCATGTGGAAGGAGTACTTTTTACCGATTATTTGACTGCTTTCAAAAAGAAATTGCTGAAAGGCAAATTGTTCAATATTAGCAGAGGTAAGGTGGATGCTGATTACCGTGTGCGTATTCCAGTAAAAAAATGATGGATGACCTCCGAGTCTCTATAATACAATCTGATCTTTATTGGGAAAATATTGATGCCAACCTTGGCATGTTCGAGGAGAAGATTTGGCAAATTGAAGCTGAAACTGATCTGATCGTTTTACCTGAAATGTTTACGACCGGGTTTTCAATGAATCCTCGAAAATTTGCTGAGCCAATGAAAAGCAAGACATATCGATGGATGAAACAGCAAGCCGCTCAAACCAAAGCTGTTGTGGTTGGCAGCTATATTATCAATGAAGGAGGTGTTTTTTTCAATCGGCTATTTGTAGTCTATCCTGACGGTCATTTTCATTTTTATGATAAGCGCCATCTTTTCGGCTTGGCTGGTGAAAATCAGGATTATGCACGTGGCGAGCGTCGACTGATAGTTGATATCAAAGGATGGAAAGTGCTACCATTGATATGTTATGATCTTCGTTTTCCTGTATGGTCAAGGCCCCAAAAAAAGGAAAATGAGCTTTATGAATATGATGTGGTGTTATATGTGGCCAATTGGCCCAAGCCAAGAATCACATCATGGGATACACTTCTGGCCGCACGAGCCATAGAAAATCTTTCTTACAGCGTTGGAGCGAATAGGATAGGTGTCGATGGAGTAAATGCGACTTATGTCGGACACTCGGCAGTATATAATTTTATCGGTGAGCGACTGGCTTTCTCCGAATCAGAAGAAATTATCCAAACTGAATTAAGTTTTGCCAATTTAGATCTGTTCAGATCTAAATTTCCCTTTCAGCGAGATGCTGACGATTTTAAAATCGCTTAATCTCAAAGTCCAAAAGTTTGTTCTTATTTGGAAGTTGCACAGAGTGATCCTTGTAGTGACTTTCATTTTTCTTTTCTAATTTTCACGTCTGGTTAAGGCCATTTCAATCCTCCAATTGAATAAAAGTGCAATAAATGGCCTTCACATTTTAAATGCATTGATGTACTAATGATGTAATGCTTGATGTAATCAAGATGGGGTGCGCCGTGGTGCTCATTGCTCCAGTAATTGTCAAATTTGTAAAACGCTATTACTTAAATATCATAAGAATTAAAATATTTTAAACAAAAGGTATTAACATGAACAAAATCTACTTCTTATCTCTTCTCGTCCTTGTTGTATCAGCATTGCACTTGGGGGCAAATGCGCAAGCAACAATCAATTTTGAATCTGGTGGTGCTGGTGCCGCGTATACTTGGGCTGTTTTTGAAAATGGTGATAACCCTGCCCTAGTGATTGAGGCTAACCCTGATCCAACGGGAATTAATACATCAGCTACTGTTGCAAAATTCACAGCCAAAACGGCTGGACAACCTTATGCTGGAACAGAATCAGCACATGGTGATTTCGGGCCTT
>JBLICU010000033.1:0-33331 GCA_047632435.1 Cyclobacteriaceae bacterium
GTTCTTTGTTCTTACAGGTTACTACAATGTCTATATCTCCAATTAAAGCTTCTATAATCGAAAGGGTAACATTTTCTACAGATTCACTTTCTTTGTGATTGGTAGATGGCCAAATCAACCAAATTGCTTCTTGAGTTTCAAACTCGGCTGGTTGATTTATAACTACTAAATTATTATTTTTCTTTGGTGATGCACACGAAATTGTTAGTAGTGCAATTATAAAACTGGTTAAAATTGATTTCATAATGTGTGTTTTAATGATGTACAACGCCACTGTATGAATTGTGCGTTTTGGTGAAGATAATGTTTCGTTGACAAAATAGCCAAATCTGTGAAGTGGTCTATTACTTTTTTCATTTCTCAATAGGCCAATTCGCAGACATGGCGAGGCATTTAGAATGCAGAGAATTATCGTCTAGCACTGTCCAAGCATGATTTCATCACAGAATGTTGTGCTTTCGTTTTTACGCATACGCCATTTCACGGTTGTACTTATTGCGGTATTCCAGAGGGGTAAGACCAGCGTATCGCTTGAAGATCGTCCTAAAGGCTTTGTCATCATTATAACCGGAGCTGACCATCACTTGAAGAATTGTCATTGTTGTGGATTCCAATTTCTTTTTTGCAGCTTCTATTCTCACACGTTGAATGTATTCAATAGGCGTGTTGTTAGTGGCTTTTTTAAATCTTCTTACTAGATTCCTGCTGCTGGTAGTCGTCTGTTCTGCTAGATGTTCGACACTTATTTTTTCTGAGAAATGCTTCTCAACATATTCTTGAATATTCAACACCCCTTCATCTGTGTGTTCCTTCTGGCCATTAAATATTACAAATTGATTTTGGTCAATTCTGTCGAATTCAATTTCAGAGACCTTTGAACACCATATGGCTGACTCTCTACCATAATATTTTTCAATCAGGTAAAGTAGCAGATTCAAAAATGAATAGGCACCCCCACTCGAATAGATACCATTGTCTTCAGTGATAACCTTTTCAGGAATTAAATTAACAGCAGGATACATTTGTCTGAACTTATCATGGGTTAACCAATGAGTGGCGCATGATTTACCATTCATCAAGCCAGTCTCGGCTAACAAGAAAGCACCTCTGCACAGACTGGCTAATTCAGCATTTTGCTGTATTCGCTGTTTTCTTATCCAATCAACGAATGGATAATTCAACTCAATCTGTTCTTCTAAGTTTCCAACCAGGCCCGGAATGATTATTAAATCAGTTTTAGCAACTTCATCAATTGACTTTGTAGGGGCAACACTGAAAAACTTGTTGAAAAAATGTGGTTCGCTGGAAATTCCTACCAGATCTATTTCGAAGAGCCCCTTTTCCGATAGCCCTTCCTTTTTTTGAAAGTTGTTAGCCATTTGAAACAGGTTCATAGTACCGATGATCGTATCCAGTATAGCCAATCCTCTGGGAACTAATATGCTTAAATGTTTCATAATATAGCAAATGTATAGGAATTATATGTCTGAATCAACCCTGTGTAATGTCATAATACACACCCTTAGAAGGGATGAATAAGACTGATCTTTGTGTTGTAATTATTTCATTCAATAATAAAAACATGAAAACAAAAGAAGCTTTACCGAACCAATTGTCAGGAATTTCAAAAATTGATGACGAGATCAGCATAACAGGCAAATGGGTTCCGACCAAAAAGGGTGGTCTATTCAGGAAGTCCAACGAATCTAAGGAAATGTTGAAAGAGTGGGAAGATATTCATACAGAGGCAAAAGTGCATGCAGGAATATTATCGACCGAAATCAATCATGCAATAGGTCAAGATGCTGTGCTCATTCATCATGTGTTTAAGAATTCGGAAGCCCTAATTGAATATTTCTCAAAAACCGCAAGTGGTCACTCGGAGGCATTAATGAAAGTAGCCAAACCTGACATTCATCTGGTTAGAGGGCTGAAGATTCCTCAATCAGTGATTGAAGTAATCAAGGCTAAAAGTCTACCTATTGCGTTTGGTGAGTACTTATTTGGATATGTTAAAAATGAGTACAAAAGACCTGATCCAAAACTCGCCATTCAAGTAACCGCAAAATGGACATGTAAAGAGGAGGAATCCGTAGAGGATCTAATTTACTGGTGGCAGAGAGTAGGTACTGATGCATATGATATGGAAGCTGGCCTTGTTCGATTTGAAGTATTTCGTGTAATAGGAGAAAATGCATTGATCATACACGAGACCTTTGACACAAGTGATGAATTACAATTTCACCTCTCAAAAGGAACGGCGGAGAAATACAAGAAGGATATTGATAAGATTGCATTCCCTGAAAACTATTTTTTTAGAGGCCCTGTATCATGGATGATCCGTACTTACTCAAAATTCTTACACTTACCTGCGACCTATTCAAGTCAAGGAAGTCATTTCACTCAAGCCGATGGCAATAGGAGTGATGGATTAATATGAAGCACAACGGCTAGCTATGATGCGTGCGTATAGAACTGACACACTGTCTCGGATCGCACAAGCCACTACCAATTTCAAATATAACCCTAGTGGCGGACTATGCATGAAGCACCCTAGTTCAATTTGTACTGAACCCGAATGCATTCATAGGTAATGTTAGCTTCCGCTTTAGTTCGTTTCCCATATTATTCCACCAATTCTGAATGTCCCGATTGGTTGTTAGTTTTCAAATGGTAGTGTTCAGTAGGATTTTTGAAAATCAATTGATAGCTAAGAATGTGCTCATTCATGGCCAACTTGATGAGCTAAATGGTCACTGGCCACAAAGGCTGTTTCAATTTACTTAAATTGGAATAGATACTTGTTGATTAAAAAAGTAGCGAATGGAGATTTTGCCATTCCCTAAACTTAAGAGGCCCCTATCACTCCAAATCCTTTCAGAGCATCTCCTGTTAAATACATTACCATTATAATACCAATTAGAAGCAGAACTGCAAAGAAGCCCCCAATAAAATTGCGATGGGATGTCATGTAGCAGGCCGAGGACAAAGAGAATATCAAGGACGTTGCAAGTGAGATGAATATGAGCACCCATCCGCCGAACATAATTAACACTGCGGCCCCCAATTTATTGGTCACAGTTGGAGTTAAAACTATGCACTTTAGTGCATTTCGCTTTAGCTTCTAAAAACTTTATCTTGAAATATGTCTCAGGGTCAACGAATAAATGGTCATAGTGTATCGCGTCTCACTGTTCACATTGTTTGGTCTACAAAATATCGATATTCAGTTCTTCAGGGTGATATTAAAGTGAGATGTCGTTCCATTCTGATTCAGGTTTGCGATGCTGAAGATGTTCACATATTGAAAGGAGTAGTGTCGAAGGATCATGTTCACATGCATGTTGAATATCGACCTTCTCAATCGATAAGCGATTTGGTTCGTCGACTTAAGGGTCGCAGTTCACGGAAATTGCAGCAGGAGTTTCCTGAATTGGGAAAGAAATACTGGGGGCGGCATTTTTGGGCGATAGGATTTGGTTGTTGGAGTACAGGTAACATAACTGATGAAATGGTAAACGAATACTTAGAGCATCATAGAAGACCGAAAGACGATGATCAATCTGATTTCATTCTGGAGTAAGAAGACTTTCAGTCTACGCCGAAACTATGGTGCTTTCAGCCCATAGTGGTTTATTTGCAAACAGCGCCCCTGCTATCTCCTCACTAAATCCGGTTTGAAAGCCTGAAAGTACAATCCAGACAAAAAAATGCGTTAAAATTATTTCTATTTTATAAAACTTTCTTCGATTTCCTTCTGGCTTTCTATGCTTTTGCACAAGCCGTTTGTTTAAGAAAACAAAGCCAGTGACTAAGAGCACAATGAACAGTATCGAATGAAGCATATTTTTTTTCTTTCAAGAGATTTTTATTATCTGTGTCTTAACAGATACTTGTTGATTAAAAACGTAGGAAATAAAACCTTTTCTTTCCAGTATCTTGATAATCCCAATAACTCACGCTGTTGATATTTAGATTGTAATGATCATCTCCAAAAAGAAATGATTCTCTTAAGACATCAATACAATCCTCAATCGTAGCATAATTGGAACTATTATTATTAAAAAAATACATGTAATTAAGGTCTCGATTGTAAATAAATCTGAATCCTGAATATTTATATTCATTTGAGCTATTTCGAATGTACAATACATCTTCCTTGCTGAGGTACCCATTTACTTGAAGTGAATCGAGAAATACATCGTTAGTGGTTATTTGGAGCACGAGTAATCCTGCAAATTCACCGGGGACATTCGGTGAAAAGAAAATGGTATCCATCATTGAAAATTCAATTTCATACATGTCCCTTTCAATCCCCAAGTCTTCTGTACTCCAATCAATGTGATTTTCAATGAAGGTTTTGAGCTCAATTTTGGCGTTTAAATAGTCACCAATGACTCTGTTCCTTACATCCTTCCTGTACATGGACGTTCGCACACCGTATATTGATTTTTGAACAAGATAAATTCCGCCTAAAGCTGTCAATGGAAAGCTGAATAAAATAAGGAACCAGAGTGTAATGTTTCGCTTGTACTGCTGAAAATCTTTTCTAAGAAGGTATAATGATATAAAGAATATAATAACGGAGGTTATAACTAAAGTTACAGTGGCCTCAAAGGAATTTCCCATCCCATAATAACCACCACCAGTAAACAGTATAATGAAGGAAAGTAATATTCCTAATATCATAAATACGTATAATGTGTTTATCTTATTTTTCATATTTCTGAAACCTTAGGTTTGGTACTTAGCATTATTCAAGTGAATATAGACCTATAACTTGATATATTACTATGACTCAATATTGGGGCAAGTCAACGCATAAACATTGAAATTTTTTGTTTGAAAGATTGCTAAAGAATGATTTTTTGGATTGGGGTAATTACATATTCGTCAATACGTTACTGGCCTTGGCGATTGTCCCAACAATTAGAATTTATTCCTATAAAAACGTATCTTCCAAGACATAAAAGGAAACCTGCTCTTTCCTACATTTTGATAACTGATTTCATCCTTTAGCGGCCGAGCGTCAGGGGACACTCTAAAATACGCTACGATGAAATTGCCTGAAAAATCAACTATTCTGTTAAACATTCTACTTTCGTCAATTATCTGTTTCTTGACCGTATCAGTTCAGGCTCAGCAAAACAAAAAAGTGCTGGTTCCGGATTCGAATTTTCAGGTTCAATTGAAATCACGTTATCACATCACATTTGATGGTGATAACCACATCACTAATCCAGATGTAGCTGCCCAGCTCACTGGTCTTCACTTTTTCAATACAAATTTCGAAAATGTAAGAGGTATTGAAGCTTTTACTTCTTTGAGAGAATTGACTGTCGATAGTTGGGCGCTTACGAATATAGATTTGTCATCTAACAAAGCTCTTAAGAAGCTATTCATAACCAGTAGTGTTTTAGACAGTATTGATGTATCCGCAAATACAGCCTTGACCCATTTAATCATCAATGCGAATCTTTCAAGTATTGATTTATCCGCCAATCGGGCATTGACGACATTATATCTTTATGGTAATCAACTTACTGATCTGGATTTATCGACAAATAAGGCCTTGGATACTCTGAGTTGTGCTCATAATCAATTAATAAGTCTCGACTTAACCAACAATACTAGACTTATACAATTGCATTGCGGCAATAACCAGTTTGCCAATCTGAACTTGTCAAATCTCCCATATTTGAAATTGCTCAACTGTGATGCGAATCAACTATCTGTGCTTAATTTATCTTCTAACCTTGCTTTGGAACATCTCTCTTGCTCTTCAAATCAACTTGCCGCTCTTGACCTTTCCTACCAGAAAGATTTGATCTTTCTGAATTGTTCATACAATCAAATTGGCACCTTATACTTATCGCCTAATGCTTCTCTATCGCATCTAGAATGCAGAAACAATCAACTTTCTCATTTCAGCTTCTGGGATATGAAATTGGATCGTATCAACCGTAATAACAGCATCTATGAAGGAAATCAATTTCCGTTTTATTACAATGAGATTGTCCCTCTTGAAAAAAATACGATTCTGAAATTATATCAACCGACCAATATTTCATTTTTTCTTATTTATCACTTTATACTTGTTGTTTTGCTCTTGAAAAAGGATAATGATGTCAAGCGAAATCGAATAATGAACTTCTGGATATTAATAGGAAATCTCGTCATCATGCCTGTCTGGTATATTCTATTTACGGAATCATCGGATTCTCTCTCCCTTTTCTATTATTTGATCTCATTCGGAGTAATTGGGATATTGATCCAGTTGAGGCCCTTGGTTAAAAAAATGATGCTTTTTGCCAAATAAGTGAATTATCTTCCAGGTGAATAATTAAGTCAGTGGCCTCTATCGTATAAAGGGCACGCACGGGCACTTTCTCCGGATTTTACAAGCTCCATTATGCCATTCGTAATCAACAAGCCTGCTTTGATTGCGGGATTATCTGAACCAACGTTAATAGTTCCATTTTGTATCAAAAAATCAGCTGGAGGTTCTTGATTACGAAAAAAAATCCCTTAGATGAGCAGAGGGAGATAATGTTTTATGTCTATATATTGAAGCTAACGGTAAGTATATGGTTTTGTGGCGGTTTTGAAACACAAATATTTCAACTTACACCAATATTTATTTTCGATAAAATGCTCATATTTAGCACTTAATTCGCCATAAACTATATATATTGTTAGGCGCTGTTTTTTTATTTGCAGCTCAATTTCTTCTTATACAAAAACTCTATTTTATCATTTGTAATTATAAGAGTATCAATTTCACCACCCACTGTCGGTACCGCAGGTTCAAAACGCATTTGGTCAATCGTAGTTCTAATTAGATGTCTTGAAAAGTCAATACCATCTTGTAAGTTCATTGCTTGAAAAATTGGCAGTCTTTGTGGATTATTTAAAAGTCGATTAATTACATCCGTATCACCGCCTCTTACAATGCCATAATCAAGTCTATTTTCCGCTTGTACAAAATTTGACCTGTGTCTGGTATTATTGAATATGTCAACTCCAAATACAAATGGTTCATTTACATCATAACCTGCTACAACAAATCCCGTTTTTGGTATTGGATTAAAATCTCTGAAGTAATTTATAAGTTCCGTTACGAATTCATCTGTAGTTTGGGGAATATTCTCACCAGACGCAATTTCAAATTGTTTAATGTAATGGGCAATTGGTAAGTTATCAATTTGTGCATCACCAAATGTTCCAATCCCGAATCTACCAAATAGTTTAAAAACTTTTAATGTTGCATCAGAAAGAGTAATGCTAGTCTGGATATTAATCATTTGTTGTGGGTCTTGTGGATTAGGAATTTGATTCGTCAAAGTCCCAGTAGTCCTGCTATCACCAGAAATAACTATTCCTGTTGGCGTATATACGGCAATAATTACTGACATAACTTAAAATTTTAATTATAAATACCTTTGATAATATAAACTCCATTTTGCAACTCTACGTCAAAATCCTTTCCTATGTATTGGGTTAAATCTACTCCGCCAAATGATACACCACCGCCAAAACTAACTCCTGGACTCATAGTCACTCCGTTAATATGTACATTTACTTTTGGAGTTACCACTCCGTTATTGTTATTAAACAATTCATCAAATCTCATTCTCATAATTTCTATTTTTTATATGTTAATATTTATTTGTTACTGTAATTTTATTGTTCTAACCTAAAATAGCACCTAACATCTAAGTAAACACCCTTTTGTGGTGTTTACTTGGGTTGTATCATTACTTATTTATTTTTTGTAAAAAACTGAATATCAGCAAGATATCCGTGTTCCAACGTTTAATAAGCTTTGGTTCGGCCAGATAGGCACACGGATATAAAGTGCACTACTTGTTATCATACTCTTTCCAATTCATTCCTCCAAAATAAGGAATTCATTATTGCTACCCAACTGTTTGTGACATTATCTATTTTCTTACCTTCCATGGGAACCTATCGAGAGTAAAACCTATTATGTTGAGGTATTTGAAAATGCAAATCTTTAATCTTATAGCTGGGTATTGGGTGTTTGGTGTTTGGTGAAAAAAACTGATTACTGTGGACTATTCACTTCTGCGCTCTCAATTTTCACTTTAATCTTTAAATCTTCTCCATTTATGAATCTGGAACAAAATAAAGCCAATGCCATCGCCTTTTATAAAATGGCTTATGAGGGCAATCCAAAACAAGCGGTAGCGCAATATGTGGGTGCAGACTATATTCAACACAATCCAATGGTGGGGAATGGGCCTTTGCCATTTATCGAGTATTTCGAAAAAATGGGGATTGCATATGCTGATAAAAGCATCAAATTTGTGCGCTCCATCGCAGAGGGCGATTTGGTGGCACTACATACCCATCAAATCTGGCCTGGCAATGATCAATATGTGACCATGGACTTTTTCCGTTTTGATGATAATGGAAAAATCGTCGAGCATTGGGATGCCATCCAGCAAATACCCGAGATCTCTGCCAATGGCAATACCATGTATTAATCCTGATTTACATTCTGAGCGACCGAATCACGATATCCCGGGTCTGCTTCATGGTGGCTACATAGCGATTGAGACGATCAGTATCCAGTTCATTGGTATACAATGAATTGGAAGGTTGACAGAGCAATGCGATGGAGGTCAAATCCAGTTTTTCAAATTCCTTATTGAATTTGATACAATCCTTTTGCATCTGAAGAATGTCATAATTCACCAAATTTTCAGCACCTTTTTCGGATAAGTAAGCCCCTAAAAAATCTCCAATGGATTTTTTTACTAAGTGACAGGAGGCTATCATGACTAAGTCTTTTTTTGGTTTGTTTAGCTCTTCCAATACTTCTTCGTATTCTGTCACAGCATTGTGGATCAAATTATTTGTGAGGAGTTCCATGTCATATTCGTGTTTAAGTTTTATTCAAGCTTAAATTAGAATGAAACCGTATGGTTTTTACTGACATATGACATTGGCCCGATAGATTTAAATCAAACTCATACCAATCCGGCAAAGCCCATGAAGGCCATACTGAGGATTCCGGCTACAATCAGTGCTGCTGGAACGCCTTTCATAGCTGCTGGAAGCTCTGAAGAATCCAACTGCTCGCGCAGGCTGGAAAAGATCACAATGGCCAATGTAAAGCCCAATGCGTTCGCTATGGCGAATATTACGCTCTCCATCAGGTTAAAATCTTGCTGAATCACCAAAATGGCCACTCCTAAAATGGCGCAATTGGTGGTGATCAATGGAAGGAAAACGCCAAGCGCCTGATATAAATCAGGACTCACTTTTTTCAGTACGATTTCCACCACTTGAACCAGAAAAGCAATGATCAAAATATAGGCGACCGTCTGCAAGTAGGTGATCTCAAGGGGAACAAGTATGGCATGATAAATAAGGAAGGTGGCAATGGTAGCCACGGTCATCACAAAAAGCACCGCACCGCCCATACCGATAGCCGTGCTTGTGTTTTTAGAAACACCTAAAAAAGGACATATCCCCAAAAACCTGGAAAGAACGATGTTATTGATAAATATGGCTGATATGAGAATGATGAGATAGTGTTCCATGGCTTAGCTTTTTTGTTTTCTCCACTCAAAAAATCCGATAATCAATCCAAGCACAATGAATGCGCCTGGAGCAAGAATGAACATGATGATACCATCTGCTTCTATGAACCTGAATCCGAACAGAGAGTAACTACCCAACAGCTCCCTGATTCCACCCAGAAGCGTGAGTGCCAGTGTGAAACCAAGTCCCATTCCTAACCCATCTATTAAGGAGGACATGATGGTATTTTTTGAGGCAAAAGCCTCTGCCCTACCCAGCACAATACAATTCACAACGATGAGTGGGATAAACAGCCCCAACTGCTCGTGCAGGGCTGGTGTATAACCCGCCATGACCAAATCCACCACGGTGACAAATGAAGCTATGATCACTATGAAAGAAGGAATTCTCACGGTCTTGGGAATCAGATTTCGCACCAGAGAAATCACCACATTGGACATGATCAGCACAAACAAGGTAGCTAGTCCCATGCCCATTCCATTGATCGCCGAGGTGGTCACGCCAAGGGTAGGACAAAGTCCCAGAAGCAAAACCAGCACAGGGTTTTCCCTTATCAGTCCTTTTAAGAAATTCTCTTTTTTACTCAGCTCCTGTTTCATCTTTGGTTTGGTTAAATGCCTGCAAGGCCTGAGTTACTGCATCACAAAAAGCCCGTGATGAGATGGTTGCTCCGGAGATTGCATCCACATCACCTCCATCTTTTTTCACTTTTATCTCTTCATCAATCAAAGTTTTTCCAATGAATTGTGAGAGAAAATCTTCATCCTTTATTTTGGATCCCAGGCCGGGCGTTTCAGTATGGCTGAGCACTTCTATGTTTTTGATGATCCCATTTTTATCAATGCCCACCATCAGCTCGATCTTCCCATTGTACCCCTTGTCTGATGAAGCCTGAACAGCGGTAACTTGCACTTCACTGTCAATTTTGGCAGGATAGAACGTAAGCTTTTCTTCTTTAATGTTTAGGACAGTATCGGCATGATTCCGCCGGCCTCTTCTAAACCGATGTTGTTGTTTTTTGCCTTTTTCTTTAAAAACTGGATAGGCATCTATCAAGGGATCATTGTCATAATTTCCAACGACTGATTTAATTGCCCGCATCTGTTTTTCAGCTTTTGCTTGTGCGATCGGCTCTTTTGTCCATTCGTAAACAAAGCCAAGTGAAAATGCGGATACTCCCGTCACCACAATTAAGGTGAGGAGCAAACTTGCCATGGATGATTTTTTTGAACTCATGTTGTTACGGTTTTAGCACCATATTTAATCGGTTTGGTGAACTTATTGATCATCGGCACCATTGCATTCATGATCAAAATCGCAAAGGATACCCCTTCTGGATAACTCCCAAAAAGCCGGATAAGGACGGTAATCACGCCTATACCGAAACCAAAAATCAGCATGCCTCTGTGGGTAAGCGGTGAGGTGACATAATCTGTCGCCATAAATATTGCACCCAAAAGCAAACCACCTGTCAGAATATGAAAGACTGGACTCACGTAACGTTCTGGATCCACCAACCAGAAAATACCTGTAAAAATGAACACGGTCATCAGCATCGAAAGTGGAATGTGCCAGGTGATGATCTTGCGATAAAGCATGTACACCATACCCACGATAAGGGCCAAAGCTGACATCTCTCCAAGAGATCCTCCTTGCAAACCAAAAAACAAATTGGTATAGGAAGGTAATTGGATGATCATCTCTGAAATCGGGATTCCTTGCATGATTCCTTCTTTGAGTATGCCCAGAGCGGTTGCGCCGGTGATGGCATCAGCCGTAATATTCACAGAAATCGGCCAACTGGTCATTTGCACAGGAAATGAAATGAGGAGAAATACCCGCCCAACAAGTGCCGGATTGAATGGATTATTACCCAATCCACCGAAGCTCATTTTACCGATTCCCATGGCAATGGCACTACCAATAACAATGATGTGCCAAGGCAAATTTGAAGGTACATTAAACGCTAAAAGCATGCCTGTGATCACTGCTGATCCGTCCAGGATACTTACTTTTTTCTTTAAGAAATAAACACTGATCAGGTTTTCGAACAAAGCACAACTGATCACAGCCACAAGTGTGACAAACAAGGCATCCCATCCAAAGTTGTAAATGGAAAATGCCATCGCAGGTAACATCGCTATGATCACTCCACGCATGATCTGTGGCACGGTCAGCCCACTATGAATGTGTGGAGATGGTGAAACTGTCAGCAATGAAGTACTCATGATTTCTGTGCTTTTCTAAGTTTTGATTTTCCGAACCTGATGTAGTCAAGAATAGGGCGATTGGATGGACAAATAAATGAGCACGATCCACATTCCATACAATCCAAAATACTTTCAGCTTTGGTCTGATCTGTGTTTTTGCCTTTGGCAAGCAAAACCAGTTTCAGAGGTTCCAAACCCATTGGGCAGACTTCTATGCATTTGCCACAGCGCACACAATTGAACTCTTCTGCACGTTTGGATTCTTCTTCAGGAATCAACAGAATTCCTGATGTCGCCTTGGCAATAGGAACTTCAAGATCATTGAGCGCCTTACCCATCATCGGGCCTCCGCTGATGATCTTTCCTGTGTTTGTTGGAATACCTCCGGCAGCAGCAATCACTTCTATAACCGATGTGCCAATCCTTACCATGAAGTTGGATGGTTTGGTTACGTCTAGGCCAGTGACAGTGACTACTCTTTGGATCAAGGGTTGATTTTTTAATACCGCCTGATAGATGGAAAATGTGGTGCCAACATTATGAACAAGTACGCCTACATCATGAGGCAATCCACCAGAAGGTACTTCGCGCCCGAGGACTGCTTCTATCAACTGCCTTTCTCCCCCTTGCGGATATTGAACCTTCAATCCCTGCACTGAAATTCCTGGATAATCGCTTGCTATATCAGCAAGCAATGCAATGGCATCTTTTTTATTATTTTCTACGGCGATGATCCCTTTGTCAACGCCAAGAGCTTTCATAAGAATCTGTGCTCCGACCATGATTTCATGGGGTTTTTCCAACATGATTCTGTGATCAGCCGTCAGATAGGGTTCGCATTCTACTCCGTTGATGATGATTGTGTCTACAGTTTTTCCCTTTGGAACAGAAAGCTTCACGTGACTAGGAAAAGCGGCTCCACCCTGCCCTACTACGCCAGCTTCCATGATCTTCCTTACGATTTCTTCACTTGTATAAGGTATGTTAGTGATTAGCGTTTCTGATCGGTCTATCTCTTCCAGCCATTCATCATCTTTCACCCTGATATTGATCGCGATGTGTTTGTAGCCACTGCTATCCATCACCGGATCAATCTTTCCCACTTTACCAGAAACCGAAGCGTGGATGTTGGCAGAAACAAAACCTTCATGAACGGCAATCACCTGCCCCACTTTCACAGTATCTCCGCGCTCTACAATGATTTTGGGTGGTGCGCCTATATGCTGGTAAATAGGGATGGTTACGCTTTTCGGAAGTGGCAAGTCCGCAATAGGCACATTCGCGGACAGCTTATGTTCATCCGGATGAATGCCTCCTTTGTGAAAGGTTTTTAATTTTTCTGAATCAAACAGCATCCTCTTCTGGTTTATCTGTTGATGAAATGGTTCTACCCTCTGCCACTGCCTCAGCCTTTTGTTTTAGTCTTTCTTCTTTTTCTTTGGCCAACCTTTTCTCTCTCATTCCAAGTAGTTTCTCAAGGTTTTCAAACGAAACATTATCGGCCTGGATGGTGTGCGTTTCACAGGCCACCACGCACTTTTTACAGAGATTGCATTTCTCAAAATCAATGCTGGCCAGATTGTTTTCTATGGTGATTGCATCTTCTTTACATTCATCCACACATTTGGCACATCCAGAACAAGCAACTGAACATTCCTTCCTGGCCACACCAGATTTTTCCTCATTTTTACACGCTACATAAATTCTTTGATATTTGCGACCTACTGGCCAAAGTTCCAAAATGTCCTTCGGGCAGGCGGTGACACATGCATTACAGGCAGTACACTTATCTTCAATAACGACAGGTAAACCAGTAATTGCATCCATGTACATGGCATCAAAATCACACGCATCCACACATTCGCCCAAGCCCAAACATCCATAGGCACAGCCATGATCCCCACTGTATAGGTTCGAGGCAATGGTACAGTTGGCCGCACCGTCATAGATATTGGTTTGACTTCTCGTTTCGAAAGAACCCGAACATCTGACTACTGCCACAAATGGATCCTTTTCGGCGACTTCTTTTCCCAAAATCTCTGCTACTTCTTTCATCACAGGATTTCCACCGACTGGACAGTGATAAGGGGCCAAATCATCCGCTTTGATAAGCTCATTGGCAAAACTGCTACAGCCTGGAAAACCACATCCCCCACAGTTGGTACTCGGCAATGCGTCCATGATTTGCTCCAGTCGCGGATCTTCTTTGACTTTGAATCTATTGGAAACAAAATAGAGAATCACTGCGGCAACCATGCCCAGAACAACCAAAACCAATACAGTATAAAGAACTTCCGCACTCATAAGCGGGTGACTTTAAGCTGGAAACCTGATTTTAACTTGTGTCGGAACTTAGCAAGGCCAAGAAAATATGGGATCAAAAGCAACAGCGCAAACAACCCTAAAACAGATTCTGGAAAGTTGTAAATGGTACCGATCAATATAACTGCAAGCATCAGCAAGAAAGGAAATATATAAGCCCAAAAAGTGGCTTTCAATCCGCGTGCAGCTGATATTACCAAATGGACATGATCGCCAACATGGTACCCATTATTTTCTACAATAAATGTGCTTCTTTCTTGGTCATCAACGCCGCAAAATTCCTTCATATGGCAGCTATGACATGATTCTGCCTGAATCAAATGAACCAAAGCAGCATTGCCAAAACAATTGGTAATGATCCCCTCGTGAGCTATTTGTTCCTGATCTTGCATGACTTAAAGACATTAGGCATATTTCTCCATCCAAATTGGGAACTTAAGCCCCAAAACCTTCTCCTTTGATCTGTGCTACCCATGTTGCTATTCGTCCATCGGTAAGTTCCTTTTGATTGTCTTCATCGATTACCAGACCTAGAAACATATCATCGACAATACTTTTGGATGCTTCAAAATCATAGCCATCCAAGGGCCAGCGACCAACAAATTTGGCACCTGAATCCCCAATGCGTTCATGGATAATTCCCGGTGCTTCAATGAAGGTATCTGGGTAACCATCGGCATCACCTAACCCAACATAGGCCACCATTTTGCCTGTATAATCCACTTCTTCGATCTGATCGATAAAGGAATCCCAATCTTCCTGAAGCTCTCCAATATCCCAGGTAGGACATGCCAGAATGAGATAATCATATTCCGCCATATCATCAGATGTGGAAGAGCTCACGTTGTGCATGACAGCTGCATCTTCCCCACCAAATGACTCTTGTATTTTGGTACACACTCTTTCTGTATTGCCTTCTGTAGACCCAAAGAAAATTCCAATTTTTGCCATCTTTTTTATGTTTTAATTATGTTAAACTTCCTCCCCTTTTTTAGGGTGATATTGCATGAATAATTCTGATTTCATAAGTATGTCCACATACTGTGCACGCTTATATGCAAACGGATCGGTTATATTGGATTTGGCCAATTTCCCTCTGAATTCAGTCAAATTGTGGTAGTTGTTTTGACGCATCCACTCGCTCATTTCTTCGAGTATTTTGGCAATATGCGATATTCCCTTTTTATAGATCGCGCTGACAATTTGCACCGCATCAGCCCCAGCCATGATCATTTTGATGACGTCTGGTGCATTCATGATACCCGTGTTGCTAATGATCGTTCCTTTTATATTTTCAAAAAGTAACCCAGCATAACGAATGGACAGTCGGTTATCAGTACTTGAGCTGAAATTGTATGGAAAATAATGCTCCTGTTTTTCCAAATCAATGTCTGGTTGGAACAATCTATTGAATAGAATAAACCCGTCAGCTCCGGCCTGATCCATTTTTTTGATCACACCATAAGTGTTGGTATAATAGGGACTGAGCTTAACAGCAATCGGAATTTTAACCACCGCTTTTATTCGCTTGAGTAGATTAATCTGATCACCCACAATACTGGTACCCGTTTTTTCAGGATCGATGATATTCGAATAAAAGTTCAGTTCCAGTGCGTCAATGCCAGTTTCAGCCATTTTGATAGCATATTCTTCCCAGGTATCTTCAAATATGCAGTTGAGACTACCGATGACTGGAATCTCCAGCGTTTCTTTGATTTGTCTCAGTTTTAATAAATGTTCTTGAGGGCCGGCATGCCCAAGTATTGGAAATATAGAGGCATGCTCTGCATCCCAATCTTCATACATACCCATCTCCTGCTCCATGGCATAAGATTCTAGCTGTATTTGCTCTTCAAATAATGATTTGTAAACAATAGCTGCCGCTCCGGCTTCTTCCAATTTGATCACATGACTCAAGTCTGTCACCAAATTACTGGCCCCAATGACCAATGGATTTTTTATGGGAATACCCAAATAGGTTGTTCGTAGATCAATCATGGACTGGTTCAGTTAAAGGGTTTTCAATAGGTGCCACTGGCTCGGTTTCATCACTCAAATGCTTCAAATCTTGGAACCTTCTTGCATTATCGTCTTTGGCCAACCCAATTAGCCTTTCTGCTTCTTCGGGGTTAGATCGTTTCAAAGTTTTATACCTGATTTCTTCTTCAACATATTTTTCAAAATCAGTATCAAGCTCCGGACTGTCCCATGTGAAAGGAGATAAATTTTGGTTCTTCAATTCAGGATTAAAACGATACATTGGCCAGTACCCGCTTTTCGATGCTTTCTCAGATTGTTTTTTCGCTAGCTGCATGCTATAACCATGTGCGATACACGGAGAATAAGCGATGATCAGCGAAGGACCATTGTGTTGCTCTGCTTCTACAAGGGCTCGTAAAGTTTGCTCACGATCCATTCCCATATTGACTGAGGCCACATAAGCATTGCCATAAGTGGTCATCATCAATCCGAGGTTTTTCTTACCTAATTTTTTACCATCCGAAGCAAATTTTGCAACTGCTCCACGTGGTGTGGCCTTCGAAGATTGACCACCGGTGTTGGAATAAACCTCGGTATCGAGTACAAGTAGGTTCACATTTTTATCAGAGGCCATCACATGATCGAGTCCGCTGAATCCAATATCATACGCCCATCCATCACCACCAATGATCCAAATTGATTTGTCTACTAGATAATCTTGTAACTCGATGATTTTAGCCAAAACAGGTTTCATTTTTTCATCCGCACCTTTGATTTCCACCGTTACTAACTCTTTCACATCATCCGCATGGGCTTTAGCCAATGTTGTCACCTCTTTCCAAAGTTCTAAAGACGTTTTGAGTGCTTTGCCTAGTTTGGTCGATGGATGATTTTTGAGGTAGATTTCAATATTGGATTTAAGCTGTTTTCTGTTTGCATCCAAGGCCAGCCTCATACCAAAACCGTATTCTGCATTGTCTTCAAAGAGTGAGTTTGCCCAGGCAGGCCCTCTACCCTTGCTATCTACTGAATATGGTGTGGAAGGGAAAGTGCCACCATAGATCGAGGTACAACCAGTAGCGTTGGCGATGATCATGCGATCACCAAAAAGCTGGGTAGCCAAGTGAATGTATGGTGTCTCTCCACAACCTGAGCAACATCCCGGATATTCAAAATAAGGTTCTTCTTGATTGAATTCAGGAACAAAATCATACTTGGCTGCCCACTTGGCAGGATTTCCAGGTCGACCTCTATTTTCTAGTTTTTTTGTAGCTGTTGGTATGGTACCATTAATGGACATCATCGAAACAGGGATCATATCACCTTTCAGTCTCAAAACCGGATCCATTAATTTCTCAGCAAAATCTCCAGAACCAGCCGGAACCACTTCTTGTATACTGGCATTTTTTTCATCCTTTTTGATTTTAGGAATAGCCACCTCAACAATGGCTTCCGAGGAAGCATCAATGGCTTTCCAGTTCATCTCCACTATCTCCGGACCTTTGCGCATGAATTGCTTTTCGATGTATTTCTTAATAAGCCCGATGGCTTCTTTTTCTGGTAGTACGCCAGATAATTTGAAGAAGGCTGTTTGCATCACGGAGTTGATTCTTCCGCCTAGCCCAACACTTTTGGCAATTTTGGCAGCATCTATTGCAAATACCTTGATCTTTTTGGCGCGAATGGTCTGCTGCATTTCTGCGGTAAACAAGTCGAAGATTCTGTCCGGTTGCTGGCTACTGTTGATAAGGAAGGTTCCTCCTTCAGTGATGCCCTCAAGAATGTCGTACTTGCCAATATATTGTGGGCGATGAAGGGCGATAAATTCCGCCTTGTTAAGAAGGTATTCAGACTGAATTTTTTCTTTACCAAATCGAAGATGCGAAACTGTGTAACCTCCTGACTTATTAGAATCATATTGGAAATATCCCTGCACATACTGATCAGTACTTTGACCGATAATCATGATTGCGTTTTTATTGGCTGAAACAGTTCCATCTGACCCATATCCCCAGAACTTGCAACGGATAATTCCTTTTTGTTCGGTTTCCAATTCTTCCTTAACCGGAATAGATAAGTGTGTGACATCATCATTGATGCCGACGGTGAAGTCATGCCACCCGCCATTTTCCACATGTTGGAACACGGCATTGACCATAGATGGTGTAAATTCTTTGGAGGATAAGCCATAGCGACCTCCAATGATATGCACGTCGGATCGACCTTTAAAAGCCGATAATATATCTAAATAGAGAGGCTCACCAGGTGCTCCTGGTTCTTTGGTTCGATCCAATACAGCTATTTTTTTAACTGATTTAGGGATTTTGTCAATAAACGCCTCAATGGAGAAAGGTCGATACAATCTTACTTTCAACACACCTACTTTTTCACCACGATTCACAAGGAAATTCACGGTCTCTTCGATGGTTTCTGTACTCGAACCCATGGCGATAATCACTTTCTCCGCCTTAGGATCTCCAACATATTCAAAGAGTTCATACTTTCTTCCAGTTTTTTCAAAAAACAGGTCCATGTATCCCTGAACAATGGCAGGACAATCTGTATAATATTGATTTACTGTTTCCCTACCCTGAAAATACACATCCGAATTTTGTGCTCCCACTTTACATACCGGGTGTTCTGGACGAAGAGCTCCATTACGAAATTCCTCGACATATTTCATTTCGAGCATTTCCTTGATCGATTCATAAGGAAGCGAAACGATCTTTTGCACGGAATGTGAGGTACGGAAACCGTCGAAGAAATGAAGAAAAGGAATTTTCGATTTAAGGGTAGATAAATGCGCGATGGCAGCCATGTCCTGTGCTTCCTGCACATTGTTAGACGCAAGTAAGGCAAAACCGGTTCCTCGTGTGATCATCACATCTGAGTGATCGCCAAATATGGAAAGTGCCTGTGCTGCGATGGATCGGGCTGAAACGTGAAACACCGTTGGTAACATTTCTCCAGCAATTTTGAACATGTTCGGGATCATCAGGAGCAAGCCTTGTGAAGCTGTGAAGGTGGTGGCCATTGCACCCCCTGAAAGGGCACCATGTATAGCACCAGCTGCTCCCGCTTCTGATTGCATCTGAATGACGTCTACAGTTTCACCGAAGAGATTGGTTTTACCAGCCGCCGACCATGCATCTGCCTTTTCACCCATATCTGAAGATGGAGTGATTGGATAGATGGCTGCAACTTCGCTAAATGCATAGGCGATGTTGGAGGCTGCTGTGTTCCCATCAGTGGTAACGAATTGTGAGTTTTCCATAGGAATATAGCTTTACTTGTATCTATTATTTTCAAGTTTCAAGCTCGCTACAGTGGCACTCTTAATTAATGGGTTTGATCAGGAAATCGAATGATTTATGTCAAGGAGGTCAATAAATGGCACTCAAATCTGGAAAAAATGAAATTCATTATTTGATGAAATTGATAAAAATGCAGTGGATAATCAGCGGGACTTGCTAATAGTTGAAAAGATTAAATCGCAACAAAACCGGCAAGCATCTTCTATCAAATATTGTGCTTTTTTGCCTAAAAGTTCTTTAAAGCGTATTTATATAGAACTCCTATGAATATTGCGATACCAAAACTTAACAGAGTTCCAATTAATATATACTCTGTTAATTTCCTGTCTTTTGCTTTAGAAAGATCGCTAAATCGAAAAACTGATTTTGCAGCAATTAATAATCCTATTGCTTGCCATTGATTTAATGCAATAAACCCAAATACAAAAAGCCTTTCCAAAATTCCAATATATTTCCCTGCGTTCTCCAGGGATTCATTATCGCCTTCGACCCTCCATTGACTCATTATCATTTTCATAATTACAGACGAAATGGAAGTAATAGAGATCAATGCTAATACGAGATATAATGTTTTGTGGGAGTATATAAGGTTATAATCAATTTGGTAAGGTTCATATATGTACACCGCTAGAGAAATCATTATTAGATGTGCTATTTGATCAATTACAAATAGGAGTCTCGTATTATTATCTTTTTCAATCCTTATTTAGTCAAATCAATAATGTAATGGCTGATAGGGATTACAATGAACAATAACCAATAGCTCCAATCAAATTTTAATATTACCATCAAAGCAATAGTGTGTATCAGTATATGTTAGTATAAAAAAATAGATTTATGCTTCTTCTGCTTTTTATCATCTACCCAAATACTCGGCTGCAGGACAAAATCACCAATTGAGTGCGCTATTAATAGTTTGAGTATAAGTGAAATCATAAAGAATTAAGTTGACCTTGGTAATAGTTGTCTAAATTCATTATTTCTTCATAACCACCTCGTTTTAGAGCTTCGCTGATACTACTTTGAGATTTTTGTAAAATTTGAGCTATATTTTTTTGGTGCTTATCTGGGTTTTCAATAACTGTGGTTATAATCTCCGCTACAACATTGCTCCAATTGTTTGCTGAAAGTAGTGCTAGACTCAACATCAAGTTTATAGTCTCATTTAACTGAGGTGAGTTTGTCTTTATAGCAAGTGTTTGTTTTTTTAATTTCTCAAACATCTCGCCTGATCTAATGTATGCCTCACCATTTGATTCAGATATTCTATTGGTATTATAGGCTTCTTTTCCAATGCCTAAAGCAATTCTTACATCTTGATATTTAGTTTGTTTTATTACTGACTAAATGTGAATAGCTGCAATTAATGCTCTATTTGGAGGTACTAATAATTGAAAACTATCACCTCGAAATATCTCCCAATTTTTTGGAGTGTTACCATATTGGTTTAGAACTTTCTTTAGTTTACCAATCCAATCAATTACATCGCTTTTTCTTGAATTGATAATATCACCTGTTAGTATCGCTACCATTATTTTCTTGTTTATTCGAATTTATCGGATTAGAATCCGATTTTCAAATATATCGGCTCAGGATCCGAATTTTAAATATATCGGCTTAGAATCCGATAAAAATTAATAAGGTGTCAGAAACGAAAGAAAAGTCGATTGATAGAAAATTTTTGTGTCTAACGGTTGGTGTAAGAACTGTTGCGTTTATAAGCTTATAAGTTAGCAAAAGATCAACAACGTGATGAAAGTCCGCAGGGATTTCCGATGGGCACAGACATAGCAATTGTTTTTACACGGTGTTGTAGCCAGCATTAATTATTTCATTGATTTCCAATCTTCCCACTTTATCTCTCTTCCAGGATAGGCGACTTTTTGAAATGGCCATTCTTCCGAAATCCATTTTTTAACAGAATCAAATAAGATAGAATCAAGACCATTGTCGACTGCACTTGCTCTTACCCACATATCTAGATTTGCATCATAATTTCCTTTAGTTGTTGGATTAATATACAAGCAACCAAGTACTTGGCTTTCATCCAAACTAACAACAGTATAAGCGAATGACCTTCTCATTTGAAATTCCTTTTGATGCCATCCTAAATCAATTAAATCTTGCTCAAAAGTCAAATCCTTTGATGGCCAACTAGATGTAGGAAACATTTTTTTTAAATGTTCAATGCTAGACATTACAGCATCGTAATCTTTTACAACATCGTTAACGGTGAGCATTCTAATTCTAAAATGTTCATTTTGTAATGTGTCAGGAACTTTAAAATCAGTGGGTACAAAAGGTTTGTTTTGCGCACAAACTGATTGAGGTATTACAAATAGTAAAGTAGCTATCACTAAAATTATTCTTGTTTTCATATTAGTTTAATGTTTATTTGCAACAAAGTTTATCTAGAATTTTGTTGTATTATTTGCTTTGAATTCAATAAAACCTTCCACTGTGGCTTTAACACATTCACATGCTGTTGATGTTCCTTCACAAGCTTTCTCTGTCAATTCAGGTTTGTTATGTTTTATCCAATCTTTTGCTTCATAAAACAAGTCAGGGTCGTTTGAAGAGGTCTCTATCGATTGAATTTTCTCATTTATAATGGTTAAATGGAAAGTATCAGTGACATTGAAATCAACTTCTAAAGCGCCTATTAAATCATCCTTAACTGTGATTGGACAGAGCACCAACGAATCATTTTTTATTATAAAATCATTCTGCTTAATAACTTTGTAGTTACCACATTCAGCCCATTTTTGATAATATATTATACTGTGTCGGGAATCATCTGCATACGTAAGAGTGGATTGCAAGGAGTCTTTATTAAATGAATAGAATGCGTTTATAAATTCTGTGGCAATATCAGAATTGGAGGTCTGATTCATATCATCTTCTTTGTTGGATACATTTTTACAGCTTACTATATGTAAAAGTAATCCGCAAATTAGAAGAATTGATTTTTTAAACTCACTCATATTTTTGTTCTATTGGCTACAACGTCCAACTCGTTCTAATGCAGTTTAGGTTTTGTTAACCAATGTTATTTTTTTGAAATTAACTTTAGTGCAAATCGCATCTCAGGATCTGTTCCGTTAACTACATCCGTAATAGTTGGTAATACTTCATAGTCCACTTTTATGTGAGCTTCTGTTTCTTGCACTGCTAAATTAATCAAGGTTGCTTTCATAAAAAGGTTATAGCTAGTGTTTGGGAGGGCAATGTTCATAGCTGGCGATGTACTGAGTCCAGAATACGCCCCTCCCGGCTGTTCCCCAATAAGAACACCATTGTTCTTATCTTTACATTGAGCTATAAAACAAGCAGTCGAGGAAAAAGAGAGTCCATTTGCTAAAATATATAGCTTTCCGGTATATTGATTCAAGGAGGGCATAACACTATCTGCCTTTGTCAAAACGTAACTATCCTGATATTCAGTTATAGAATACATTTTTTTAAATCTTTCTATCAATCTTGGTGTTTTGGAATATTCGTAATTTCCATCAGCGACTGCTTTTTTAATCAAAGCATTTTTAAAGTATTTTGATGGTTTATCAATTAGAAATGAAAAAAGATTTTCTCCATATACCATACTCCCTCCAATATTACCTCTGAGGTCGAGAATCAAAGATTGTGTCTTCAACTCTTTTATTTCCTTAAATATGGATGCTAACGTATCATTATAATTAATTTTCATTTCCTTATAGTATCTAGGCTCAAAAGATTTAATTGTCAGATAGGCAATTCTTTGATTTTTATCTAAAGAAAATTCGATGGGAAAGTCGCTATTATATATTTCTTTTCCTGATCTTATTACATGTCCATCTCCGGGTAGGGCTGTAATGCTTGTCGTTAATGTGTCAGGAGTAAATGGCGATGAGTATTGAATTTCATAAGTATCGTTGATCCCATAATATAGTGTCAGGTAATAGGAGAAAAAGAAATCTAAAGACCTTATTTGCTTAGAATAGATACCCTTATCTGTAGGCACTTTGATTTTCAATTCTTCAACAATTTGCTTTATTTGGACCCCATTAATTGATAAAAGTTTACTGCCTGCTTCTATCTTTTGTTCAGAAAGATCTTCTACAATAAAAACGTCATTTTTAATTAACTTAACCTTTAATGGGATAAACTTATTGACTGAGTCAATCATACTTGTATAACTACTAGGGAAATTAACTGTAGTATGTCCACATGAGAAAGTCTCCAATGCAGCTTTCAATAAAGAATGAAAATTAGTATTTGATATATCTTCAGTTATTACATTTCTTAAGCTGTCAAACCGGTGTGCCACATCTGCTGAATCTCTATACCAGTAAAGAGCAGAATGCCCTTGTTCAATTGCGCTTCTTAGATAGTCAAAATCTTCAATAGCTTCCTTCTGAGGTATTTTTGTTGAGAGAAAATCTTGTCCGTATGATAATCCATTTATAAAAAGGAGAATTAATTGTAGACTAATTATTACTCGATAATTCATATTTAATATTGGTTAACAATTAAGTAAACACCCTTTTGTGGTGTTTACTTGGGTTACATCATTACCTATTTAATTTTGTTAAAATATTGAATATCAGTAAGATATCCGTGTCCTACTTGTTATCATACTCATTCCAATTCATTCCTCCAAAATAACAAACTCAGCATTCCTTACCAACTGTTTGTTACATTATCTATTTTCTTATTTTCAATGGGAACCTATCGAGAGTAAAACCTATTATGTCGAGGTATTTCAAAATGTAAATCTTTAATCTTATAGCTGGGTATTAGTATTGGGAACAGAGTATCGAGTACTTGGTAGTTGGTAGTTGGTACTGGATAACTTCATTTTATGAATTTACTCAAACAAGGAAGCATCCAATCCCGGAATCACCTTGAGTGCATTTTGATAATACACTTTTCGCAATACTGAATCCGGTAGATCAAGACCGTACATTTTCCAATGCGCATGGCGCTTGCGGTAGTAGTCGAAATATTCGTCTTGCGTTTCCAGCACTCGGAAATAGGTATAATACTCTTGCATATTATAAGCATCCTTTCCCATCATCACCCGATCCTGGTAGTCAATCATCCATTGACGTGCTACGCGTGGTTGTCGGCCTAGCTCCGCGAGCACGGCACCTAGCTCTGTATAAACATTGGGCAATTCATCCATAAGCACTCCCAGTCTGGTCAGATCATTTCCAAACCATCCTAAATGTGCATCAATGAATTTTGTATTTGGGTGTTTCCGAAACACTTGGTGTTGCTCCCCTATAACCTCCTCAAAGGAAGGATATTTGGCTGGATCGCGGTAGCGACTGGGGTATTGCTTGAGCTCTAACCAGCGCTCATTGTATTTGTCTTTTGGTAACCAAAATGAATTCGGTTCACCAGAGTGAATCAAAACAGGAATACCTAGCTCTCCACATTTTGCCCAAATTGGATCAAGCCTTGGATCGTCTACTGCTATGCGATTACCAGCATTGTCTTTATCAGTCAAGCCCAGACCTTTGTAGACTTTCAGTCCTCTTACGCCTTGAGCGACGGCCTCCTCCATCATTTGAAGTTGGGTTTCTGGCCAGCCCTCATCATCAAGTTCTTCGAAATTGATATTAAGAAAAATAGCGAATCGGTTTTCAAATCCATCATTCACATTATCCAGCGACCATTCCAGATATTTTCCTCGGAAACCACTCAGATTGACCATCACAGCCATATTGAGGGAATCCATTTCCATTACCAATGCACCCAGATCCTGAATCGGCATGGTCCATTGGTGGTTGTGAACGTCAATAAAAGGAAACTTTGCTTGTGTCAGCAAAGTTTCCGGTGTTTTCAAAGTTGAAATAGGTGAATACTCCTCTACATCCATGACCTGCAGTCGATACTGGATTTTACCAATCAACCAATAGGCCAATCCAAGGAATACCAATATTAAAATTGGAAATAACACCCATTTCTTCATTGAATTTAGTTTCTAGGCTGAATAGGCACGTTGAACAAAAAATCATCCCAAATGAAATCCATCATTATTGAAGATGAATCTGATCTGAATTGAATGACAAACTGCTCAGTGACTGTTTCTTGTTTCCAAACTGGTGCTTCTACAGTTAAGATATCCAATTCTGGATCTGGTTCCGCTACACCAAAAAATATATCCAGTTCACTATTCACTGTGATTTGGAATGCATCAGAACCTGGAACAGCATACATACGATACGTTCCCGCATCTAAAGCCTTACCACCAAAATACACATCAGTGCTCAATGAAATTTCTGTAGCCGCATTGGCGCCAAGTCTCCAGTATTTACCAAAAGGCTGGAGTGCACCATCATCTTCTTTTCCAAATATGAGGCGGTCTTTTTTGTAAGGCTGACTGTAGTTTACCGTAATATCTACACCAAGATCACTGTAGGTTGCAGTTGCTTTCGGACTAGCCGGCTTAGCAATGAATAAGCCATAAAGGCTCCAAAGGACAAAGAGGATGAATACTACCCCAATTCCCAATAAAATTTTCTTTAACATAGGTTAATGTTTTTATTTGAGCAGTAATATTAGTCGAAAATATTGATCAGTTAACTCAAAATTGGCCGGCGTATGAATTATATCTAAAAAGCAAAAGTTCATATGAGGCTGAAAATTCAAATATTCCTCACACGACATAATAACGAAAAGTATTTTTCAAACATCCAAAAAGGGCAACTTTAAACTAATGCAAATGATGGAAATTCTACTTTATGCTTTCTGTTAATTACTCCTCACAGAGAAAAAACTAATCCAATCAATCATCCACTTGTGGCTTCAGATCATAAATGATCCGAATTTCTGCAAATACCTCTTCCATATCCAATCCAAGATCTTTCAACTCACCTGAACGAACATCGAACACCCATCCGTGAATGGTTGGAAAACCGGTTTTGTACCATGATCGCTGTAGATGATCAATCTTGATGATATTGACGCACTTCTCTTGTACGTTAAGTTCTACGAGACGATCAAATCGCTTTTTCTCATCCGTGATTGCATCCAGTTCATCTCGATGTAGACGATATACATCTCTCAATGTTTGCAGCCAGCTATTGAGTTGTCCCATATCACTGGGATGCAGTGCCGCATTGAAATTATTGTCTGTGCTTACTACCATGTTGGCTACATTTCTGTGTACAAAAACTTCACCGGGCATCACTCCCATCAAATCCTCAGCAGTCACACGACTATCTGAGCAGCCTATATACAGAAACTCAGGATGCTGACCCTTTGCGAGTTTGTCGAAATAATCTTTGTCCTGTGAGCGTTTTTCGGCGACCCACTTCTTATTGTTTAATTGTTTATAAATATTTGGTTAAAGTTCATTGATTCAATTTAGCATGTGTTGGTGTAATGTGCAAACCTACGCCAAGCAGCTAATCAGTTATAAAATATTGATATGTCAAGCCGGTTTGGATTTCAAAAAAACTCCGATTTCCAAGATTCAATTGCAATATTATCTCTTTATATTACTCGCCTACCAAACCAAAAACAAGATGAAAAAAATAATCACCTCCTTATTAATGTGCATCGGAATCAATGCGGCACAAGCACAATATTTTACTCCTGAAATTCAAAGCGATAATATTGGCACAGCCAAAGAAGTGTATGCCGTAACCCTTGCTGGAGACACAGTACGAGGTAAAATGGGCGGATATGTTTTTATGAATGGCCAGATGAGATCATTTAGCATAAAACAAGCGGACAAAACCAAGACTAAATTCTCTCCGGCAGATGTGACAGTACTCGCCGTGAAACCTAACAAGCTAGCAAACCTTCAAAGTGCGATGGCTGTACCTAATATAGCCAGAGCAGGTGAGATGGATCTTAGCAAAGTCTTAAATCGTGAGTGGGTATTTTTTGAGCAGGCCTTATTGCCAAAAGCAAAAGACAAATATGTAATGATGCAGCTACTTAACCCTGGCTTTGATTCCAAAATCAAAGTATATCTCGATCCCAATGCAAAAGAAACTAAGGGTATGAGTGTAGGTGGTATCAAAGTAGGCGGTGGTGAGGACAAGTCTTACCTCGTGGTTTATGACGGCAGTAAGTCAGAACTTTACAAAAAATCAAGATACAAAAAAGAAGCACTAACAGAATTGTACAAAGACTGTGACGTGTTTACAGAAAATTATGCTGGAGAAAAATTTCAGTGGAAAGATTTCACAGAGCATGTGTTGGTCTACGATCAGCTATGTAAATAATTGATCTGGATATATCATTTTAAAAAAGGGGTCTTCGACCCCTTTTTTTCTGTTCATTCTCTGGGTATATCTGTAAAAGTAAAATGATGCATTGCTAAGTGGGTTTATGTTAATTGGCTTTGATGAAGGTCTAGAAGCATTGGCTCTTATATATGTCTCAATTATTACTAGTTATATCGTGGCTTGCTTCTAGTAAGATAAATCATCACCGTGTAGGACTTATGCATCCCGTCTAAAAAAGACGCTGTTCAGGCATTTTAAGCAACTAAATAATTCATTTACCTGCTGCTATTTTAACATATACAAGCTTTGAATCGAGATATAATTTAATGCGGATTAAGACCAAAATAGAGAACTCATTAATTTTCAATGATAATATTTACAACTGAATATGCTGATTCAGGCAATAAAATTGCCTTCTTGGAAATCTAAATTTGTCACTATTTCACCAAATGGTTAGATTGGATACAAAATTCACCCAAATGAGAATCCTTTTTATTCTAATCTCTATTTTCCCTTTCCTGCTTTTCTCTCAAGAGAAGTATTTCAATATCGATGAGGTCCAATTCGAAACTCAGATTGAAGAGAATTTGATCAGAAAAATACTTAATGGAGAAGAGGCTTCTGTTGCCTCTTTCTTTTCAATTTCACCTAAGGATAGTCTGTATTTTGAAGTTTGGAGTGCTCGATTTGAGAAAGAAATCGAAGAGTTAAAGGTTAGGAAAATTCCTAAGAAATTAGAAAAAGACGTGGAGAAAATATACGAATCCATCCATGCTAAATTTCTGAAAAAGTACGAAAATGAGGCCTATTTTGATCAGATTTTTGAAAAAGGGGTTTACAACTGTGTTACAGCAGTTGGTTTATACGCATTAACATTCCGCGAGTTAGGCATCCCATATACCATCAAGGAGACTCCCTCCCATGTTTATATTGTTGCTGATCCGGAAAATACGCAGTTGCTTATAGAAACTACTGATCCAATATCTGGTTTTAAAACATTCAGTCCTGGTTTCAAAGAGAATTTCGTTTCCCAACTGGGAATGATGAAGCTGATAGATGAGAATGATATTAATTCGAAAGGGATTTATGGGGTTTTTGATGAACACTATTTCGGAGGTGATGACCTGACAATTGAAGAGCTGGTAGGTATTCAATATTACAATAAAGGTGTATTTAGTTTAATGGAGAATGATTTTCAATCTGGAATAAAAGCTCTGTCAAAAGCACAATTATTTTATAGTAATAAGCAGCTCGACGAGCTTATGCTTGTTTCCATGGTCGGAATTTTGTCAAGTAGTGATTATAAGGAATGGCAAGACATTAGGCTATTGCCCTACCTCAGTAGATTTGAATCCCAAAATATCACAAGAACCAACGTGAATGGTGAATTTAACCGAATGCTCAATGCCGTATTAATTGAGCGAAACGACGTGGAAACTGCAGAAAAGGCCTACCAACATTTCATTACTGCCTCTAATAATCAGGAGATTAATACAGAAGTTTCATTTTCTTATTATTTTGAAAAAGCGGTCATTGATTATAACAGGGCCTATTATCGCAATTCCTTTGACAACATTATCATGGCCTATACATACAAACCAGGACATGCGCGTGCCGAGAATCTTATTGGTGAATCCTTCAGCCTAGCTTTTAGAAATAAGAGTTATGATGAGGCCCTTTCCACGCTCGATACAATAATGGCTCAAAATAGTGAACTCAAAAAAAACAACAAGCTCAATACCATGCGGTTAAATTTATACTTAGCCAAAATGGGTGACGATTTTGACTCAAAAAAGGCTACAAGTGGTAATCAGATGATGGCTCTATTTGAAGAAACAGTTGATGGCAATTCCGACTATTTGTATGATGAAAATATTTTAGGAAATGCCTATTCCAAAGCGGCCGTATATTACTTTAGGAAAGGTTATAGCAGCAAAGCAAGAAGCATCGTACAGGCCGGCTTGAATTATGCGCCGAATAACTATGAGTTAAAATCTCGACTTAGGATGTTAAACCAGTAACCACTTAAAAATCTAACGCCAGATTTAGTTCTGCATCGTCAATATAATAGTTGCCATAAGCAGTTTTATACTTGCCCACAAAACTTAAATTCTTCATCAAAAATGAGCCAGGCATTGGTTTGTATACGATTCTTCCAATGCCGTTTACCTTTTTGATTTCAGAAAGACCATCATGAAAATATCCATCATTTAGTTTTCCCTGATAGTAAGTTCCTCGTCCTGGTATCTTATCAAAATACACCTCAATAATATACTCTCCAGTTTTCATAAGATTGTCGATTTCCTTGACGATGAGTTTTGGATATTTTGATATTTTGACCCCCTTACTATTAAATTCCTCCAATTCACGACTTGCCTCATTGTTCTTATAATTCAGTATTGATTGTACTTGTCCATTCTCCCAATACTTTGTTCTGGTTCCTTCCTTTTTTCCATTTACATAAAAGAACTCCATCTCCATTTGTCCATTTTGATAGAACTGTGCTGAGCGTTCTTTAATGCCATGACTGTAGGTGAATTCCGTCTTTAATTTACCAGAAGGGAAGTATGTCTTTGCTTCTCCATGTCTTGCTCCATCTTCATCCTGACGAAATTCCCCTTTAATTGACCCATTGTCATAATAGATCTTTACAAGCTCATGGCTAGAGGAATCGGCCTGATTGGAGGATTTTAAGTCACATGAACCCAATAGGAATAAAAGGAAAATCAAGGAATATGATACTTTCATAAATGATGTTTTTGCTAAGTTATAAAATTCAGTCTTTTTATACCCGTTGGTAACGTCATGAGATCAATGCTACATCTATTGACAGCATACGAGCCTGAATTGAATGATGAAACTTCATCCAATAACCACAATAGAGGTGCGCAATTCCTGAAAACGAAATTCAAATCCAATATTTCACAAATCACTTTTAAAAGATGGAAGCCCCTTGAAACAAATCATCAAATAAAACTTAGCTAGAATAAGTAAAGCTCGCTACCTCGCTGGAAGAATCTTGGACTTTACTTCACCAAAACCCACACGAATTCCATCCTTTTCTGCATAAGCACGCATGGTTACAGTATCATTGTCCAGAATGAATTTTCTTTCTGTCCCGTCGTTCATTTTGAGTTGTCTGCTGCCGCCCCAGGCCAATTCCAACATGGAACCAAAGGAATCTTCAGAATGACCTGATATGGTTCCTGAAGCCATCAAATCACCAATGTTTAGGTTACAGCCATTGACAGTATGATGTGCCAACTGCTGCGCCATGTTCCAATACATATATTTGAAGTTAGATTTGGAAACCACTGTTTCGATTCCAGATTCAGGTGTTATAGCTACTTCCAATTTGATGTCAAAATTCTTTTTACCGTCAACTTTCAGATACGGCAAAACCTCTGGTTGCTGAGTAGGCCCAGCAATGCGAAAAGGTTCTAAAGCCTCCATGGTAACCACCCAAGGTGACATAGATGACCCGAAATTTTTGGATAAAAAAGGCCCAAGTGGCACATATTCCCATTTTTGAATATCTCGTGCCGACCAGTCATTAAAAATCACTTTTCCGAAGATATAATCCTCTGCTTCTGAGGTCACAATAGAATCCCCAAGCTCGCTGGTTTTCCCTATGATATAACCCATCTCCAATTCAAAATCAACGCTAGAAGATGGTTGAAAAATGGGTTTTTGGGCATCCTTAGGCATGACCTGACCTTTTGGTCGGCGGAGTGGGACTCCACTCACCACAATAGAAGAGGCTCTTCCGTGGTAACCTACCGGAATGTGTTTCCAGTTCGGAAGTAAAGCATTTTCAGGATCGCGAAACATCTTGCCCACGTTGGTGGCATGCTCGATGCTGGAATAAAAGTCTGTGTAATCACCAATTTTCACTGGCAGATACATGGCCACCGTCGATAGATCAACCAGACACTCAAGATGATTTTTTAATGCAGAAGATTCATCGATCAAAAGCTTTTGTACATCCAATCGCGCCTTACTAGTCACGGCTTTTCCTAAACCGATGAAATCATTTAGGTATTGATTTTCAACAACATTTTTTGGCAAATCCAAGAGTCCAAGATTCACTAATCCGGCCAGATCAACCACCTTCGTTCCTATGGCTATTCCTATTCGTGGAGATGCATTTGGCGTTGAAAAAATACCAAATGGCAAATTGTGTATGCTAAAGTCAGTATTTAAATCTATTGGTAACCAGGTCTTCATACTTTATTTATTCATTATTTTAAATTTTCATTTCCGGGATTTCGCCCTCAACAATCAACTTTCCGGCAGTCGCATTTTTGATTTCTTCTACACTGACTCCCGGTGCTCTTTCTATCAACTTAAATCCACGATCGGTTACGTCAATCACAGCCATATTGGAAACAATTTTTTTCACACAGCCTACTCCAGTAAGAGGAAGGTAGCATTTTGGGAGTAATTTAGACTCACCGGATTTGCTGGTGTGCATCATTGCCACAATGATATTTTCGGCAGATGCTACCAAATCCATGGCTCCTCCCATTCCCTTCACCATGACACCAGGAATTTTCCAATTGGCAATATCACCAGTTTCAGACACTTCCATAGCACCAAGTACGGTCAACTGAACATGCCTCCCCCTGATCATCGCAAAAGATGTCGCTGAATCAAAGATCGAAGCTCCCGGCAATGTCGTTACCGTTTGCTTGCCAGCATTGATCAGATCTGCATCCTCCTCACCCTCAAATGGAAATGGCCCCATGCCCAGCAGTCCATTTTCCGATTGAAACTCCACACTGATGCCTTCCGGAACATAATTGGCAATGAGTGTTGGAATACCTATTCCTAAATTCACATACCAACCGTCTCTTAATTCCTGTGCAATTCGTTTTGCAATTCCATTTTTGTCTAACATATTCAATTTGATGATTTGATAATTAGTCAATTTGGTGATTAACCAGCTCGTTTTAGCGATCCAATTGTTTTTGACAGCACCTTGGTTATTACCAAAAGTTCTTGTCTCAGATTTTCAGTGTTTGGATAATTTTCTTAGTGTTCACAGATCAATAACCAATACTCTGTTTCATCAGCTTCTTTTGCTGCTATTTTCAATTTATAATAAAATCCACTTTACTTTCTGCATTCTGTGCCTCCCTGATATTAGCTCCTATAGAAGTACCCGATTTTAACAATTGTCTGGCTATGACATATTTCTTATCAGCCTCCAATTGTCCAGAAAATGCGACTATTTTAAACGCAAATTGAAAACTCAGATCCACAATTACATTTTCCTTATCACTTCTCATTAATTCATTCTCAAATTTTCAAATCAACCCATTTCCAGATTATCAAATTAACCCTTCGATCTCACAGTCCTTTGCTCAATCCTCTTTTCATAATTTTCTCCCTGAAAAATCCGCTGCACAAATATCCCGGGGGTATGTATTTGATTCGGATCCAACTCGCCAGGAGCTACCAATTCTTCAACTTCCGCGATGGTGATGGTGCCGGCCATGGCCATCACTGGATTGAAGTTTCTTGCTGTTCCTTTGAAAATAAGGTTGCCTTGTAAATCTCCTTTCCAGGCTTTTACAATGGCGAAATCAGCGGTCAGGGCACTTTCGAGTATATGCGGTTTCCCATTGAATATACGCATCTCTTTTCCGTCACCGACTTCTGTACCATATCCGGCAGGGGTGTAAAAAGCCGGAATCCCCGCGCCACC
>JBLICU010000034.1:0-31934 GCA_047632435.1 Cyclobacteriaceae bacterium
TAGTGGAATTACATTGAAGCTATTCTTTAGATCATAAATAAATTCTAGCGTACCTAAAGGATCCGAACCTTTGGATACATAATCTCCCAAAAGGATGAGTTGATCTGATTTTTGAAATTCTATTTCCCGTAAAAGACGTTTAAAGGTCTTTAAGCAGCCATGTATATCTCCTATTACAAATGAACGAATCATAGAAGTTCATTCAATAGAGCAAGAATAAATGCTATAAGATTTGATTTAATCTTTGCTGCTTTCTTTCTTGAAATCAACAAATGAAATGGCGGCACCAAATGCGATAAGAAAGATCACAATATTTACAAACAAATTAACACCGTCAGTTACGGCAGGATTAGTAATTTCCATTAGAATTAATTTTTAGATTGCTAAGATAACAAATATCTGTTTTCAAAGAATAGATCGTAATTTATAAATAGATGTTATGGAAGAAGAAATTCTATTATTGGATAGCGGAACAGATGCCAAGAAACTATTTCCTGAAGGTAAGATTCGGCAGTTTAAAATTGGTGTCCGAAGAGTTGCTGTGATTTTGGCCAAAGACAGATTTATCGCCTTTGATAATCAGTGTCCTCATTCCGGATATCCGTTGGATGAAGGTCATATTAATTTTGAAAACGAATTAATCTGTCCTTTACATAGCTATGTTTTCAATCTGGATACTGGGGAGGAGACAAGTAGCAGGTGTAAAAATCTCCACTTCTATCAAGTAAAACTTAATAAAAATGGAGACTTAATGCTTTATATCAACTAATGCTAAAGAATCTAACTACGGACACTAACCAGTCCGCTATGCTCTGAGCAAATTCATTTCCAGCACCTCGCCCGACCACATATAAGACGAAAAAGAAATAAAAGGCCAGAAGGAAAACTGCTTTTCCTCTGCCCATAGTTTCACCAGAGACGAATAGAATCAACACCGCGGCGGTAAGTAACCAAAGTAAAAACCGAAGTTCACTACTCAAATCAACCATTGCCTCTGGCATGGGTATCGGTCCATTCATTAAAGTAAATATGAATAGGGGAAGCCCAAGTGCGAAACAGATGTCGAAAATATTACTTCCTAATGCATTTGATATGGCGTCATCATATTTTCCTCTTTGTGCGTCTTTAATCGACAAAACAGTATCAGGAAAACTTGATGCTGCAGAAGCGAGGATTAAGGCAACAAACATTACAGGGATATTCAGACCTTGATATTCACCTAGAAAGGGGACTGTATATACATCCGCCCCAATCCATTCGCAGGCTATAACTAAAAGATAGCAAACCAGAGCAATAGACACTGTGGCAGATATTAACAGAGTCCAGGCATTGGATGTTTTGATTTTATTCCTCCCGATAAACACCCTTTCCAAATCAAGGGTAACTATAGCTAATAAAAGATGCTTTTGAGCGCGATCTTCGTTCTCAAATTCATCTTCACTAATTTGACCATCCAGAAGCATGTGATCACGTTCTTTTTTGTCCATTGACCAAAACATGAATACGATATAAACCACGTATACCATCATAAGAAGAAAGCCATGGTACCAATTTAAACTGGCACCACTAATTACTACGATGAATATCAATTCTGCAATTAGAAGCGATATTCCATCACGATATATCACCTTTTTAGAAACTTTTATGTTCTTAACAATGCCTGCTCCAACAACTGCAAGTATTACTACTGCGGGGATAACCATACTATTAAAAATTGCTGAGCCAGCTGTGGTACCGATTCCACCGGAAAATCCTTCTGCATCCTTCATGATAAACAGAAAGAAAAAGGTCGTAAAAAGTTCGGGCATGGAGCTGGCAATTGCATTAATTGTTGCTCCACGGACACCATCGGATAAATTACGGCCTATATATTCTGAGGCCGTCATGAATCCATCTCCTGCCCGCCAGATTACAAGACAACAAATAGCTATTAATATTAGAGGAATAAGTATACCCATTTTTGAGGTTTTGGTGGAAAAATACCTGTTTTCTATTGCTGGAGGAAGGACTAAGATAATAACTTTATCTAATTTGATAAGCTTTTGATCATTTTTTAGACAAAAACTTATTTTATCAGGATTCTATAAAAGTGGATTAAAAGAACCTTTCTGCGTGTTTCGTAAAAGTAAGATTATTGAACTTGTTAAAATAATTCTTCGCAAAGTTTCCTTTTGAATGCTCATCTTTAATTTATTTTCGAGTGAATAAACTTTTAATATAGAAAATGTATATAAATCTTTCGGGACTAAATATTTTATTAACCGGAGCAAGTAGAGGAATTGGCAAAGCCTTGGCCATCAAATTGGCTGAAGCAGGCGCTACCATTGCAGTACACTACAACAAAAATGTAAGGGAGGCGGAAAACTTGTGTCATATCCTTGGTAATGAATCCAGATCTTTTCAAGCAGATCTTTCAAAACCTGATGAAGCGGCCAAATTATTTGAAAGGGTAATATTAGAAATGGGTAATATTGAAGTGTTAATTAACAATGCTGGAGTTGCAATACCCGCCACAGTTGATTCCACAGATGATCTATGGCTAAAAGCGTGGAATGATACCATTCAAGTGAACCTAACTTCCTCGGCTGTGCTTTGCAAGAAAGCAGTTGAACATTTTTTGAAGCGAAAATCCTCTGGACGTATTATTAACATAAGCTCTAGGGCGGCATTTAAAGGAGATAAGGCTGACTATATGGCCTATGCAGCATCAAAGGCCGGACTTGTGGCTTTGACCAAATCAATAGCAACATCATTCGGAAAAGATGGTGTTAAAGCATTTGTGGTCGCTCCTGGTTTTGTTAGAACAGACATGGCCAGAGAATTTATGGATAGATACGGCGAGGAACATGCAAAAGGAGACTTGTCTCTTGAAAGAATGACAGAACCAAAAGATTTGGCACCGCTAATAACCTTTATTGCAAGTGGTATGGCTGATCATTCTACAGGCGCAACTTTCGATGTTAATGCAGGAAGTTATATGCACTAGTGAGAAGTCTATCAAAACTTTTATCTTTACCTAGGTGGATATCTATTGAAGAAAATTTGATTTAGAGCATCGCAGTAGTGAATCAGTTACCCAAGTTTTGCAATTAAAATGTTACTTAGAAAGATTCAAATAAGAGTGAGGAACAGAATGCATTTTGGTTGTTTTTTTGATTTGAGCAGCCCAACTATTTGAAAAAATTATTCAATTAATGAAGATTGATATTGATGTGTTTCTAAAGGAAATTATATATTGTGAAGAAATTGCTGAAAATCTAGGTTTTGATAAGAAAGAGGTCAAGTCATTGCCAGTAGAATATTTTCAAGTTTAAGAATTACTTCCGACCATTCAAGGCTGATATAAGAGACTAAAAAGTTTGAATTATAGAAGTATAAGTACAAAAACTGTAGTAGATTAAACAATTCAAAATAAAACAAAGATGAGTATAAGATCCCAATTAAGCGCATTAATTCAACTTGCAAACGTAGATGGCGATTTTGCAGGAGAAGAAAAGTCGATGATCATGATGATTGGCAAAGCCAATGGTTTCAAAGAAGAAGAAATTATGGCTTTAGTGAAAAATCCGGAACCACTTCCGCCTCTTTCTACCATGTCTCAGGAAGACAGATTTGAATATCTTTACAATATTGTTCAACTGATGAAAATAGATAGCCAGGTCTATTTAAGCGAGATTAAATACTGCGAAGAACTGGCCGAAAAACTTGGCTACAAAAGAAGCGTTATTTCGGCATTATCATCAAGAATATTCAGTGATCCTGCTATTACATCAAACCGTGAAGCACTTAAAAGAGCGGTTTCTAAATATGAAAACTAAACCACAACTAGGGGTTTTTATAGTTAGATAAAATGCAGCAA
The DNA here is from genome assembly GCA_047632435.1 of Cyclobacteriaceae bacterium. Lineage (GTDB taxonomy): Bacteria > Bacteroidota > Bacteroidia > Cytophagales > Cyclobacteriaceae > JAMZMI01. The sequence goes on from JBLICU010000034.1 coordinate 3,860, forward strand.
TTTGAGTGGCGTGATTTGGGTCAAGTTGATTATAATGAATTGGGTCAAACGAAAAACCAAGTTCATCAGGCTATTCAATTGGTTGCTGCTGTCGGCAGAAAATTTCGGGAGGTTTCTCCAAATGATGATAACGCGACTCTAAGTTGGATACCTGGTCTTACAAGGCTGGCGGGAAAGTGGGTTCAGGGAAATAAAACCTTCAGAACTTCTTTAGGCCTGATAGATTTTTGTATTTACATAGTAGATGAAAAAGTAAATACAATTTCCAAGTTTTCGTTGAATGGAAAAAACCAGACTCAAGTGCTTCTCTGGATGGAAGAACAAATTGGAAAACTTGATCTTGATGCGTCAGACTTAACATTACATTTGCCATACTCCATTCCGAGTTATGGCACTCAGGATGGCGAACCATTCCTAGTTGACCTTAAAATGTCGAATGAATTGTCAAAGTATTATCACAACACATTCATCTGCCTGAGGGATTTATATAAAAAAACAGAAGGCGATAATCCAGATATAAATATTTGGCCACATCATTTTGATGAAGCAATGACTATTATTGTCAAGGATACTGGCGATGATGAAACAAATTCCACTGTAATGCTTGGAATGTCTCCAGGAGACAATGAGTTTAATCGGCCATATTTCTATGTGAATACATGGCCTCACGTAGATACTTCAAAACTCGGTTCAAGTCCGACTGGAGCATTTTGGCATGAGCAACTATGGACGGGAACAGTACTGCCAGTGGAAGAAGTGCTTGCTGCTGAAAACCAAAAATCTATGATTGACACGTTTTACGAAAGAGCTTCTCACGTTTTAATTCAGGCGCTGAAATCCTGATTATTGTAAAATCTCAGAAATGTTGCTCTTAATTTTAAGGCTAATGTCGTTCAAGGGTAAATCATTAATGTCGTTTCCAAACGGATCTTCAATTTCTTCAGAAATCAACTCAACGCTTACGAGAAAATAAAAGGCTAGCATCACAACAGGAACTGTCCAATAGCCAAATTCCCAAATGAAACTGAAGGGGAGAGTTATAGAATAAATAAATAGGAATTTTTTGATGAACATGCTGTAGGAATAAGGTATTGGTGTACTCTTAATCCTTTCACATGCACCAATAATATCAGTAAAGCCCTTAACTTCTTTATCCAAAATTATTAATTGTTCACTTGAAATTATCCCATCTTTTTGAAGGTTAACGATTCGAGCATAAAGTAGCTTATTGATGCAATTTGGTCGATGTTTGCTTTTAATAATCGCGTTTTTGATCGCATCATTTATGGTATCCATTTCACCAATTAAAATGCTGTCTCTAAGGTGTTCTTTCATTGCGAATGCAACGTTTGGAATCATTCTTCTAAAAAACGCACGTTCTTCAACCATTTCCAAGGGAATATAAGTTGTCAATTTTATAGCTAATTGTCTGGTGTCATTTACCAGCTGACCCCAAAGTTTTCTACCCTCCCACCAGCGATCGTAAGCGGTATTAGTTCTGAGGACCAAAAAAAGCCCGAGAATTACGCCAAGAATCGAGTGAAAGGTAATGGTTCCGGCATAATGGAGTTCAAATACATCAATAATAAAAAAACAAAGGAGAAGCGTAAATAGCCCGACGAAAGAAATCAGTGGAAAAAGCAGTCGCATCACATATCGACTGTAAAAATCAAAGATCAGCGAGAACCAAGTTTTAGGATTGTATTGGATCATGTTATCAAGATAATGCGAATTTATTTTTATAATATCGGTTAAAACAAAATTTCTACAGATGGTCTTTTAATCCCATTTCATATTTCAGCTTGGAAATGCGTTTATAAGATTCTTCAATACGTCTTATTGGAATTTCGTTGTTCTCAACCTTTGATCTGATGATTTGGTGTACGATATCTGCAGTTACCAAATCTGAATCGGGGACGTTATTGGCAAACATAATCATATCGACTCCAGCGTTTATAGAAAGTTTAATGGCTTCCTCTAATCCGTATTCTTTACTTATAGCACCCATTTGCATGTCGTCGGAGATAACAACTCCATCATAATTCAGAAACCCCCGTAGGAAATCTGTTACTATTTTTTTTGACAGTGTGGCTGGAAGCAATGCAGAATCAAGAACGTGATTAACAATGTGTGCCGTCATGATCATTCGAACCAATCCTGAATCCAGCATTGCTTTGTATGGATAAACCTCTTCCATCTGCCATGTTTGTGAGACATCAGCTATTCCCAGATGAGTATCCTTTCTGGAGCTACCATGTCCTGGAAAATGCTTCAGAGCGGTAGCGATATTCAGACTGTCGTGCATTTTTACTACTTCAGAAGCATGGCTCACAACTTTTAAGTAGTCAGCCGAGTAAGATCTTTCTATTTTCCCAATGACTGGATTTGTAGGATTTACATTTACATCTAAAATAGGTGCATAATTGAGATTGAAACCTAAACCTGACAAGGTCAATGCTGTTTGATAGGCATAAAACCGAGTTGAGTCTAGCATATCAAGACTTCCAAGATATTGGGCAGTTACTGTTTTAGGAAATCCGTATTTTGTTTTTAGTCGATTCACCTTACCTCCTTCTTGATCAATACTGACCAAAAGGGGAACAGGGGATTTTTTTTGAGCACATTCAATTATTGCTTTTAGGTTTATTTTTGGATCTTTTATAGAAATATTTTTTTCAAAAAGGATAATACCACCAATACGACCTTCTTCTAATGACTGAAATATTGCTGCGGATTTATCCAAAATATCAAAATCACCAATGCCAATCATAATCATTTGCCCAATCATCATGTCAAGGGTATCTTTTGGCTGTGCTTGGATGTAAAAGCTTAATAAACTGATAGATAGATAAATCAAATACCTGTTCATATGCAGCATTTATTCAGTTTGGAAATTTTTTCACCGGTTAAAGATAGGTAGTAACCCTGAAGATCAGCCGTAAGACATGAATGGGCGGGGATAACACCAACAAGATCTCCTATTTTCAGCGAATGGATGTATTTGGAAGGACCACTGATGATTCCATGTTCTTGCGACAGTCGTATCAAATGTGCTTCTACTGAAGTATTCCATCCATTTTTTGAGAGATTTACCACTGACCCAAAAGAAGAGGTTGCACCTTGTACATAATCCTTAGAGAGATGAACTGCGCCACCATAAATAACAGCCTCATTTCTTTCAGGATGAATAGAAACGATTGGACATGCCATGCAAACGGCTATTTCATCTAATGAGCATGAACCATATGACTGTTGAGTCATATCAAAATAAACAAAATTTCCAGGCCGAATTTCATTTATTCCTTCAAATGATTCCAGCCGGGTACAAGTAGGTGTATCTCCATATGAGAGAAAGACCTTTTCGCCAATGGTTTGCTGTGCGTCGTTTAAGATTTCAAGACTGGATTTATAGATCAAATGTGCCTGTTGTTGATCCAATATTTTATATGCATGTCCGGCATGCGCCAGAAGTCCAGCGAATTGATGATTTGGGTTGGCGCTTTTTACAAGTTCAGGTAATTCATGAAATCGAGCGGTTGAAATTCCTGTTCTTTTAGTTCCAACATCAATTTTTAAAAAGTACCCTACCGGTGCTTCCACGTTTTTGTTTAAATGATATAGAGATTCCTTTGACTCAATCAAAACATTCAACTTAATCTTGTTGGCTAAAGTTGTGATGGATGCTGATTCTAAGGGGTTGTAAGGAAATGCGATTGTGATATCACTCCAATTATGATCTGCAAAATAGTGTGCCATATCCACGGAGGAGACAGTAATCTTTTCAACCCCAGCTTCCCTAAACCACTCACCTATCGTTGCAGATTGATGTGTTTTGAAATGCGGCCGAAAGATTACATTTGATTCCCGAGCCTTAATGGCCATCTTGAGAATGTTGGAACGACAAATTTTTTCATTGACCAACAAGGTAGGTTTGCGAATATCAAGACTCATATTGCTAATCTAGCGTAGCTTTTTAACCTGCCCAACCTTCTCGATCAAGACTTCTGTATTGAATGGCTTCTGCCAGATGCTCAATGCGGATATCTTCAGATCCATGTAAATCTGCAATGGTTCGTGAAACTTTAAGGATTCGGTCATAAGCTCTTGCTGAAAGCCCTAGTTTTTCCATGGCAGTTTTTAGCAAAACCTTACCACCACTATCTATTTTACAAACCTCTTTTGCCAATGGTGATCCCATCATTGCGTTGTTGTGAACATCTTTATGCTCTTCGAATCTTAATTTTTGGATATCTCTTGCTTTGATGACTCTTTCGCGAATATCGGAACTAGACTCTGCTTTTCGGTCTGCGGTCATTTGATCAAATGAGACCGGTGTGACTTCTACATGCAAATCAATTCGATCTAAAAGTGGGCCGCTTACTTTGTTTAAGTATCGCTGTACGATCCCAGGGCCACAAACACATTCTTTTTCAGGATGATTATAATACCCACATGGGCAAGGGTTCATGCTGGCGATCAACATGAAATTAGCAGGATATTCTATTGAAATTTTAGCTCGGGATATAGTTACTCGTCGTTCTTCCAATGGTTGTCGCATGACCTCTAGCACACCCCGCTTAAACTCTGGTAATTCATCTAAAAAAAGTACTCCATTATTAGCCAGAGAAATCTCGCCTGGTTGTGGAATGCCGCCACCTCCTACTAAAGCAACATCACTGATGGTATGATGTGGAGAGCGAAATGGCCGGGTGGCTATCAGCTTACCATTTGCTCCAAGCCGGCCTGCGACAGAATGTATTTTGGTGGTTTCCAATGCTTCATGTAACGACATTGGTGGAAGTATTGAAGGAAGTCTTTTGGCGAGCATCGTTTTACCTGCACCGGGAGGCCCGATCATGATTACATTATGACCTCCTGCTGCGGCAATTTCCATAGCTCGCTTAATATTTTCCTGACCTTGCACATCCGCAAAATCAGTATCAAAATGTGAACTATCTTGATAAAAGATATCTCGGGTATCAAATTTCAATGGCTCAATTGGTTCTGAGCCATCCAAATGTGCAATGGCTTCTTTGACAGTTTCTACACCTATAATTTCAATGTTGTCAACGATGGCTGCCTCATCGGCATTTTCTTTTGGTAATATGAATCCCTTAAATCCTTTTCTTCTTGCTTCAATGGCAATTGGCAAAGCACCCCTTATAGGCCTAAGAATACCATCTAGGGATAGCTCCCCCATAATAATATATTTTTCTAATTCAGGGAAAACGACTTGTTCGGAACCCTGCAGTATTCCCATCGCGATAGGCAAATCATAGGCAGAGCCTTCTTTTTTAATATCTGCAGGAGCGAGGTTAACAACAACTTTTTGTCGAGGAAAACGATAGCCTAACTGTTTTATAGCGGACTCCACACGTTGCTGACTTTCCTTGACCGCAGAGTCTGGTAAGCCAACCATATAAAACTTAGTGCCCTGCCCGACATTGACTTCCACAGTTATGGTATGGGCATTCACTCCATAAACGGCACTTCCATATGTTTTTGCAAGCATGAGTCTAATATATTAATTTCTTGAATAACTGAACAGGACAAGCCATGAAAATTATTAAGAAAGGTATTATTCATGCTCATCCTCTTCCGCCTCTTGTGGCAGTTCACTCGATTGAGAGCGATCGTAAAGTTTGGCCTTGAGGCTGAGCACTTCTTTTTCTGCGATATTCAATTTTTTTCTAATGGATAGAATATGAATGTTTTCAACAATAATACCTGTAGTCATCAAAAGACTTAGAATTAAAAAGGTAATTGTTCCATAAAATGGCAAAGTGGTAAGTCCAAATTGCTTCATCAGAAAAGTATAAAAAGCATCTACGTCAGAGATCATCCTGTATAAGAAATCAATACTGAAATAGAGAACCAATAAGGTAATGATGATATAGAATGGGTAAAAGAAGATTTTGAATTTTCTCATCAGGGTAGTCAAATAATCGGTTGAAAAGTTAGAGAAATTCTAATCCGTATTACAATATTGAGGTAATTTTTCCTCAATTGATTTCAGAACAAATAACTGCGATACCCAAAGTTATATCTCAGCGTAAAGGAAAGAATATTATCATTTGAATCCCAATAGCCTGATTTTGACTTTTCCTTTCTCGTAATAAAATCTATTTCTGTGTTGAAATTGTGATACCACTGGTAAGATAGTTTTGTGTGAGTCATAAGTAAGTCTGTTTTATCTCCTTGCAACAAATCAATCCCCACATCTCCTGTTTTGAGTGTATATGATTTTAAAATATCTCTGCCGTAGCTCAGTGATCCCAAATCATTACCATATTGAGCCAATAAGAGGTCACCACTCAAAGTGAGTTTTGGTGAGATTCGGTAATTTCCTGAAAAAAGTATTTCCCTGAAATTGGCACCAAGGGGATGTGCCAAAGGCATGTTGTAATGACTATATGAAGTATAGTTGTTCTGATGCGCATAAGTATAAGGCCTTACTTGATTCCATTCTATTTGAAGCATAAGATCCTTGAGACCAAATGCATCTATATATTTTCCTCCCAATTGAAAACCCTGTTTGTTTTCCCAATACCCATCACCTGAAAATGCCTTACTCACTATCAATTCATCTATCACCAATTGACCATACAGGGAAATTTTCTTAAACAGATTCCATTTGAAATCCATTCCAAGGATGGCGTTATCAGCACTTCCATTCTGTTGTTCAAGAGCGCGATAGAATATAATTGGGTTAAGATATTCTGCTCTAACACCATTGGAACCCAAAGAATCTGGTTTTCCGTAAATCACAGATTCAAACAATCCAATATTGAACCCACTCGCCAAGTTTACTTCAAGTCTATGTAGTGCGAGATATTTTTTTGGAAAAGAGCCAGTACCTAATAGGCCGAAAGATCCCCCTGCGGTTTCTGCCGTGAGTTGGGCAAAAAGATTGGTGTATTGAAATTTCCATATTTGAGTTTTAATTCGGAGGTAGGGATAGTTGTTTCCAAAATCAGATAAAATCAATGAACGCTTACCATTTCCAATGAAATTTTTTCCATACCCAAATTGGGCGCTGATGTGTTTAGAAATATTAAAATCGACATAGGCCTGCGCTCTCAGAAAATCGACACCTGATATTTCAAATTGCTTCCAAAACCCCTCATATGGCACTCCAAGTGTTGAGTCTGCGACATGCTGAACGTAACTCGGATATCGGGCCTGATTTTCTGTTATCAGCGTATAAAAGGAAATCTTCTGATCGATGGTGCCGCGCAATTCCAAACCTCGATAGTTTTCAAACAATAAATCACCCGAAGCTGATTCCATTCCAGCTCCTAAAACCATGATCGGATTCAGGTGAAAATCGAAATCTTCGTTCGAAAACGAAATTAAATCAGATGGATATTCAAAAAACCGATTAAATATAGGCTTGTTACTCACCAAAGTAGAATCAAGGTATTCTCTGGATTCCATCTGAATATAGGTCAAATCAAATGCCTTTGTGCCGGATACATTTTGATTTACTTTCTTGCTTTCGTTGGCCATTTCTTGTCTAGAAATAGGCTTAAAAGTAGTGAAAAGGCTCTTTTCGGAGTGTAGGTCCCAGCGGTCATAGATCTGATAAGCGGGACTATTCAGAGGGATATCTGTTGACTGTCCCAATGATTGAAAACTTAAAATGACGGAAAAGAAAATAAAAATGTACCTCACGGGTGTAAAAATATTAAAAAAGGGGCTTTTGAATCTCCTTCTTTTTATTCTATCTTTGCAATCCTTTTTAAAGAAAGACAGAAATTATGAGAAAGGACATCCATCCGGCATACAAAGAAGTAGTTTTTTTAGATACTTCAAGTGAATTCAAATTCTTGACAAAATCAACAATGTCAAGCGAAGAGACTATTAAGTGGGAAGATGGTAATGAATACCCCCTTATCAAAATAGAAGTTAGTTCAGCCTCTCACCCGTTTTACACAGGTAAGAAAATCTTTTTGGATACGGCTGGTAGAGTTGAGAAGTTCAATAAAAAATACAAGCAGAGCAATTAATTTTATTTTTATATAAGAATTGAAAGTCTTCAGGGGTTATCCTGAAGACTTTTTTATTTTTGCCGGATGCATATCATCCTTTTTGACCTTCCCGAGGATCGAATCAAATTATTTCCACTTACACTGACGCGACCGATTAGTCATATCCGTGTGGGCATCCTCACGATATTGGAAAAGTGGAAATATTATTTTCCTAATATCGAAATAACTGTTTCAACAGCCGATTACCTCCACACAAAATTTAAAAAGGCAGAAATAAAAGATGAATTACTCTGGATAAATGCAGGAGTATTGCCTGATAAGCTTCTTTTTGAGAGCCTTGAGAAATTGAAGAATGGACATTCACTGAATCAAGCCGGCAAACTCATTGCGTTTAGAGGAGGAAATCTTGATGGTTACATAACATCCGAAAAGGCTAATTATTCAGAGATCATTTCTGTGATTTCGCGAAGCTGGGACATCTTTCAATTAAATGGAGCTCAAATCACAAGCGATTATCAACTGATCACCAAAGGAAGAAAATCTGAAATAATTTCAGATCAACACACCAAAACATACGGCAGTGACATCTTTTTGGAAAAAGGTGCGACCATCAAAGCAGCTGTTCTAAATGCTGAAAATGGGCCGATTTACCTGGGAAAGAATGCGGAAATTCAGGAAGGAGCTTTGATCAGAGGCCCATTTTCACTGGGAGAGGGCTCTGTGGTTAATATGGGGGCTAAAATGCGTGGAGATACAACAGTTGGACCTTTTTGTAAAGTTGGCGGGGAAATCTCTAACACAGTGATTTTTGGATATTCCAACAAGGGCCATGGTGGCTTCATTGGAAATGCGGTAATAGGTGAATGGTGCAATTTTGGAGCGGACACAAATAATTCCAACCTGAAGAATAACTACACAGAAATAAAAATGTGGGATTTCGAAAAGGAGGGTTTTTTAGATACGGGTCTTCAGTTTTGTGGCTTGGTCATGGGTGATCATTCCAAAACGGGCATTAATACCATGTTCAACTCAGGAACAACTGTAGGTGTCTCTGCTAATATATTTGGTCCGGGATTTCCACGCACATATATTCCTTCTTTTTCGTGGGGAGGTGCTGGTGGTTTTGAGTCCTACAACATTGAAAAAGCACTTGATACTGCGAGATTGGTAGTGGAACGGCGAAAATTGTCACTCACAGAAGAAGATAAAGCCATTCTTACTCATATCTTTGAAAACTATTCTTTCTAGCCAAAATTGATTGACTAAGCTGATATGCAGTTTGCTGAAATACCCGGACTTTTAGAAATAAAAAAATCGCTCATCTCTTCATTCGAGCAGAATCATATTGCGCATGCGCAACTTTTCAATGGTGTGGAAGGAGGAGGGGCACTTCCAATGGCTTTGGCATTTTCCACATTTTTGCTTTGTGAAAACAAACAGCCTGATGACTCTTGTGGCACTTGTCCCAATTGTCAAAAAATGAAAAAACATATTCACCCGGATGTCCACTATTTTTTCCCAAAATTAACATTTTCAACTTCTTCCGAAAACGAAAAGCACCATGCTGAAACGCAAAAAAATTGGCGTGAATTTGCAGCAAAAAAACCGTTTAGTGGCTTGGGAGCATGGGTTTCCCTCAATGGTTTTTCTAATAAAAACATGTTGATTACCAAAGAGGAAAGCAGAAGGATTATTCGTACAGTCAGCATGAAATCATTCGAAGGCGATTTTAAAATTTTGTTGATCTGGTGTCCAGAATACATGCATCCATCTGCGGCTAATGGAATATTAAAAGTATTGGAAGAACCGCCAACCCAAACCATCTATTTGTTGGTGACTTATGCTTATGAAAGCCTATTACCAACGATCAAATCACGCGTTCAGCTTTTTTCTATTCCCCCGTTATCCTATGGTGAAATTCAAAAATACCTTGAGGATAATGCAAGTGCGGATCCTGTGAAGGCCAAACAAATCAGCAGAATGGCAGGAGGAAGCATTGGAAAAGCCATGCATGAGTTGGAATCTGTCGGAGAGGTGGCATATCAATCTTTTCAAAGTTGGATGCGACTCTGTCTTTCCAGAGACTTTGCTTCCTTGGCACAATTGAGCGAAGAATATTTCAAGAGTTCCAAGCCGGATCAACGCAATACGCTCGAGTTTGGGCTCACGCTGGTTCGCGAATCTATTCTATCAAAAGCAGGGGGTGATAATTTCATTGTGAGAGAAGGAGATGAAAAAGCATTTATCGTGAAATTTGGAGCAGCGGTCACATTAGAAGCATTGGAACAGATGTATTTGGATTTGAGTGAAGCACTACGAAATCTGGCCAGGAATGCCAATGCGAAGATTACTTTCATGAGTTTATCGCTTTCAATCAGTGAGGGCATTTCCAAAAAATCGGTACAATGAATCTAATCAGAATCGGTACGAGGAAAAGCAAACTAGCACTTTGGCAAGCGGAATATGTCGCCAAAAAGCTTAATGAAGGCGGCCTGCAAACCGAGTTGGTTTTGATGGAGACTATTGGCGATAAAGTATTAGATGTTTCCATTTCCAAAATTGGAAGTAAAGGCGTGTTTACAGAAGAACTTGAGGTAAAACTAGCCTGTGGTGAAATAGATATAGCCGTTCATTCTGCAAAGGACATGCAATCAACGCTTGAGCAGGGTTTTGAGATCGTGGCATTCAGCGAAAGAGAAATTGTAAATGATGTGATCGTTTCAGATAAACACATAGATTTAAATGCCGAAATCGTGCTTGGCACTTCATCCACACGGCGGATAGCCACACTTCATCATTTTTACCCAAAAGTTAAAACTGTAGAAGTACGTGGCAATCTTCAAACCCGATTGGAAAAGATGAGAGGTGGCCTTTGCGATGGCTTGGTTCTGGCCTATGCCGGAGTACACAGAATGGGATATCAAGAGTTGGTGAGGCATCAGCTAGCATTGGATGAATTTACACCTGCGGTGGGTCAGGGAAGTATAGCCATCGAATCTCATCAATCGCTTTCCAACGAAAAAAGAGAAAAAATCAGGATGCTGATCAACCATCCATCCACTGAAAAACGACTATTGGCAGAACGTGCATTTCTGAAAAAACTTGAAGGTGGTTGTAGCATTCCTGTTTTTGCATTAGCATATCATCTGGTTGATAGTAAAGATTCAGTAGGAACAATTTCTATAACCGGAGGCATTATCAGTCTGGATGGTAAAGAAAGAATAATAAAATCTGCAGAAGGATCTGATCCTGAAAAATTGGGAACAGCACTCGCGCAAAGCGTTCTTGACTCAGGAGGAGATCATATTTTAAAAGAAATAAAAAGTCAGCTTAACAAATAAATATCAGAAAAATGAAAAGATTATTATTAGCAGCCATTGTGCTTTCATGTGTTTTGAGTGCTTGTGACAACAACAAAGATTATGTCGTGATTATTCACACAGAATTTGGTGATATGAAGGCCATTTTATATGATGAAACACCTCTTCACAAAAAGAATTTTTTGGAGTTGGCCAAGGCTGGAAAATATGACAGCACCACATGGCACAGGGTCATCAAAGAATTTATGATTCAGGGAGGAGACGTAAATGCCAAAGAAGGGACAAGAGAAGCTGAGGATGACAGAATTCCGGCCGAAATCGTAAAAGGCTTTTTCCATACAAAAGGGTCATTGGCAGCAGCACGTCAGGGTGATCAAGGCAATCCTGAGAAGAAATCATCATCCACACAGTTTTACATCGTTCAAGGCAAGATATACAGTAAGGAAGAATTGACCATTGATCAGGCCAAGCTTAATCAAGGCATCAGTAAGCTCTTGCAGGATCCGAAATATGAAGAATTAATCAGTCAATTTCAGGAGCTACGGAAGCTAAGAGATTTCAAAGGAATGAATGACCTGGCCATGGCCAATAAGGATCTTGTGGAGCGGGAATTAGGTATCAGCGTCAGTCTGGAAATAGAACCGGAAAGGTTGGAACTTTATACCACTCTCGGAGGATCTCCGCATTTGGATAAAGAATACACTGTTTTTGGCAGAGTGGTAGAGGGACTAGATGTGATCGATAAAATCGCGGACGTAAAAACAGGGCGAATGGATAAACCGCAGAAGGATACCTACATGACCATGGAAGTAGAAATGATGCCTAAGAAAAAGATCACAGAACTTTATGGTTATGCTTATCCTGAGAAACCGAAAGATTAAATCACAGCAAAAAATGCTATGACCGAAATAGATATTGTCCTTCTTACAGAATCGAGATACATAGATGCCAATCCAAGCGAATCTTACAAGAAGGATGTATTAAAAGAGGACCATGTGCTTTCCTCAGCGCTTGAAAAAAGAGGGTTTTCTACTTTGCGTGTCAGTTGGACAGACCCTGATTTTGACTGGTCTTCGGCTAAGTTCCTGATGTTTCGTTCTATATGGGACTATTTCTACCATTTCGAGCAATTCAAACTGTGGTTACAAAACCGTGAAGGTGAGGGAAAATTTATCAATGTTTTGCCGCAGGTTCGCTGGAACGTAGATAAACATTACTTAAAGGATTTGGAAGATAAGGGCATCTCTATTGTGCCCACGAAGTATTTGGAGGCCGGTAATGCCCTAGGCTTGACACAAGTGTTTAATGATCATCCATCAGATAAATTAATCATCAAACCAGCAGTTTCTGGAACTGCCAGGCATACCTATTTGATTACACGGAGCAACGTATCCGCGCATGAACGTATTTTCAATGAGCTTATCGGAAAGGAGTCCATGCTCGTTCAGCCGTTTCTGAAAAACATTGCTGATCAAGGCGAAGTTTCTCTGGTGTTGTTTGAAGGAAATTACTCACATGCCATTTTGAAAAAGGCCAAACCTGGCGATTTTAGGGTTCAAGGTGATTTTGGGGGAACATTACATGCGTATAACCCATCGGATGAAGAAATTCATTTTGCAAAAAAAGTGGTGGAGACATGTGATCCGATTCCCGTATATGCGAGGGTAGATGTAGCCAGAGATGATAACAATGAAATGGTACTTGTGGAGTTGGAATTGATAGAGCCAGACTTATGGCTCAGATTGAATCCGGGAAGTGAAGAAAAATTGGCTCAAGCTGTGAAAAATCATATTTCAATGCTTGAGCTGGGAGGAATTTAAAATCACTTCGAGAGTAATTTTACGATCCAAAGAATAAGGCATAAAACCAATCCTACTCCAAAGAGTAAAAAACCAATTACGAAAGCAATTCTAACTACACTTTCTTTCATTCAAATTTTTTGCCGAGCCAGCCGGAAGCACCTAGTATCATATTTTTTTTGATTAAGGAAAACAACTTTGAACCGTAAATGCAAACCCCTTATTGTTGAGCTATATGTATTAATTTATCTACAAATTTCCCATTCAACATCAAACCATCTTTGAAGGTTATGAATTTATCTTTTGACCTTAAAGTCAAGTTTGGCTCAGTTTCCACCACCAGCTTGTCATAAGCCATTGGCCAGCAGTAGGATTCAAGTTTGTATCGAAAATGGATGATGATGCCCTTTGGCCTTAGCTCGATATTGGCATAAGTGATGTAATGGTCAGCTTTCAAATACTCGGTGAACTCAGGGCTGATACTAGAAATCGGCATTCGCTTAGAACCTATGCCATTTAACTTGAACCGATCCAAAAATGAATAGGCCTCACCAACTATTTTGTTGATCTCGATGGTTATTTGGTGGCTGCTATATGTCGTTTCGTAGATCATCTGATGTCAGTCAATTATTTGTGGTTCTGCATTTACGGCCATTTTATAAGCAAAATATCCACCCAGAGCCGCACCCCCAATCGCACATACGTATGCCCCAAATGGATTGTGGAACAGACTGTATCCGATGTAAATCCCTACAATTTCAAATCCTATCCACAACAGCACCAGATTGATGATAAAACTTGTTGGTTTCAAACCTTTTTCTCTGACAATATTTCGAATGGTTCTACCCAGCGAGATCATCGCAATTATTTCTAGCATGTCACAAATTTAAGATTCAAATTTTTTGCATCGCCCAATCATCATTCAAATCTACTCATGATCAACTTTCTGCTATCTATTCCAAAATGGTGCTCCAATTTGGACAAAAACTCATCCTCATTCATGATAGGCTTTTCATTGAGGATCCCGTCCAATTCAATTTTGAGCTTTCTATCCGTCAATGTGATCCGGCCATTGCTGAAAAGCTGAGTGATCAGCTTATTTTGTGTGAACGTAGACTTGTCGGATTCCTGATGATAGTTGCACATGGGAAGGAATTCAATCAATTCATGTGCTTGCAGGTCAAAGCGATAAATGGTGCTATAAACAGAGTTGTCTCTTGATTTTTTCAATATCCAATTTTCGTCCACATCCGTTTCAAATTTGTAATAATTATTGTAATCCAATTGTGGGGTATTCAAAACCAACTTTTTAGGTTCTACAAATAGACTTCCATAACCCACATCTACCAGCCACTTTTCATTATTCAATTCCACCATCACCAGCATGTGATCAAATGCTGCTCCCCAACCTTCATTTCTTTTTACCCTAGCAGAAATTAGGCTACATTCATAACCCAGATTTGATAGCAAATGATAAATAAGTCCATTCAACTCATAACAAAAACCGCCTCTTTTTTCAAGGATGATTTTCTTGTAAATCTGATTGATGTCAAGGATGATTTTTTTACCATAGTGAATATCAAGATTTTCAAAAGGTATGTGCAGTAAATGTGCTTTGTGAATTTTTTTTAAAAAAGCAATATCATGTAATCCAATGCTCAGCCCTAACCTTTCGAGATATGGACTTACGTTGATGGATTTTACTTTAGATCGTGTTTTGAAATAATTGAGTTTTCGTGACATATTTCACGCTATTCGATATTAAAATCGAATTTTAGGTTGTCAATGAAATTTTCAAGTGCTTTTTGCCAAGTTACATCGGCATCCCACCTGCTCCCCACATGGATGTCCAGTACAATAGTTTGTTTGATATAATACTTCGTCATATTGCCATTTGCGGGTATTTTTTTGAGCGTTGCTTTCTCTCCTTTTTTTGAAAATTCGGAAATAAAGACTGTTTCAGAGGAATTTGATTTGTAATTAAGCATTTTTTTGATCGTGTGCCCGGAGCTAATTATGGGCATCAAAGCATATTGATAACCTTTTTGATAGAGGGATTCGACGTTTGTAAAATTCACCAATTCATATTTGAAAGGATACTTTTTCATAATCTGATCGAGTTCTAAGTTTGCCTGACTGATCTCTAGATTTTTTGTGATTAATGTGTTGCGATCAATTTCAGACAGATTATCAGGAATGGCGATTGAGTCAAATTTTATTACTGCAATTCCAAGACTTCTAATACGGCTTGGCACATTCACATATCGAGTTCCAGAATAAAGCACCAGATCATCCAAAAATTCTGGTTGATCTGTGATTAGAAAATTTGTACGTGGTGTTTCTTGCCTCAAAACCTGACGCCCGAGAACGAGCATCAACTCATTCAAAGATTTGGAGGAGACTCGATAAGCTGATTGGTTTAGCTCAATGGCATCTTTTACTGGATAAATGTTTAATACATATTCAAGATTATAATCCGTTCCTGTGATTTCAAGAGAAATCATATTTGAAACGAGTCTTTTGATAAGTACTTCGTTATAGGCTTTTGTAATTTCTGGCCCTGCTGTGAGATCATCCTTATAAATGTATAAGACACCATCTATTCCGATTTTTCTAAAGCTGTCGTGTGCTTCTCGAGCAATTTTTTTCCAGTCACCTCTGACAGCAAAACCCTTTTCTGTGTCATCTGGTACTGATATAATCATTGCTGACCGAGTCGAGGTAAGATTAATTGGCACCTGAGCCGATACTCCTTTTGCAGTGAAGATGAAAATGACTAAAACGAAATATAATTTGATTGTAATGATATGCATGATTTTCTAACAAGCGATAAATTTATATATTAACAGATAAAGCGCAAGTGTATTATTTATGGACATGAGAAGATGTGACTGGGCAGAAGGAATGTTTGACGAATATGTGCAATATCATGATCATGAATGGGGTGTGCCTGAGCATGATGATGACAAACATTTCGAATTCTTAGTTTTAGAAATTGCCCAGGCAGGATTGAGCTGGAGTACCGTTCTAAGAAAGCGTGATGGTTATCGCAATGCTTTTGCAAATTTTGATGTGAATACTGTCGCACTTTTTGATGATCAAAAATTAGAGGAGCTAGTCCAAGATGCATCGATTATTCGAAATAGACAAAAAATAGCTGCAGCTATTAATAATGCCAGAAGGTTTATTGAAATACAAAAAGAGTTTGGCAGTTTTGACAAATACATTTGGTCATTTGTAGACTTCAAACCCAAAGTCAATCACTGGCCAAAAAGAGCAGAGGTTCCGGCAACAAGCACGGAATCGGATGCTTTGGCAAAGGATTTGAAAAAACGAGGATTCAAATTTCTAGGGTCTACCATCATTTATGCGTACATGCAAGCTATCGGTTTGGTCAATGACCATACCACTGATTGTTTTAGGCATGCTCAAGTGTAAGTTTTTCATGATTTTGCCTTGGCGTAATTGGCTCATAATCTTCGATTCTACCTAATTTTTTCAGAAATCTATAATGGGAAGCGATAGCAGCACCAAAAGAAGGTATATCGTAGTACGGAACGCCAAACTCCTTACATGTTGACTGAATAATCTTTGCAATAGAACGATAGTGCACTCCGCAGACATTGGCGAATAGATGGTGTTCTATCTGTGTATTTAACCCTCCGGTCAGGAAACCAGCCCACCAGCTATTCGTAGAAAAATTGGCAGTCGTGTGCATCTGGTGGATCACCCAATCATCGCCGATGATGCCCTCATCATCTGGCAATGGGAAATGTACTTCTTCCACCCCATGAGCCAACATGAATATTATGGCCAGATAAAAACCAGAAACTGCGTGCATTATAAGATAACCACCCAAAATAACACCCCAGCTATAAGGCATGAATAATAGTGGAATGACTAAATACATTCCATAATTCAGAAATTTGTAGAAAAATAATAGGAAATATTCCCGAACAGGATGTTTTTTGTTTTCGTAATTGTTGATTTCGTTTTGAAAAAACTGAACATAATCTTTGGCGAACACCCAGCTGAATGTGGCGAATGAATAAAGGAAAAAAGCATAGATATGTTGAAATCTATGAAAAGCTCTCAGCTTGGTACTTGGCGAAATCCTGAGAATATCGCCAGGATTAATATCTGCGTCGTGACCATGGATATTGGTATAAGTATGGTGTGCATGATTGTGTGATATCTTCCACATATAGGCACTTGCCCCATTGATGTTGAAGCTATGACAGAGAATATCTTTCAACCATTTTTTCTTAGTGTATGCACCATGAATGGCATCATGGCCAATATTCACAGAAACCAAAGCAATGAGTGCCCCTAACAATGCCCAGAGAGGAAACGTTAGCCAAATAGGCAAATTACCAAAGACTATGATGCTATAGGTTCCTAGCCAAGCGATAACAAGTAGCACAGATTTGATCACCATTTCTGCATTGGCATCAGTGGAAATTCCATTATCCTTGAAATGGGCATTTACACGCTCTCTAAGTACTCTTGAAAATTCTGACTTGACGCTTGGTTTAAACTTTGGTTGTAATGACATATTTGTCGAATCGCTAATAACATTGCAAAGTTAAACAGAGAAATGCAAATCATTCAAATTGTGGGGCTTACGCTTACCTTTTATAGCTTTGCAGATTGAAATTTTAGTGATCAGATGATTAGCAAACTAGTAGCGATTAAGAAAAGATTCGAGGAGGTAGGTCAGTTGATTGTTCAACCTGACGCAATGTCGGATATGGACAAGTTCACCAAGCTGAACAAGGAATATCGTGATTTGGAAAAGATCGTGAACAAGTTTGATGCATACAATTTGGTCGTAGGAAATATTGCCAGCGCCAAAAATGTTCTTGAAACGGAAAAGGATCCAGAGTTTCGGGAAATGGCTAAAGGGGAGCTTGATGAGCTTCACCCACAGAAGATAGAACTGGAGGAAGAGTTAAAACTTATGCTGATCCCAAAGGATCCCAACGATAGTAAAGATGTGATTCTTGAAATTCGTGCAGGAACTGGAGGAGATGAGGCAGCTCTTTTTGCTGGAGATCTATTTGGAATGTATAAAAGCTATTCTGAAAACCAGAGATGGAATTTTTCTGTGGTCAGTTTCACTGAAGGATCAGTGGGGGGATTTAAGGAAATTGTTTGTAGTGTGACCGGCGAGGACGTCTATGCCAAGCTGAAGTTCGAATCTGGTGTGCACAGGGTGCAGCGGGTGCCGAGTACAGAATCCCAAGGGCGAGTCCATACTTCTGCTGCGACGGTGGCTGTTTTGCCAGAAGCTGAGGAAGTAGATATTCAGCTCAACATGGGCGATATCCGGAAGGATACTTTCCGAGCTTCAGGAGCAGGTGGCCAGCATATCAACAAAACGGAATCGGCTGTGCGACTCACACACGCACCATCTGGGTTGGTAGTAGAATGTCAGGATGGTCGCTCCCAACATGCCAATTATGATAAGGCACTGAAAGTGTTAAGGTCGCGATTATATGAAATGGAGTTGAAAAAGCACAATGACAAAATCAGCTCGCATAGGAAATCGCTTGTTGGCTCTGGCGATAGATCAGACAAGATAAGAACCTACAATTTTCCACAGGGGCGTGTGACAGATCACAGAATTGGTCATACGGTTTATAATCTTCCGGCAATTTTGGGTGGTGAGATTGATGATTTTATTGAAAAATTAAGGATTGCGGAAAACACTGAAAGAATGAAAGATGGTTCCGAGGAATAAGAACCAAAATTCAGCGTTTCAACATCAATTTATGAAAAACCTTAGTCTGATTTTCTTTTTGGCAATAGCTACCATTTTGACCATCTCATGTGAGCCCGAGGAGGAAAAACTATCAGGTTCTTCATCCATAAATCTTCGCTTTAGCACCGATACGGTCATTTTTGATACTTTGCTTACAATCAGAACCAGCATAACCAAGCGGTTGAGAATCTTTAATCCATCCAAAAACGCAGTGTCCATTTCTAGTATCCGATTAGGCAAAGGCAAACAATCAGCTTATACGATTATTGCGAATGGAAAATTTGGTGAAGAAATAAATAATGAAGTGCTTTTTGGAGGGGACAGCTTGCTCGTTTTGGTGGATGTGGATATAGATCCTTTGAATAAGAACCTGCCTTATCTGGTAAAGGATTCAATTGTTGTAGACTGGAATGGACAAAGCGCCCACGTGAAGCTGGTAGCATGGGGACAGGATGCCAACTTTATAAATGGAGAAGTACTTTGTGATGTGACCTGGACTGCAGATCGGCCTTATGTGATTTATAATTTTGTCGTAGTGGATTCATTGTGTACTCTAACTATTGATTCGGGGGCTAAGATATTTTTGGATAATGGCGCAGCAATGATTGTGCAGGGTACGTTGAAAGTTTTAGGCGATTCAGCAAATCGGGTGACTTTTCGAAACACTCGTTTTGATGATAATTATCAGAAAGCACCTGGTCAGTGGCAAGGGTTGATATTTATGGAAACAAGTCGCAACAATGAAATTCATTTTGCTGATATAGAAAACGGCCAAACGGGAATTGGCGTTGGTTATACCATTCTTCAATTGACAGATGGGAGCAGCTTACTCTGGCCCGAGTTGGGAGCAGCTACTACTGAAATACAAATTCACAATACATCTATAAGGCATATGTCCACGGCAGGAATATTGGCGTTTTCATCAGAATTGACCATGACAAACAGTGAAATATACAATAGTCAATTGATGGTTGGAAATTTTGGGGGCGGCACATACTTATATGAACATTGTACCTTTTCTAATCAAAGAAGTGATTTTTTATTGGATGCGCCATCTTTTCAGTTTTCTGACGAGTACCTGAAATTAGCCATGTTTATAGATGGGTACGAACTATTAGAAGATTTGAACATGACCATTCGAAATAGTATTATTTGGGGGCCAAATAAAGAAGAGTTTTATTTCTTGCAAAGTGAAAAAGCCAACTTTACATTGGAAATGAATAGTAGTATTATCAAAACAGAAGAAGATTACGGCACTACCAATTACTCTTCCATAGAAAGCAATTTTCCTGGCTTTGTAGACTTATTTGACTTCAACTATCAGTTAGACTCTTTATCATTTGCCCGTGATCGCGGTATTGATTTGGGTTATAAATATGACATCCTTGGAAGACCAAGAGACAGCAAGCCGGATATCGGAGCATACGAAAGAATTGATCGATGATTTTTATTCAGGAATACCTTCAAATCGGAGCAAAAGGAAGAGGCTTTCATTTGATCACATCTGAAATCATAGCTGCTGTTCCTGATTTGAAAAGGATAAAATCGGGCATACTTCAGGTTTTTATCCAACACACTTCCGCTTCGTTGACCATCAATGAAAATGCTGATCCGACTGTGAGAGAGGATTTCGAATCGCATTTCAATAAAATGGTTCCAGAAAATGCGCCCTATTACAAACACGATTATGAAGGACCTGACGATATGCCAGCCCACATCAAATCCTCGTTGCTTGGTGCTTCAGTCCTCATACCTATTTCGAATGGCAAGCTAGCACTGGGAACCTGGCAAGGCATATATCTATGTGAGCATCGTGATCATGGTGGGGCTAGAAATTTGGTAGTTTCTGCATGGGGCCTGCTGCAATAGTGGGCTTAGTCCAATGAGCTTCTCAGAAGGATATTTTATTACTGAAATTTTCTTTTTGACTTATTTAGAACCTTGGCAACTGCTTCGGCCATAAGCGCAGAACCAGCGGCATTTGGATGAATTTTATCTGGGATCAGGTCTAAATGATTTTTCATTGGTTTATAAAGGTCTATGATTTTGATCTTCTCTGATTTCGAAATGGATTTGAGGATGAGTGGAATTTCTTGCTCTACAACTTGCTTATCAATTCCCCATTTGGTTTCCACAACAGGTATTGGTCTGCAGATAAATATGACAGGAGATGAATCCATTTCTCTGAAAACCTGAATCATTGAAAGATAGTCTTTGGCATATTCATTTTTGTAAGGATCCCAGTTGACTGGTTTTGAATCATTTGTTCCCAGCATAATTATAAGGACATCTGGTTGAAATTTTTGAACATTGTCAAATTCTGGCAGATTCCAATAAGGATTATTTCCATTTTTCAGTAGGGTTGCTCCACTGTGTCCAAAGTTGGCCACCTCCCAACCTTGCCCTAGAATTTTGCCTAATTGTGGAGGATAGGCCAAAGAGTCTCGGCCCTCAATTCCTGATCCGTAGGTAATACTGTTTCCAACGCAGGCCACTTTGATTTGAGCAGAAGAATCACACAGGCAAACTGTCAGCACACAAATGAAAATAAGCTTTTTCATATTTGAAACTTTGGCTTAGAGGTTTTTCAAAGGAAGTTTTTTGATCATCCCGCCTTTAATATCCTTCACTTTGGACATCACTAAAAATGCACTGGGATCAATATTGTCTATTTCAGTTTCCAATCGGGTAAGCTCCAATCGGGTGATTACCGTGTAGAGGATATTGGTTTTTGCGTCTTCATTTTGCATCAGGCTGAACCCTTTGCTGCCGTGATAGATAGTGGCACCTCGGCGCAGTTTGGTTAGAATCATTTCCCGGATTGCGACATGTTCATTAGAGATAATCGTCACCCCGATATATTCATCATAACCTTCCAACACAAAATCCACCGTTCGCGATGCAGCGAAATAGGTGATAATGGAATACATGGCCGTTTCCAATGAAAGAAAATACGCCGCAAAAGAGAAGATGAAGACGTTGAAAATGAGGATAAGCTCGCCGACAGAAAAACCAGTTTTCTTTCCCAAATAAATGGCGAGAACTTCTGTGCCATCGATAATGGCCCCACCTCTGATAGAAAAGCCGATACCTAAACCAAGAAACAGACCACCAAATACAGCAACCAATAGCGGGTCATTTGTTAAAACAGGGAAATCAAAATTATAAATGACAAGAGCTAGCAGTGTAATACTTATAAAGCTTTTGAGCGCAAATTCACGGCCTATTTGCCACCAACCTAAAGCCAGAAACGGAATGTTGATCAGGAATATGTATATGGACGGCCTGCCATTAGTTAAAATGGCCAAAAGCAGGGAGATGCCTGTGACCCCACCATCGAGCACATTATTGGGCAAGAGGAAGCTTTCCAATCCAAATGCCGCAGAAACGACACCAAGGAACATGAGGAACACAACTCTGAGAGCTCTTCTCAAATTGATTCGAAAACGACGAACGAAATATGACATTTAGAAGTACAGAAATTACAATGTAATTTAACAATCTAAGAACTTGGTATCGTGGCAAAAGCAAACAAGAATCAAAAAAACATTTCTGATAGATTTAAGGAACTCGGATTGGACAGCAAACGCCTTTCCAGTGATAAATTGATAGGTAAAGACGGACGACTCAATATGATTCGGAGAAGATATGGCTTTCATAGCTTCTCACTTTATCATTGGCTGATTGGCCTTATTTGGGTTCAATTTTTCATTTTTGTTACGCTTTCTTTTGTTTGCCAAAGTTTGATCTATTGAGCGGAGCTGGCACAGTGGTGTATTTGGATAAGATCAGCGAATTTAAAAAACGGCATTGAATATTTATTGCGGATACTCAAAAATCAAAAACCGGTCAGCCATTACATTGCCGATAACCAGCTTTTTATTGTATCTGCAGGCCACTGAGGAGGCTTGGATCATCTTGCCATCATCCACAAAAACCGATTCAATATCATAATTGTACTTTCCTTTATAAGTGATCCGTATCACTTCTGAGGGTGAATATTCATTATTCAATTTAGCATAGTTGGCAAAAGCGATCAGGTTTGGATGGCAACCTATCCATAGATTTCCTTTTTCATCAAAGTCGATGTTATCCGGCCCAGTGTTTAGAGGAATGTCCTCAAGAAAATCAAGACCGCCGTTTATTCCTGCCTGATAAACCTTGATTTTAAAGCCTTTTGAAAGAGCCACAAAAAGCAAATTTCTCTTTTTATCATAGTTTATGCCATTGGCATAATCAAGATCTGTAGCCACCGTGGTGAACGCACGACCATCATAGAAAACCACACTTCCTTTTCCAAAACCTAAATAATCTTCCGTGATTCGGCCAATTTTGGCGTTCGTGCCGTGATCATTTGTGAAATAGAACTTATCCTTTCCTATTATTTCCACATCATTAGGGCTTATCATCAGTTCGTCTTTGTAAGTTTTCTGATGCACTAAACTATCCCCGAATAATATGAATGATTCTATTGAATGAATGCCTTCAACATGATTGATTACCAAAACCTGATATTTGGCCGAGTCCAATTTTAAGACGGAGAGTCCATGTGGATGAAAAGGCTTTGGTAAGTGTTCTGAAATGGATTTTATTATGGATTCTTCATTTTTCAAGTTGATTAGATACAAACCACCATCGGAAGGTTGACCCATTTTTTTGCCCTTGCGATCATCAGCAGAAACCAGTAGCAGACCTTCATCTCTTAACACTTCCATGTCTTCTGCGCCTTTTATATTGAATGTTTGAAGCAATCTTCCAGGAGATTTTGTTACTAATTCGCGAAAGTAGCCCGTAGTATTGAGCAGGTTAAAAACCAGGTAGGCAAGAAGTGCTGTTATGACGAAGAAAATGTAGAGAAATCTTTTCATGGTCTGAATTTAGTGGATTCTTGATATAAGTCATTAAACCTTTTGACCAAGTGCATACAAAGATTGAAGAATACATTTTAAATTGACTTTGCACCAAAACGCCCTTTGATATGAACTCAAATAGTTATGATATTGCTATTTTCCAACTTCAGGAGAATCTGGTTCATCTCCAAGAGTGGATCAAAAAACAAGGATTGAAAGTTGTTGTAGTTTTTGAAGGTCGAGATGCTGCCGGAAAAGGGGGCGTTATCAAGACCATTACGGAACCGCTCAATCCCCGAGTGGTAAAAGTAGTAGCCCTTGGAGTGCCAACAGAGCGAGAAAAAGGACAATGGTATTTTCAAAAGTATGTTGCACACCTGCCTGCAAAGGGAGAAATGGTCTTGTTTGACAGGAGTTGGTACAATCGCGCAGGAGTAGAAAAAGTGATGGGGTTTTGTACCGATGAGGAATACAATGAATTTTTAAGATCGTGTCCGGAGTTCGAACAAATGTTAGTCAGGTCGGGCATTATCCTTTTGAAATACTGGTTTTCTGTGAGTGATGAAGAGCAGGAAAAGCGATTCAAGGCGCGGGTTGAAAATCCAATGAAACGATGGAAATTTAGCCCAATGGATCTTGAATCCAGATCAAAATGGATGGAATACTCCAAAGCCAAAGATGATATGTTTGCTCATACTGATACCAAGAAGTGTCCCTGGTTCGTGGTGAATTCTGACAACAAGAAAAAAGCGAGGCTTAATTGTATCTATCATTTGATCAGTCAAATCCCGTATGAAAAGATGCATTTCGAAGCAATTGAGCTTCCGCCGTTACCACAAAATGGCACTTATGTTCGTCCACCGATGGAAGATCAGTCAATGGTAGAGGAGGTGTATTAATTTATCACTTCAAAATTTTGAATGACCGTATCACCATTTTCATCCATGAGGGTGATCGTATGATGGCCCTTGATGGTTCGAATTCCCATCTGATGTGATCTTTGTGTCGCTCCCAAATATTCATCATCCAAATGCCAATATAAAAGTGCATGCGTATTTTCATACATGGCTTCAAATATCACATAACCTAGTTGTCCGTCCTGTTCAACTGGGATTTGAACTTTTGTGAATTGTCTCGGGTATATTAAATCGAATAGACGGTTCGCATTTTGATCATCACAATTGGTTAAATATTCAGGCAATTTCTGATAGCTGGGGTGGTATTTTTGATAGTACCATGATTGAACCGGCGGTAATACAAATCAAGAAACATGTTTCATTTTTGCAACTGGATAGCAGCTACTATTGACCTGAAATAACTCATTTTCGTCCAGATTGATGAGTTGATGAAATGTACAAGACGGCTCGGCATTCATATATTCTGGGAGCTGCATCATGACGGTACCATTGCAGTTGTTATGTGCTCTCATCCCACTTTCCGCACATATAGCCTCAGGTGCCCCAAAATTTTCTTCCACGATCGATTTACCACCAACCAGTTCAAATAGCTCAAAAAGCAATGGAGCCGCAGCTTTGATTCCGGTTAGGCCAAAAACCTGTGTGAGAATAAGTAAATAATACATCAGATTCTTTCGAATTAATTTAGTTGGATCTGGGCTTCATTAATCTGCAAAACGATTAACATCACTTATCTACTTTCAAATTTTTCATAAAATCTCTTTTCGGTTTAAAGACAAAAAAGTTGAATTCATCTAATGACGGGTGTGATTGGCCGAGTTGTCCTCGATGGATCGGTTGCTTCTGTTTAATTTCAATCTTATTACCGTTTTCCACCGCTGGTTAATTAGGGGGCCAGGTGCCCCCTTTTTCTATTTATGGCGTTTTTGCCAGTATCTGATCAGACCCGCAACGCTCATCCAGCTTGGATTTGCTGCCTCATTTTGTTTGAGTCCATGCTCATCCACACCCTTCTCCTTTAATTGATTGGCCGTATAAATTTTGAACATTGATGTAATTTGATCTGTATCAAGCCCTTCCAACCATTTGGATTTAATCCAAAGTGCCCAATCATTGAGAATCTCGCTGAGATCGTGGAGGTGCTCTTTTTTGTTTTCGATCTTTCCAAAATGTGTCAAATACATCGTGCTTGCCTCGCAAGCCAACAATTTATCAATGGAATCATACCAATCTTCCAAATTAATATCTGGTGGTGGGCAAGGGGGAACGACAGGGCCATTACCAATTTTTACGCCAGCGATATCTCCGGTAAAAATTACATCCCCTAGCTGCCAGGCAATATGATGTTTGGCATGACCTGGAGTATGGAGTGCTTTGAAAGTTTTATCTCCAATCCTGACCTCTTCATTGTCAGCAGGAGTAATTAATTGAGCTGCGGGGATTTTTTCCATGATGCCCCAAAGGCGCTCCATTTCATCTCCATAGATCATTTTGGCAGAGTTGTAGAGTTTGGTAGGGTCTTCCATATGTGGTGCGCCGAATGGATGTAGATAGATATTTGCTCCTGTTTTGGCGAAAGCCCAGGCTGCTCCGGCATGATCAAAATGGATGTGAGTCAAAAAAACGTGCTTGATATCTTCTGGTTGATATCCAACCCTTTTCAATTCAGCTTGCATGGAATCGAAGGTGGAGTGCGGCCCGGTTTCGATGAGAACAGGTCCGGCCGATGTTTCTATCAAAAAAGCTGCGATGGCATGATCAATGCCAAGGAAATTCAAATCTAGTACGTGAATCATTTTGTGTTTATTTGCTCCATCAAACTAACTAAAATTATGGATAACAAGGACTACTTTCAGGATCATATGCCTGAGAATGTATGTTTCGGTTGTGGAAAAAACCATGAGGGCTTAAATATCAAAAGTTATTGGGAAGGGAATATTTCCATCTGCAGATGGAATTCCAAAGAAAAGTACCACGGCTGGGAGAACCTGCTCAACGGGGGAATTTTGGCCACATTGGTGGATTGCCATTGCATGGGAACGGCGATGGCGCATGCCTATAAGCTAGAAAATAGAGATTTGGATTCTGAACCTATTTATCGATATGCTACCGGAACACTTTCGGTAAAATACCTGAAGCCAACACCAAATGATCAAACCATAGAGCTTCGAGCCAGAATAATAGAGGTCAAAAATCGGAAGACGGTGCTTAAGTGTGAGGTCTTTTCCAATAGCGAGCTGACCGCTGAAGCTGATGTAATCGCCATTCGGGTCTTTGATAGTGGGGCGGATCCTGGGACTAATCCTTTTAAATCTTAGAGACTTTAAGGATATTCGTATCCAATACTAAAACACCAAAAAATGCATCCTGAACTTTTTACCATCGGCAGCTTAACGATTCACACTTATGGCTTTATGATTATGCTTGGGGCGATCATGGGCTATTTTTATATGTCTACCGTTTCTGCCAAGGAGCTAGGAATCCCCAGTGACAAAATCCAAAATCTGGCGATCATCATCATCGTTTCAGCATTTGTAGGAGGAAAGCTTTTCTTTTATTTTGAAAAACCGGGCTATTATTTTTCGTCTTGGGATCTCATGGCCAATAACTTCAGAACAGGTTTTGTTTTTTATGGCTCGCTTTTATTTGCCATTCCGGCGATAGTCTGGTATTTCCGAAAGGAAAAATTTCCGCTCTGGCCTATGCTTGATCGTATCGCAATTACAGGCGCGATTATTCATGTATTTGGAAGGATGGGATGTTTTTTTGCAGGATGCTGCTATGGAGTCCCAACGGATAGTTTTTTAGGAATCACCTTCTCGAATCCTGAATCCCAGGCAAAGCCACTTCATACTGCCCTACACCCAACGCAGCTCTATGAAGCAAGTATGATTCTTGGAATTCTGGTTATCCTCTATATGATGAAAAGACATAAACGCCTCGAAGGAAGGTTGATTTTTGTTTATGTCACTCTTTATGCTGTTGGCAGATCTATAATTGAAATTTTCAGAGGAGACCTGGCGAGAGGCTTTATTATTGAAGGTGTACTTTCTCACTCTCAGTTTATTTCTATTCTGGTGGTGGCCACCGCGGCAATTGCGTATTTTGTTGGGTATAAGAGGAAGGTTTAGTGTTTGACCAATTTGGTTGTGAATTACTCGTGACTTAACTTTTGATCATGACTTCCTCAAAGGACATAGAACAAAAGATCGATTCGATCAGACCATTTCTTAAACAAGAATACGGAGTTGACCGGATAGGATATTTTGGGTCTTTCTCTAACAATACTCAAACAGAGGAATCAGATATTGATATTTTGGTTGATTTATCGAAAGGTGTACGGTTGAAATTCTTTGACCTGAAGGACTATTTAGAAGACATCTTTAATCGCAAAGTTGATTTAGTCACTGCTGGTTCTATTCGTGAGCAATGGA
>JBLICU010000035.1:0-31827 GCA_047632435.1 Cyclobacteriaceae bacterium
TTCGGATTTTTCGAAGGAGAAAGAGCATCAATCAGATATTTCCCAGTTCAAATAATAGCTGGCTCTTTTTGCACCTTTTTCATCCCGAATGAGGAGTTCTGTAAATTTTCCCGCTTCAAGGCTCTGGATGTCTAATTGAAAAGTACCCAAGTGATCGTTTTTAGAGGTAACGTCATATTCCCAAAGCTCAAGTTTCAAATTCCCAGGACTGGAAATACTAATTTTAAGGTCAATGGACAAGATTTCATCTACATCTATTTTGAAGTATTTTTGATTTTGGGGCCAAATTTTTTTATCCCGAAACATCAGATAAATTTCATCTTTGTCCGATTCTTCAGGAACTTCACATACAATCGAGGATATTTTCAGGAAAGGCATTGGTCGGTTTTAGTTGATGCAAAAATTAAGGTTTTCTAAATCTATGAATTTTTAGGAATATCGAACATATATAATTGTCAGAGATCAATGAAATCGGATAATATCTGCTGTTTTTCAAAAATGGGAATGAGAATTAGTCTTGAAAAGAGACCCAATCAATAATTTTTTTAATTTTCAGTCTATGTTAATCATTTGTTTCCGGCCTTAGGCCACTAAACTAGTTTGATTGATCAAGCGAATGGGAACACAGTTACGAGTATTGAATTATTTAATTCTAATTTGTGGTAGGGTAAATTTTAATCTTCCCGTTTCATCTAGCATAAAGTCAAAAATTAACTTGAATACATCACATGATTATTATGAAAATGAAAAACTACGTGAAATTACTATCTGCACCATTGTTGTTTTGCCTACTGGCCACAGCCATTGGTTGCACCGATGACAATAATATGACTTCTGATGAGGAAGAAAAGGAAGAGGAAAATGACACAACGATGGTAGTGGCTGACAATGATATGAATGTGCTCATATCCAAATTTTATTCGGATGATTTAAGTGTGATAGTTGGGGATGATATTATTACAATAACAACCGCTGGACTACCAGATCATGTCAGTATGTACTACGGCACTTCTAATTCACTTTATGAAGCTTACGATGAACCTGACAATGCTGATTTTAAGAAAAATCCAGGTTCTATAGGAGAACAAAATATAGTATTCAAGCATCCAAGATTTCCTGAAAAAGCAACAACACATCAAGCACCAGGCTTAGGCCCTATGGGTGTTTCGATTAATAGCGTGGTTTTTTTCAACCAACAAGCGGGCCCTGGTGATGACATATTTGAAGAAGTAAATACTTTTGATCAATACGAAGGCCATCCTGCAGGTGATCTTTATCACTATCACATTGAGCCTGTTTGGCTCACAAGTTTGAAAGGTAGTGACGCTTTTCTTGGGTTTTTATTGGATGGATTTCCGGTATACGGACCGATGGAAAACGGTGCTGAAATTACAAATGATGATTTGGATATATATCATGGACATACTTCAGTGACTGCCGATTTCGCTGATGGTATCTATCACTATCATGTGACAACAGAATATCCATGGATCAATGGTGATGCATATTATGGAACACCTGGTACGAAGACCCAGTAAAATATTGATCATCTGGCTGGCACTTATTGGCTGGAGCTGTGGACAGTCGGATGATCTTTATTATCATAAAATGACCATTCCAGAAAGATACATTGATGCCAGTGACAAAAGTCTTCAGCTCGATTCGTTGGGCAAATTGCAACTTGGCGATGAGATTTATTCAGGATTTATTGTAAGTAAATTCCAAAATGGGAATCTGTCATCAAAAATTCCTTATTCAGATGGCTTAATGGAAGGGTACCATATCAAGTATTATGAATTCGGAGACACAGCGATTCTCAGGTATTATCTCAAAGGCGAAAAACATGGAGAACATCTAGCTTGGTATGAAAGTGGTCAATTAAAATTTCAGTATCTTTTTAATAAAGGGTTGAGTGTCGGAAATCATAAAACTTGGTATATAAATGGCAATCTGAGCCAAGACATGAATTATGTGGAAGGGATGGAATTGGGCGCTCAAAAAATGTATCGATCCGATGGCAAATTAAGATCCAATTATGTGGTTCGTGAGAATGGGCGAAAATATGGTTTGGTGGGTCTGAAACGATGTGCAAAAATAGACAGTGAATCAGGAGCGTTTGATCCTTATAAAAGTACAGAATGAGTAGATACTTGGTTATTCTAATTTGTATTGTTTTTTGCTCATGCTCAAAGAAAAATACTGAGCGGTTGACCATTGATCTTCCATTTTACAATACTGCGGATTTGACTCCCCGATGGATAGAACTACAAGATTCTGGCTATTCAGCAATTCACACCATCGCTCCTTTCAAATTTGTAAACCAAAATGGGGATACTGTAACTGCAGATAACTTCACTGATAAAATCTATGTAGCGAATTTTTTCTTCTCTATTTGTCCTGGAGTTTGCCCGAAAATGAATGGAAACCTCAAACTCGTACAAGAGACTTTTGCCACAGATGATCGTGTAAAGATATTGTCTCATTCTGTGATGCCTTGGGTAGATTCCGTGGCTCAGCTTCAGAAATATGCTATTCGGAATGATATCAATCCAGATATCTGGCAGCTCGTGACAGGAGATAAAGAGGACATCTATCAGCTGGCGCGCGAGTCTTATTTTGCCGATGAAGGATTCGGTAAAGGACTCACTACCCTTGAAGATTTTTTACACACTGAGACGGTCATTCTTGTAGATCGTCAGCGTAGGATTCGAGGAATATACAATGGCACCTTGCCCATGGATATTAGTAGAATGATTGATGATATACGGGTGATTTTGTGATATGATACATCTAAATATCACGTTTATTGAATGCTAAAACATGGTGTCATTCAAGTCTTTTTTGAATTAGAAAACTGATTAAATTAATTTTATAATTAGTCGTAAACAGACTAATTATTTGCGAGATTAAGGTTTCAACGAATTGATTATTCAATTGAGATGAAATCAGCAGTGACCCACCCAATTTTCTTTGTGTTTTTTTGGTTTGTATTGTCTATGAACCTAGTGAAAGCGCAGATTCAAGTTAATGGGACAGTTCGTGACGCCAATTCCAATGATGTAATTCCCTATGCCAATGTCTATTTAAAAGGTACTCATCTGGGTACAGTTGCTAATGCGAGCGGAGAATTTGGTATTAATGTGGAAGGTGATGATAAAATACTGGTCTTTTCCAGTATTGGATTTCTGTCCAAGGAAATCGTGATTAAGGAGCTGGATTTTGAAAATGGTGAAATAAATATCTATCTGGAAAATGCCACCTATGTCCTTAATCCGGTGGTTGTGCCAAATGCAGATCTTATCTTGAAGGAAGCAATCAAGAGAATCCCTCAGAATTATTCTTCTGACTACATGGAACTAACCACGTTTTACAGAGAACTCATTAAAAAAAATAATGCCTTTGTGGATATCTCTCAAGGGGTACTTAAAATTTACAAAGCTCCTTATCTTGTCAGAGAAAGGGGAGATCCTAAGTATGAAGATCAGATCAGTGTGCAAAAAGGGCATAGATTAACCAATTATACTCGCAATGACACTTTGGCTTTTAAGGTAATGGGAGGACCCACAACCATGATGCGTCTGGATATAATCAAAAATCCAGGAAGTATACTCTCGGAACAATCTATCACGCTTTATGAATACAATATCAGTGGTATCCAAACTATTGACGGCAGGCGCTCATATGAATTAAGTTTCAAGCAAAAACCTGAGGCTGATGTCGATGAATTGCTCTATGAGGGAACTATATATATTGATGAAAAATCCTTTGCCATAGCAGGAATTACCTTTACCATGCCCCAAGAATCACTTGGAATTGCAGCCGAGAATTTAATAATTCAAAGACCCAGCTTGGCTATTCTCACACATGAAAAGCTCTATTATGAAGTGCGTTACAGAGTTGCTGGTGGACTTTGGTATTTGGATTATGTCCGTAACGAGATTGAGATGAAAGTTAATTGGAGGCGCAAACTTTTCAACAGCCATTTCAGAGCAGTTACTGAGTTGGTAGTTACTGATAAGCGAGAAGGAAAACCTGACCTTCATGCCGTAGAAGAAAGAGCCTTTTCGCGACACAAAAATTTGTTTTCTGATCAAATCAAAGGGTTGGAAGACACAGAATATTGGGAGGATTTTTCTATCATTAGACCGGAGGAAGATTTAAAAAAGGCCATTAAAAAGATTTCCAATAATTAGGTCATTTTACATCGATCATCTACATTTTTTCAAAATGCTCAATGTGTGGTTCTCTTTGTTGAGGTTTTAGACTTACATCTTGGCTGAAATTTTCCCACTTATAGTTGGAATCAATTTGTAGTCTATCACGTTCTCTGCTTTTAAAATCAATAATCCATGAAGGTTGAAATTTGGTCCGATATACTTTGCCCATTTTGTTATATTGGCAAAAGACGTTTTGAAGGTGCACTTAAAACATATAATGGTACCGTGGAAGTGGAATGGAAAAGTTTCCAATTAGATCCTGACCTTAAAACCAATCCCAATCAAAGCGTAACTGAAATGCTGGCCGAGCGCAAAGGTTGGACGTTGGAATATGCTCAACAAGCCAGTCAGCATGTGACTGATATGGCCAAGGGAGAAGGTCTTGAATATAAGATGAATAAAGCAGTAGTAGCCAATTCCTTTGACGCACATCGCTTGATTCAATTTGCCAAAACTAAGAGGCTTGGAGATCAGGCCAAAGAAGCTTTGTTTCTTGCCTATTTCACTGAAGGTAAAAACATCGCTGCGATCACCACTTTAGTTGCAATAGGGAAGGAGCTTGGTCTGGATCCTCAGGAAGTAGATACAATGCTTACCAGCAATCAATTTAGTGGAGAAGTCAATGAAGATTTAAGAGAAGCCAGAATGATTGGGGTTACAGGCGTTCCATTCTTTGTAGTAGATAGGAAATATGCTATTTCTGGAGCTCAATCTTCTGATACTTTCGTTCAGTTTTTGGAGAAAGCTTCACAAGTATGATTCGTATTTAGCGGGAAAAGATTCTTCCGAGCTTGTCTTAGTTTTCTCAATGTGGGGAAACCTGGGTTCAAAAAAAAGTGAATATAATTTTCTTCTTAACAATAAGAATCCCCAAAATTAACAGATTTTTTGCTGGTGTTTACTATTGGTGAATTTGCGAATGCAGATTGATTATTCTTAACTTAGTACTAATAAATCTGCTTTAAGTGAAAATTAATTTACTGGTTATTATCTTGGTCACAAGTCTGTTCTCCTGTGAAAGTGATGCCCGAAGGTTTGATATTTCGAAAGAGTTATCCTTTCTATTTGAATTTGAAAACGATGAAATCACTGATTTTGAGGAGGAAAAAGATCTTGATTTCGAAGATTTTGCATCTTATCAAAAATATTCTGAAGGGTATCGTATCAATAGCCTTGGTTTAAACTATTCTCCTGACATAACCAATCAAGCCACTACTATCTCTTAGGTTATCTGATTTCAGATAATATCTAATATGACATATTCAAACTGGAACCTTTCGATTTTGAAAACGCTAGCACGATGTTGATAAATGCTAACATCCTGGCAATTGATGAAGCGGCAAAACAATTGCTAAATAGTGGATCCATTACCGTGAGGATAGAATGTGTGGTAGATCAACTTCCAGCAAAGTTTAATCTGGATTTAATTCATTGGCGGGCAAAAAAGAGCCATTCTTCTTTAGAATGGCTCTTTTTAAATGTGATTAAGATTCTTTATTTCAATTTTGCTTTAAGCTCATCAACTTTTGCTTTTGCATCCTTGTTTCCAAGGGAAAATGATTTTTCATAAAGCACGAGAGCTTCTTGAAGAGATTCTTTTTTCTTCTTAGGAGCCAACTGAGTACGGTTCGCTATTTCTTCTATCGCTTGTGCTCTTGCATAAGTCGATTCAGCCTGGCTGATCAGTGACTCTTTACTCATCGCTTCAATTTTCGCTTCAAGGAAGAGTAGCTCCTGTTTTTTCTGCTCTATCTGCTCTTCTTTTGTGGTGAGCTCCTGTGACTGCACATCTACCATATTTATCAAAGCGGTGTTTTTATCGGTTGCCGACTGAAGATTTGCTTTGTAAGTTTCAATAGATGAATTCAACTGTTGAATTTCCGTATTTTTTTGTTTCAATTGTTTTTTAAGAGAGTTGATGTATTTCAGGTTTAAGCCTGCATCAGCTTCTAATTTTGCCATTTTGTCATTTGCTATTTTCAATTGCTTTTTAATGCCACTCATTTTTGAGACATAGTCATCATAGGTAGAGCCATTTTCCAGATCCACTCGGAGTGCGAGTTGTGAATTTTCAACAGAATCGATGATGGCGGTTACTTGTTCATAGAGACTTACAGTACCTTGAGAGATCGTAAGTGCAGCTTGAAGCGAGTCAGATTGAATTTGAACACGTGTATACTCAGTTTTATAGACACAGCTCATTGCGGCAATTGCCACAGCAAGTATTAAAATATTATTTTTCATTTTTTCTACAATTAGAGAATATCGGTAAGTACGGAATTTCGTATTGAACGATCATAATTTATGAAATTATTTTTTACCTGACTAATTATTAATAAATGTTTCCATCAGACTTCTGATTTATGTTTGTATCATAACACTCAATTTTAAGGAGAAAAACTTCGATCAGAAATTTTCCACAAGCATCAAGGTCAATATTTCATTAATCGTCAAACTACTTAAAAATATTTAGTTCGACGGTGAAATGAATTTAGTGTCCCTTTGTAAAACCAACTAGTTGAATTATTAGGCAAATGAGGTATTTTTTTGACAGACTTTACGGTTGGATTTTGTTCCAAATCGAATTTTAGATTTAGATATGAAATCAATAAATTGAGATTGGATCATCATGATCATCAAACTCCGGATGATTAATGTGAATAAGTCGGTAATGTCGTTCTATCAGGTTATTATCTATTACAACATCTCTGGAGCTCTTTTCGTAGGTGTGGAACCAAGGACTTTCTGGTTCATGGCACAGTTGGATCATTTCAATTTCACCCAAATGGTGATAGTATTCCCATATTCCATCCAAGAAAGGCAAGTCAACCTCCTTCAACTCTTTTATCTTTTCCAGATCAAGCGTCGCTTGGAAATCTAACTTTGGTTTATTGTAAAATTTGTGAATGTCTTCGATCACCGGCCCATCTCGCCATGCTTTGATGGGATTTGTAAAAAGAGGTTTTCCGTTTAAGGCAAGATACCAACCATGTCCAAAATAGATTAAAAGTTCAATTTGGACGGGTGTTAACCGGATATTTAAATTCAATGACTTCTTCAAGAAGTAATTGAATAGTGAAAAAGGATCGTACATTAATTTCTATAGCTAGCTTCACGGATATATGAATTTTCCATCATGCAGAATTAATTCACGATTAAAATTGTCCGAATTTTTATTTAGTTAAATGATTGGTGACTGTGATTGAGGTGTAGTTTGGAAGTTATATTTACCTACTTAAAATTAAAAAAGCATAAGGTGCTAAATCAAGGATAGAATCGATATTCGTTGACGAATCATCAAATCGATTTGTCCAGATGGAATTTTGAAAGTTTGCTGGAACATCCATTTGCTGCTGGCTGTTTCTTGTGTTTACAAATACCAAAAACTGCTCATCCACATCCGATTTAGAAAAAGCCAAGATATCTGAATCGCTATATATTTCTAGAGCTCTAGAGCGTAATGCTGATGATTCAGTATAAATCGACATCAGGGTTTGATAAGCTGAATATGTCGAAGGATTCTGTGACCAATTGATTGTTGTCTTTGAGAAAAATGGAACAGTGCTAGATACGCCCACTTCTTGTGTTCCGTAGATCAGAGGCACACCACTCATATAGGTGGAAATAACAAAAGCAGAAAGTGCACCTGACTGGCCACCAAATAGATTGATTGGCGTAGCGTCCCAGGCAGATTCATCATGATTTGTTGTAAATCTTAACTTTTGTTTACCCTCCGGTATGGAAGCATATTCAGAAATATTGGAGTTGGACAGCTTGATTGCTGTCTGACCATTATAAACTGATTTTAAATTAGCATAAAAATCCCACGAGTAGTTCATTTGAAAACCCGAATCAAAATGATCATTTCGTGCGCCTTCGGCGAGCATGATTATTGATCGATTGGGAACCATTTCCAATGAATCAATGGCTTGTGACCAAAAGCTTTTTGGTACAAAATCAGCAGCATCACATCGGAACCCATCAATGTTGGAATTTAGAATCCAATATTTCATGGCCCGAATCATGGCTAGGCGCATGTCCTGATTGTTGAAGTTGAGATCAGCAACATCCTGCCAATTGGTGCCAGCTGGGATCACTATTTCGCCAGAACTGTTTTGTGTATACCATTCCGTATTTTCAATCCATGGATTGTCCCACGCCGTATGGTTGGCTACCCAGTCAAGGATGACTGCCATGTCCCGCGAATGCGCTTCGGCTACCAAAGTTCTCAGATCTTCCAATGATCCAAATTCAGGATTTACTTCCCTATAATTTTGAACTGAATATGGTGAGTTCACTGATTTTATTTTTCCTATTGGATATATAGGCATTAGCCAAACCACATTTACGCCAAGGGATTTAATCTCATCCAATCGGGCTGTGACTCCAGCCAAATCCCCACCTGAACTTAAGGCACGTAGATTTACCTCGTACATGACCATGTCATCAATATCTGGAATATTGGATAAAGGAACACTGTATTGCGGAGGATCAATCATTGTTGAGTCAATGATAGGAGCATCTTCGATTATTATTTGCGGATCATCATTACAGGCAAATAAAATGCCGAGAATTAGTGTCAATGACAAAAAGAGATAGCGCATGTGGTATGTTTTTAGCTTTTCAAAGCT
The DNA here is from genome assembly GCA_047632435.1 of Cyclobacteriaceae bacterium. Taxonomy (GTDB): domain Bacteria; phylum Bacteroidota; class Bacteroidia; order Cytophagales; family Cyclobacteriaceae; genus JAMZMI01. The sequence continues at coordinate 8,849 of JBLICU010000035.1, forward strand.
AGGGTTTTTTCTATATCAAACTTGCAACCTGATGCGAATAGCTGATCATTTAATACCGATGTTGTCCTGCTCAGGAAGGAATAATATCAATCAGGGAATTCAAGGTCTGAATTAGGCGTTCTAAGCTACGAAGGTTATAAACGATGACTTTCTATCCAACGATAGATATCATTGACAACCTAGTTGATATTTGTTTTGACATACAGGTAGTCAATCCCAACTTGAACACCTAAATACCCTAACACATTAACACTCAAACCCCAATCAACCCATTCCTTTTCATTAAATTTGAATTTATAACCAGATTCAAATATGACGCAGGCAAGCACCCCTTACAAACCTAAAAATCATATTCGCATCGTCACGGCAGCATCGCTGTTTGATGGGCATGATGCGGCCATCAACATCATGCGACGCATCATCCAGTCAACGGGCTGTGAGGTGATCCATCTTGGGCATGATCGCTCGGTTCAGGAGATTGTGGATTGCGCCATCCAGGAAGATGTACAGGCAATAGCCATTACCTCATATCAGGGTGGACATACCGAGTTTTTTAAATACATGTATGACTTATTGCAGGAGCGAGGCGCAACACAGATAAAGATTTTTGGAGGAGGAGGAGGAACGATTTTACCTGAGGAAATCAAAGAACTCCATGAATATGGTATTACCAGAATCTATTCGCCTGATGATGGTAGGTCCATGGGGTTGCAAGGCATGATCAACGATCTGGTTCAGCAGGCAGATTTTACTTTGGGGCAAACCCTCCATGCACAGATAGATCATCTGAATGCTGACGTTTCCAATGTAGCTCAGGTGATTACAGCACTGGAAAACTTCCCTGAAGAAAACAAAAGTCATATCAAACAAATAAGAGCGCAGATTTCTAAGGCTAAAACAGCTCCTGTTTTAGGAATTACAGGAACTGGGGGAGCTGGTAAGTCTTCCTTGGTTGATGAGCTTGTGAGGAGATTTCTAACAGATTTTCCTGACACGGACGGCTTGGGTAAAAGTATAGCGGTCATATCTGTTGACCCATCTAAAAGAAAGACAGGTGGAGCTTTGCTTGGTGACCGTATCCGTATGAATGCCATTTTTAATGATAGGGTCTATATGAGATCGTTGGCTACTCGCCAGTCCAATTTGGCCTTATCCAAATATGTGCGAGATGCTGTGGATGTAGTGAAAGCGGCGGGCTTTGATCTGATCATTCTTGAAACCTCCGGTATCGGGCAGTCTGATACAGAAATTACGGATCACTCTGACCTTTCACTTTACGTGATGACTCCAGAATATGGTGCGGCGACACAGCTTGAAAAAATTGACATGCTGGATTTTGCCGATATCATTGCACTCAACAAATTTGATAAACGTGGTGCACTCGATGCGATTCGTGATGTGAAGAAACAATATAAACGCAATCATGGACTTTGGGAAACTGAGGATGATCAATTGCCAGTTTTTGGCACGATTGCTTCCCAATTCAACGATCCAGGGATGAATCACTTATACAAGGCCATCATGGATTTGTTAGTAGAAAAGACCGGAGCGGATTTGAAATCCAATTTTGTTTTTTCTGCTGAAATGTCTGAGAAGATATACATCATCCCACCCAAAAGGACAAGATACCTTTCTGAGATTTCTGATCTGATCAGGGATTACAATATAAGGGCTGAGCAACAAAAGGAAGTTGCCCAAAAACTTTATAGCCTGGATAAAAGTGCTGAAATTTTAGTAGATAAAGAGGATGCACTAAAAGCCATCGAAGAGGCTCAAGAAAGATTAAAGCTTGATCTCGATCCACATAATCAGAAGATTTTATCGGAATGGGCGGGCAAAAAAGCCAATTACGAAAGTGATCAATTTACTTATACTGTAAGAGGCAAAGAAATAAAGCTGGAAACCAAAACTGAAACACTCAGCCATACCAAAATACCAAAAGTAAGCTTACCGAGATATGAGGCATGGGGAGATATTTTAAAATGGAGTTTGCAGGAAAATGTCCCTGGCGAATTTCCATTTACATCTGGTGTTTTTCCCTTCAAAAGACAAGGTGAAGATCCTACCAGAATGTTCGCTGGCGAAGGGGGGCCGGAGCGCACGAACAAGCGCTTTCATTATGTATCGAAAGACAATTCAGTCGCCAGATTGTCTACTGCCTTTGATTCCGTGACACTTTATGGTCAGGATCCAGATCATCGACCAGATATCTATGGTAAAGTGGGTAACTCTGGCGTGAGCATTTGTTGTTTGGATGACGCCAAGAAGCTTTATTCAGGTTTTGATCTGTGCGACCCATCTACGTCTGTATCGATGACTATCAATGGACCTGCGGCTACTATTACGGCTTTTTTCATGAATGCGGCTATAGATCAGCAATGCGAAGTTTATATCAAAGCGCATGGACTGGAAAAGGAAGTAGAACAGAAAATTGCAGCCATTTATGATCAATCTGGCACCGCAAGACCATCTTATGATGGTAAACTCCCAGAAGGAAATACAGGATTGGGACTGATGCTTCTAGGCATATCAGGAGATCAGGTTTTACCACCCGATGTTTATCAAAAAATCAAAGCAGATGCTCTTTCAAAAGTCCGTGGAACGGTACAGGCGGATATCTTGAAAGAAGATCAGGCGCAAAACACCTGCATTTTTTCCACGGAATATTCCCTCCGACTCATGGGAGACATGCAGCAGTATTTCATCGACGAAAATGTAAGGAATTTTTATTCAGTCTCTATATCGGGTTATCACATTGCTGAAGCAGGAGCCAACCCGATCAGTCAGCTGGCCTTTACGCTTTCCAATGGTTTCACATTCGTGGAATATTACCTTTCACGAGGCATGCACATCGACGAGTTTGCGCCTAATCTGAGTTTCTTTTTTTCCAATGGAGTAGATCCGGAATATGCAGTGATTGGTCGTGTGGCAAGAAGAATCTGGGCGAAAGCCATGAAATTGAAATATGGAGGTAATGATCGTTCACAAAAACTAAAATACCACATTCAGACTTCTGGACGTTCGCTTCACGCTCAAGAGATTGATTTCAATGATATTAGAACAACCCTACAAGCTCTTTATGCAATTTATGACAATTGTAATTCGCTACATACAAATGCATATGATGAAGCCATCACCACTCCGACGGAAGATTCCGTGCGTCGGGCCATGGCCATTCAGCTGATTATCAATAAGGAATTGGGGTTGACCAAAAACGAAAATCCGATGCAAGGCTCATTCATCATTGAAGATCTGACTGATTTGGTGGAGGAGGCCGTGATGGTAGAGTTTGATCGGATCAATGAAAGAGGTGGTGTGCTTGGCGCAATGGAGTCCATGTATCAACGCGGGAAAATTCAGGAAGAAAGTCTTTATTACGAATCTAAAAAGCACAACGGTGAATTAGAGATTATCGGGGTGAATACATTTCTTTCTTCCAAAGGTTCTCCAACCATTATTCCTGGAGAAGTGATCCGTGCGACACAGGAAGAAAAAGAAAACCAGATTAAAAACCTCATGTCCCTTCACAAACTCAATGAATCAAAGGCAGGAGCGATGTTGAAAAATCTTCAGGAAGTGGCCTTGAAAAATAGAAATACATTTGAACAACTCATGGAAACTTCCAAATATTGTTCGCTTGGACAAATCACTCATGCCATGTTTGCAGTTGGTGGTCAGTATAGGAGGAATATGTAATGGAAAAATGCTACTTACTGAAGGCTAAGAAACCAAGTTTACTAGGTAAACACCCATATTCCGTTAAATGCAGATCTATCACCTTTATCCATGGTGAAAGTCATTGAATTTTGGGATGCTGTAAACACAACAGCCCATTCTAAATCTGCAAGCATTATGGTTTCGCCAGATGGATCATTGAAGTACCAGTCACCATTCGAGTTATTGTCTCCCCAAACTACCTCCCGGTCTTTTGGGACACTTGAGAGTTCGTACGTTCCGCCTATCACAGATTCATCACATGTCCAGATAATTTTAAAATCAGTCCATTCATTTTGAGTCTCACCATTAAGGGTGACCTTGTATGGTGAGCCGGAATATGCCTCTAAGAAAATCTCTCCAATGTTTATTTGGCAGTCTGCAATGTCATCGCAGGGATTGGATTCTGTTGTATTTTCTTCACATGAGGAGAAAATAAGCGATGCAATTCCTAGAAAGACAAGTATAGATTTAAGTTGTATAGGAATGTTAAATCGTATCATTTGTTAAACCAATTTAGCAAATTCGGATGGTTATCACGAAATCTTGGCCAGATATTGATCATTTTCATCAATATGAAGGATTTCAATTTTCATACCCAACTTTAAGACGATTTCAGAAAGTGTATGCTGATCCACATATATCCAATCAAACCAATCACCCTTTTCGCCTTGATATTCGTATTGATAACGCACTTCTCCGTAGTAGCCTTTTGGTTTTTCCAATCCATCCTCATACAGATAGGTCAAATCGGAAGAGTCCACCAATATTTGTCCCATAGGTTGTAGTAGGTATTTGCATTTTTTAAGAAAAGCGGGCACCCCTTGTAGTTTTCCGGCAAGTCCAAGGCCATTCATCAGCACGAGAACTGTATCGTATTTTTCTTTGTGTTTTTGATAATCCTGGTGGATCACATGCTCTACGCCTGACTGACGCATGACCTCTACACATCCTGTAGAATTTTCAAGAGCGTAGACTTCTTTTCCTTGAGCTTGTAATACAAGAGAGTGTGCACCAGCACCAGCACCCAAGTCGAGAATTTGTCCTTCGCATTCAATCAATGCCAGGTGCTCAATCGTGGTGAAGTCTATTTCCTCACGAAAGAAAATCTCCGTTGACATTTCCTCAGGTTCGCCATAGCTGTTGTGCAGGGTGAGTGACTCATCTTCATTGCCTTTGTAATAGTCGAGAATAGCTTTGCCGTGGATGTCTTTCAAAATGGAGGAATTTTATTTTGGTAAAATTACCTTCACTCAACCGATAATAATTTTTTATTTTACTGCTCTTCAAAGAAGCAAAATTAAGCGTCCATTATGAATGTAGCTATCACATTAAACTTGATCCATCTGATAAGTATTTTGTTGGCATTAGTTTTCTTGTTTTTGTTATTCAAAGTTGTGGAATCAAAATGGTCTTACCGGATCAGTAAGCCACATAATTGGGAGGAAGCGGTAAAGCAAGGTAAGATTTCAAACAAACTAAAAAAGCTTGAAAGAAGCTATCGGGACAAAGTGCGATTTTATACTTTTTGGCTTCAAATTGAGAGAATAAAAAATCAAAACATTCCAGGAGCCTTTGCTGAGATGGGTGTATATCAGGGTGATACTGCCAGGCTCATCCACGAAATGGATGTTTCACGTACTTTTCATTTATTCGACACCTTCGAGGGGTTTGATCAAAAGGATTTGGCTTTTGAAAAAAGCAAGGATGAAAAATACAGTACTGAAAATTTTTCGGATGCCATTTTGGATGAAGTCAAATTACATGTAGATGGCAATGAAAATGTTCACTTTCATGTTGGCTATTTTCCGGATTCAGCCAAAGACATAAAAGAACCGATTTACGCATTTGTTCACCTAGATGCGGATCTTTATTTGCCTACGCTTACGGCATTGAAATATTTCTATCCGAAACTTTATGCTGGCGGAGTAATCATGATCCATGACTACAACCATACATGGGACGGCATTCCCAAAGCTATAAACGAGTTTATAAAAACCATACCTGAATCCATCCAAGAAATCGCTGACTGGCAGGGGAGTGTGATGATTGTGAAAAATGGGTGATGATTGTGAAAATGAATGACTTTTATAGGTTCTCACTCAGTGACCATTACAGCAATTGCCTTTGATGTGTATGTTACTCGGATTTTACCATTTCGTGGTGCTTCCTGTAGTTCAGAAGTCTTTTGACGAGATATTTTGATTTTCACCTCACCTATAAAACTTGTTCCTAAATCACTCGCATTGAGAAGTATGCTTGTGCTTCCGATATTCGATTTGCTTGATGAAAAGTAACTGTCATCTTTGGTAATTTCAAGAAAAACACTTTCATCTTCAGCTATTGCCGAGCCAACCCATTCGATGATTTGATCCTGGGTTCTTGAAAATGTTGTAAGACTTGCGGGCATTTGAATTTCATTTGGTATTGTCGCCGTGTTTGTGAAGGTACGTCCATCCAGATCTGAATAATCAAATCTTACCTGAGACTTGGCTTGTGTGAAAGTCTTATAATAATCTACTATGCCGAGAAATTCCCGCTGTTTCATGGAAGCATCGTCTGCTGTGATACTTGCGGGAGAAGTCAATCTGAGTGGAGTGGAGCCAAACGTGAAACTTGCCGCTGCTTCAGTTTCAGTTTTATTATCGTTATAAGTCAGAGAATAGTCTGTACTGATCCTGTCCTGATTGATGTCTTCAGAATTCTCAGGATCACAGTTGATAAAAAGTAAAATGGTAAGAAGGGAAGAAAGAAAAATTGCGGTTCTCATCGTTTTGTTGGTTTAAATCTTTAGTCAGACCCATTTAGAGAGAGAAAAGTTGTTCCTTCAAAATTAATAAGAACCGCAATCAAATTAAATACCTTAATTCAGGTAGTACTACTTTTGCATTTACTGCAAATTCAATGTTTCAGTGATTTCATATCCAAAGATTTCTTCAAGGCTCAATTCTTTTACTTCGCCGTATTTCTCCAAATCTTTAAAGTCGATTTTGTCTCGTGATCCGACCATGACAGTAGTGAAATTTTTATCCTTTATGTATGCTTGCTGAAAGGCTTTCATATCCTCAAAGGTCATGGTTTTAACTTGCTCATAAATATCCTTTCTGATATCATAATCAATGCCCGACTTTTCTGAATTAACGTAGTTCCAAATAACATCTGCACGTGTTACTCTTTCACTTTCTATTTTGTTCAAAATAGCATCTTTTGCAATGTTAAAAGCTGTTTCTGATTCGGGAAAATCATTGATAAGGTTCACCATTGCCTTCATCGCCTCAGGTTGTTTGTCTGCTTGCGTTCCCAAATAGGAGAATAAAAAATCTGATTTTTGAGTATCACCAGTTTGAATATATGCTGAATATACGGCGTAAGCGAGACCTTGTGCCTCACGGATTTCCTGAAATACAATACTGTTCATGGTTCCACCAAAATATTCATTGAACATTTGTACTTTCGGTTCAAGTGACGCATTGTATTTCTGACCAACCTGAAGCAGTACTATCTCGCTTTGAGCCATTTCATAATCAACCCAGAAAACTTTTGGCACGTCCGTATTTACTTCCTCAAAAGTAACTTTTGTCGGAGGATCAATAAATGTATCCGGTATGTTGTGATACTCGGTGATGAATTTGACTAATTCTGATTCATTTCTGGGGCCATAATAAAGAATCCTGTGAGGCATGGAAGGAATTTTTTTAATCCCTTCAATCAGAGCTTCTGCCTCAAGATTTGTCAATTCAGCATTTGTCAATACATTGGTAAATGGGTTTTCTGCTCCATAACGCGCATAATTTCTGAGCCCACTCATCAATATTTGACGCTTGTCTTTCTTTGCATTTACTCGGGCTTGTAGTTTTCTATCTACAAGTTTGTCTAATGCTTCCTGATCAGATATTGGATTTAGAAAAAGTTGCTCGAAAAGTGTGGTGGATGCTTCCATGTTTTCATCCAAGCCTGTTAAAACCACATAAGTCCGCTCCGTTGAACTATTGACTGCAAAATCGCAACCTAGTTTATAAAGCTCTTTTTTGAACCCTTCAGCATCAAGGTCACCTGTTCCGATATATTCCATATACTGAACAGCTTGTGCCAGTTCTGGGCTTTCATTGCTTCCAAAATCAAGAAGGTAAATCAAACTAAAAAGCTCATTCTCATCATTCACTTTTGACAAAACTTGCACTCCCTTGACTTCCGTTTTATTGATGTCTTTTTCATAATCAACATAGACAGGTTGAAGTTTTTCAACTTCTTTGGAAAGTAGCGCTGATTGAAAATCAGAGACTTCATCTCTATTTACCTGCAACTTGGTGATTTGAGGTTTTGTTACTTGTTGCTTATTTGGATCTTCTCCAATGCGCTTATAGGTTACCACGTAATTATTGTTGTAATATTTGTTCGCAAAAGCCACTACTTGCTCCTTCGTGATTTGCTCCATCTTGTCCAGTTCTTGAATGTACTCAGACCAGCTAATGTCATTTGTAAAAGCCATCACCATATCGTTTGCCCTGGTGCTGTTGTCTTCAAGTCCTTTCATTTTCCCCTTCTTGAAATCCGCGATGACAGCCGGGATCAACCAATCCTCAAAATCCCCTTTTTTCAACAATTCTATTTGCCCTAACAATAAATCTCTTACTTCATCCAAAGATTGATTTTGTTTGGGTGTTGCATCAAAATTATGAACACTATAATCCTTATTGTCCCATGGATCGCACCCGGCACCCAGTACTTTTTGTTTCTGCACTAAATTTAAATCGATCAGCCCAGCACTGGAGTTGTTCATGATCATGCTGATCAAACTCATATATCGATATTCTTCACTGCCATATCCATCAAATCTGTAGCTTACCCAAGCGCTTTCAGAGCTTGGGCCGAAGACGGTGACTTCCAAAGGTTCAGCAATAGGTTGCTCAATAGGAAATGTCCAATCAGCCAGCGATTCGTTAGGTTTCCAATCTCCAAAATATGCATCAACGCTCGAAATGGTTTTATCAAAATCTAAATCACCACTAATACATACAGCCACATTATTGGGTGTATAATAAGTATTAAAGAATCTCTTAATGGCAGTGATGGATGGGTTCTTTAGATGCTCAATTGTGCCAATTCCCATCTGAGTACCATAAGTGTGTTCTTTGAAAAGCGCGGCAAGGGTAGCCTCGTACATTTTACGTCCGTCGCTATCTAATCCTCTATTTTTTTCTTCATAAACGGCTTCTAATTCTGTGTGGAATAGGCGATTGGTAATGGTTCCAAATCGATTGCCTTCTAATTCCAGATATCTTGATAATTCGTTGGCAGGAACATCATTGGTATAAACTGTACGATCGCTCGCCGTATATGCATTGGTTCCTTTCGCACCTAGAGCAGAAACCATTTTATCATATTCGTTTGGTATGGCATATTTTGCTGCCTCATTAGACACCTGATCAATAAGCCCATAATATGCCGCTCTTTCGGCTGGGTCAGTCAGCCTTCCATAGTATTCAAACATGTGTTCAATACTGTCCAAATAAAGCTGTTCTGCCTCGAAATCTAAAGTGCCAAAATCCTCAGTTCCTTTGAACATCATGTGTTCTAGATAATGTGCGAGACCAGTATTTTCAGCGGGATCGTTTTTACTTCCAGCTTTCACCGCAATGAAAACTTGCGCGCGAGGTTCGTTTTTGTAATCGCTCAGATAGACTTTAAGACCATTGTCTAAAGTGTAAATCCTCGTTTTCATTGGATCCCCGGTTACCGTTTCGTAGGTATAACCATTCTCCGTTATGGTTTTGGTTTCGTATGACTGATCAGTGGAGCATCCGAAGATGAATACAATAGAAAGAAGCAGTACCAGATTTTTCATAATTGCGTATTTGTTCTTGTTGAGTTTTAAATTTAAGACTAAAACCAATGGATGATATAATCATTTACATGAATGGAAAATATTTAGTGACAATCAAATAAAATGAACGTTTTTGATTACTATGCCATTACGAATGGAATATATTCTTAGAATTTAATAATTAGTTCAGGAATTTACCTCTTAAGTTTTCTTGCATTTTTCAAAAGAGATAACTTCGTAACAAAATATTTAACAAGCAAAAAGAGATAGCACATGGCATTCGATATCGAAATGATTAAGGCCGTTTATAAAACCATCGGCGAAAGAATTACAAAAGCAAAGGAAATCACAGGCAAACCCCTGACACTTTCTGAAAAAATCCTTTATTCTCATCTAGCAGAAGGTATGCCTTCCGAAGAGTTTGGTAGAGGTGTTTCTTATGTTGATTTTGCTCCGGATCGAATCGCATGCCAAGACGCCACGGCTCAGATGGCATTGCTTCAATTTATGCAGGCCGGGAAAAGCCAGGTTGCAGTACCAACTACAGTACATTGTGATCACTTGATACAGGCAAAAATCGGTGCAGCTTCTGATCTTCAGAGTGCACTTAACTCAAGCAATGAGGTTTTTAATTTCCTTGAATCTGTTTCGGATAAATATGGAATTGGATTTTGGAAACCCGGTGCAGGGATTATTCACCAGGTGGTTCTAGAGAATTATGCGTTTCCAGGAGGAATGATGATCGGTACTGATTCACACACTGTAAATGCAGGTGGATTGGGTATGGTTGCTATTGGTGTTGGTGGTGCCGATGCTGTTGACGTAATGGCAGGAATGGCTTGGGAATTGAAATTCCCGAAATTGATTGGGGTGAAGTTGACAGGTAAATTGAACGGTTGGACTTCACCTAAAGATGTGATCCTTAAAGTGGCTGGAATTCTTACTGTAAAAGGTGGAACTGGAGCGATTGTAGAATATTTTGGAGATGGAGCTACAAGCATGTCTTGTACTGGAAAAGGAACCATCTGCAACATGGGAGCTGAGATCGGAGCAACGACTTCAACTTTCGGTTACGATGAGTCAATGGAAAGATATCTGAGAGCGACAGGACGAGATGAAGTGGCTGATTTGGCAAACCAGGTAAAAGAACATTTGACTGGTGATGCAGAAGTGTACGCCCACCCAGAGAAATACTTTGATCAATTGATCGAGATTGATCTTTCTACCTTAGAGCCACACGTAAATGGGCCGTTCACTCCTGATTTGGCTACACCTATTTCCAAATTGAGCGAATTGGCTAAAAAGAACGATTGGCCAGAAAAAGTGGAGTGGGGATTGATCGGATCATGTACCAACTCATCTTATGAAGATATTTCTAGAGCAGCCTCAATCGCAAAACAGGCTTTGGACAAAGGATTGAAGCCAGTGGCAGAATTCGGGATCAACCCGGGATCAGAACAGGTGCGATTCACCATCGAAAGAGATGGATTTATAGCGACTTTCGAAAAATTGGGAACCAAAGTATTTACCAACGCTTGCGGCCCATGTATTGGTCAGTGGGACAGGGCTGGAGCTGATAAAAAATTGAAAAACACAATCGTTCATTCGTTTAATCGAAACTTTTCTAAAAGAGCAGATGGCAATCCAAATACACACGCATTTGTGACTTCACCAGAAATGGTGGCCGCCATTGCGATTTCAGGTCGATTAGGATTCAATCCCATCACCGATACGCTGACCAACGACAAAGGGGAGCAGGTAAAACTTGATCCACCGACAGGTTGGGAACTTCCTCCAGATGGTTTTGCAGTGGAGGATGCAGGATATATGGCTCCTGCCGAGGATGGATCTGGGGTTAATATTAAAGTGAGCCCGGATTCACAACGACTTCAATTGCTTGAGCCATTCCTTTCATGGGATGGTAAAAACATCACAGGAGCAAAACTGTTGATCAAAGCTTTTGGTAAATGCACTACGGATCATATTTCTATGGCCGGACCATGGTTGCGATTCAGAGGTCATTTGGACAATATCTCTAATAACACATTGACAGGTGCATTGAATGCTTACAATCAGGAAACAGACAAAGTGAAAAACCTATTGACTGGTGAATACGGTGGCGTGCCGGATGTACAAAGAGCTTACAAAGCAGCAGGTGTGCCTACCATTGTTGTTGGAGATCACAACTACGGCGAAGGATCTTCTCGTGAACATGCAGCGATGCAGCCAAGATTTTTGGGAGTGAAAGCAGTTCTGGTAAAATCATTCGCACGTATCCATGAGACAAACTTAAAGAAACAAGGGATGTTGGCTTTGACCTTTGCCAATGAAGCGGACTATGACAAAATTCAGGAAGCAGATTCATTTGACTTCACAGATTTGACGGAGTTTGCTCCGGGCAAGGAGCTAACGATTGTAGCGAATCATGAGGATGGTTCTTCAGACATAATCAAAGTGAATCACACTTATAATGCGGGTCAGATAGGCTGGTTCAAAGCAGGTTCTGCACTGAACCTCATCAAAATTCAGAATAACGCCTGATCACAATCAGCACTGAGATAAATGAAAGGCTGTTTCGAAAGAAGCGGCCTTTTTTGATGATAATGGAAGGCTAGGATTTATGAAAGAATCTGTTGGTTAAAAAGAGATTGAAAAAGAATCTAAATGTCATTTAATTCCCCCTCTAGTCCTCGTTTGCAACGAGGACTCCTAAATCCCAAATCATATTGAAAAGTGATAAACCTGTTGCTAAAAATGGCTGCCAGGTATTGAAAAACGACAAAACCGCTTAAGAAAATCATTCCCGCACACCATAAAATCAATGCCGTGCTACAAAAAATAACAAACCCGCACTCGAAAATGACTCCCCACTAATCTAGTCCTCATTTGCAACAATGATTTCTAAATCCACTCATTTCCAATGAGCCCAATAAATAAACCAGACCAACTTCCCTTTTCAGTAATCTCCATACCACACGACGATAATTCATTACAATAACAGAAAGTTGGTGATATCATCAAAGTCTTTGGCAAGACCTACGAAAAATCGTTTGAGAACCGAAGTTTCGCAAGCGATTCGTTTTTCAATCAAAGTGGCTAACTTTAACTAGCTAAATCACACCATCGTGGATATTGAGACGATTAAAATTGATTTGATACATTGGCTTACTGAAGTGAAGGATCTGTCCATATTGGAAAAGCTCCAATCCATCAGAAATCAGGAAACCAACGAGCTATCAGATAGTCATAAAAAATTGCTGGATGAGCGAATTGCACATTTCGAAGAGAATCCACACATCGGATTGGATTGGGAAACCGTGATCAGGGAGATCGAAGAATCTGCATGAAAGCCAAGGTGATCATTCTTCCTGATGCAAAAACGGATTTGGTTGAAAGTATTCGGTGGTATGAAATACATAAGCCAGGTTTGGGAAAAGTCTTTCTAAAATATGTCAAGTCCCAGATGAGCACCATTAGTGAAATCCCGAAACTCTATCAGATCAGGTATCGCCAGATTCGCAATGCTCCGATGAGGAAATTCCCTTATTCTATTCATTAAATTTTAGATTCGGAAAAGAATCAAATAGTTATTTTCGGGATTACTCATAACAGCCAAGACCCTAAGATATGGGAACGTTTTGGTTAAGAATTCTGTACTAAACGCGCAGAAAATTGTTCCTGAAAATGACGTTTGCAGCTATAACTCCTAAATCCACTCATTTCCAATGAGTCCAACAAATAACCCAAACCAACTTCCCGTTTCAGTTATCTCCAGACCACACGGCGATAATTCATTACAATAACAGAAAGCCGGTGATATCACCAGCTTTGTGAAAGTTGGATCTTTAATGGGCTCGTTTTTCTAATTCAACCCGTCCAAAAACGTCAGCGTATCTACATTATCCGCATAGTCCCATGGGTCAGGCAATTGGGCTTTCCCGAATGTGATATAATCTTTACCTACGATGCACTGGATTTTTTCCTTGTTGGTTGCTATGTAGCGATCAATTTCTGATTGATCATCATACTGCTGAGCAAAAAGCACGGAAATGGGGGAGACCAATGTGTCAGATTCTCGCCAAAGCAAAAAGCCATTGTCCAAATGCGGCTCTCTGTTCACCAGATAGATTGACTTGTTGTAATCGTAGTTGTTTCTGTATTTGTGGTGATTACCAACTTCCTCAAACTCCTGGATTGACTCAAAAAAGAAATCAGCTTTATAGTCTTTTGGCACAAGCACTTTGGAAACATTTCTACAGCCTAGACCAAAATACCAGAATATATCTTTGCCTAGATTTTTCAATTCCTCCGCCGTTTCGTTTCCTGAGAGCACTGCAATGGACGACCTGTTCTTACGGATGATATGAGGAATATCTTTGAAATAATATTCGAAATACCTTGCTGTGTTGTCGCTTCCGGTTGCGATCACTGCATCAATGTTGGTTAATCTTTCGCGAATTTCAACTGATTTTTTAAACCGAGGCTCTATTTCTAAAATCAAATTGATGATCCATTTCACCAGAAAAGTATCCTGACTGGAGGTCTTTACTGCTGCGAAATTCCCCGAAAGCAATACACACATCAAATCATGAAATCCCACCAAGGGGATATTTCCTGCCATGACTACACCTACGATTTTAGGCACTTCACATTCCAGGGAATAAGCAGACAACCACTTATCGAGCTTATCTTTTTCCAGCATTTTAGCTATGCCTTCAACGGATCTATGGGTATTTGCAGGTATGAACCAGGCATTTTCCTGAGCTGCTCTAAACCCAATTTCTGTCAATTCCTCTAAATTAAAGTGGGTCAGTTTATCACCGAGTTGAATAAAAGCAGAAATACGTTCCTCACAAGTCATTTAAATGTGTTTTACTTTTGGCTGCAAACTTATTGTGAATAATTTTGTTCCCTTATTGAAAACGAATAAAAGAGAAGTCAGCAAATGGCAATAATAATAACAGACGAATGTATCAACTGTGGGGCATGCGAACCGGAATGTCCGAATACAGCCATTTATGAAGGTGGCGTAGAGTGGAAGTGGTCAGACGGCACGGATCTTTCAGAGGTGGAAATGGAAGATGGAGTGGTCATAGACGGCAATGCGGCACAGGAACCTGTATCAGATGAATTTTATTATATCGTATCAGGAAAATGTACGGAGTGCACAGGATTTCATGAGGAACCGCAGTGTGCGGCAGTATGTCCGGTAGATTGTTGTATTCCGGATCCTGATTATGAAGAAACACTTGAAGAGCTCACTGGCAAAAAGGAGTGGTTGCATCTTTAAGAGAATAAAAAAAGCGGGTATCGCCCGTTCTTTTATTTCATCCGCTTCCGTTTAATCAAATAAGCGCTAAGCACTTTATCGAACGGGTCTGCCGTATCTGCTTCAATCAGGTCTATTTTGTATTGACCACACCTCAGTTTTAATTCCCTGTAGATATTTGAGATGCGCTCTTTGTAGTGCTCTTTCACATCTCTTGGATTGAGTTTGACGATTTGATTTGATTCCAGGTCGACGAACCTATAAGGTCGATCATCAAACTCAAACTCCAGTTCGGTTTGTTTATCGGTGACATGGAAAATGATAATCTCGTGCTTGTTATGCTTCAGATGTTGCAATGCTCCAAAAATTTCATCCAGATTTTCGGTTTGTTGAAACATGTCGCTTAGCAATATGATCAGCGATCGCTTGTGAATCTTATCTGCGATCTCATGAAGCACTTTTGGTACGTTGGTATTGGCAGAATTGCTGCTAATATTGATAGTTCTCGTCAGCTCCCCAAAAATCTGATTCAGGTTTGCAGCAGTAGAACTTAGGGGTGATTGGAAGTCAATTTGATCCGAAAAGGTAGTAAGCCTTACAGCATCCCGCTGCGATGACAGCAATTGGGACATGGCAGCCGCACACAATGCTGCAAATTTTATTTTGCTATTATCAGGTTTTGGATAATACATGGAACCGGAAATATCCAAAAGAATATTGCATCTCAGGTTCGTTTCTTCTTCATATTGTTTGGTATAAAGCCTGTCGGTTCGTGCGAAAATTTTCCAATCTACATGGCGGGTGCTATCACCAAAATTGTAGAGCTTGTGCTCAGCAAACTCAACTGAAAATCCATGATAGGGAGATTTGTGTAAGCCGGTAATAAAACCTTCAACAAGTTGTTTGGCTAAAAAATCGATTTTTTCAAATTGTTTGATATCTGATAAAGCGATGCTCATGTACTTTCTGGTGTTTTAAATGGGGAATGCTCGATAAGTATAAGAATACTAATTGATCGTAAAGATGTACATTAATTTGAGGTGTTTGCATTTCTCTTGTTTAAAATGCTATATTTAAAAGCTTTTTTAACAACTTAATACGAAAGATTACTAACCAAACTAAAGTATCGTGGAAGAGAATACGGAAAAAGGAAGAGATGAGATTTATTCCGAAAGAGTAAGAGCCGGCAAGAGGACATACTTTTTTGATGTAAAAGCAACCAAGGCCAATGATTATTATTTGACCATTACGGAAAGTAAAAGAAGATTTAAGGACGATGGCTTCTTTTATGAAAAACATAAAATATTCCTTTATAAGGAAGATTTCAATAAATTCGTGGAGGCGTTGAATGATACGGTGAACCATGTGAAGAACGAGCTCCTGCCCGATGTGGACTTCTCGCAATTTGACAATATGAATGAAGAAGAAGCAGATGTTACTGCCGAATCTGACTCTGATCTTAAATGGGATTGATCTGAAGAATCAAAAAAAATTGAGAGCTCTTGGACATTTTTCGAGAGCTTTTTTATTTTTAGACTATGAGTAAAACTTTAATAGCAATAGGCATTTTTGTAGTCTTGTTGGTGATTACCATTTGGTATTTTTCCAGCATTTTCATCTACGTCTCTCTTTCACTGGTTTTTGCCACGGTACTCAGGCCAATTACCAACAGGATTGCAAAGTTTGAAATTCTAAACCGGTCTGTTCCCAAACCTATTGCCATTCTCGTTGCATATTTGGCCTTAGTTGGAGTCATTGGTGCTTTTATCACACTTTTTATACCACTTATTTCCTACCAGATAGATGTCATATCTACTGTGGATTTTGATAATATTTTTGACAAAGTCTTTGCACCGATTAAGTCAGTTGAGGGTTTTTTAATTCGAAATGACCTCACCACAGAGCCACAAGGGTTTCTAGTGGAAAGTGTACACGACAGTATTTTTAATTTTTTTCACATCATCCAGTTTACGGAAATTATCAATGGCATTTTTTCAGTGGCTGGAAGTTTATTTATTGGCCTTTTGGCTATTACTTTCATCACCTTTTTTCTTCTCTATGAAAATGGTATTATTAGAAGGCAATTTATTTCTGTGATTCCAAATCAATACTTTGAGGTGTTTATTTCAGCTTTGTATAAAATTGAAAAACTTCTTTCAAATTATTTATTGGGTCTGTTATTTCAAATGCTCTCAATTTTTACGCTCGCCAGTATTGGTTTGACAATTGTGGGTATTGACTATGCCATTACTATTGCAGTATTTGCTGCTGTAGCCAATCTTATCCCATATTTAGGGCCTATTCTTGGAGGGATTTTTGGAATTTTTGTGGCCATCTCTACATCAGGTGATTTTGGTTTCACGAATGAAATTTTGCTGCTTTTTGTTAAGGTTTTCTCAGTATTTGCCTTTGTGCAGGTGACCGACAATGTCTTTTTACAACCCCTTATTTTTTCCAAAAGCGTAAAAGCACATCCATTAGAAATATTTGTCATTATTTTTGTCGGCGCAACGATCGCTGGCATACCCGGTATGATCGCTGCGATTCCTGTTTACACTGTTATCAAGGTGTCATCCACAGAGATTTACGCAGGATTTAATAGGTATAGGGTATTCAAAAGCAAAAACTAATTTATGGGTTTACAGTGTGGTATTGTTGGACTTCCAAATGTTGGAAAATCTACACTTTTTAATGCACTTTCAAACGCCAAAGCAGAGGCGGCAAATTTTCCATTTTGTACAATAGAACCAAATGTAGGAGTCATCACCGTTCCTGATGAGCGTCTTGATATCCTGAAAGGACTAGTGAGTCCGGAAAAGGTTGTCCCGACAGTCATAGAGTTCGTTGATATAGCCGGTTTGGTGAAAGGGGCGAGCAATGGTGAAGGTTTGGGTAATCAGTTCTTAGCCAATATTCGGGAAGTTGATGCGATCATCCATGTGATTCGTTGTTTTGAAAATGAAAATATTATCCACGTGGAGGGAAAGGTTGACCCAATAGAAGACAAGGAAATAATTGACACAGAGCTTCAACTTCGTGATTTGGATTCGGTGGATAAAAGAATTCAAAGAGTTGAGAAAATGGCCAAAACGGGTGATACAAAATCCCGAAATGAACTGGATATTCTTAAAATTTTTAAAAAACATCTTGAATCAGGAAAAAATGCCCGTGCCCTAGAAATGGAAAAGGATCAGCGCGTATTGATCAAAGAGCTCCAGTTGCTTACTGATAAACCGATTATCTATGTAGCCAATGTGGATGAAGAATCCATTTTGGAAGGAAATGATTTTTCAAAAAGGCTAGCTGAAATCGCTGAGGCAGAGAATGCCATTCTAGTAAGGGTTTCAGCAGCATTGGAAGCCCAAATAGCCGAATTTGACAATGTAGAAGACAAAGCCATGTTTTTGGAAGAATACGGTTTAAAGGAGTCTGGTCTCAACAAGCTAATCAAAGCCGCCTACAGTTTACTGGATCTTATCACTTACTTCACAGCTGGTGTGCAGGAAGTTCGTGCCTGGACCATCAAGAAGGGCTGGAAAGCGCCGCAAGCTGCAGGAGTGATCCATACGGATTTTGAAAGGGGCTTTATCAAAGCTGAGGTAATTAATCTGGAAGATTATATAAAATACAAAACAGAGCAAGCCTGCAAGGAAGCAGGAAAATTATCTATTGAAGGAAAGGAATACATCGTCAAAGACGGTGATGTCATGCATTTCAGGTTTAATGTGTAGAACTATCAGAAGTTGGTTTTGATATTTTTGTAGCCAATCAATTCATCATAATTGTTGATAGGATCTCTGTAATAAACCAATATTTCGTAGTTGTTTCTGGTTTGGTAGTGATTTCCTTCAAAGTAGTTGGCCACAAGATTTGGTGAGTCTGCCCAAAACATGTAGTCGTAGTAACCTTGCTTCAACAGCAATTTGGTGCGATAGCTGTTTCTTGCAGGATCATATTTCATTATATTTTGGTCATCCAGGCGCCAGTTGTTGAATTGGCCTGCAACAAACACATGGCCTTCGATCTCATCAGAAACCAACTCAAAATAGACATCTACATACTCACTTTGAAGTTGACTATCACCCGGATCAGAATTCACAAGGTAATAGCCACCATTGAGGTCATTGATAAGGTTTGAGTATGCCAAACCACCTCTGGGTTTATCAAGTCCTAAAAAGGCCAGCACCCTGTTTTCTTCTTTCTGGACATTCACTACGTTCATTCCACGATAGTCAATAGATCGCAAATCGAAAAAGCGGAATTCATTCATGCCCGGAAAGTTATTTTCTGAATTGAAATGGAAGTACTCGAGAAATGATTGATCATGCCGAACCAAGGTTGGTTGCAATCCCTTAATGGTCGTTTTCCAATTGTGGTTTTGCATCAATACAACATACAAATCCCTAAGTGGATTTACATTGTCCAGCCCTTGATAAGAGACAGTAAAGGCCACCTGTTGATTGATAGCTCGATTCATCACTGAATTACTCAATTTAACTTCACCCGTGGCATTTGCCACATTTGAATATACAATGACACGCCGGGACAGTATGATATCCCTGTCACTTTGGCTATTGGAGACCACCACCAGATAATTCCCTGAAATACTAGGGGCAGGGAGATTAATATCATATTTAACATAGGGTTTCACCGTATTTGCTGAATATTGGAAACTCGTGATATTGAAAGAGTTGTATTCATTGAGGAACCGGATGCTCGTGAGATTTGAGGGCGACCAATCTCTATTGCAATGAATATATCGTACATTTAAGGAGGCATAGGTTTCCTGAAAAAGATCAAATTCAAGATAAAAACCGTTGGGGTCATTGATTGGTATAACAGGATTTTCTAGATCAGAGCTTAGATTTTGATTGTATGGGTAAAGCTGAACCATTCCAACATTTGCTTCATAATTTAAATTGTCAGTCAACAGCTTTTTGTCTGTTACATAGTTGGAGTTTGACACAGGAACACATCTCAATAAAGTACTCGCAACGAATGAAAACAATAATATTTGATAAAATTTCATATAATATAGAGAGCTATTACAACGATTACCTGACAAACAGAGTCATAAAAAAACTAATTTAACCTGAATGGCCATCACCGACGAAGAGTTAATTGAAGGTTGTTGCAAAGAAAACAATAAAGCACAGCAAAAATTGTACGAGGCATATAGTCCACGCATGTATCCAATTGCTTTGAGATATTCGAAAATGCAACAAGAGGCTGAAGATATTATTCAGGAAGCATTCATTAAAGTTTTTAAAAATATAAAAACTTTCAGAAAAGACTCCTCGCTTGGGTACTGGATCAAGCGAATAGTAATCAACACTGCACTTAACTATCAGCGAAGCAAACTTTATCTCTACCCAATGGTAGATGTAAATGAACTTAGAAAAGAATCAGGTTCTGATCTTACGATTTCTGCTTTTTCCTATAAAGAATTATTGGGGATGGTGAGAAGGTTGCCTACAGGTTGTCAGGTGATTTTTAACCTTTACGCCATTGAAGGATATAAACATCACGAGATTGGTACCATGCTTGAGATCAGTGAGGGAACATCTAAGTCTCAATACGCAAGGGCGAAGAGTCTTTTACAGAAGTGGATTTTAGAGGATAACAAAGAAAATTATGAACGAGCAGGGGAGAACTGAGGATATTTTCGAAAGAGAATGGCGTGAAGCCTTCGATGGTGTGGAGCAAACTCCCCCAAGAATTGTCTGGAGCGAAATAGATCGTGCAATGGCACATGGCAAGGCCTTGGTTTACAAGAAAAGATCAGTTTACTACAGATGGATGGCAGCTGCTATATTCTTATTAGCAACCTCCATTGGGCTGTTACAACTATTGAACGAAAAAAGTGGTTTTTCTAGAACCATTGCACAAATAGATGTGGATAGTCCACAGCAAGTACTTCTTACTGAGATTGAGATTCCTCAAAGTTGGGATAATTTCGGATCAGCTGACCAACCCCCGACTGCTACTAATAAGCAGTATTTCACCAATGGGGGAAATCAACAAGGAGGAAATCAGCAAAACGGCAATAAAACACTTTTTCTTGCATCTAATGAAAATCCATCTAATGAATCAGAAACGGAATCCGCTGAATCAGAAATTGAATTTGATGCTGTTATAAATTTGGTATTGATCGAAGCTATTAAGCCAAATACCATGATTGCGTCTATTGATTTGGTTGATCACATGTATCGCGTGCCTATGCCTAATTATTCCAAAAATGGTATAAAGAATAATAAATTGGACGATAGGTATTGGGCAGGCGTGGATTTTGGATCAGCTACCTTCGATCCTAATTTTCAAACTGCCTCTTCGAGTTTTTTAAACAATAGTTTGGCATTTGATCCAGCTACGCAATTTTCAGCTGCCAATACTGAGGCTTTGGACAATGTATCACCTTCAATAAGAGAAAATATGCAATCCGGTCAATCTTTCGCCTATGGTTTTAATCTAGGAATGAAGTTAACCAATAGATGGTCTGTTCAAGGCGGTTTGCAATACGTAACAGCACAAGCAACAAACAATACCAATGTGGTCATATCTACGACTACTGTTGTAGAATCCATAGCCGCTACTTCACAAATCAAAAATGTAGCACAGGTTCGCCAGGCCGTCCAATCTGATGAGATTGTGGAATATAACTATCAGGATGTTGATTTAAACAATGCATTTCAATTTGCATCAATCCCGGTACAGGCAGGTTATAAAATTCTGGATAGCAAATTTAGTGTTGACCTGAAAGCAGGTATTGCGGCGAATTTATATCTAGGTAATAAACTGACGGATCCTGATAATAAGTTGGCAGATGTTACCATCGGCCCAGGATCCAATTCTCCATACAAGGAATTGAGCTTTATGGGTTTGGCAGGGGTGAAATTTGGATATGAATTTATCCGAAGGTTCAATTTGGTCATAGAACCCAACTACAGACAAGCGCTGGATAACATAACTAAAAGTAGTTCAGAGTTTGTGTCAGCGCCTTCTGGTTTCGGCTTGCAAACGGGGATCAGTTATCAATTCAATTAGTATTGCAACCATTCATGGGTCCAGTGGGTCACTCATTAGCATCGCTAATTCTATTACCATGGAAAATAAAACCGCTAAAAATGAGGATGAAAAAGCACTTTTCAAACTCGCCGCTCTCACTTTATTTGTATTAATATTTCTGGCATTATTCTACTTGAGTTAGAAATTGAACCAACTTCTTTCAAGTCAGACATTTTTGTTTTCAGTGTAAATTCACAGTTGATAGATACATTTGTAAAAATCGAATAGTGTAATCGTTACATCCAAAAAACAATCATGTCAAATAAGCCAATTACCTCATTTATAGAAAAACATTTTTTGCATTTTAATGCCGCCTCGCTGCATGATGCTGCCAAAGGATATGTCGCGCATCTTGATAGTGGAAAGAAGATGCTCATTTCATTGGCTGGAGCCATGAGTACAGCAGAACTTGGTATTTCGCTAGCTGAGATGATTCGTCAGGATAAAGTTCAAATCATTTCTTGCACAGGAGCTAATCTGGAGGAGGATATTATGAATCTAGTGGCGCATTCTCACTACAAAAGAATCCCACATTACCGGGACTTGACCCCAGAAGATGAGCGCGAACTATTGGATCAGGGATTGAATCGAGTAACTGATACATGTATACCAGAAGAAGAGGCCTTTCGAAGGATTCAGGAGCACATCTATAAAATATGGAAAGATGCCGAAGACAATGGGGAGAGATACTTTCCTCATGAATTCATGTACAAACTGTTAGATTCTGGTGCCCTGGATCATTATTTCGAAATCGACCCTAAGCATTCATGGATGATAGCCGCAAAGGAGAAGAACCTACCGCTGATAGTTCCAGGCTGGGAGGATTCTACTATGGGTAATATTTTCGCTTCCTATTGCATTAAAGGCGAGCTGAAAGCTTCTACAATGAAGTCAGGTATCGAATATATGATGTTCTTGTCAGACTGGTATATCAAAAATGCTGAGGATAAGGGAATTGGATTCTTTCAAATTGGTGGCGGTATCGCAGGTGATTTTCCGATTTGTGTAGTGCCAATGCTTTATCAAGATTTAGAAATGGAATCTATTCCGTTTTGGAGCTATTTCTGCCAAATTTCTGACTCTACCACCAGCTACGGATCTTATAGT
>JBLICU010000036.1:0-31411 GCA_047632435.1 Cyclobacteriaceae bacterium
TGAATAATCTTTCCAAATCGGCCTTTTGGATTTTATTACTCATGTTTCTGATTTCCTGCGGGCAGGGAAAAGATAATTCTACAGTCAAAAATCTCAATCAAGACTCACTCCTCACCCAAATTCAATACCAAACTTTTCAATACTTCTGGGAAGGTGCAGAGCCTGTTTCGGGAATGGCTTGTGAACGAATACACCTGGACGGGATCTATCCCAGCAATGATAAAAATGTAGTCACTTCTGGCGGTTCGGGGTTTGGTTTAATGGCTATTTTGGTAGGTGTAAAACGAGGATTTATTTCGCAGCAACAATCAGTAGAGAGATTTGAGCAGATATTGGATTTTCTGGATTCTGCTGACCGATTTCATGGTGTTTACCCACATTGGTGGTATGGAGATACCGGTAAGACCAAGCCTTTCAGTAAAAAAGATGATGGCGGTGATTTGGTAGAAACTTCATTTTTGGCACAAGGATTAATTACCGTTCGTCAATTTTTCAAAGATGGAAATGACCGTGAAAAGGCAATAGCAGAAAGGGCGGATAAAATCTGGAAGGACATTGAATTTGACTGGCATACCAAAGGTGGTGAGAATGTGCTTTATTGGCATTGGTCACCTAATTATGGTTGGGAAATGAATTTTCCAGTAGGTGGTTACAATGAGTGCCTGATCATGTATGTGCTGGCAGCTTCTTCTCCTACGCACGGCGTAGACGCTGCAGTTTATCAAAAAGGATGGGCACGGGAAGGTAAAATCGAAACAGATAGAAAGTTTTACGGCTATGATTTGGTATTGGATCATTTTGAAACGAATGATGATCCCGTCGGACCCTTATTCTGGGCACATTATTCATATCTCGGACTGAATCCAAAAGGCTTAACTGATCAATATGGTGAATACTGGACTTTGAATCAAAATCAGGCACTTATTCATTACGACTATTGTGTAGACAATCCGAATGGATTCAAAGGATATGGCGAAGATTGCTGGGGTTTGACATCCAGTTATTCTATTGGTGGTTATGCGGGTCATAGCCCGAGTCAGGATTTGGGCGTAATCTCACCCACAGCCGCATTATCATCAATGCCCTATACACCAAAGGAAAGTTTACAAATGCTTCAATGGTTATATCGTTCTGAAAACGTATTTCTCCTTGGCAAATATGGACCATATGATGCTTTTAGCTTAGAAAATAATTGGTATTTACCACGTTATCTGGCGATTGATCAGGGGCCTATTCCTGTTATGATTGAAAATTATAGAAGTGGGTTTATCTGGGATTTGTTTATGTCTGCACCCGAGATTACTGAAGGACTTTCAAAACTTGGTTTTAGCTATGAAAAACAAAAAATCATCAGTAACTGACCCAAATTGCAAAAGGAAATCAAATATGAAAAATTACATCTCACATATGCTACTACTGCTTGTTTTACTACTTGCTTCTTGTGGTGGAAAAGTTGATAGACAGATGTCAAATAATGGTTATGATGCCAAAATTGATTCAATTATGAATCTAATGACCTTGGATGAAAAAATTGGTCAACTCAATCTTCCTTCTGCCGGAGATATCAATACAGGTTTGGCCAAAAGCACTGGTATCGTGTTGAAAATCAAAGAAGGTAAAGTTGGAGGTCTTTTTAATATTCGGTCTGTTGAAAAAATAAAAGCTACACAGAAGGTAGCAGTTGAACAAAGTCGTTTGGGTATTCCATTGATCTTTGGTATGGATGTGATTCACGGATACAAAACGCTTTTCCCCATTCCTTTGGGTATGTCATGTACATGGGATATGGACTTGATTGAGCAGTCTGCCCGGGTAGCCTCCATGGAAGCCACAGCCGATGGCATAGCCTGGACCTTTTCTCCTATGGTAGATATATCACGAGATCCCAGATGGGGTCGGTTTAGCGAGGGTTCTGGTGAAGATGCTTTTCTAGGTTCAGCCATTGCCAAGGCCATGGTCAGAGGATATCAGGGTGATGATCTGAGTAAAAATAATACCATGATGGCTTGTGTAAAACATTATGCCTTGTATGGTGCTGCAGAGGCAGGTCGTGATTACAATACTACTGACATGAGCCATATCCGAATGTACAATGATTATTTTCCACCTTATAAGGCTGCCGTAGACGCAGGTGTTGGAAGCGTAATGGCTTCATTCAATGAAGTAGATGGCATCCCTGCTACCGGTAGCAAATGGCTCATGACTGATGTGTTGCGTGAACAATGGGAATTCGATGGATTTGTGGTGACAGATTACACCGGTATCAACGAAATGACTGAACATGGCGTGGGTGATACTACAACAGTTGCGGCACTTGCGCTGAATGCTGGTATTGACATGGACATGGTCAGTGATGCGTTTTTAGATAAATTGAAAGAAGCACTTGAAGCTGGAATGGTCAACCAGGCTCAAATTGATAGGGCTTGTCGTCGGGTTTTGGAAGCCAAATTTAAGCTAGGGCTTTTTGATGATCCATATCGCTACTGCGATCTTGACAGAGCTAAAACTGAAATCCTTACTGAGGCCAACAAACTAATCGCTAGACAAACAGCAGCTCAAAGTTTTGTCCTCCTGAAGAATGAGGGTAATGTATTGCCTTTATCGAAATCAGGCACAATTGCCCTGATTGGACCTTTGGCTGATAACGCAGAGAATATGTCAGGAACTTGGAGTGTTGCTGCTGATTTCACTAAATCGGTATCGATTATGCAAGGTTTGGAAAATGTGGTAGGAAATCAGGCCAAAATAATATATGCCCGAGGATGTAACCTGGTAGATGATCCAAACTTGGAATCCAAAATTAGCATTTTTGGAAAGCCAACCAGACGTGACAATAGATCAGAGTCCGAGATGATTGCGGAAGCCGTAAAAACAGCACTTCAATCGGATGTCGTGTTGGTGGTCATAGGTGAAGCAGCAGAGTCAAGTGGAGAGAGTTCAAGCATGTCGAGCATTGAAATCCCAGACACCCAAAGGAGGTTGATGAAAGAATTATTAAAGACGGGTAAGCCGATTGCCGCAATTTTGTTAACCGGAAGACCACTTGCATTAAAATGGGAAAGTGAAAATATACCAGCGATAATCAATGTTTGGTTCGCAGGATCGGAAGCAGGAAATGCCATCGCAGACGTGGTTTTTGGTGATGTGAATCCTTCGGGAAAGTTGAGTTCCACCTTTCCGCAAAATATTGGTCAGATACCGATTTATTACAGTCAGAAAAATACAGGGCGCCCATTGCCGGAAGGCAAGTGGTTTGAAAAATTCAAATCCAATTATCTCGATGTTTCAAATGAACCATTGTATCCATTCGGATATGGTTTGAGTTATACCACATTCCAATATAAAAATCTGACAGTAAGCAATAGCTCGCTTAAGGGAGACCAAAAGCTGAGCGTTTCAGTAGAATTAACCAACGCAGGATCTACGGATGGAAAAGAGGTGATACAGCTTTATATCAGGGATTTGGTGGGAAGTATCACCCGACCTGTAAAGGAGTTAAAAGGATTTCAGAAGGTGATGGTAAAGGCAGGAGAGGTTCAAACTGTCACTTTTGAAATCACCACCGATGATTTGAAATTTTACAATTCCAATTTGGACTATGTCTGGGAACCAGGAGATTTTGAAATAATGGTTGGTGGAAATTCAAGAGATGTTCAGACAATAGCTATCAATTGGGTCAAATGAATAAGCATGGATGAAGGGTAAAAATTTGTATCTGATTTTAGTGCTGGCTCTTTTGGGCTGTAGCACTTCAAAACAATCGGAAAAATTACAAAACAGGAAAAATGTAGTTTTCATCCTAAGTGATGATCATCGCTATGATTTCATGGGTTTTACTGGTAAGGTACCTTTTCTGGAAACACCCAATATGGATCGAATGGCTCATGAGGGAGTTCACATAAAAAACGCATTTGTTAGTACTTCGCTCTGTTCGCCCAGCCGGGCAAGTATCCTTTCTGGTCAGTATGCCCACAGACATCAGGTGGTCGATAATCAATCACTGATCCCAGAAAAAACGGGTTTCTTTCCAAATTATTTGCAGGAAGCTGGTTATCAAACTGGTTTTATTGGAAAATGGCACATGGGAGAGCATCACTTTGGTGTGCGTCCAGGATTTGATTTCTGGGCCAGCTTCAAGGGTCAAGGAATGTATTTTAATCCAGTGATCAATTTTAATGGAGAAGAACAAGCACATAAAGATTCAGCTTATGTTACCAATGTTCTAACCAATTATGCACTCGATTTTATCAGTAATAGAGATCGAGAAAAACCTTTCTTTCTTTAGCTATCTCACAAAGGCGTTCATGCTGATTTCAAACCGGTACCACGACACTTAGGAAAGTATGAAAATGAAACAGTGGCCTATGCGCCGAGCATGTTCCCGCCCGGGCATGAGCGGAGCAAAGTTTCCAATAAAGAATACAATTATCACGATTTGCCTAACTGGGTGAAAGCACAGCGGAATAGCTGGCATGGCGTGGATTACATGTATCATGGACAAATCCAATTCGATGATTTTTATAAAAGATATTCTGAAACACTACTTTCAGTTGACGAAAGCATTGGTACAGTGCTGGAATATCTTGAAAGTGAAGGATTACTGGAAAATACAATTGTGATCTATATGGGGGACAATGGATTTTCCTTTGGTGAGCATGGTCTAATTGATAAAAGACAAGCCTACGAAGAATCAATGCGTGTGCCCATGCTGGCTATGGGTGGTGGAATTCCTGCGGGTACAACAGTTGTTGAGGGCATTCAGAATATTGATGTGGGACCTACGGTAATGGATTTTGCGGGATTGAAAACAAAACCTAATATGGATGGTTCTTCTTTCAAGGAATTGCTTTTTCAGGAAGCTATTCCGTGGCGCGATACGGTGTTTTATAAATACTTTTGGGAAAGGCCTTTTCCTCAAACCCCAACCATGCATGCCATACGAACTTCTAAATACAAATTCATTAGATACCATGGCGTTTGGGACATCAATGAATTGTATGATATTGAGAATGATCCTAACGAAATGAATAACCTGATTCGCAATCCGGAATACGAGATTGTCGCCTTGGGTTTGCGCACATCGTTGTTCAAATGGCTTAGCGAGACAGAGGGTGAGTTCATACCATTGAAAGAGGATCATGGAAGAAGATTTGATCATCTTTATCGGAATACTTATTAGCCATCAATGAATAAGATTTTTGTTTGTTTAGTAGTTTTCATCATTGCTGTTTTGGGCCTGCGTGCCCAAAATGGCGATTTTGAGAGACGCACGATGATCTATGAAGACACTTTGGCGTTGGATTTATTTCTGCCAAATATAAAAAATACTGACCCTCGTCCGGTGTTGATTTATGTGCATGGAGGAGGTTTTGCCGGAGGCACCAGAGATTATAAAAACCACATCTGGTTTTGTGAATATTTTGCCAAGAAAGGATGGATTACCGCCACCATTTCTTACCATCTAAAAATGAAAGGAAAATCCTTCAGCTGTGATCAAAATGTCCAAAACAAAATCAATACTATTTTCGCAGCAGCACAAAACGTCAATCAAGCAACTGCATTTTTACTTTCTAATAAGGAAAAATACCAAATTGATCTTGAGCGAATAGTAATTGCCGGAAGCAGCGCAGGAGCGGAGGCGGTCATCCATTCTGCCTATTGGGAAAAGACACAAATGGATATTCTTGATCCAACATTCAAATATGCCGGTGTGATCAGTATGGCTGGAGCATTGCTTGATGAAAACTGGATCACCAAAGAATCAGCCATTCCCACTGCTTTGTTTCATGGCACTTGTGACAATCTGGTTCCTTACGCTACAGCCTCACATCATTATTGTGAAGTCGGTAAACCAGGATTTATGATGCTTTTCGGGTCTGAATCCATTGCTATGAAACTGGAGTCGCTCAACAAAGGATATTATCTGGTCAGTGGCTGTGGAGGAGGTCACGAGTGGAATGAAAAACCAATCAGACCAGCTTATGTTTCTTTGATTGACGATTTTTTGACCGAGGATGTTTTGGCTGGGCGACAAAGACAAAATCATCAGGTTTTTCATGAAGGAAAAGAAAGCTGTGATTCTGGGTTTGCCAATTGCACAGATTGATATCTGCATTGTCCGAAAATTATCTCGAGTTTTGATTTATACAATTTTACATAATAGTTAAAGCTTTGGAACCTCTCTTTGGGGATATTATGTAATCTGGGCGAGGGATTCTAAGTCTTCTGAATATAGAATGGGCTCTTTGCAATGATCAATAATTAAGTTTGATGAGGTTGGTCGAACGTACTATTGTTGATGTATAATTGATGTATTCGTTTTTTAGGTTTACACATTTATGAAACATAAGTTTGGTCTTGATTAAATTCTCAAACATTACCATACCATTTTGAAACCACCCCAAACACTCATTTTTGCTGCAGTATGTATTTTGTTAATCCTTGCTACAGCTTGTGGAAATGATGAACCTAAAACCCAACCCATTTCCGGGAAAGTTATTGACGCCTACGATAAAAGTCCTGTGGCTAATGTCATTGTCAAATTAATAGAGAATGGGCCAAGCGCAACAACGAATGATGATGGAAGTTTTTCCTTTTCAGAGGTAGCACTGTCAACAGGTTTTTTCGAAGAAATTGATGAAGATGGAATCTCCGGCGTAGCTGTTTTCTTGAATAGGAATGGTTATAGACCCAGAGAATTAAATGTGGCTTACGGTGTTCATGAGGAAATCAAATTGACACGTGATTCTGTTCCTGCTTATGTCTATTATAAACCGGTGCAGCTCAATGACGGATTGCTTACCAGTGCCATGGCGGATATTGGTATGGATAGACAGGTCATTCAAAACCTGATGGATCGGATGTATAACTTCGAATATCAGGAGATCCACAGTTTGCTGGTGTACAAGGATGATCGATTGGTGATGGAAGAGTATTTCTATGGTAACAATGACACCATCAATTTTGAAAATAATATAACTGTAGACCGAAACCCTGCGCCCATCCAATGGACTAGAACTGAACCACATTATATCGCGTCGGTAAATAAAGGGCTAACAGCTACGCTTGTGGGTATTGCGCTTGACCAAAACGACTTGGATACTGATACCAAGATTGCCGATTACTTACCAAAATATGCCGATTATTTCAACGATTCTGACAAAGCCTGGATTGATTTTGAAAATTGCCTCAATATGACCTCCGGCTTGAAATGGGACGAATGGGGAAGCAACGACCTTGCCCTACTTTGGCAATCAGATGATTTTGCGGATTTTGCACTTAGCAGACCTAGTTTGGGACCCGCATTTGAATGGCGATACAATAGCGCTTTGCCTAATATATTACTCAAAGCAGTTAGTCAGATGGTGGGTGCGCCAGTACGTACTTGGGCGCATGACAATTTTTATTCCAAACTTGGGATCCATGACTACAAATGGCAAAGTCAACCTGATGGTTTTCCTGAAGGGGCAGCCAGAATGTATCTGCGTCCACGTGACATGCTCAAAATTGGCATCACTTATCTAAATGATGGTCAATGGAAGGGTGAACAAGTGGTGCCAGAGGAATGGGTTCGCTCATGCTTTTCAGTAAAAGAAGTCACTGAGTCTGGGGATTATAGTTATCATTTCTGGTTAAGATCTTTGGACGGGGTGAATTATGTCTCTCTGGATGGTGATGGCGGTAACTACATCAATATTTTCCCAGATCAGAACATGGTCATTGTGGTCACCCAAGGCAATTACCTTAAATGGCCATTTTACGTGACTCAGGTAGACAATATCATGAAAGATTATATCTTCAAGTCTTTACCCCAATAGTAGAAACCCGGTCTGAGTAGTGCCTTCATTTTATTTTTATTGTAGTTGGTTCATTCAATATCTTAGAATTTTTGTTCGTTTGGTCTGTTCTACCGTTTATCTTCGGGTAATCAAATACACACCCCATGGAAGCCATCAGCATTTTCGATATTCTTAAAATTGGTGTCGGACCGTCCAGTTCGCACACTTTAGGTCCTTGGTTGGCAGCTCGGCGATTTATTGATCAACTGACCAAAGGAAATTTGTTGGAACAGGTTGAGCGAATAGAGGTAACACTCTATGGTTCTTTGGCTTTAACAGGAAAAGGTCACGGAACGGATGTGGCTGTTCTTTTGGGACTTTCAGGAAAAAATCCCGAAACTGTGCCCTTGGAGGCCATTGAAGATATCCCTGCCCAAGTCAAAAAAGAAGGATTTTTGATTTTAGGCGAGAAACACAAAATAGCTTTCCGTTTTGATCAGGATATTATCTTTAAAAAGCAGGAGCGATTGACCTATCATTCAAATGGGATCAGATTCATCGCCTTTGATCAAGCCAATTTGGAGCTTCTAAATTCTACTTTTTATTCCGTTGGGGGAGGATTCATTTTACATGAAAGTGAAATTGATCAAAACGAAGCATCAAAATCATCCAGCGTACGCAATCCCTGTGAAAACGCAGCTGAACTGCTTGGTTTTTGTGATTCGAAATACATCCATGAAGTAGTCCTCGAAAATGAGCGTACCTGGCGAACAGATGAAGAAATCAAAGCCAGATTAAGACAGCTTTGGACAGTAATGAAAACATCCGTTTATAATGGTTGCCATCGCGAAGGGAAACTTCCGGGTGGATTGGATGTTGCTCGCAGGGCCAGCCGGATCAGTAAGCAGTTGCTCTCTTCTCATGATGTGAAGGATATGGATGTCTGGATTGAAAAGATCAGAACCCATTATTATGATTTCTCAGATGTTATCAAGTTGATAGGATGCTTTTCTATGGCGGTAAACGAGGAAAATGCCAGTTTTAGCAGGATCGTCACGGCTCCAACGAATGGTTCAGCAGGTGTGATCCCAGCGGTGTTATTATACATGATTTGCTTCGCTAAAAAAGAATATACCGAAGAAGAGATTTTCAAATTCTTGCTGACAGCAGGTCAGATCGGGATCTTGTTTAAAATTGGCTCGACCTTATCCGCAGCTATGGGTGGCTGTCAGGCTGAGATAGGAGTATCGTCAGCCATGGCTGCTGGCGCATTGACTGAAGGCCTTGGCGGTACACCACAGCAAGTGCTCATGGCGGCTGAGATAGCGATGGAACATCATCTGGGTCTTACTTGCGATCCCATTGGCGGGCTGGTACAGATCCCATGTATCGAGCGCAACAGTATGGGAGCGATCAAAGCGGTTACGGCTGCCACTATTGCCTTGGCTAGCGATCCCAATGACGCCAAAGTGAGCCTGGACAATGTGATCAAATCCATGTGGGAAACGGCCAAGGATATGAATAGCAACTACAAGGAAACCTCCCTCGGCGGCCTTGCAGTACATGTTTCGGTGAAGGTTTCTGAGTGTTGATTGGCTGTTTTTATTTGAAGAGAAATGGGTGCAGGGTTTTTGGTATTGCGCAAAAATTAAAGTGTTAAGCCAATGAGCGACCTAACTGAAATTTATACCCATGTGGCTATAAAAGGGTTGTCAACTATTAAAAATCCTTTAGATTAGTAATAGTATATAGTAGTTAACCGCAACGAGTTGCGGTTAACTAGTTGTTCACATCCATTGACTGCCAGTAGCATATTTCGTATATTTACATTATGACTATTGAACAACGAAAACTGGAATTGATAACTTGGATAACTTCTATCCAGAGCGAAGATTTGCTCAATCGTATTGAGGGTTTTCGTAACGACCCAGAACCAGAGATTCCGAACACTATTTTAGAACTCCTTCATGAATCCAGTTCAGCCAAACTTGAGGATTGCATTGAACACACAAGTGCTCGTGAACTTTTAGGGCGTAAATGAGAGCAGTTTGGACACCATTAGGGCTTAAATCGCTTGACAAAACAACCAACTTTATTGAGGAACAGTGGAACGAGGATATTGCCGACAACTTTCTCGATAGGTTAGACGAACGAATTGAGCAACTAAAAACAAATCCGAGAATTGGACCAACCTATGAACAAACTGAATTTCGACAACTTCTTATTCATCCTTTGGTAACTCTCTAATATGAACTCAAAGTGGATCACATAAATCTAACTCTTGTCTGGTCTAATAAACAAGACCCTGACGAACTGCGAGAACAATTAAAACAGATGTGAACATACGATATAGCGCATGGCCTTACTTAGGGATCTGCCAGGTATCTACAAAACATCCCGATTACCTGCCACCAAGAAACTGTTGTGTTTTCTACCATCTCCAGCTCGTGGGGATTTTTAATCTGCATGGCGCAGTGCTTCCTACAAATTTTGAATGCACCAACAGATAAGCTACTTTTATCGTAATTAATTAAGCTCGGAGGCCATAGCGCCATACCTTGGCGTTGGGCTTCATGCCCGTGACGCAGAGCCTAACAAACCTGAACTTTTTCGACTTGGAATAAGTTACCTAATTAGCTAACTTTGTTGAATAGGCGAAAGCGATGATGTTAGAAAAGTCATATTCTTTGGTGAGCATTTTTGGGAGTTCTACAACAAGCAAACCCCTAAAATAAAAGAGCGAATCAACTGGATAATCAAATTGATTAAGACAGTTGAACGTGTGCCAACCAAATATCTCAAAAATATCACAGGAACGAACTTGTATGAGATGCGGATGATCTCGGTAACGAACATCTACCGAATATTCTGCTTTTTCGACAAGGGTAAATTGGTAGTGGTGTTGAACGGATTCCAAAAAAAGACTCAGAAAACACCTAAGAACGAAATAAAACTGGCTGAAAAGCTACAAAAACAATATTACGATGAGCAAGACTAAAATTATAGACTTTGACGATCACTTGAACTTAGAATACGGTGAACGTGGAACTGAATCCAGAGAAGCCTTTGAAGAAGGATTTGAAGCTTTCAGATTGGGAGTTATGCTTCAAGAAATGCGCAAGAACCAGGGCATGACCCAAGAACAACTAGCTCGGAAATGCGGAACAACCAAAACGTATATTTCACGAATTGAGAATAATGCAAGTGATATCCGGCTATCAACTCTGATGCGAATTATCAGAGAAGGACTTGGTGGCCATTTGAAACTTAACGTAGAAATATAACACGAAAGCCCAACAGACGATATAACATATGCCTCTAAGTAGCTACTTGAAACTGATCTGCAAATCCGCTAGATTGTAGGTATTAAAGGAGTCTAGAGGCACATGCCATATCTGGTCGTTATCGGCAATAATCTTCTATGCGAGAACAGAAACGAACGAACTTCATAATTCCACTTGCCATAATTCTGATAGCCTTAGTATTTGGGATAATGATGATCGAACCTGACTTTTTTGAACTCGGTGAACGGAGATATAAGAAAGTCGATGACAACTCACATATCATTGAACTTGGTAGATTCTCTTTGTTAACTCCCAACAAATTCAAATACGTAGAACAAGAAGGCATTGACTCCTTTGTTGGCCTAATAACTGATGGAACTGACTCCATTGAATTTGATTTCGGTTGGTATTCGAACGACTTAACTTCGGAAGATTGGCGCCTAACAACTGAACAGGTGAACGGAAGAAAAGCAGTTATTGGATATTCGAACTCTTTCGGAATGGCAGTTCATTTTCCGAACTTGGGGGACGATAACAGCCTCACTGTATACTCCGGAACAATGCTCAAAGAAACCGCCTTGGAAATTTCCGGAACTATCAAAATTTCAAACTGACGACATAATAAAGCCGATAACAGGCTATTCGTTACATGCCTTGCCGGCCGCACCTAGCCGTCCACACCAAAGTGCTTCTAGAAAATTCACTGCAAACATCACCATGAATCTACCACTGGGAAAGTGAGATATTTTCTACCAAGTGCAGCTCGCAGGAGTTTTATCTTTCGGAACGCATTGCCATTTGCAACCGTTGTGACCTTCCCCTCGCCGGGCACGGCGGATTTCACTAGATTGTGCTCTTTACAAGCTGTGGGTCGAGCCGCGTGGGCATACAACCGATAGTGGTAAAAATGACCATGAAAAAGCAAAATTCAAAGAATTGCAAAAAGGAATTATTGCCTTTGGTACTGGATTCCTAATGGCAGGTTCCTTTAGAATAGAAGACGCGGTTCCAGCATCTGCCTGAATTGCATATCTGACCGCTAAAATTTTGACCAGTGATCTTACTCCCAAATAATCTTCCTAATAGGCAACACATCAATGGCAATGTCGCTTGTAAGCTCCATGGCTTCTGCCAACATGGGTGTTTCTGCAGTCCATTTGTCAAAGAATGCCTGCACCTTCAAATTGTCACCATCACCTTCTAGGATCAGCATTTCAGTCGCCAGCATCTTCACGCCAGCTTCAAAATTTTCAAAATCGATGGACCATTTTTTGGTTTCCGCATTGTAGAGAATCCCCCCGTTTTCCAGTAAATAACTCAATGAAATAGCAGCGGCTTTGCCATGAGCTTCATCCAGACCGAAACGAATAGATCTGAAAAGACTTCCCAAAAACGAAACATAAAATTCGTTGGCTCTGGCTGAATCTTCCACCCCTTGATCCATTAGATAGGCCAGGGAATACAAGCCTACTATGTCTGCTTTGGCTTCTTCCAATGGACTGTAATTGGGGCCTATAGCTGCATTGGCGGCCATACCCTTCTTTGGACCGGTTTTAACTTCTCTTGGGCCGATGGCATGGCAGATTTCATGTAAAAGCACAAATTTGAAAAACCCATCATCTGACAAATATTGTAGCTGTGATTCATCAATCAGAATGTTGCTCACTGGTTTGATGATGGCATTGAATCGTGCCTCAAACATGTTTTTCCAAAATGTCTTTTTAGTTCCTTTTGCCTTGTGCACAGCCGGATCGTTTGGTAAGTTGGTGGCCACCGCCTGATAGCCGATGCGACCATCCCCTTTACGTATGATATCTCGTACTACGGTAAAGTTGGCTGTCAATCCATCAACCACAGATTTGTATTCTTCGGGGATAGGAAGATTTTTTTCCATCTCCTGTAGATAAGCGGTATATTTTTCCAAATCAGCACTGGCCTCTTGATCGATGATTTCAATGTACGCTTCGTATTTGGCTTTGACCCCTTTGATCTGATCCTCATAGGTTTCAAATGGCCCAAAAACAATGTCGAATTTGCTTCCGCTCATATCTATCCACGCAATATCAGCATCAAAATAATTGTCTGTAGTGAGTGCCGTGGCTTTCAACCTAAGAAAATTGGCAAAGGATTCATTGTCTGATAAATCTGCCGCTTCATTTAATAATGTCACAATTGGGTCGATGTAGGTTTTATATTCTTCATAAAATCTTATGGCCTTATATCCACCTTTTCCGTCCTCGCGAATGACTGTATAAGGATACATGAACGCTGCTTTTTCTTCTTCGCTCAGCCTTTCAACATAAACATCAAATTGTTCGGCAGTCATTCCTCGCGGATACATTTCATCCCCGCCATAATATTCCTGAGTGCCAATGAATGGTTCATATTCGTTGAGCAATTCAAAAGGACCACCGTTCCTCTGAAGCAAGGTATGTAGGTCCGCTGCATATGGATCACCTTCAATTTGAGAAAGGCTGTCAATTAATCTCAATCCGACTTTGGAGGTTTGCATCCAATAGGCGGTATCCATGTATTCTGCCGCTTTTACCAGTTTTTGAAGGATGAGTTTGTCGGTATCACTGAAGTCCCGCCCATCAAAAGTCATTTCATAAGGTTCGTACTGGGTCAGATAGTCTTTTATTTCTTCCTGACTTTTAAGGAATGAAGTTTCAGTAGCTTCTTTCTTCTGAGGATTACAGGCAATGATGATAAGGGCTGATAAAATGATGGTGATTCGTAGCATGATTAGGTCTTAAATATTTTGAGACAATTTAGGGAAACTTATCTTGGCAAGAAATGATTTGGTTTAGGGTTTTATACCGCAATCAAATGAATAGCATATGGGATGGTAGTCCCAGCTAGTTTTGCTCTTGCGCGAATGGGTAGCCAGTCATAATATGGATCACGTCAATAATAGCATATCACTTGTTAAGGCAATAAAATCATATACTTCATGCTGTTTGGGCTAGTTAACATTAAGTATATTTCTATATCATCTTAGTTCGAGAAATATAAATCATCGATCAACACCGTCGCAATCACAAAGGCTTTGTTGGCATCTTGTGGATTCCAAATGGAAAAAGGGATTGTCAAATCTGTAAGATCTAATCCGGAAAAATCAGTTAGAAGAATTGAATAAGACACAAACCCATCAGCCGCACTCGCTCCGGTATAATTTTCAAGAAACACAACTGCATTGGTAGAAGGACTCTCTAGTTTGATTTCTGCATTTACCAATGCGGCAGGTTTATTAAGTGAGAAATTGAGATGCGTAAATGTACTAATGTCTTTTGCAGCGTCAAGCTTGATGTAGGCACCTCCCCAATTACCTCCCGGGAATTCAAACGCCAAACTCAAATCCCCGTCAATTGCAATCTCTGATGAGGAGATTTCCGGTTCTCCGCCACCTCCATATGCGACAACTGTGAGATCGCCTAAACTGGTAAACGCATCCCTGATTGCATTATCAGCTATACTTGGTTCAATTATTTGCCCTACTGTTTCTTCTTCTATATTCAATTCTGGAGCCACAGGTGCATCGAAATCTGTCTTTTCATAGATTCGAACATAATCGATATACATACTTTGTGGGAAAACAGTCGTGTTATCAGGCTCACCAGGCCAAAAACCACCCACTGCTACATTCATAATCAGATAAAAGCTGCGAAGAAATTCTTTCATATCTTCTTCTATTGGCATTTCTCCGGTCTTCACTCCATCCAAACTGAAAATCAGGGATTCAGGAGACCATTCAAGACCAAATACATGATAGGAATCGCTGAATCCACCAACTGATTCATAAGTTGTCTGTATTTCATCCTTATCGTTATCACCATTAGTAAAGTGAAGAGTGGAATAAGCCTTAGAAGATTCGTGACCTAATAATTCTACAATATCTATTTCCCCGCATCCAGGCCATCCGATTAAATCTCTATTGTCACCCAGCATCCATATCGCAGACCAGATTCCCTGACCTTCTGCCAGTTTTGCATTGATATCAATCCTTCCAAATCGCAGGTTTAAATTTTTGGTCTTCATTTTTGCAGAAGTATAACCGCCCGTTCCATCCGACAAAGCTGTTATTCTAAGAACAGAATTATCTTCATCTGTATCAATCCCGGAATTGTCATTGGTCGTGGTGTAAATCTGTTTCTCATTATTTCCCCAACCTACAGGGAGTCCATAGTCCGTTCCATCTCCAGTCTCATAAGTCCAATGTTCAGCATTGATATTTTGATCGTCAAATTCATCGGACCAAACCAAGGAGTAACCTTCAGGAATTTCTATTTGATCTTCAGGCTTAGGATCTTTATCGTCGCACGAAAATAGAGTGCCAATGAATAAAGCGAATGTGAGAAGGGTGAGGTTTTTCATAACTACTGTTGTTTAAAACGAGCAGTAATTTTATAGGTCAAAACCTGTAAATAAAAATTTCAGACTACATCAATAATACATCAATCAGGCAATCTCATCTATGTTTATATTTTATTGATGGTTTAGTACAATGATCTATCATAAAATGCATTCGCCTTACTTTGAACATCGAGTCCCCAAATTGAAAACTAAGTAGGCAAATTTTTATTCAACGATCATTATATCATCTATTGATTATTCACCTTCATCAAATGCTTTGTCCAAAAGTTAGCAAATTACTGTCCGGATCTAGAACTGAAAATTCTTTCTCCCCTCAAGGTTTGATTTGCAAATGTCCATTTGGATTTATGACTGCCTTTTTCTCGATCAACGTCTGATATAATCTGTAAATATCGTCAGTCCTGATGTATACCTGTCCTTAGTTTTCTTTTGGATTCAATTCTTTAAACTCAAAAAAGTGAATTTGAATATCATCTTTTTGCATCATCAAGTAGCCCTCAAAATCGGTACTTCCAAATACCTCAAAGCCTAGCTGGCTTATGTAGAATTCTCTTGTCGAGGATTTATTACGCATGGGTAGTTTAGGATTTATTTCTGTAAACAAATTTCGACTAATTTAACTTCGGAGATGGTGACAAATATATAAACCCTTGGAAGTTCGCCATGAGGGTAATTGTAAAATGAGGCTCGCATAATCTAAAGTGTGGTTTATTCCAGTCTAATCTACCATGTTTTCGCAACCAGGCCAACACAGTGTTCCTGCCGTTAATACAATAAACCTTTTGGGCTTTCTTGAAAGTCATTTTGCCGGCTTCTACGAGAGATATAACAGCCGGTTTTAAGCTCAGGTTGTAATCGCGATGTTAGCGCTTTTACTTGATTCCGAATGTTTTGTCATAATAAGTTGAATATATGTCAACTTATTTCAGGACAAGTCATTCTCAAAAAAAAGGCCGAACGAAATCTTCGCTCAGCCTTTTTCAGTTTTTTTTTTACGGGATACTTCACTTTATGTGTGAGGCCCAACCTGTGTGGCCCAATTCCAGGATGAAGGTGATTACTATGTGGTATAAACCGAATTGAACATGACATAATCTGTGGTCAAATCTGTACCCCAGCCCATGGCTTCTTCTTCGCCAGTATTAAGGCAGATTTCGATCTTCAGATCAGATTTTTTGAGCAACCGCTTGAGGTAGTTTACGTCCTGTTCCACGGGTGTGCCCTGATCGAGCAGCTGCGCCATCTGGCTTTCATTGCCAAGAAAAAGATCCACTTTGTCGGGATTGAAAATGACTCCCGAGCGACCCATGGCGGCCAGTATGCGTCCCCAATTTGGATCACGACCAAACATGGCTGTTTTCACAAGTGACGAGTCGGACACTACCCGGATCATTTGTCTTGCGCCTTTTTGGCTTTCAGCCTTGGTCACCCGATATTCTATGAATTTGGAAGCACCTTCACCATCTGATACAATGAGTTTAGCAAGGTGGACCATCAGCTCCATTAGTTTGCTTTTAAATAGCAGGTAATTCGGATCGTTTTCATCTTCGATCAGCGTGTTTTCGGCCATGCCATTGGCCATGATGGAGGCCATGTCGTTGGTGGAGGTGTCTCCATCCACGGTGATCATGTTGAAGGATAGGTCGACGGTTTCCTTAAACGCTTTGTCCAGCAACTCCTGAGTAATGTTCAGGTCTGTAAAAGTGAAGGCAAGCATGGTGGCCATGTTGGGGTGGATCATGCCCGAACCTTTTGCTATTCCGGCAATACTGACCATGATCCCGTCTACTTCAAATTCCACAAAGCCTTCTTTGGCAAATGTGTCGGTGGTGAGGATGGCATTTGCGGCGAAGGAACCCGCGCGCGAATTGTTCGATATTTTCTTCACGTTTTCACGTATGCCTTCCACAATTGCTATGGTGGGAAACTCCTGGCCGATGATGCCCGTGGAGGCGATCATTACCTGATCCAGGGCAATGCCAAATTCGCTGGCAGCTGTTTCTACCATTGCTTCGGCTCCTCTTTTGCCTTGCTCGCCAGTCATGGCGTTGGCGTTTCCAGAATTCACTATTAACGCTTGTGCAGTGTTGCCGCTTGATTTCAGGTTTTCTCTGGTAATCTTTATGGGCTCAGCCACCACCTGATTTTGTGTAAACGTGGCAGAAACTTTAGCCGGTTTTTCTGAAAAAAAAATGGCCAGATCTCGACGCATGGATTTTACTCCCGTGTGTGCGCCCCAGCATTTAATTCCTCTTACGCTTGTTATATTTTGTAGCATTTTATTGTCTGTTAGGGTTGCAATGGTACCTGACGAAGACCTGTGGTCTCATCAAATCCCATGATAATATTCATGTTTTGAATGGCCTGACCAGCAGCACCTTTCACCAGGTTGTCGATGGCTCCTATCGTAATGATGGTATTGGTTCGCTCGTCGTATTTGGCATAGATGTCGCAATAATTTGTGCCGCGAACCTGCTTCAGATTCGGAGGTGTGCCACGCATGCGAATGAATGGCTCCTTAGCGTAATGCTTTTCGAAAGCCTGATCAATTTTCGCTTGTGTAATTTCGATTTTTGGTTTCAAATAACCCGAAGAAAGAATGCCCCGATCGATAGGTAGTAAATGCGGAGTGAAAAGCACGGAAGTTTTTTCCGCTCCTTGCTGACCTAGTTTCTCCTGAATCTCAATCGAATGTCGATGTGTGCTCACACCATAAGCTTTAAAATTATCGTTGGCGTTTGGAAAGTGTGTGACTGCACTGGCCTTGATGCCCGCTCCGGTTACCCCGGTTTTTGCGTCGATGATGATGTTGTCTGTGTGAATCAACCCTTCCAGAACCAATGGAGCAATAGGGAGGATGGAGGCAGTAGGGAAGCAGCCCGGATTCGCAATTAGTTTTTTGTTTTTGATTTGTTCACGATACAATTCCGGGAGGCCGTACACCGCCTCTTTTATTCCTTCGGGAAAGCAATGATCCATTTTATACCAGCTTTCGTAATCGTCTTTTGACGAAAGTCGAAAATCACCGGAGAGGTCAATGATGGCAAAGGGTTTGTTGTGATTTTTGGAAACAAAATCCATGGACACGCCATGAGGGAGTGCTAAAAAAACCACATCAAGATTGTATTGATCCAAATCCGTAATGCTTTGCAACACCGTATCGCAGATGCCAGCGAATTGTGGATGCACGTCACTAAACTTTTCGCCTTTTCGGTTTTCAGACGTAATGATTTCAATCTTCACTTCGGGATGGTGAATGAGTAGCCTCACCAACTCCGAACCTGTGTATCCCGTCGCGCCTACTATTCCTATTTTTTTCATGCTGTTCTGTTTTCTTTGATGGAAGCTAAAAAGATCTCTAGAACCTGTTCCAGCTGTATTTTTGGTATGTTGAGCGGCGGAACCAAACGCACCACATTCCCGGCTGTGGCATTTGCCAAAACACCTTTGCCCATCATCGTAGCAACAACTACCTTGGGATCAATAGATAGCTGAACACCGATCATCAGCCCCATTCCACGTACTTCTTCTATTTCGGGATATTCGGATTTAAGATCATTAAGTTTGCTCATGAGCCATTGTCCTTTTACTTTGGCTTGCGTCAAAAGATCTTCTGATTCGATCACATCAAGCACCGCCAGTGCTGCCGCAGAGGCAAGCGGATTTCCGCCAAACGTGGTTCCATGATCTCCCCAATCGATGGCCTGCGCGACTTTTTCGCGAGCTAAAACTGCTCCGATCGGTACACCGCCACCAAGACCTTTGGCCAACGTCATGATATCTGGTTTGATGCCATAATGCTCAAATGCAAACATCTTCCCTGTTCGGCCCATGCCGCATTGTATTTCATCAAAAATCAAGGCAATGTTGTGTTCGTCGCACAGTGCTCTTACATGATTCAAATACTCGGTATTGGCTGGGTTTACTCCGCCTTCCCCTTGAATCGGTTCCAGCATAATTCCAGCTATGTCTGTGGTAATGGCGCTTTTGAGTGCTGCAATGTCGTTGAATGGAACGTGTGTAAAGCCTTCGGGTATTGGTGCGAAACCGATCATCATGGCTTCTTTTCCCGTAGCAGCCACAGTGGCCAATGTACGTCCGTGAAAGGCATTTTTCATGGCGATGATGGTGCTTCCCCGTCCATTTATGTGTCCGTATTTTCGTGCTATTTTGATAGCTCCTTCCACTGCTTCTGCGCCACTGTTTCCGAGAAAAACGCGATCAAGACCAGATAATTCAGCTAGTTTTTTAACCAACCTCATTTGTGGCT
The DNA here is from genome assembly GCA_047632435.1 of Cyclobacteriaceae bacterium. Lineage (GTDB taxonomy): Bacteria > Bacteroidota > Bacteroidia > Cytophagales > Cyclobacteriaceae > JAMZMI01. The sequence continues at coordinate 19,707 of JBLICU010000036.1, forward strand.
CACTCACATAAAAATTGGAAATGTGAATGAGTTTGGCCGCTTGATTGGCGATCGCCGCTACTAGTTTGGGGTGAGCGTGACCGATGTTGCTCACAGCGATTCCGGCCAGCGCATCTATGTATTCTTTGCCATCCACGTCCCATACGCTACTTCCTTCGCCTCTGTCCAGGGCAATAGGATAGCGCCGAAAGGTGGGCAGGTAATGGGTTTGATCTATATCGTGTAATTCCTTGTTTGTCATGGCTTTAGCTCCTAATTCGTGTTCCTATTTCTTCATTTCCTAAGATCACTTTTGTGAGTATTCCCGGTTTGGTTCCGTTAATGATTCGAACTTCCTTCGTACCAGTCGCGATGGCCGTGATACAAGATTCGATTTTGGGAATCATGCCACCGGCAATCACCGTTCCCATCATTTTGGAAACTTCCGGCAGGGTGAGGCGAGCAATGAGAGTTTCGGGTTTGTTCCTATCCAAATAGAGTCCATCGACATCTGTCATCACAATGTATTGATCTGCCTTGATGGCACCTGCTATGTGCCCGGCAAATAAGTCGCCATTGATGTTGTAGGCATTACCTATGGAGTCAGACGCCATACATGTGAGTACTGGGAAAAAGCCCCCTTTAAGTAATTGCTGAATGAGTATTGGATGAACAGTGGCTACTTCACCTACCCATCCGATATCTACTTTTTTTCCATTTTCTATGTGGTATTTCTTTTTTGCGATGACTAGATTGCCGTCCTTACCAGAGAGACCAACTGCGCTGATTCCGCGTGCCTGAAGCTGACGAACCAGGGCTGGATTTACTTCTCCTGTCAATGCCATTTCAATGAGAGAGATAGCCTCAGTTGTGGTTTTTCTATGCCCACCGATGAATGCTGACTGTACGTTATTTTGATCTAAAATTTTATTGATAAATGGACCACCACCATGAACCAAAACGATCTGATGACCTGCTTTGTAGATGCCAGCGATTTCATCCAAAATGGAATCGCGTACACCTACATCCTTCATCGCGTTCCCGCCGTATTTTATGACTATTGTCATTGTATTCTCAATAATTGATAAATGTTTTAACTGTTAAATTCGATTTACTTCACGATGTTTTTAGTGATGTAATGTGAGTTGAGCAGACTCAAAGCACCCATGTATTTTAGTTTAAAACAAACCAGGTCTCCTACCTTATATTCCTTTTTGCTTTTGCCAAAATCAATCACTAACATATCAGAACTGGCACCTGTCATGGTAATGCTTTCGTCTTCTGGGATGAGATATTCTTCAGAAACATCAAGTCGTCCAATATCTAGTATTGCTCGAAATGCCATTTTACCATAATCCTCCTCATTGATTTCGTACGATTCACCGGAAGGATTTTTGTCCATATCGCCCATGGGCACAACGGGTTTTTTGGTAATTTCAATAATCTGTGCATAGAGTTTCAACACATCACCTTGCATGCCGTCTATGATCTCACCTGTAAAGAGGTCAAGGCCAAAGAAAAGTGATTCGCCAATTCGAAAATGATTGATTGCTTTCGGAATTTGCCCGCGGCGAATCAATGGAATAACTACACTGGTGCCGCCGGTCACCCACGGAATTTTTTGTTTGAATTTGATTTCGATGAGCTGCTTATAAAGCGAAAGTTGGATCAATTTATCTGCTGAGGGCATCACGCCATGTAGGCAGTTGAGATTAGCTCCAATCCCAGTTACTTTGATGTTGGGAAGCTCAAAAATGGATTCGTAAAAATCCATCAGATGGTCGCCCATGATTCCTTCGCGCAAGTCGCCCAATTCGATCATGATAATCACTTTGTGTGTTTTTTTCTGCTTCACAGCTTCATCCGATATCCATTTTAATGTTAGGAATTCGGTGTTGAAACTGGCGTCCGCATACTTCACCAATTCTTCTATGATCTCTTGGGCCGGTGGCTTGATGTAAACCGTTTGGATTTTTGGATTCTGTGCTTTTACAATTTGCAGATTGCTTATGCGCGAGTCACACACCTCTTTGATGCCAAGGTTGATGACCTCCTGGATATAGCTTTCCGTTCCACAAAGCATCTTCGTCACGATTGCCCATTCGATTCCATTATTATGAAACATGTCATTCAGGAAGGTGTAGTTCTTTTTGAGTTTTTCTGTATATAGATTGAGATACGCCATGTTATTTTACTTTTCTTGGGATTTTAGCTGGTAATCTGGTGAGTAATTCATAGTTCAGTTGGTCACTCATTTCACTGAAGGATGAAACAGAAATTTCATTCTCGCCATCTTTACCGATGAGGATTACCGGATCGTCGATTTTCACATTTTCAATGTCCGTGATATCAATGGTCGCGCAATTCATGTTTACAATTCCGATCACAGAAGTTCGTAATCCCTGGACCAACACCCTTCCATGATTGCTTAGCGAGCGACTGAAACCGTGTGAATAGCCCACAGGTATCACTGCGATTGTCATATCTTTTTGTGCCAAAAAGGTGGTGCCATAGCCTATGAATTCACCCATCTCAATGTGCTTGATGCTCATGATTTTACTCTGCCAGCTGATTACTCGCTTCAAAGGGTCTTTTATGATTTTTTTGCCTTTCAGGGATTCAATGAAAATTTCGAGGCTGGGCCAGAATCCATATTGTAGAATCCCGATTCGTACCAAATCCAAATGCATTTCGGGTAACCGGATGGAAGCTGCTGAGCAGCAAGTGTGCTTCGTTTTTGGTGTCAGTCCCAGGTTTTCCAACTGCTTTGACATGGCGTTATAGCGGGCCTTTTGATTCTGAACCCGCACGTAATTCGAAATGCTTTCTGCTCCCGCAAAATGGGTGCATAGGCCTGTGAAATCGACGGAGGACTTAGCAGATTGGAGTATTTCCGCTAGTTGATCCATATCATTTTCTGTAAATCCGGTTCTGTTCATTCCGGTTTCCAGCTCGATGTGGACAAAGGCTTTTTTGTGGAGATCCTCAGCTATTTTGATCACTCTATCTAGACGGTCAAAATCAAAAACAAAAAAAGAAATGTTGTTGTCTATCACCCAGGCCAGATCGATGTAATCCACGTGCCCCATGATCATTATTTCGGTGGTGGGATTTTTCACAATGTCAAAAAGTTCTTTGGCCTCATCCGCGCTGTAAACAGAAAAATGATCGATCCCTAGTGATTCGGCCATTGGTACATATGCACTCAGGCCATGGCCATATGCATTGCCTTTTACGACGGAGGAAATACGAACACCTTCATTGAACAGGCTCTTCAGGAAACGAAGATTGTTCGCAAGTGCTTCACGGTCCAGTGTTATTACGCTACTCATTTGACCGTACTTTTTAGGATGGAGTAAAACATATTTATTCCGGTGGTTAGCAGTGCGTCAGGAAAATCATAATCCGGGTTGTGCAGGGCAGGGCATTGCTCTCCAGACCCAATCCCGAACATTGCTCCTTTATATTTCTCTGTAAATAGCCCAAAATCTTCGCCCCATTTGAAAGGATAGGGTCGAACGGAACCAGATAATTTATTTTCTTCTATGGCTTTAACGATGTATTCTGTGGTGTCAGTATGATTTTGATTGGCGGAGAATTCCTGAGTCCAGTCGATGGTCAGCTTGAGTTTCTCCTCTTCACAAATGACCAATGCCTTTCGAGAGATCACCTCAGAAAACTGATTCATCATCTCATTGTTCCAGGTCCTAAGTGTATAATGAACTTCAGCACTTCCGGCAGAAATGCCATAAGACAACTCGCCCATATGAATATGGATGGGAGTGGCTAGCGCAAAATTGGAGGTACTCAAATCAGGATTGGAAACCTCTTGAAACATGGAAATCAATTTTGATATGCCTGCTGCTGGATTGATGCCTAATTCGGGTTCGGCGGCATGAGACGTTCGCCCGTCCAGTTTGAGGATAATGCTCTTGGCAGCTGCAGTAAACGAACCCTCTTTATAAACTACCTGATGAAGTGGGTAACCGGGAAGATTGTGCAGGGCAAAAACGAAATCGGGCTTAAAAACAAAATGGGGGTCGTGTATAACTGCCTTGGCTCCTTCACCGTTTTCTTCAGCCGGTTGAAACAAGAGCAAAGCTCTTCCTGATTTTAGTGGTTCTTTTATTAACCTCTTAGCTAGGCCGCAAAGAATAGCGGCGTGACCGTCGTGACCACATTTGTGTGAAACGCCCTCTACTGTAGATCGATGTGCGAAAGTATTGATTTCCTGAATAGGAAGTGCATCTATATCGCCACGGATGAGAACTGTTTTTCCCTCTACTCCAGAATCAAAAACGCATATCAATCCCGTGTTTCCTACTTCGATAGTTTCAGAAACGCCTATTTCCTTAAGAAAAAATAGAATGCGTTTTTTCGTTTGAAATTCATTTTGTGAAACTTCCGGATTCCTGTGCAATTCGCGCCTGAATTTCGCAAGTTTATTTATGAAGGTCTTTTCCATCGCATTTCCAGGTATTTGTTTGTGAATCCCAATTTCTCATAAAGGAACCGGGCCGGATTCTCTGGCTCTACATGTAGTGCAATGTCCCCATCTGTTTCTTCCAAGGCCATTTCCATCAATTTTTTACCAATTCCCTGACCTCTGTAGCCAGCATGTGTGGCGATATATACCAGGATGTTTTCAGGAATGTATCCACCCATGCCTGTCCGGTTGATGACAACCGTACCAATCACCGCTTCTCCTGCCCATGCAGAAATAATGACGCCTCCTGGGTGATTACCGGAGTTCAGTGCGTAATCCACACATTTGGTGATGTCCGCTTTAGGATCCCCGTATGCTTCCAGGTGATTGAAAAGGAATCCGATGATGCTTTCTTTTTCCATGAGTCCAACTGTATCTGCCGGACTGTATTTTTCATATTTGATTGTCATACTTTGTGTTGTTTGGTTTTGGAAAAATGGCTTACCACGATAAAGCTCGTAAATGCGGCCAGTAATCCATAAAAATTGGGATCAAGACCCAATGGAGCGACTTGATAGACACTCAAAAGGGTGGTTAATATGCCGCCAACAAGCATGGCGGTGAGCGCGCCTGTGGCAGTTGAGCCTTTCCAGTAGAAGGCGCCAAGTATTGGTATGAGCAATCCTGATACCATAAAGGCATAAGAGAAAAGCATGGCACTTAATACGTTTTGAAGGAACAATGCAATAATTAGGGAAATAATTCCCGCACCCAGCGTGACGTATTGCGAAGCTCTCAGCTCTCTTTTATGCATGCTTTCACCCTTCGTTTTCATGCGGAGTACGTCCGTCAAGAAGGAGCCTGAACACGCCATGAGGCAACTATCCGCAGTAGACATTACTGCTGAAAAATAAGAAGCAAGTACCAATCCCATAAACCCATGCGGTAAGACTGAACGTAATAAAATGGGTAATCCAATCTCAGGGTCGATTTCAGAACCTATGGGGTAACCGAAATCCGAAAAGAGATTCTGTTCGAATGCCACGCGGGCAAGAAGGCCTAGACCTACACCCAGAAATGCCATTACAGGCCATTCGAAAAGACCGGCAATGTACCAGGCTTTGCGTGCTTCTTTTTCGCTGCGACTTGCAAAAATACGTTGATAAAGAGTCATGCCAACAAACCAGATAGGAATAATGGTGATGGCCCAATTGAATAGCTGCTTCCAATGTACGTTGGTCAGTGAAAGCATGTCCGGTTTTATCGTCCCTTTGATTGCTTCCCAGCCACCTACTGCCTGATAGGAGAAGGGCACACCCACAAATAGTAGTCCTGCGATCAAAATGATCCACTGAAAGGTGTCGGTATAAATGACGGCTTTCAAACCACCCAATATGGTATACCCGATGGCCACAAAACCCATAATCAAAACCGCATGAATGAAAGTAATTTCAGGGAATGTGCCTGAGGCGAGTTTTGCTCCTGCCACAATTTGTGAGCTGGTAAAACCCAGATAACTGATGGTAGTTATGATTCCGGCAAGTATTGCTACGTTTCTTCCATAATAAGATTCGAAAACCTGTGGTAGCGTGGTTGTTTTTGAGAAGGATTTCATGGAATAGACCTTTGGGATCACCCAGGCGGCAGCCATCCACGCACCAATGAGCCCGGTGAATAGGAGCCACGAACCCGATAAACCCATAGTAAATCCAAGTCCTCCCAGACCAATTGAAAAACCACCCCCGACATCTGTGGCCACTACTGATAATCCGTTGTGCCAGCTGCCGACATTTCGTCCAGCTACATAATAATCGTCATGGGTTTTGTTTTTTGTGAAAAAGTACACTCCAACAAGGAGTACCAAAATCATATACACGACAAATAGTATTATATCTATAATCATCGCCTGATGAGGGAATTTAAAATTGATATTATTTTTTACAGATCAGGATAAGTTCTGTAGTAACAGAATCTGTTTTTTTCAATCAGAATTGCAGCAAATCTACTAATTTTTTAGATATTTGTAAAATATTTTTACAAAATGGATAAACTGTTTGCTAAAAATCTGAAATTCCTACGGACACAGAAAAAATTGAGTCAAGAGCTTTTTTCTTTGGAAATTGGCTTGAATAGGGGCAATATCGCCTCATATGAAAAAGGAACAGCAGAACCAAATATTAATAATCTATTAAAAATTGTAAAATATTTTAACATTGACTTGAGCGATATCGCTGAGAAGGACCTGACGGTTTCCAATGAATTTATGCATGAGTTAATAGAACAACCGGAAAATACTGATCAGGTGGTGGGTGATATGAAATGCTTAATCATCGGGGAATTAGAAGATCACTCCAACAAAATAGAGCGATTTTTAGGACAGTCGAATGACATGCAAAAGATTGTGGAGGGTTTCAAAAGTTTTTATCTCTATAAAAAATCAAAAGGATCCATTGATCTTGAAAAGATAGCCAAAGCTTATGAGGATTTGCTTGAGCTGATGGAGTCGCTCTTATCTTCCCACAATGAGGTGATTTCATATTTGGAGAAAAGGAAATAATAATCGCAAAAATGGGAATGATTAATTTTTGCATTGCACTTGGAATATAATGTTTGGAATAAGATTGGCCGCTCGGTTAAACACTTACTTTAGTAAATACAACGGAATATATAATCCGTGAGGATTTTGGTAAATAAAATAAACACACGCAAATAATTTTATAAGCTGTGGGTGACACATAATATTGTTCTAAACAATCGATTATTTTTTTTCCTACTTCTTCACTTTTCTCTTCCTGCGGAAGTAAGGAGGTGTCTTTGATTCTTTTTAATTCGCAATTTCCATTAAACTGCTCTTTCATCTTTTCAACATATATCAATGGGTACGAACTTTGGGTTTTGCACTTAATCCTTATTTCTTTTTCACTTTGTGTGCCTTGAATGGTGAATAGCTCATGAAAATGAGTGTTCCACCGGGTGAAACCGGCGTGGAACGATCCCGTAAGCGCTGGGGTCGTGCTTGGACGCAAAGCAAGTGGTACGTGTGTCGCTGACCTTGCTCCGCCGAAGCTCCGCGAGGGCGCTGAGCTTCGGCGTAAGCACAAGCTTGTTTGGAGAGATCCATGCTGGGCGTCCAGAATTAAGCCAGACTGCAAAATCCGGTTCCGACCGCCAATAAAATTGAGGGCCGATGTAAGGTGGATTGAAATTCGATAAGGAGCGGTCCGCCGAAGCGGTTCAAACTTCGAGTTTGCTAGCCTTATCAAAAAGTAATGAAAAGCTAAACTGGTGTAAAGAGCAGTCAAAGTATGCTTAACGAACCCGTTCCACGTCGGGCCGTATACGCGAACCCGCATGGCCTGTCCTGGCAAAGGAGGGATCTGGTGGTGTGAGGTGCACTCGGTTAGTGAAAGCTAGCCGAGCCGTCTACTCGACTACCCATTGTTTTTCTACTTTTCAAACTATTTGTTCCCATTATTAAAAGCCACAAACAAATTCCGATTTCTCCAATAGGTGCAGGATATCCTACAATATCGGATATAATTGTTTTATTAAAATCTGAATATAGGAAACCCCCAAAAAATGTTATCAAATAACCAAAACAACCAGCCATTAAAAGTATTCCTAGAAGTTTTGGTAGGAAACCTGATTTATAAACTAAATATCCAAAAGGAAATAGCCAAAGTCCCCAGAATATTTGAGAGATTTCAAGTCCGTTGTTATAACTATCAATATGAAGCATTACTTGGGTTTGAAGTTCGGTTTCTCCAATTTTTTCTAAATATTCAGGCTTATTGATTAGTGTTAAAACTGAAAATTTATTCAAGATATTTACAAAAAAAATTGGCACACTGACCAATACAAAAATTACCATAAGGTTGGCATATGCTTTGTTTACTTCGTGTAAGAGTTTGTACAAAGCCAACGGTAAAAATATGTAAATCAGAAAAGTGATAATACCACTAACAATTCCTAATCGAAACAAGAATTCAGAATTTGTTATGTTCTCAAATGTTTTTGATGCACTTTCCCGAACTATTAACTGGGAAGGAACATATGCAAGGCTAATCATTCCACCTATTATAAGTATTAAATAAAGTAGGCCGGCTGTTCTTGCTGTTTTATTTATTGGAGTCATATGTTTTAATTTAAGTCTGCTATTTTCTCAGGCCATTTCCAAGCATTCCATACAATCATAAATGTCAGTATCGCTTCTAAAATTGCTAAAAATACATAAAAAGTATACCATGGAGTAAGCGAACCAATAGCTATCAATACCATCAATAATGTAAATAGCATTCCGAAAATAATATTGAACCATCTATTAATTGTCGGTTTTAAAAGTACAGATAGAGCAATCATTAAAGGTGGAATTGCCATTACTACAGAAGCGATAAACAATATCATAGGACTTCTTAATACATTTTCTCCACTTATTAAACTTTCTACTTTGTCAGGAGTATATAATTCGAAATAGTCACCATATAAATAACAGAATGTCGCAGCAGTCCATAAAGCAGACAGTTTGATTTTAATATTAACTTTTGGATTTTCTAACATATTAATTTTTTGTGATATACAAATCTTTTAAAGCAGATGCAAAAACTTAAGAAAAGGTTGCTTACCATATAAGGAATTGTGATGCACTAAAATAGTGGGTAATGCCTAACTATCGGTTTGTATGCCCACAGTTGTTAGATAGCACTAAAATAGCGCGAGTGCACCAGAATCACAACGGTAACTACAAGGCACTGTGTCCTGAAAGTCTATGGCCAGAACTGCAGAAGTATCCAAAAGCGATGAAGATTCAGAAGGTGCACTGGAGCGGGCAAGTCCTGACGAAGCTGGAAAAGAGACATTTTGGCACATAACCGATAGTTTCTGTGTGTGCCCAGCATGGGCATCTGGTATATAAGGTACCAAATTATTCCATAGGGCAGGCGTTCCAGAGGGTGAAAGACTAGGCGTCCCCGTCCCTTATGCGCGGAGGTCGTGCCCTGAAGCAAAGCAAGTGGCAAGGACTAGGCGTCCCCGTGCTGTACTGACGAACAGAAATTGCATAAGAGGCTATTAGGACTAGGCGTCCTCATCCGATGAGGTAGCACATCATACTGAAGTCCCAGTTCCCGAAAGAGGATCGTATCAAAATAGTAGATGCAGCAGCGATAGACACAAGGACGTTCATCTTACCAAGGGAGATCTCGGATTCCACGAGTTGGAAACTGAGAAGTCACAGAGACGTCTGCCGGCAGGGTCATAGTAGTCAGAGGAAAGGAGCTGTCAAAGAAAGGCAGAGGTCTCACAAACTGATGAAGGACCGAATGTAGAGTAGATAGAAATTTAATAAGGAGCGCCTCGATTTATCGGGGGTAGCCTTGTTAAAAAATTATTGAAAAGCCGAAGCTGGTATAAAGAGTGGTTTTGGTATGCTCAACGAACCCGTTCCACGCCGGGCCGTATACGCGAACCCGCATGGCCTGCCCTGCACTTGCGGAGGTGGTGTGAGAGGCGCACCTTGAGCTTATGGCTCACGGCCGTCTACTCGACTATGGGCTTTTATGTTTTTTCATTTCTTCATCGCTTAGCCCTGAAAAACCAGCAGCATTGTTATATAAGATATCAACCTAATCTCAGTTCTCCTATTGGATTGATGCGTTGGGTCATTGCAGTCTTGATCAGATTTACATTCCTTGTACAACATGTTATTACCAAAACTTTCGATGGAAATCCTTTCAGAGGCTATGACCTTAAGTTGAAGGTATTTACGGGCTGATTCCACACGACGATCTGCCAATTTATCATTGTATGGAGTTGAACCCCGTTTATCCGTTTGGGCATACAAACTAACTTTGAGTTCTCTATTTTGCGATAACAAGTCTGCAAGACGATCCAGTTCTTTTGCTGCGTCCTCTCGGATATTCGACTTGTCAAAATCATAATAGATATTCCGGATAGTGTCAACATTTCCAATTTTGGCATTTTGACCTTTCAGGTACTCTCTCAGTTCATCACTTGACCCATCATATTCGACCAATTCCTCATTACCATAAAGATAGCTGATCCTCCTGCTCATTATTGACAACAATGACAGCATTACTTCTCAAGTTTGTAAATCGTTACAGTTACGACGAATGATGCTTCACCTTCCGGCAATGTGGTGCGGCTAAAGTTGACCGTATTATTGACATAGCCATCACTAGTACCCACGATAGCATATTCACGACCTCTTATAACGCATTGAAAGATGTGGCTGCTGACCTGATACAGATGCAATCAGACTGTTAGTGAGGTCAATAATCTTGAGGTCTCCGGTCAGCGGATCAAGACTCCTACCATCCACAAGCTTCGGCTCAATGGTGAACTGGAATATCCGGAACTGGTAGATATCGTCACTTCCAACACCGCCATCTCTGTTGCTTGAAAAAAAGCCTTTATCACCTCGTAGGATCAAACCAAAATCATCTTTCTGAGAATTCATCGGGTAACCTAAGTTTACAACTTGAGCGTCAGGATCGCCTAACTCAATTTGGAAGAGATCCAATAGTAACTTGAATCATATTCTAAAACCGAAAATTTGGCTGAGTCTAGAATCGATGAAAATGATTGTTCTACTGATTCTTCTAGTGTTGATTTCAGTTCTCTAGTTTGGCAGTTCAGCAAAAAGAGAACGGAGAGAAAAGTGGCTATGTTGATAAATTGTTTGAAGTAGGAATATTTACAGAAAACATTAATGTAATATGCACTGCGCGCGTTATTTTCCATTTAGTATTTTCATTGCTTTTATTCGTTAACTATCTATTTTTCAGTAGTCTATCTGATTATATCCGTTTATAATCGATTACAATCGGATATAAACACCACCCTGAAAAATGTTAATATACCAGTTGGTGGTTCCATATGCAACCGATTAACTACAATCAGTTGCGTGGGGTGACCCTTGCCTGTATTTTTGAACCTTAGTTTTGGGTGATGCAAAGGACGTTGATCGACTGTCTAGTCATAACGCTCGATCAAAGCATCAAAACGCCCATCTAAAAATGACAGCTTCCGTGTTAGGAATGATAGCTCTCAGGTGAAAATGGTGATCAGATGCTAAAAAAGGTGCGGTAATTAGTATTAAAAACGATGGGGATCTACATTTCAAAGCTGAACTAGAGATGCTCAGAAAGGAAAATGAGGAACTCAAAAAAGCATTAGGAGAACCCACCCTAGATATCAAGATTCTAAAAAAAAGTTGGAAATGGATCAACAACGAAACAGGAAGTTGAATTGCTGTCTTGGGAATTCAAAGTGAGCATGAACC
>JBLICU010000037.1:0-30529 GCA_047632435.1 Cyclobacteriaceae bacterium
ATAGAAGATACTGAACACTTTTCTTCGGATGATAATGACTATTGGATGCTTGATGATGGCATTCTTATCACTTCAGATAATGAAGATGGTAAATATGTCTACATGGTTCGTCTTGATGATTGATATAAAAATACCCTAAAATGGGTATTTTCTTTTAGGATAAATTGCGTTTATTTTGAATAAAATATAATTCTCAACTTACTTTGTTGTAATTATATCAATGTAAACGTTTGCATTTTATGAGAACGAAGAAAATAATCCAGATGATCTTTTTAAGTTTTGTGTATACGATACTTTTATCTTTTTTTGGGTGTCAAAAAGATAATTCCCCTATCGATTTACTTAAAACAAATGTCAACACAACTAAATCCCTGTCCTTCTTTCTACATTGATATTAATAGTTTCTTAATACCGTCTCTTCTCTAATCGGAAGCCTCGCAGCAGAACCTTTTGAAATGCTTTAAGATGAATGCTCAAGAATTGATTTCAAATTTGCAGGAGAATACTTAATTGATTTCAGAGTCTTGTCATCATCAGTTCTGTATACCAGATATTTCCCATCTTTCTCTTTGTAATAAGCATCTGTCCCTTTTTCCTTTTTATAATAGTCAATAGTTTGTTGAGCTTCCTGCTCCGTCAAACAAGCTTTGCTCATGTTGGATCGTTGCACTTCGTTAAAAAGATCAACAAACTTTTCACCCATGCCAAATTCTAAAACAGCGCCTGACAACACATATTGAATATCACAAAGCGCATCGGCTATTTCTACCAAGTCATTGTCTTTGATAGCCTCCTCAAGTTCTTTAAGCTCTTCGGCAATCAGAGAAACCCTCAGTTTACATCTTGCATCACTTGGAATTTCAGGTCTTGAAATGATAGGATGTTCAAAAGTTCGGTGAAAAGCAGCTACCTGATTGAGCGAGTCTATTTTTTCCATATTTTTTATTTTATGTGATTTGATCTTTCCTTTCGGATGGCCAAAAATAAGAAGTATACAAAGCCCCCGAAAATTAAGGTTAGATTGATTACCATGCTTACAATTGAAGTAATGCTCATATGCCTATTATTTACAAAATACTCTATAAAGAAATTTATTAATTATCAGCCCAACTATCAACACAGTACCCCATTGCGTAAGGATTGAGGCATTGCTGTAAACGTCAATAACATTCCAATAACCATTCTCATCAAACCACGGATTTTGACTGTATCCTTGCGACATCCACCAGTAGATCAGAATAACTCCGGTAAAAAGGTTGACAATAAGACTATATTTAAAATAGGCATCTGGCACTTTAAAATCCGAATCTTCATCAATAAATTCCTTTTTGAATTTGATAGCTCCATATCGAACGGTTGCAAAAGCAATGAAGAGTCCACTGAGAATCAATCCAATTCCCCAAACCCAATCTTGATTGGAAAAAAAGTCCAAAGAATATGCGGATGGGAAACCAAAGGCAACAAATACCACAAAAAGAATAATTCTCATTTTTCTTCCCGTGACACCAGCTTTAACAACGTTACTTATAAAGAGCTGAAGCATAGGAAGAAAAGAACTAAATGCAGCAAATGTCAACGCCAAAAAAAAGATGACAGACATGAAATATCCACCTGGAATTTGTGCAAATAGTTTGGGGATAATAGTAAATGTAAGGGCTTGGCTTCCAGTCTGAAGGTATTCGACCGCTTCATTCTCAGATGCCGCCAATGCAAATACCGCTGGTAAAATAGCCATTCCTGCGAACAACGAAGCGGTATTATTTCCAAACGCACCAATAAAAGTGTTTAAGGTAACATCTTCCTTTGATCTTGTATAAGACGAAATAGTCATCATCAAACCCCAGCCAGCTCCTGTGGACCAGGCAGATTGCGAGAGCGCCTCTATCCAGATAGTAGGGTTGCGAAAATGATTAGGATCAATGGCATACATGTATTCCAATCCTTTCCAGCCATTTTCCATTGTTAGAGCTGCTAGGGCAACTATTACCAACAATACAAATAGACTGGGGATTAATATTTTATTTGCTTTTTCGAGACCATTCTTAATGCTCTTGCTCACCACGAAAAGTCCGGCTAATATGACCAGAATATATATGATAACCGTTTTTATGTTACCATTTGACAGGGAATCCCACTGTTCATTCAGATAATTTGGATTGGTGTCTAAAGTACTTTGAAGAGATACGCCTTGAATCAGATTTTGATATAAATCAATCAAAGCCAGTCCAAGATATTCAATAGACCAAGCCGTAACCACTGAATAATAAAAAGCAATTCCAAGGGTGCAGACCGTAATGAAGAATCCTAGCCATGTATATTTTTCACCAGCCAATTTGCCGAATGAACCGATAACACCACTCTTGTATTTTTTACCTATTGAAAATTCTGCAAGAAGCAATGGAATAGACCAGACCAATAGAAAAAGGATCCAAAGCAGGATAAATGCACCACCATATTGACCAGCGAGTCTAGGAAACCTCCATAGATTTCCCGCACCAATAGCCATTCCCAGTGAAGCCAGAATAATCCCCCACCTGTTGCTAAACTCCTGACGTTCAGACATATAAAATTAGTCCTTACGTTTACTTACAGAAACAACTGTGGTGTACAAATAGTAAAGTATAAATCCGAGCAGCGCAACACCTAACCAACTGCCACCTAAGGGTAAATCAGAAATAGAAATATCCAAACCTAATGTGACCAAAAGCGCGATTAATATCCCCATCAACGCCTCACCTGTAATCAATCCAGACGCCACTAAAAGTCCGGCATTAGAAGCTTTATCTCTAATCAGTTCGGAAATATTATTCTTATTAAAATTCCTATGGAGCATCCACGCAATCACGCCACCTATAAAAATGGATGAATCAAGTTCAAATGGCAAATACAATCCAACAGCGACGGCCAAAACAGGCATTCTGAAACTAGAATCTATTTTTTTAAGATATAAGTCTGAAATAATAATAACAACTCCAATGGCAGCTCCTATCAATATAATGTTCCAAGGCAATTCGCCTCCAAAAATACCAGATGCAACACTCATCATTAAAGTAGCCTGAGGTGCGCTAAGAGGATCAGGATGCTCAAGAGTCGGACTCCCCATTCCTTTGGATGCTAATAGTAGATTTAAAACTGGAGCTATCAACAAAGCACCCGCAACTACACCTACCATTTGCATGATTTGCTGATTTTTTGGAGTTGCTCCTAATATGTGACCTGCTTTTAAGTCTTGCATATTGTCACCGGCAATAGCTGCAGCACAGCAAACCACTGCACCTACTAAAATGGCTCCTGCGGCACCTCTACCAGGGTCAGAATTACCCATTATCAATAGTAACATGATTGCTGTAGTAAGGATGGTAGCAATCGTAACTCCGGAGATGGGGTTATTGGAACTTCCTACCAAACCGGCCATATATCCCGCAACTGCCGAAAATAAAAATCCTGCCACTACCATCATCACGGACATCATTAATGTTACTGCAACATTCTGAATGATGGTGAGATAGATGAAGAATATTGGAACTACCATCACTCCTATTCCTATCAACACCCATGACATGGGTGTATCGATTTCCGTTCTTAAAGTTTCGGACACTTTGGAAGAACCTTCTTTGAAAGCCTTTACCCCTTCTCGATAAGCAGTACCAAGCGCAGACCTCAAATTAATCAAGGCCCATAAACCACCGATAATCATTGAGCCAACACCCAGATATCTCATTTTAACACTCCAAAGGGCTCCCCCAAGTGCTTCAGGTGATATTTGGCTGATACTGTCAAACTTTCCTGCAGCAACCAATTCTGCCGCGACAGCATCAAATCCATTCATCCAAACATATATGGGAATCCCAAACCACCAGGTGATGACACCCCCCATAAAAACCAAAGTTGCAATATTTAACCCTACGATATATCCTACCGCCACAAGGGCCGGGGAAAGATTTAAACTGAAGTATAAGTATGCCTTTTGATTAATAATGACTGCCTTTTCGAAAATCCCATGCCATAAATTCATGGCTTCATTTCCAAACTTGAAAACCGCACCAATCAAACTTCCAAAAACTAAAAATTTGACTGATCTTCCTCCTGTTTCTCCCGTTTTTAATACTTCAGCAGTTGCAACACCTTCTGGGAACATGAGTTTCTCTTTAACTATCAATGCTTTTCTCAATGGGATTGTGAAAAGCACACCCAGTACGCCACCACTAATTGCAATGAGTGTCGTTTCCCAATAATTAAATTCTTCCCAATAACCCATGATTACCAAAGCTGGAATCGTGAAAATGACCCCAGCAGCCAATGACTCGCCTGCGGATGCTGCCGTTTGCACCATATTATTCTCGAGAATATTCGAGTTCTTAAAGGCTTTTAAAATCGCCATAGATATGACAGCTGCAGGTATAGATGCCGAAACAGTTAAGCCAGAGAATAGACCAAAATAGGCATTTGCTGCACCTAAAATTACGGACAATAATGCACCGAGAATGATCGATCTAAATGTTAGTTCGTTAAGCTTGGTTTCAGGTGAAATATAAGGTTTTGACATGGGTTGGTTTTTTTGAACAATACAGAAAGCTAATGAAAAAAATTAAGACGAATGAAAACAAAAAAGGTGACTTTGAAGTCACCATCTTTTATTCTCAAATTACTCGAATTTCTTACATGCTTATAAATATCAAACCTCATTTTCCATGGGAGGTACAACAGCCCAATGAACGGGAATGTTATTTTGAATTAGCCAACACCTTTTTTGGTAAGTTCAGCAAGCAGTCTTAGTCCCTCTTTGAGGTAAGGATCATCAGAAAGTTTCGTTGTATCTTCTTCTTCCGTGGAAACTTCATCAGAATTGATTGTGGTAGCCATATCATCTATTTGATTTTCTGATTTTCGTTCTTCATAATTCAATGAAATCGATTTTTGTTCTAGTGATTTTTTTGCTTTATCAACGTCTTCGACTAAATCTTTCAAAACTTCATCTTCTTCCAAATGCTTCATGTAAAGTTTATTGAGCTTACCAATAAGTTCTTCTGAGATTTGATTGGTTCGAGTGAATTTGGAGCTTTCTATTTCATCCCAAGGAAGTGCATTGGGTCTACTGGCTTCACCTACATCTTCTATTTTATAAGGTGATGGGAATTCAATATCAGGTGCTACTCCCATCTTTTGGGTACTACTACCGGTAACTCTATAGAATTTAGCTAAAGTGAGTTTGAGCTGACCTACTGCAAATTCACCAGAAAGAATATCACTTCTCATGGCCACCATCATTGCCACTTCATCTTCAGTCATACCCTTCTTACGAATCTCTCTATTGATTTCATTTGCGACATTGCGCTCCAAACCAATGAGATTTTGAACAGTGCCTTTACCGAAAGAATTCTCCCCAACGATGATGCCCCGTCGATAATCTTGTATAGCGCCAGCAAATATCTCAGAGGCAGAGGCACTGTAACGGTTTACTAGGACAGCCAGTGGTCCATCATAAAAAACCTCTCCATCGTCCGTATCTTCTTGAACATCTATCATATTGATTGGATTTCTTACCTGAACTACGGGACCATCCGGTATAAACAACCCAGTAAGCGAAATTGCCTCATCCAACGAACCCCCTCCGTTATATCTCAAATCAATCATTAACCCATCAATTCCTTTCGATTTTAAGTCTACGATCAGGTTTTTGACATCTCGAGTAGTGCTCTTATAATCTTCAGCGCCACTGCTTCTTTCTTCAAAGTCAATATAAAAACTTGGCAGAGTGATTACCCCTAGATTATAGGTTTTATTCCCTTCCGTAATTGGAAGTATTTCCGCTTTTGCGGATGATTCTTCAAGTTTTATTTTATCACGAATTAATCGGATGGTATCAGGCAATGAGCCAAAATCTCGATTTGCTTTTAATATTTGCAACCTTACAATTGAACCCTTTGGTCCACGTATTTTTTGCACTACATCATCAAGTCTCCAACCAATAACATCTTCATAATCTCCACCTTCTCCCTGCGCTACACCTATAATCTTATCGTCCTTCTGCAAATATTTGCTTTTATAAGCTGGCCCACCGGGAATAACATCTGCAATGACCGTATAGTCCAACTGCTGTGTCAATCTAGCTCCGATTCCTTCCAATGACTTGGACATTTCAATTTTGAAATTATCTCTATCCATGGGTGAGAAAAAATCCGTATGCGGGTCGTACGAGCTGGTAAAAGCATTAATGTAAGATTGATAGACATCCTCACTGTTATATTGTCTTAATGCCTTCTCGATCCTATTGTATCGCTTGGTCAACGACGATGAAATATCACTCCACTCCTTACCAGCCAACTTGTAACTCAAGGTTTGATTCTTTATGACTTTTCGCCATATTTCATTCAATTCATCACGACTAGCAGCATAAGGGTTCTCGGATCGGTCGTTTTCAAGGTATTCGTCGGTGGAATAATCCATTTCTGTTTTAAGCAATGCATAGACATAGTTGATTCTCTCGAGTGCTCTATCCCGATACAGTGTAAATACCTGAAATCCAAAATCCAAGTTCCCATCAAGCAAATCGTCATCAAGTTGATTTCTGTATTTTTCGAAATACGCCAAATCGTTGGACAAAAAATATGACTTATTAGGGTCAAGAGATTTAAAATAAGAATCAAAAACTACAGACGACAGGGAATCGTTGATAAGCGTTTTTCTATAATGATAATTATTGAGTAGACTAATAATGACACTAGTTTCAATAGGATGCTCCAATTTTGGTTTTAAAACCTGTAAGGAATCATCAGACTGTACCCAACCAACGTAACTCTCATTTGCCTTAAGTGTGAATGAAATTATAAGTATCCCCAAAAACCACAGTACTTTCTTCATTTTTCTATAATTATGATTTTGACATTAACAAAAATGTGCTTCAAATAATACGATTAACACGTTTACTTTTGGAAAATGTTATTCAATAACAAAATTCAATTTCTGTTTTTAACACATTAACTGCCCCATACCAGAGCACCAGCACCAAGAATTGCGGCATTTTTATTCATCATGCCAGACGGGAGCAATTTTACTTTACCCTGATAGACAGGCAACAGATTCTCTTCCATGTGTTTCCTCGCCGGATCAAAAATCCACTTTCCGGCTTTCGCAAGTCCGCCTAACAAAAAATAGGCTTCAGGATGTGAAAAAGTTGCAAAATTGGCCAACTGTTCCCCCAGAATTCTACCGGTCATTTCGAAAGCTTCAATGGCAATTGGATCACCTGCTTCGGCTGCTTTAGTGATTATTTCACCATGCAAATCATGATAAGAATAATCTCTGAGCACACTTTCAGCCATAGAATCACAAAGGAGAAAAAACACGGTTCTTTTCAGACCTGTTGATGATACATATGCTTCCAAGCCTCCCCTTCTATTTAATCCTGTCCACCGTCCATTTCTATCAATCACCACATGACCGAGCTCTCCAGCTTGCGAATCATACCCATAAACTAATTTGCCATTACAAACAATCCCGCTTCCTAAACCAGTACCTAGAGTAATTACCATGAAATCCTTCATATCCTTGGCATCACCAAATTTCATTTCTCCAATGGCCGCTGCATTTGCATCATTGGTTAAAAAGATAGGCCCATCGCAACGCTTCTTTAGTTCATCAGCAAAAGGTACAATTCCCTTCCAAGGCAAGTTGGGTGCATATTCGATAGTGCCTCTAAAGAAGTTCGCGTTGGGAGCTCCCACGCCCATACCAATTATTTCATGATCGAATGAGATTTTAGCAGTTAAACGATCCACTACGTTCATCAACTCATCCAAATAGGTGGAAAATTCCTTGTGTTTACCGGTGCTAAAATCTGATTTCTCAAATAATTCACCCACTTCATCTACCAAGCCCACTTTTGTAAGTGTCCCGCCGATATCTATACCAATTGCAATTTTCTTAGACATAAATTAGATTCAAAACTCAAATTTCAAATATATGCATATCGACTTTAATCCTTATTGAATTTAATGAGTAAAGGAAAGATATTCAATGTTCCAAATAACCGAACTGCTTTCAGTTTTATGGTTTTTTAACTATCATTGATAAAAAACATCATTATGAATTACCTCTCAAATCTCATTTACATTTTGATTATTATTTTATTGACTGCCTACGGACAACTTCAAAAAGGTTAAGCAGAAGAAAATTTAACAATAGCTGAACTTGTAACACAAGAGGCTGAAATGCAAAAAAAAATGAAGCGGAGCGTCGTTCTGAAATTGTTGTAGAACTTACTGCAATGGCTATAATTGCAGAAAATAAGGTACAAAAAATGAAATTAGAATCTGAAAATACTAAAAAGGATTTGGCGACTTGTAAGGCAAAAAAATGAAGGAATACTTATTCGCTTATGGATTGCTCAAAAAAGAATATGCAAGCAATCCAAAATACAAGGTGCCAAAAATGGCAGTCAAATATATAGGCGAAGGATTTATCACAGGACATTTATACATGGTTGCACATTACCCAGGCTTTATATTTAATTCAAATGCTGAAACTACAATTATAGGTGATGTCTATGAGGTAGAAAATACAGAGTTATTATATGAAATGGATCAATATGAATGCGCACTCCCCTTGTATAATGGGCCTCATGAATACATCAGGAGAAAAAGAGCTGTGTCAATCAACCATTCAATTTTAGATTGCTGGGTATATGAATACGACTTGCCCACCGAAGAATTAACCATTATAAAATCTGGCAAGTTTTAGTGATTTGGAGCTTACCATTGCATATTCTATTCAAAATTGTATAATTTCAGAAGTTCAAATCAACATTAACCAACCCACCAATGTCAAATATAAAACTACATAAGTTGCATTGCTTTTTAAATGATGAAATAGATGCCGATGAAGTATTCTTGAAGTATAAAGACAATAAAATATGGCCATTGGGCTTTTTTAAGTCCATTAACTCTGGTGATATAAATGATATTGGGTTGACTCTCAGGCATGACAACCCGGAAGAACCAATTATCATTGAATTGTGGGATTACGATTTATTAAGTAAGAATGACCTGCTGGGAAGTTTCAAACTTACCCTTGGCAAGGAAACTTATGGGAGGTTTCATGCAACAATGAAACCAGAGGGGGATACAACAGCATCTTATTTGCTTGATTGGGAGATTCTTTCTTAAAATATTCCAAAGAAAAATGGCCAATTTCCATGAACTTATCAATCAAAACAGACCGACCTTAGTTGACTTTTATGCGGATTGGTGTGGGCCGTGCAAAATGATGCCACCAATTCTAGAAAGTGTGAAAACTCAGTTTGGCGATAAAGTCCATATACTCAAAGTAGATGTTGACAAAAATCAGAAAGCAGCTACCAAATACGGCATACGAAGTATCCCTACAATTATCTTGTTTAAAAACGGAAAAATCGCCTGGAGAAAAACAGGAGTAGCACAACTGAACGAAATCAGTTTAGCCTTGAAAAAAGTACTGTAACCGAACGTATAAATTTATTCCAAAATTTCAGTCCACTGAAAGATTTTATTAGTTTACAACCAAAAAGAAGATGAGCATGATGAACCCTTGGCACAACGTAAGAATAGGTGCTAATGCCCCTCAAGAAGTGAATGGTATTATCGAAATACCTAAGTATTCAAGAGCTAAATACGAATTGGATAAAGAGTCTGGAATGCTCATTCTGGATCGCGTTATTTATTCGTCCATGCATTATCCTGCCAATTATGGTTTTATTCCACGTACTTATTGCGACGATGACGATCCATTGGATATACTCATACTCACACAAATAGTGGTCGATCCATTGTGCATAGTTCCTGCGAGAGTTATTGGAGCCATGCAAATGCTGGATCAGGGTGAAAAAGATGATAAAATCATTGCTGTTGCAATTGGTGACATGAGTGTCAATCACATTCAAGATATCGCAGACTTAGGTCCTCATTTTGTTAATGAACTTCGAAATTTTTTCGAAGATTATAAAAAATTGGAAAACAAAACGGTTGTCATCGAAGATTTTCAAAGCAGAAAAGTTGCTGTAGAAATAGTTGAAAAAGCCATGGCAGATTATCAGGCAAAATTTAAATAATAATCATTCTTCCTTTTCTTTGCCACAGATAGTGCAATTGACAATACCATTCTGGTTTGTATTGCCACATAAGGCACAATCGTAGGTATCAAAATTATTACGAACACCAAGTTCATTGACATATACAATAGCAGTCCCGCAATTGCTGCAGGTGTAGTTTTCTATAGAATCAAGTCTCTGAACATGCTGACAATTGGTGCATTTTGATTTGACAGAATCCCTCCTTTTGTTGACATATTTAACCCGTGACCAGAAAAAAAGTGGAATGATTACTAAAAATATAATACCATACAATAAGCTGGTGTCGAAATTCATTGGTTTAAACTTAGTAGCCGTGAGTTCAGGATATATAGTACCATATTGTATTCTGAATTAAGGATTTGATCCTAAAAATTAAAATAAAGCAGCTTTTAATACATTTTCCTTTTTAACACGATAGAATTCCTTGTGAATATTAAATTCTTGTTGGCCTTCAGATTCAATTGGGGTAAATGAACCATTTTCATTCATTTTATAGCTATTCACATTGTCCCGAAGATTGTAAACAAGGATATTTATTGCTTGCTGTTTCAAAAATTCGTCTTTTATTAAAAAGAGCGATTCAAGTCTTCTATCAAAACTTCTCACCATTAAATCGGCACTTCCTGAATAGACTAATGGGACTTTATTATTATGAAAATAAAATATTCTGGAATGCTCCAGATAGTGACCTACAACAGATTTAACTTCAATATTTTCACTCAGATTGACTCTTCCTGGTCTTAAACAACATATGCCTCTGACGATTAATTTGATAGGAACACCCACTTGTGAGGCTGCATAAAGAGCCTCGATTGTATCTTTATCCTGTAGCGAATTTATTTTAATTACAATACCAG
Organism: Cyclobacteriaceae bacterium; assembly: GCA_047632435.1. Classification (GTDB taxonomy): domain Bacteria; phylum Bacteroidota; class Bacteroidia; order Cytophagales; family Cyclobacteriaceae; genus JAMZMI01. The sequence continues at coordinate 10,963 of JBLICU010000037.1, forward strand.
AAGGTAATCCCTGTTTGGCATTTTCTCCCTCATTTTTAATCAGACTAATCAATCGGTCACGCATATCTCGCGGGGCAGTGATCAGGTATTTGTATTCATCAGGCACAGAATGCCCTGTGATTACATTGAAGAATTCCTGCACATCATTGGCATAGCTTTCATCAGAACTCATTAAGCCAATATCTGTGTAAAGTCTGGAAGTAGACTCATTGTAGTTTCCACTGGACATGTGCACATATCTCGTTACTTTGTCACGTTCCCTCCTCACGATCAACAATAACTTTGTATGTGTTTTTAATGACCCTACGCCATATATCACGAAACAACCAGCACGTTGCAGTTTCTGAGCTTCTTTAAGGTTATTCTCCTCATCGAATCTTGCTTTTACCTCAAATAAAACAGATACGTGTTTACCATTCTCAGCGGCATTTAACAGTGCATTTACAACTCGTGAATTTTTAGCAACACGGTAAATCGTCAATTTGATGGACAGCACATTTGGGTCTTCTGCTGCCTGATCCAATAGATCTAAAAGCGGACTGATGGTATTGTATGGATGATGTAATAACAAATCCCGGTCTTTGAGAATTTTGAACATATCCTGATGTTCATACTCGGCCATACTTAAAGGCGGTACTGGATTTTGAGAAATCGGGTTGAGGTGTGCTAAATCTTCATGTCCAACAATTTGCCATAGTCCAGAATAATCCAATAATGCACCAGCTGGCACCTTAATGATGTTTTCATTTTCTATTTCATATTTCGACATTAATTGGCGAAGTAACCATTTGTCATAGTTTTCTTCTATCTCCATTCGAACCACTCTACCAGTTTTTCTGGTTTTGAGCTTTTTCTTTACTTCTTCTATGAAAGATGTCTCATCATCTTCAGATTCTTCAAGAGTGAAGTCACCATTTCGAGTCACTCTAAACAATGTATTCGATATGATCTTTACATTTTTAAACAATTCGCCAATATGGTAACGAATGATTTCCTCAATGGAAATAAAAATGACTTTACCCTTTCGATCAAATTCAAAAAACCTTGGCAGATTTTGCGGAATCTGAATAAAAGACATTTTCTTTTTATCCTTTTTATCCTCAGTTGTGGTGACTACTCCAAAAATCCTCACATTATTAACAAGTACTGGAAAGGTGTGATAGGAATCATACACCATTGGGGTAAGCATTGGGAAAATGATTTTTTTGAAGTAATTAGCCACCTTTTCTTTCTCACGCCTTTCTAATGACTCAACATCCTGCAGCAAAAATCCATTTTTTGAGAATTCTGGTTTGAGTTTGTCTATAAAATTACTACTTTGTTTTGCTGCAAATTCTTGAAATCCAGCCAGTAATCGCATTTTAAATGGAATGACTCTTAAACCTGAATAATCAATTCGATCCTTGCCATAGTCCAAATAATTATACAGACTACCTACCCTTATCATGAAAAACTCATCAGCATTAGAAGCGGTGATAGCTAGAAATTTTAACTTATCGAGAATGCCCCTTCCCTCTTTTTGAGATTGATCGAGTACACGATAATTAAATTGAAGCCAGCTGAGGTCGCGGCTGATCAATTCACTGTCAATTATCAGTTGATCTGCTTTAATAGTCATTAGAAAATTATTTCAGGATATTCAAAGGTTTATTGGATAAAAAAAAGAGGCTAGTTACAAGCCTCTTTGTAAATTTATTTTATTCTCTGATTACACCAGTTTCATGTCCTTGAGAACATTGTTCATGCTTCGGACTGCCTCAGCACTCGCTGCGAATTTTGCTTTTTCTTCATCGCTAAGATCATACTCAACAATCTTTTCTATACCATTCGCACCAATAATGACCGGCACTCCAATGCAAATATCACTTTGCCCATATTCTCCTTCTAAATAAGCACAGCAAGGAAATAATTTTTTCTGATCCCTAACAATACACTCAACTAAAAATGCACCAGCAGCACCAGGAGCGTACCATGCAGACGTTCCAATCAACTTTGTCAATGTGGCACCACCAACCATAGTATCAGCAGCTACCTGATCCAATCTTTCCGGGGATAAGAAATTGGAAACTGGGGAACTGTTGTAAGTAGCATGTCTTGTAAGGGGGATCATGGTAGTATCACCGTGACCGCCAATTACTACTCCTTGAAGATCATTTGGTGAACAGCCGATGGCCTCACTCAATCTGAATTTAAATCTGCTACTATCTAAAAGACCACCCATCCCGATGATTCGCTCTTTTGGTATACCACTTGCCTTTACTGACAAATAGGTCATTGTGTCCATCGGATTACTAATTATGATAAGAATAGCATCAGGAGAGTATTTTAGAATGTTGTCCGTTACTGTTTTGACAATACCTGCATTGGTTCCAATCAAATCTTCACGAGTCATTCCTGGTTTTCGTGGTATTCCAGATGTAATCACAACTACTTTGGAACCTGCAGTCTTACTATAGTCATTAGTAGAACCTACGATTTTGGTTTCAAATCCATTCAAAGTCGCCATTTGCATCATATCCATGGCCTTACCTTCAGCAAGTCCTTCTTTGATATCCAACAATACTAACTCTTCTACTAATTGTTTTCTAGCAATATTTTCGGCACAGGTTGCTCCTACGGCACCAGCACCAACGACAGTAACTTTCATTTTTTTTAGGGTTTAGAAGGTGAGGTAGATGAACGATATCCCAAAGGCTGGTTAAGCCTGAAAAACAAAGTGCAAAAATTCACCATCGAAGTATTAAATTATTTTTAATTAGCTGATGCTAAATTACTATGCAGTGAGAGAAACGCAAAGTTTTCTACTAGTAAGTATTTTAAGAATATACAGTATTCAGATCAAAAAATCCTCTACTACTCTTGTATGTCTCGAAAAGCTTAATTGTATAATTGTTGTACATTTTCGCAAAAGAGTACATCATTTTGGCTTTTATCGTTTGATTATGTTCCATAATTTCCACAAGATTCACTTTTGGTATCACCATCAGTTCAGCGCCATCAGTCAATACAATAGCCGTATAAATGCGTTTGGTTTTTTCAAGAATTGAATTATCACCAAAAACACCCCCGTTTCGAAGTATCATTAACTTTTCAAACTCACCTTTGATCTCTAGATTGAGCGACACTACTCCTTTCCTTACAATATAAAGGGCATGGCTCGGATCTCCTGTAAAGAATACAACTTCATTTTCTTTGTATGTTCGTGTATATATGTAGGCTTGAAACTTTGATAATTCATCATCAGTCAGTGTTTCCAGGAGTGGATTTTTCCTTTGGAAATCGAAAAGTTCTATCTCCTTATCTGAATATGTTTTTTTAAAATACTTCAGCATGATGAATTGATATTTTTAGTACCCTTTTAGTTTCTGTTGTAATCTTATAAAGATCACTTATTCTTTTTCCAATTACCCACACAATATCAGCATTACTTTCCAAAATAAGCACTTTCGATTTTAACATTAAAGGAATTTTGCTGTCTATAAGAAAATCACTTATTCTTTTCTTTCCCTTCATTCCCAAAGGGATAAAGTAATCTCCTTCATTCCATTCACGAATCTTTAGTGGCCATTTGATCAAGTCATAATCCAATAGCGCCACGTCATGATTGTGGTCTATGTCAGGGACACTATCCAAAAAATCAAAGTTTAAATTTGCTTCGCCTATAGAGATATTTTGTTCGTTTTCACTTAATTCTATTTCCTCAAATGAGGTTTTTTTGGCAATCAATATGATCAATTTATTTCGATCTACATTAATTCTAAAATCATTAGAATGGAAGATTTTACCAACTTGACTGTCAATAATACACTTGAATAAATCTTTACTCTGCTTAAAATTGAAACCATATTCGTTCATGATTTCAGATAGTAGCAACAAGCTAGGTTTGTCTTCTTGAATCCATCGGGTACTTAGCTCTTTTGTGCTCCCCACTTCTTTAAGGTGCTCTTTTAATAACTGCACTTTTTGATTCAAAATGATTTGTGCAGCAGCATCAAGTCTCATCGAAGTATCTCTAAATGTGTCAGAAAGAGAAGGATTAATCCTTTTCAAAACATCTGTTACCTCTTTTCTGATTAGATTTCTTTGATATTCTGTCTTTGAATTAGAGATATCTTCTCTCCATTTTATTTCATAGGTCGCAGCATATTCAATGATCTCCTCACGAGTCGCAAACATCATTGGGCGGATAATATTTCCATTTTTGATTGGGATTCCCTTTAATCCTTGAGGACCTGTTCCCTTCACCAGATTTAGCAATACTGTTTCAAAGGAATCGTCCAAATGATGCGCGGTGGCCAGCTTGGTGAATCCATGTTCGCTCATAAGAGCCTCAAAAAATTCATACCTAATAGTTCTGGCTTTCATCTGAATAGATTCGGGTGATTCATATTCAACGGCTTGTACTTCTCTGATGTGTATGCCGATTTCGTGCTGCTCAGCCCAATGGGTTACAAACTTCTTATCATTGATGGAGTCAGCTCCACGGAGATTATAGTTGACATGAGCTATTGAAAATGTGATGCCGGCATTGAGAAACAATTGTGACATCACCATAGAATCTATACCGCCACTCACAGCAAGTAAGATTTTATCCTCATGTGTAAAGAGGTTTTCAGCAGTTATAAATTTTAACAATGACTCTACCATATCAATCAGATGGAACTAACGTTGATATTGTTAGTTTTGCGCTCGCATGTTTAAGTTACAATATTATACATTCCTCTTGACCGTTTTATTTTGTGTAAATCTTTCTTTTTCTCAGGAAAAAGAAGATAAAATACGATACAAAGCAGATGTAGGTGAGCGCATTCTGAAAGATGGTGAACGTGTCCAAAAATTGACACATCATGTCGTATTTAAACAGGAAAACACCACGGTTTACTGCGATAGCTCCTATTTCTACAAGACAACCAACGTAATGGAAGCTTTCGGTCATATCAAAATCGTGGATGATTCTACCATTATCACCTCAGACTTTTTGATCTACAATGGGGATACACGTATCGCCAAGTTGAGAGAAAATGTGATTTATCAAAATGGTGAAAAGAAGCTTTACACGAATTTTCTTGATTATGATCTGGATAACAAGATTGCACATTATTTCAACAATGGACGTTTGGTCGATGCAACAAATACTTTAAAAAGTAAAATTGGTTACTTCTATTCTGAAGAGGATTATGCCCTGTTTTGGAAAGCTGTATTTCTAGATGCTCCCGACTTTGATTTGGAAGCGGATACATTGAGGTACAATACTGAAACGAAAGTGGCTTACACCTTTGGCCCAACCACCATCATCAAAAAAGACAGCACGATACTACACGCACAGCAAGGTGAGTTTAGGACAGAAATAGATCAATCGGAGTTTGCGAGCGGGCAGATTGAAACCAAAGAATACTACATGGAAGGTGATGATCTGTTTTTTGACGATATCAGTAAATTTTACAAAGCCATTGGTCATGTAATACTCACCTCAAAGGAAGACAGCATCATAATTGTGGGTGATGAGGGTTTTTACAACAAAGAATTGGGAATAAGCAAAATTTATGGTGGCAGGCCTGTAATGAAAAAGCCAATTAACAATGACACACTTTATTTATCAGCTGATACCCTGGTAGCCATGGAGAGCGATTATGATTCCTTAAAAAGAATTCTTGCCTACCATGATGTGAAACTGTATAAGAAAGGTTTAACCGGGATCGCTGATTCAATGGCGTATTTTAAAAACGATTCCTTGTTGATGTTCTTCAATGATCCAGTAATGTGGAACGCAAAAAGTCAAAGTGAAGGAGATACCATTGTGTTGACTCTTAAAAATGAAAAACTAGATAAAATGTTTGTGAAAACAAATGCATTCATGACTTCAGAGGATACACTGCTCAACTATAATCAGATCAAAGGGAGGAATATGATTTCTTCGTTCATCGACAATAAAATTGACCATTTGAATGTTAACGGAAATGGTGAGATGCTTTATTACAGTCTGGAAGAAGGAGATTCTGTACTGATGGGAATGAATAAGATTTTCTGTAGTCACATGCGTATCGAATTTGAGGATAATGAATTAGTACGTTTTAAGGTATATGTAAATCCAGATGCCAATTTCATCCCACCACATGAACTCACGGATGAAATTCAGAGATTGGATGGATTTAAATGGAGGATTGCTGAAAAACCAAGTCTTTTTGATGTGGCACATTATTTAGACACCACAAGGACGATAGAAGTCCCTGAATTACTCAAATATGATTCCATTCCACCTGTTCAAATAAATAGAGAATTGAATTTTAAAGAAGAAAAAACATCAACATCGCCATTAAAGAAAATGGATAAATCCAGTACTCCCGCCTTTAATCGCGAATCAAAACCTGTATCCACTATAAAAAAAGGAAACGTGGTTAAGGATGTTAAAAAAGTAAAAAACAACGAACAATGATTGGATAGCTCTTTCAGTTTAGAATCCAAAACGGTTAAGTTTGCCGTCAATTTGAAAATGATGATCAAAAATTCCCTTCAGATAAGTATCCTTTTCCTGCTTTTGGCAATCGCCGGTACAGGTTGCAAATTCAGAAAAATTCAGAAAAGTGGAGACTGGAAAGTCAAATACGAGGCAGCACTCAAATATTATGAGGAAAAAGACTTCTACAGATCTGGAATACTTTTAGAGGAAATCTTACCTATTATCCGAGGCACAGAAGAGGCAGAGCTTGCCAATTTTTATTACGCTTATACCTATTTTTATCAAGGTCAATACATACTAAGCGCACATCATTTCAAAACATTTTCTCAAGTATATGGAAGAAGTGCTTACGTGTTGGAATCCGATTATCAGCATGCTAATTCACTCTATATGCAATCCCCGGCATCTAGCCTTGATCAAACAAGTACTTATGAGGCATTGACCTCATTGCAGCAATTTCTGAACAAATATCCTTATTCAGATTATTCAGAAAAGGCAGATCAGCAAATAGATGAACTACAAATCAAGCTGGAGAGAAAAGCATACGAAAATGCCAAGCTTTATTACAAACTAAAGCGTTTTAAAGCTGCAATTGTAGCTTTTGATAACTTTCAATTGGATTATCCCGACTCAAAATACCGAGAGGAAATTGCCTTCCTTGCAATACAAACAATTTACGATTTGGCCAAAATAAGTATTGTGAGCAAGCAGGAAGAAAGGTTCAGGGATACCATACAGAAATATGAGAAATTCGTAGATCGATATACACAAAGTAAATACCTCAAAGATGCAGAGAAATTTTATGCGGAAAGCATAGAACAATTACGTACATTTGCAGATCAAAAAACAAAGGAAATTAACAATTAATAAATGGCTAGTAACGCATCTATTGTAACAAGAGATAATCTTAAAATAGCTTCTAAAACCGGTAATATTTACGAATCGCTGGTAGTGATAGGAAAAAGAGCAAGACAAATCAGTGCTCAGCAAAAAGAAGAATTAAACTCAAAACTTGCTGAATTTGCATCCTCTGTTGATAATCTTGAAGAGATATTTGAAAATAGAGAGCAAATAGAAATATCAAAATTCTACGAAAGAATGCCAAAACCGTCAACAGTAGCAATTGATGAGTTTGTGGAAGATAAGCTTTCATATAGAAGACCAGACGCAGAAGAGCAGGGAGTTTAATCAAACCTCCCAATGCTGGATGGAAAAAAAATATTATTAGCGGTTTGTGGCTCAATAGCAGCGTACAAAGCCGCTTTTTTTGTGCGGTTACTCGTCAAAGAAGGTGCTGAGGTACAAGTCATAATGACTGAGAGTGCGAAAGGATTCATTTCACCACTAACACTTGCTACCCTATCCAAAAATCCTGTAGCTTCTGAATTTGTAAAAAACGAATTAGGCGAATGGAACAATCATGTTGCGTTAGGAATGTGGCCTGACTTGATAATTTTTGCGCCGCTTAGTGCCAATACACTCGGTAAAATGGCTCAAGGCATCTGTGATAATCTTGTGATGGCCACATATTTATCAGCCAAATGTCCTGTTATGGTCTGTCCGGCCATGGATCTGGATATGTATAAACATACTACCACTATCAACAATCTGCAAAGCTTATCCGCTATCGGTAATATCATTGTGGATGCCGAAGAAGGGGAGCTAGCAAGTGGGCTGACCGGTGATGGAAGAATGGCCGAACCAGAACATATATTGGATGCGGTTAAACATTTTTTTAGTGTTCAAAACCAATTTGAAGGCAAACGCATCTTGATTACCTCTGGCCCTACTCAGGAAGCCATTGATCCCGTAAGATTTATTGGGAATCATTCGACAGGCAAAATGGGTAAATCGATCGCCATGGAATTCGCAAAAAGAGGTGCCGAAATCACCTTCGTTTCAGGGCCCGTGAACTTATATCCAAATCATCTGAATATTAAAGTTATTAAAGTCACTTCGGCACGTGAAATGCTTGAAGCCGCAAAATCAAATTTTGATACATGTGATATCGCCCTTTTTGCTGCTGCAGTGGCTGATTATAGACCAGATAAGATCGCTGATCAAAAGATTAAGAAAAAGGATGCAACACTCGAAATTAAACTAATATCTAACCCAGATATAGCTAAAGAACTTGGAAATATTAAACACAAACAATTTACAGTTGGTTTTGCCTTGGAAACGGAAGACGAAGTGGTAAATGCGGCCAAGAAATTGGAAGCTAAAAATTTCGATATGATTGTGTTAAACTCGCTGAACGATAAAGGTGCCGGATTTGCGCATGACACAAACAAGGTCAGTATATTTGAAAAAAGTAATAAAGCCCATCATTTTGAGTTAAAAAGAAAAGAAGAAGTCGCCAAAGATCTTGTTGATCTGATCTATACTAATACGCATGTCTAAATACCTATCATTCCTCGTACTCTCAATTGCTTCCTTTTTTGCCTCGGCACAAGAGCTAAATTGCCGAGTGATCATCAATGCACAACAAATCCAAACACAGGAAAGACGTATTTTTGATGAAATGGAGACCTCATTTACCCAGTTTATCAACGACCGTAAGTGGACTGATGATGATTTTAAGCTGGAGGAAAGAATCAATTGTAACATCATACTTACACTTGATCCAAATGAAACACAACCAGGGTCGGGACGGTTTGGTGCTTCAGTACAAATTTTGGCTTCTAGACCCGTTTACGGTACTGACTATCAAACGGTCATATTCAACTTTGCGGATAGGGATTGGCTTTTTGAATATCAACTATCTCAACCACTGCAATTTAACATTCAATCATTTACCAATAACATCACCTCACTCCTCGCCTATTATGTCTACACGATTATTGGAATCGACTATGATACTTTTAGTGAACTTGGTGGCACTCGCTACTTTCAAACGGCCAATCAAATTGTGAGCAATGCTCAAAGCTCTAACTACGTTGGCTGGACACAATTCAACAGCGTTAGAAACAGGTATTGGCTGAATGAAAATTTGATCAATACATCATTCGAACCATTGAGAAGAGCACTTTATAATTATCACATTGAAGGTCTTGATATTTTCGAAAATAAGCCTGAAGAAGCCAGAGCAAACGTCTTAAAAGGATTAACCAAAATACAGACGACTAATAAATCGCGTCCCAGATCTATCCTCACCATTAGTTTTTTGGACGCAAAGTCTGAGGAAATTGCTCAAATATTTAGCAAGGCTAATCCCGCCGAAAAAAAGCAAGCTTACGACATTCTAAGAAATATCGATCCGGCCAGGACAGAAGTTTTTAAGAAAATTCTGGATTGATGTCGAAAAAACTAATCAGCGTTTCTATTGACAAAATCAACGAATATTTTTCAAATGATCATTATTTGAACTTTGTGATGATCAATTCAAGCGTTACGCTGGCTAAACCGCTCTCACTAAAATCAGATATTTTAAAAGTCAAAAACACCAGAGGTCGAAAGATGGATTTACCTTTGTCTCAAATTGCGGAAATTTGGGCAGAAGAAAAGGTATCTACCTAATATGATCAAAACTCTCACCATTAACAATTATGCTCTCATCCAAGGTTTAGAGATGTTACCATCTCCTAAGCTGAATATCATTACCGGCGAAACTGGTGCTGGTAAATCTATTATGCTTGGTGCTGTGGGTCTACTTTTAGGAAATCGTGCTGATACAAAGGCTTTATTTTCGGATGCAGATAAATGTGTGGTAGAAGGTATTTTTGATATCAAAAACTACCAGCTCAAAGATTTTTTTGATGAAAACGAACTTGATTATGATCAGGAATGCATCGTCAGACGAGAGATTTCTGCTACTGGTAAATCACGTGGATTTATCAATGACACTCCAGTGACTCTGGACATCATGAAAAATCTAGGTGAATATCTCATGGACATTCATTCGCAGCATGAATCTCTCCACTTGGGCAATAATCAATACCAAAGAGATATTTTGGATCTATATGCTGGTAATGAGTCTATTCTTTCAGAATACAAATCTGTCTATCAGAAATACCAAAAGGAAAAAACGGCATATGAGTCACTGACACTCAAAGCTCAAAAGAACCAATCCAATCAAGAATATCAGCAATATTTATTCAATGAGCTCGAGGCGGCACATTTATCTTCTGGTGAACAAGAATTGCTGGAACAAGAACTGGAAGTTTTGGAAAATGCCGAGGAAATCAAGCTTAACCTGACGCAAATTAGTTTGGCCTTGGATCAAGCAGATTTTTCAATCATCAATCAATTAAAAGAAACCCTGACTTTGCTCGGGCCAATCAGAAAATACTCCAAAAAACTAGATGGATATTTCGAGCGGATTAATTCAGCAAATTTGGAATTGAAGGATTTGGCTGAAGATATCTCACGTGAACAAGACACGGTTGAGTTTGATCCCGAAAGGATTCAGATAGTCAAAGACAGGATTGATTTACTTTTTCGCTTGCAGCAAAAACATCAGGTAAAAACAGTAGGTGATTTGATTGCAATCAGAGATCGAGTTGGGGCTGAGTTAGAGACTTTACTGAATTTGGACGATACCCTAGCTAAGGCCAAAAAGGGAGTTGATCTTCTGGAAAAAGAGGTTTTGAAATTAGGAGAAGTGCTATCAATAGCAAGAACCACTCAGTCTTTGACATTTGCCAAGGCTGTTGAAAATATTATTCATAAGCTAGGGATTGAAAATGGTAAAGTTGATTTTCAAGTGAGTAGAACACTGGCGAATGCCTCTGGCCTGGATAAAGTAGAAATGCTATTTTCAGCCAATAAAGGTGTGAGCCCCAAGGAGTTAAAAAATGTGGCTTCAGGAGGTGAATTTTCCAGAATCATCTTTGCTATCAAATACTTAATAGCAGATAAAACAGCCCTGCCCACAATCATTTTTGATGAAATAGATACGGGTGTTTCCGGTGAAGTGGCTTTACAGATGGTGGCCATGATGAAAGAAATGTCCAAAAACCATCAAGTGATTGCCATCAGCCATTTGCCCCAATTTGCTGCTGGGGGTGACGCACATTATTTTGTTTACAAGGATCATTCTGCTGACCGCTCGATCAGCAAGATTCGCCAACTGGAAGAATCTGAACGAGTAACAGAAATCGCAAAAATGATTGGTGGCAACAATCCAGGTGATCATGCCTTCCAAAGTGCTAGAGAGCTTCTTAATACAGCTGGATAAATTTTTACACTTTGTTTAAACCAGATTCAAACCATTACCAATTATTTAATTTTGCTTGAAGTAAATTCATTTATAAAATAGCGTTAGATGATCGAAATTGTTCCTGAGTCTGTCATTACTTGTCCAAAATGTGGATACCAAAAGGAAGAAACCATGCCCACTGATGCATGTCAGTATTTCTACGAATGTGAAAACTGTCATATCATTTTGAAACCCAAAGATGGAGACTGTTGCGTATATTGTAGTTATGGCACTAACGCCTGTCCTTCTATACAAAAAGGAGGAAAAGAGAACTGTTGTTAAAGTTTTTCAATGCTGGAACAGAAATTAGAAGAAAGGCAAATCAATAAGGTCAAATTCGAACGAGCAGATAAGGCTACACTTTTTCGTACACTAAAGACCTTTGAAGACAAGAAACTGATTCACAGCATAGAAGATGGTACAGGTTCCGTAAAATATGCTCTTTGTGTAGAAGGATGTGAATGCGAACCACAAGATCAACATATCCATTTTCATTGTGTAAAGTGCAATGAAACCTATTGTCTTACACAAGCCAAAATACCTCAAATTCAAATCCCTATGGGATTCAAAGCTTCAAGTGCCAGTATGGTGTATAAAGGCATTTGTGGCAATTGCAACTAAACTTTGAAGTTGGTTGCGCTGTTTTTTGGTTAGATTTGAGCTATCAATGCACAGAATAAAATCCATATTATCAACGACCCTCTTGATTGCTACCGCACTGGTGATGACTATGGATTTGTGTTGCGAACTTCCAAAAATCCCTACTCTTTTGGAGCATTACACTGAGCATCAGGAAGCTGATAACGATTCTTTCTGGCAGTTTTTAATGGAGGACTATGCACATCAAGAATCTGGTCATAACCATCATGGCGATGAAGATCATGACAACCTTCCATTTCATGGAAGCCACCAATGTCAGCATGCGCCTGTAGTTTTTACGGGCAGCCTTTGTTATTCCTTTGTTCCATCTACTCTATTTGTTGATGCAGGAAATTGTGGTTATCAATTTTCATTCACATCTATCTATCAGGAAGCACCCTTCCAGCCTCCTCAACAAGCCTAATTACGGATACTCTTTAAGGTGCGGTCACATTTAATGAAGGGCAACTCAATAAATTGAAGATGTCTGTAAATAAGGTATCGCTATTCGTAAATTTCTCTATTCGGGCATAAACTACCCATTCAAATCCATGTACCATCCTTTCAAAAGCAATATATAAATGCTGGATAAAATCATTCATTTTTCAGTTAAAAACAAATTGATAATTGGCCTACTAACTTTAGGCTTGATCATTTGGGGCGGCTACTCGCTGACGAGGCTTCCTATAGATGCCGTACCGGACATCACCAATAATCAGGTGCAAGTCATTACCACTTCACCTTCGCTGGCCGCTGAAGAAGTGGAACGTTTAATCACCTTCCCTATTGAGATTACCATGGCTACCATACCGGAGCTTGACGAGATCCGTTCATTCTCCCGCTTTGGGTTATCAGTTGTTACTATCGTTTTCAAAGAAGATGTGGATGTCTATTGGGCCCGTCAACAGGTAAATGAGCGCCTGTCGGTGGTGCTTGCTCAAATTCCACCTGGCGTAGGAATGCCCGGCATGGCGCCCATCACTACCGGCTTAGGTGAAATCTATCAATATGTGGTGGGCACTGAGCCTGGTTATGAAGATCAATACGATGCGCTTGAATTGCGAACGATTCAAGACTGGATCGTACGCAGACAATTGCTGGGTACACCTGGAGTGGCGGACGTCAGTAGCTTTGGTGGCTACCTCAAGCAATATGAGATTGCCATTGACCCGAACATGCTCAAGGCCATGAACATTTCTATCGCTGATATCTTCAAAGCGCTGGAAGAAAACAATGAAAATACCGGAGGGGCTTACATTGAGAAAAACCTAAATGCCTATTTTATTCGCAGTGAAGGTTTGGTCAGCAATCTGGATGACATCCGAAACATGCTGGTCAAAAGCAACGCAGATGGTATTCCTGTGCTGATCAGTGATGTGGCAAAGGTTCAGATAGGCAGTGCAGTACGCTATGGCGCCACTACTCGAAACGGAGAAGGCGAAGTGGTTAGTGCAATTGTAATGATGCTCAAAGGTGAAAACTCAGCAGAGGTTATTGAAAGTGTGAAAGGTAGAATTGCAGAAATACGCAAAACGCTTCCCGAAGGAGTCACTATAAAACCATTCCTAGATAGAACTAAATTAGTCGATACTGCCATTGGCACAGTTACCACCAATCTGACCGAAGGGGCTTTGATCGTGATTTTCATACTATTGCTGCTATTGGGAAACCTGCGGGCAGGTTTGATCGTGGCTTCCGTGATTCCTTTGGCTTTGGTTTTTGCCTTCGGCATGATGAACCTTTTTGGTGTTTCGGGTAACCTGATGAGCCTCGGAGCGATTGACTTTGGATTGATAGTGGATGGTGCTGTCATCATAGTAGAGGCTACACTGCATCATTTAGGCATGCTGAAGTTGGGTAGGAAACTCACCCAAACTGAAATGGATGAGGAAGTCTTTCAATCGGCCAGCAAGATCAGAAATTCAGCCGCTTTCGGAGAAATCATCATCTTGATCGTATATCTACCGATTTTGGCATTGGTTGGTACAGAAGGTAAAATGTTTGGCCCCATGGCTCAGACCGTGAGTTTTGCCATACTAGGGGCTTTCATTCTTTCCCTTACCTACGTGCCGATGATGTCTGCGCTGGTCCTGAGCAAAAAGACCGAATACAAACCCAATATCTCGGATAAGATCATGGCATTCTTCCATCAATTGTACGATCCAACTATCCGCTGGGCCATGCATAAAAGGCCATTAATTCTGGTAGTTGTTTTAGGGTTGTTCGGGGTTTCTCTTTGGGTGTTTTCCAATATGGGTGGAGAGTTTGTGCCTACATTGGAGGAAGGGGACTTTGCTGTAGAGACTCGGGTGATGACAGGAAGTTCGCTGGAAAACACGATTCTGGCCACCACACAGGCAGAAAAAATTCTATTGGCACAATTTCCAGAAGTAGAGCAAGTCGTCTCCAAGATTGGTGCTGGTGAAATTCCTACCGACCCAATGCCTGTGGAAGCGGCTGACTTAATGATCATCCTGAAGAACAAAGCAGAATGGGTTTCCGCTTCCAACAGAGAAGAATTGGCCGACAAAATGGCGGAAGCTTTGGAGGTAATACCCGGCGTGACTTTTGGTTTTCAGCAGCCGATCCAGATGCGATTCAACGAGCTTATGACTGGTGTACGGCAGGATGTGGCTGTTAAAATCTATGGAGAAGATCTGAATGAGCTTTCAGAATATGCAGATCAGATAGGAAAATTAACCTCGGGTGTTGAAGGTGCAGTGGATTTATACATTGAGGAAGTGACTGGCATCCCACAAATTGTGATCAATTACAAACGGGATCAACTGGCCAAATATGGTTTGAGCATTCGAGATGTTAATCGTACCGTTCAGGCTGCATTTGCTGGAGCTGTTGCTGGTCTGGTTTACGAAAATGAAAGACGCTTTGACCTGGTGGTAAGATTGTCTAAGGAAAATAGAAATGGCGTGGAATCTGTGCGCAATCTTTACATTTCTAGAAAAGATGGCCACCAAATACCGCTATACCAGGTGGCAGACGTTGCGATTAAGGACGGCCCGTACCAAATCCAGCGTGACGATACGCGTAGAAGAATTATTGTTGCTTTCAACGTACGCAACAGGGATGTAGAAAGTGTGGTAACAGAACTCAAAGCGAAGATTGACGAATCTGTCGTACTAGCACCTGGCTATTCTGTGACTTATGGAGGTCAGTTTGAAAATCTTGTGGAAGCCCGCAAGCGATTAAGCTTTGCCGTTCCACTGGCGCTTTTACTCATTTTCGTATTGCTTTATTTCACCTTTGGTTCTATCAAACAAGGCCTCCTTATTTTCACAGCCATACCTCTATCAGCCATTGGTGGAGTCTTCGCTCTGTCACTAAGAGGAATGCCCTTTAGCATATCGGCAGGCGTAGGTTTTATCGCCCTCTTCGGCGTAGCTGTGTTGAACGGGATCGTACTTATCAGTGAATTCAACCATCTAAAGAAGGAAGGAATTGCTGACGTATTTGAGCGGATTTACAAGGGGACTCGTGTCCGATTGCGTCCTGTCATCATGACTGGTGCAGTCGCTTCACTGGGATTTTTACCCATGGCGCTTTCGCAATCTGGCGGAGCAGAAGTGCAGCGGCCTTTGGCCACTGTGGTGATTGGCGGGCTACTTTCGGCAACTTTCCTGACCTTGGTAGTGCTTCCCATTCTTTACTATTATTTTGAACGAGGGATCAAAGTAAAGCTAGGAGCGGTAGCTAGCTTACTTGTTTTTGGTTGGATGCTTTTCCAGACAACCAGCGTTTTGGCACAAGAAAAGCCGACCAAATATCAGTCGTTGGAAGCGGCCATACAAATTGCTATTGCCAATAACCCGGGTCTTCGGGCTGCTGACCTTCAAACGCAACAGGAAGAAGTCCTGAAAGGGGCAAGTTGGAACCTACCCAAAACCAACCTCAGCCTTATACACGGTCAATACAACAGTATTTACAGCAATGACAATCAATTCAATATCAGCCAAAGTTTTGCTTTTCCTACGGTATATGCGCATCAAAACCAGTTGGCGAATGCTCGAATAGAAGCCAGTGAATGGATACGAACAGCTTCTCAAAACGAGCTGGTTTCGCAGGTAAAAACCACATGGTACACCCTCTGGTTGGAAAAGAGCAAACGTGATTTATTGTTACAGCAGGATAGCATTTACGAACAGTTTGTGCGGGCTGCCAATCTTCGCTATAAAACAGGAGAAAGCAACCTTCTGGAAAAAGCCACTGCCGAATCTCAAGTGGCCGAAATCAAGTTACTGCTGACCCAGAATGAATCCGAAATTGAGATTTATCAAACCATGTTAAAAACGCTACTGAATGTAGCATCAGTAGTTGACATTGCCGTAGACAGTATGCAAGCGAGGAAACTAAACCTTTCACTTGAAAGTGCAGACGTAAGCAATAACCCAACACTTGCCTGGTTCAGGCAGCAAATAGATGTGGTCGAAAAGGAAAAATCGGTTGAGCGGTCTCGCCTGATGCCTGATCTTACTCTGGGGTATTTTAACCAATCGCTCAATGGGCCTAATCAGGACAGAAACGGTGATCCAGTCAATTTCAATTCGGGAGATCGTTTCACAGGTTTTCAGGTAGGTGTAGCCATTCCCATTTTTGGAGCTAAGTCACAATCCTCCGCCATTAAAGCCAGCGAACTGAAAAGGCTGGAAAGTGAGGCAAGATTGAAAGCAACTTCCAATGAACTGGAAGGCCGGTTACAATCGCTAATCCAACAATATCAAAAATTTATGTTCAGCCTCGAATACTATAAGATGAATGTCCTACCACAAGCTGAATTGATCCTCATGCAGGCTCAGAAAGGTTTTGATAGCGGGAACATTGGTTATTTAGAATATACACAGGGACTAAACCGGGCTATAAGCATTCGGTTCAATTACCTCGATATTCTCAATCAGTACAACCAGACCATTATTCAGATCGAATTCATTGTAGGTGTTCAATAATTATAAAAGAAAAAAAGATGCAAAATAAAATTCAATATATCAGCAACATGTTCTTGATAGGCTCAATGACCATGTTCATGGCCTCATGCTATTCAAAAACTGAGGACGCAGCAAAAGAGAAACATCACGCAAAGGAAAACAGTGTCGAGTTGACCCAGGAACAATATGATCAGGCAAGCATTGAACTGGGATCCATAGAAAAACGCATCATAGGTTCTGAACTTATGGTTAACGGCATCATTGATGTGCCTCCTAAAGGTAATATTTCTATAAACATGCCTTATGGAGGTTTTGTGAAATACATAGATATGCTACCGGGCACTTTGGTTAAAAAAGGACAGTTATTGGCAATCATAGAAAATCCAGAATTCATCCAGTTTCAGCAGGATTACCTGGAGGGTCTGGCAAATCAGGAATTTCTGAAAGCGGAGTTTGATCGTCAGCAGGAATTATACAATGAAAAAGTAGCTTCGGGCAAAATTTTCCAGCAAGCCAAAAGCAACTACATGTCCAATGAAGCGCGCATTAAAACCATGGAAGCGCGATTAAACCTGATCGGCATTGACCCAGCTAAAATTCGTGATGGGATTGTTTCTGCTGCCGTCAAAATTTATTCACCTGTGACCGGTTATGTAAGAGAAGTGTACACCAATATGGGGAAATATATCAATCCTCAAGATGTGATCATGGATATTACCAATTCTGAGGACTTGCATGTGGAATTGACGGTGTATGAAAACGACATTCCGAAAGTGAAGAAAGGTCAACGCATCCGTTTTTCTTTGGCTAATTCCCCTAAACAATGGCGGGAGGCAAAGGTGTTTCTTTTAGGTAGCAGCGTGAAGGAAGATCGATCCATCACAGTGCATGGGCATTTGGATCAGATGTATGAAGACCTTTTGCCAGGGATGTATGTAGCAGCTAAAGTGGAGACAGGCAGTAACGAAGTGTGGGCTGTTCCTGAACCAGCGGTGGTTCGCTTTGGCGGCAAACAGTACATTTTTACTTATGGTGGCGAGCGCACTGAAAATGGACAAGTAATGCGTGATTTTGAAATGAAGGAAGTGAAAAAAGGAGCCTCAGAAGATGAGTACACACAAATTTCACTGGTTGACATATCTACTGATATTGGAAACATCAAACTTGTTACAAAAGGAGCATTTACACTATTGGCAAAAGCGAAAAATACTGAAGAAGACGAGGGACATTGACAATAAGTTTTTGAACTAAGATCCCATTCTAGATGTAATCACCATCTTTCTATTAGCGTATGAAGCTTTCAAAGCATGTGATCTGATCACCGTGTACTCACAAAGGATGGTATTACACCGTCAACTCCAAATTAACAATTTTATCATCATATGTTATGATACCACGAAAACACATTATCCTTGACACAAGACACTATTACTAACACTGATTCGACCTAATAACGCCAATCAACTGCATATATGCTTTTCCTATGGACTCAGAATTCAGCATCTTGTAAAATTGGCCTGGCGATACCTCTTCGAATCTTTTTACTTTTTTATTAAAAATTCCTCTCCTTTTATATTGCACGATAAGGGAAAAGTCCTCTTGCGAATATTCCAGAAAATCAATCAATGAAGATTTTACCTCAACTTTTATTTTTCTCAATTTGTCAGATTCAATTTCAAAAGTCATTTGATTGACGGTTAAAGATTCATATAGAATAAAACCTCCTTTATAATATCAAGACAAACTTCTGACCAATTCGACCTAATTCCATCAGGCAAGTAAGGTAAATTTAAGAATACCTCCTTTGGGGACGGCTGCAAAGGGCGGTGATCAGAAAGAGCGAGACTTAGGTCTAAAATGTATCCCCTATCTTAATTTGGATTGATTTATGATAAAATAAATAGCATTGAAAATTGACAAAAATTGCTCAGAGAAAAAAGAGAACGAACTAAATAAGCCAGTCTCCTTTAAATTCATACCAGTTTTAACCTTCCATCAGATTTTAGTGATCCAATTGAAGATTTCCTTCCCTGTTCAAAATATCTTTAAGACTTTGCGCGTCTGATACTGAATAAGTCAAAGGTGTAGATTGTACCCACTTCCCTCCTGTCTCTTCGCACAAAGCATTAATTGTGTTTATTACATTTCTGCTCGCTGATTGATAACTACCCACAGCCATATATTGATTTTGTGGCATCCTCAAATAGATTTATTTTCTTCCTCCTATTGAAAACAGGCTTTTCGGAATCTGCCATTTGCCTCATTAATGATGCGCATCATTTAAAGAATGTTCAAAGTTGACGTAAGCAGAAAAGCATTCCATCAGGAAGAAGGGGT
>JBLICU010000038.1:0-30152 GCA_047632435.1 Cyclobacteriaceae bacterium
ATTAACCGCTTTTGAATGGAAAGACTTGCCATTTGCTCTTTTGTACTGTGCCAATGGAAAATATTTTTGATTTTTTTTCTAGAAAAGAGAATTCGCCAGAAAGAGGACTACTGAAAGCAGGCTCTGTCGCAATACTTTGATGGAGGCATGAACCGAATTGCGGACGGATTGATAGTTGATACCTAGCACATCAGCGATTTCCTGATACTCCATGTTCCGGTAAAACTTCAGGTAGATTATTTCACGCTGACGCGGCGGAAGTCGATCCAGACTTTGATCCATTTTTTTTCGCAATTCAGACGCCTCTTCGTTCTCCATGATCCGATCCTGTATGGACTCTGTCTCATGGATAAAGGCAAAAGGATCAATACGATCCTTTTTTTTATCTGAACCTACTCTATCAAGTAGCATGTTCCGAAAGGATTTGAGAATGTAGGCTTTCGGGTTGGTGGCACCTGCTAAACTTTCTTTTTTCCTCCAGAATTTGAAAAAAGTATCTTGAATAGCGTCCTCGATGAGCTGCTCGTTGCGGCTGATTTTCAAGCCATAGTTGAAGAGGAGTGAATAATATTTCTTAAAAAAGAACGATAGCGCATCAGCATCATGATTCCTGAGGGCAGACCAGATCTCGGCCTCCTCCATGTTATTGAATCGTTTTTGCCTTATTTGCATGATGTTACTTCCTACCAAATTAGGAATAAACATTTTAAATCCGTCTGCAAATTCTTCTTTATTAAAAGGTAAAGATCTTGATGATACTTAAACTGGAAACATATCCGAATCAAAAAAAATAAAGCACCGTTTTAAACTAATCAGAAATCTGGCAGGTATGAGATCAGCAACCAGAATTTGAAATGTACATTTAGCAATTCCCTCACTTTCGCCATTAAATTGATTTTGTTGTAACAAAATCCAAGCGCTGCATTCCCTCCGGTTTTTCCCTAGTAAATCATAACAGCAAAGCCATTTAGCCTGAATAACTTGTTCGGATCAAAGTGACCCAGATCAACCACACTATTTCAATGAAAACACCAACATTTGAAGTTTTGGATGGATTCAGAGTTGCAATAAATAATAGTGAAAGCCCATTCTAAATATCCATAACTCTTTGCATGTGAACTGGATTTTTTTGAAAATCCTAACATTAAGGGAATTTCGCATGAATAAATTTGGAGCAATCAACCAGTAATACAAATCAACTAAACTTGTAGGAAACTAAGTGGAACCTATAACCTTATGCAACCAAGAATAGAAACCCTAGCTGAGAAAAAACTGATTGGCAACAGACTCAAGATGAGTTTGGCCAACAATAAAACAGGAGAGCTATGGGGAAGTTTTGCACCCAAAATTAAGCAAATCAAAAACAGGCTTACTTCAGAAAAAATTTCCATGCAAGTTTATGATGCCACCTACTTTTCAAATTTTAATCCATACAATGAATTTGAAAAATGGGCCACAATAGAGGTCGCAGACTTCAGTGCCATTCCAGAAGATATGGAAACTTTCACTTTGCATGGTGGACTATATGCGGTTTTCGATTATCTGGGCTCAAGTAGCGATAACAGTATCTTTCAGTACATTTTTATGACTTGGTTGCCACATTCAGAATACGAATTGGACGACAGACCACATTTTGAAATATTAGGAGAGAAATACAAGAGCAATGACCCCAGTTCAGAAGAAGAAATATGGATCCCGGTTAAGAAGAAATGAAACCACCACAATGATCTGCTAGGTATATCTGCGAAACAAATGGAGTCAGGAAAGCTCAGCGTTTAATGCATAATACCCTTCTCCTTCAATAACTCATATTTCTCACCACAGTTCATATTGGTTAATCCTGTGACATAATTGTTATCTCCCTTATTGTTTCCCTGATCCTTCATGTATTGTTTTTTATTGGCGGCTACAAATGATTGGAAAAATGCCTCAGCCTCCTCACAGAAAATATCTATCACATGCCCATCCACTTCCTGATTATGAGCATCATTAACGGGATAAGACTGGATGAGATTAGTCAATTCTTTTTCCATTTCATCGAAATTGTCAATATCCAAATGACCGTGATTGAAACGCGGCATACCTAGCACAAATTTGATTACATATTGGGCCGCATAGAGGTCCGCCGCATCGAGTGATGTTCCTTTGGTCTTCATTTCTTTGTGCATCGGTAGCGCAAAGGTTTCTGCCAGGAAGGATCGCTCTTTGCCATCCTGAACCACTAGATTATCATAGGCCTCTTGCAGCTTTTCAGTTCCCTTTTCTGGGTCTTTCCCTTTTTGCTTGTTCTCTTTTATTTTATCCTGAAGAGCCTTACTTGCTGGCTTCATACTGACGGCACTTGTATTCCAGGTTATTAAAAATTCGTAGATCGGCTGTTTTATTCTGCCCATCTCGGTATGATGCAAGGCTTTAACTTTGTGGCTTATTTCGTGTTGCGCAAAAACTTGCGAGGTGCATATCACAAAGAACATGCAGAAACTGAGGTTTCTTAGGTCGGTCATGGCGATGATTTTAACGATCCAATGAATGAATCGTAAGTAATTTATGAATTTTCTCATTGTGGCCGTTCATACTGTGATTTGATTTGCAAAAGCATTTAGAATGTTATCAATAAAGCTATTTTTCATAAATGAAATCGATCATTTCATCCGCTTTTCAGATTAGTACATTAATTGATGAGACCATCGGGCAATCATAAGACGACCTTGTTTTTAAAAAATAATATGCCAAGGCCAACTTTCAAATTATAGTTATGCGTTTTAGGTGGATTATATGTCTCTTGATTTTTATCTATGATTGAACCAAAACCTGCCTGTCAGGAGAGAATGTCAAAAAGCCTAAAAATAATACTTGAGCCAACATAAGTAGCAATATAATTTGAACCAAATCCATATTGCCAAAATGAAAACGAGATCGCAGAGTTATTGATTTTGTATGGTTCTCCAGTATAATATAATAAACCAGCATCCAGTCCTCGATATCCTCCGCCTCCCTGAAAACCTATTCTCTTACCAAGTAGGAGATCGATCCATCCCAAATAAAGACCCACCTCCCTGAAAAAAACCCACTGTAATTGCTCCAGGCGGAACATACTATTCTGCTGTTTTTGATCCCTGAACCATCACCATTAAAGTCAAAGCAGTTAAGAATGAAAATAGAAATAGCCTAATATTTCAATACATACAATTATTTCCTACCTACTAATATTTCCCCTACCTCCCGTCTCCAGCAGTTCCATGATTTCATTGACAGAAACAAGGTTGAAGTCCCCTGATATGGTGTGTTTGATACCTGATGCTGCCGTGGCAAAGTCGATGGTCTTTTGTGGATCGTCGAACTTCACGCTTCCATATACCAAACCAGCCATGAACGCATCGCCTCCTCCCACCCGATCCACCAATGGATAAAGGTCGTATTCAGTAGAGATGTACAATTTTTTCCCATCATAGATCACTCCCATCCATTTGTGATGGGTATCATTGATGATCGTTCTGAGCGACGTGGAAATGTATTTCAGTTTTGGGAATTGCGTGAACACCATATCGTAATAATCAGGCAACTGGTCCAGCTGTTCTTTGATATCTCCCCTGAATGGATTTTTGATTCCTGCCATTATTTCCAGGGATTTTGGGTCACCTAATAAAAGCGAGGTGTGCTGAAGCAATTCCGGCATGATATCCTTTGGGTTTTTGCCATAACCCCAAAGGCTTGATCGAAAATTCATATCGGTGGATATTGGAATACCCAATTCGACAGCTTTTTTTACGGCTTCCAAGCAAACTTCTGCGCAATTGGAAGACACCGCTGGCGAAATCCCCGACCAGTGAAACCAATCCACCCCATCAAACACATGGTCCCAGTCCAGATCCGACTTGGTCAGCTTCGCAAACGCAGAATGCTCCCTGTCATAGATCACCTTGCTTCTGCGTATGGATGAGCCCTGCTCAACAAAGTACAAGCCCATCTTGTTGCCTTTGACAATCACATGGTTTGTGTCCACTCTGAATTTGGAAAGCTCAAACATGGCCGCTTTACCTAGATCATTATCAGGTAATGCTGAAATGAATCGCGTTGGGATTTTAAAATTTGCGAGGGAGATGGCTACATTCGCTTCCGAACCGCCAAAGTTCACGTCATAACTCCCCATTTGCTGGATCATTCCATGGTCAGGAGGTGTGAATCGAAGTAGAATTTCTCCAAGAGATGCTATCATGAGTTTAGGTTTGGTACTACCGAAAATTTACTCAATCAAGATAGCAAGAACAGCTAAATTATTTGCTCGCATTGAAAAGCTTTTGCTTTTCTTCTTTGGACAGGCTATCATAACCGGAATGCGAAATTTTGTCCAAAATGGCATCAATTTCTTCTTGAGCAGGTTTGCTTATTCCCGATGATTTTGATGCTGATGCATTGCGCGGGCCAGTTCTTTCCGCTTTATGTGTGACCTTGATTTTAGGGTGAGATACAAAAAAGCTTTTCACCCAATCAATAAAAACGATGACCCATGCTCCAATGTCCGATCCGTTTTTAAGCTGTGCGATATACAGCCAGCCTACAAGTGCGCCACCCAAATGGGCAATATTTCCTCCTGCGTTTCCACCTGTAGATCCCATAATAGAGAGAACTACATAAAATGCTGCAATATATTTAATCCGGACAGGCCCCAAAAACATAAGAAAAAAAGTGTAATTCGGCATAAATACTGCCGCTGCAATCACAACCGCATACACCGCCGCTGATGCCCCGACCATTCCGGGAACCATAGGTGCTTGGTCTATATAAAAAGGAATAAGATTATAAACGATCAGGTAAGCAACGCCACCAGCCAAAGCACCCAAGACATAAATACTAATGACTTTTTTATTCCCAAGAAATTCTAGTATCAATTTAGAAAACCAATAAAAAACCAGCATATTGAACAGAATGTGAAATATATCTGACAAACTATGTGCAAAAGCATATGTAATTATGGTCCATGGTCTGGTGATGAAATCAGCAAACAATGGAGGAATGGAAAACTGACGATAAATCACATCGAAGAAATCAGCAAATCCAGCAACCCGTGAAATGACACCCAGTATTCCTAAAAACAGGTATATAATGACATTGATAATAATGAGCTGAGCCGGCGCATTGTTCGGCTTATTCCATGCATTCTTAAAATCGTCTAGTATGCTATTATTCATTGATTAGTAAAATCGATTGGTTTTTCGTGCCCAGAATTTAATAAGTATGTAGGCGATCAACATCCCTCCAAGGTGAGCAAGATGCGCTACATTATCTCCTGACTGACGGCTAAATTGGGAATAAAGTTCGTACAGTCCATAAAAAAGAACGATATATTTTGCTCTGACTGGAATAGGAGGGAACAACAACATGAGTTGGGTGTTTGGGAACAACATGCCAAAGGCCATCAATATACCAAAAACCGCCCCCGATGCTCCTACCATACTGCCATTGATATGGACATCAAAGATCTGACTCACATAAGCCATACTTTGAGAAATTAAGCTACGATCTTCTGGATGATCATAATATTCATCCGAAAAATCAATAAGCATTTCTGAATTTCTAGTGTCTACTTTATGATCCAAAATAAACAACCTGAAAGCATCAGGACTCGGATTTTGCAGATATTCGGTGGTGTCATTTTTCATAGGCAGTTTTTCGATAAAATCAACCGCTCCGTAAAGCACCCCTGCACCAATCCCGCAGATCAAATAAAAAGTTAAAAAACGCTTTGCTCCCCAAACCTGCTCAAGCATGGGGCCGAATATAAATACGGCAAACATATTACCGAGCAGATGCCACATGCCGTGTGTATCATGAAGCCACATGTAAGTAAAAAATTGCCATGGCCCCCACTCCGGCGAGTAGACCACCCGCAATGCCAGCCAGTCATTCAAAGGCAATTTCAGTATCCATTGTAACAAGGCGATCAATATATTGATGATCAATATATTCTTCACCATAGGGGTCATTCTCATCATGAGCTAAACCAGGTTTTTATTTTTTCTAAACTTATTAAAACAAAAGTAGGATTTCCATCCGGAGTGTAATTGGGTTGTGCACAGGCAAAAAGCTGATCAATCAATCGCTCGGCTTCTTCGGCGGCCATGTTTTTGCATTTCAAAGAGGCTGTACGTTTCGCCAGCGAGCGACAAAGATTTTCTTTGCGAGATGACAAGCCTAATTCATTTTTATTGAATTTGAATTGTTCGATTAGCTCCTCAAATACTTCCTTCTCATTGCAGCTAGAAAGCTCCGCAGGTACTCCCTGTATCACAATCATCTGCTGCCCCATTTCCTCAAACTCAAAACCAAGGCCTAATATCTCAGGTTTTATCTCCATTACGAGTGCATAGTCTGAAGGGTTCAAAGAAATCTGCTGTGGGAACAAACAAGATTGCGAAGCACCTGATTTGTTTTCCAATTTCTGCTGGTACCGCTCGAACAAAATTCGTTCAAAAGCTGCTTTTTGGTCAATCATGACCATTCCGGATTTTACCTGACGGATTAAATATTTTTCATGCAGTCGCAAAGAGGCCGTAGAAGTGGGTTCAGATTCGAGAGGCATATTGAGCGAACTGGAAAAAGTTCTCACCTGCTCCTCTTCTTCATGACCAGCTTCCCGACGGAGCTGCTCAGGTGTTACTACATCTTCCTGCCGTGCGTATTCATAAAGCGACTCCCAGTTTTTGGCTTTGTCCCTGTCACGTTCAATATTTCTAAATTGGGAATATTGTCGATCCTGATTGGTTTCCTGACCTTCGGAATTGGCAGGTCGCATAAAATGCTCAAAATTCACATCGGCAGAAAAATCAAGTGAGGGGGTTACATTGAAAGATCCCAATGCCTGCCTCACTGCTGAGTTGATCACACCATAAATGGTTCGATCATCGTCAAACTTCACCTCCGTTTTGGTAGGATGCACATTGATGTCCACATGAGCTGGATCCATTTCTATAAATAAAACATAGAAAGGGAAATACTCATCTTTTAACAATCCCTGATAAGCCATGCTAACGGCATGGTTGAGATAGCCATTTTTTATGAACCGATTATTGACAAAAAAGTACTGCTCCCCACGTGTCTTTTTGGCATATTCTGGTTTCCCTATATACCCAGAAACCTTCAATTGAGCCGTATCCTCTTGGCATGGAATAAGTTGCTGCTGATAATTTTTACCAAAAAGCTGAACGATTCGCTTCGAAAGTTTTCCTGCTTCCAATTGATACACTTCCAAATCACCATTGATAAAAGTCATGGAAATGTGAGGATTGGACAATGCCACCCTTTGAAATTCGTCAGTAATGTGCCTGAGCTCTGCTGGATTTGATTTCAGAAAATTTCTTCTTGCAGGAACATTATAAAACAGATTCTTAACGGCTATGGACGTTCCGTCCTTGATAGAAGCAGGTTCTTGTTTTTTCACTTCGGACGATTCCACCTGAATCAAAGTCCCCAGCTCATCCACCTGACGCTTTGTTTTCATCTCTACCTGGGCCACAGCTGCGATAGAAGCAAGTGCTTCGCCACGAAACCCCATAGTCAAGATCTTAAAAAGATCATCAGCTGTTCTGATTTTGGAGGTAGCATGACGCTCAAAACTCATCCTTGCGTCCGTTACACTCATGCCTTTTCCGTCATCTATGACATGTATGAGCGTTTTCCCAGATTCTTTTACAATCAATTTCACGGATTGTGCGCCCGCATCAATACTGTTTTCCAACATCTCCTTGACTACCGAGGCTGGTCGCTGAACCACCTCTCCGGCGGCAATCTGATTGGCAATACTATCCGGCAATAGATGAACAATGTCTTCCATCAATTATTTGCTTTGACGTGGTTTTCTGAGACGGATAAAAAGATAAATAGGCACAATCAGCCAGAGGGCATAAAAAATAATATTTCCATAATAAAGCCATCCAACTACCGTAAGACCTAAAATTGCCGCAATAACCAGTTGAAGAAAGGATGTATTGGGTATTGACTTTGATCTTCTCTCAAAATTAATTTTGCTGGAAACATAGTTTGGATCTTCACCTTCCAACTCCCTTTTGATGCGCGCCGTTCGAACCGCGATTTCTTCCTTCACGGGATCGTAATGACGTGGCGTAATCTCAAATCTCTTATATTTTGGTAGCCTTATAAATGATGGAAACCTCATGTAACTTCTTTTTTGAATTGATGGTTTATGGGCTTATTTATTACGGAAATCGAATAAATCAGCCTTTTTATCGATTAACCTTCATTAAACAAAGCAATCTCTTCTTTGATTCGTTCAAAGTTAAGAGATTTGACCCAATGCGTTTTCTATTCATACTTATATTGAGTGTTATTACATTGACCTCTCAGGCATTTTCTCCTATTGAGGCCAGGGTAGATAGCGTTTATGACGGGCTCTCCACACGCGAAAAGATTAACCAATTGATCTGGCTCAAAGTTTCTAATGATTCAGATTTAAGTGCGCTCAATGAAAAAATGATCCAGGCGTATGGTGGCATTTATTTGAATCATCCATATCAAGCTTTTGACGAATATATTTTCAATCGTGGATTTATTCCTTCACTCGCCGTACAGTTGGATTATCGTATGAATCCAGCACCAGAAGATCTCAAAAACCTACCAACCTTAAACACGCTTTCCTCCCTCAGAGATGTTGATCTGCTTTATGAATATTTGGATTTTTTGAAAGCCATTGGGAAAAGCTATGGTATCAATTACATGGTTATGCCTGAAGTGAATGATTCTTTGATAACCTATCAACACCTGATTGGTAAAATGGAAGCCTATGATCCTTTGTACTTTATAGGAAAAAGGAGGGTAGAATTTGACTTACTTGACAGCCGAAAGGAACTCCTTCACCTTTTTGATTATGCCGATTTCTGGGTAATCCCTTCTCCTGATATTGGCCAATACGAAAAAATCATTAAGCGATTCGGGAAGCATTTAGATTTTGAAAATGTGGAAAATACCGTCAAATACAGCATCTCAAACAAGTATATGCCTATTGGTTTTCCTACCAAAAGAAAATTACCGAACAAGCTTTCAGTTGAGTTGAGCCGAGCTTCAATCATTCCTTTGCAGAGAAATGCAGGAGACCTCCCCCTAATGAACGACACGGTCTGTCTCATCACCCATGAACCATTCAGTCTTTTAGCTCAAATGATTGGAAAATATGCCTATCTCATTACATCCAAAGAGGGTATCGAACAAAGTAAGTCGCCCATTATTATCGATAATCTTTTCATTGATCTTTCTAATTTTTCAATTGACGATAGGAAAATAATTTTTCTCGGCAGTCTCCAAACAGGTATGGAATATGGCTCCAACCTAGATGCGGGACTGTTTACATCCATTGAAAATAACATGTATAGTTATCTGCTTCCTCAGTTGCTATTTGGTTCGGCAGAAGCCTCCGGAGTGATGCCCGTACAACTGTCTATTTACAGCACCTATACCAATGAACCCATCCAAAGTTTCGGGATATTGGGATATGCTCCACCTGAAATATCAGGAATAGATGAAATGGCCCAACTTCGCTTGCGAGAAATTATCGTTGAGGCCATTGAAACGGGAAGCACACCCGGCTGTCAAATTGCAGTGGTTGTTGATGGAGCCATCGTTTTGGAAGAAGGTTATGGCTATTTAACATATGACAGCACCATTCAAACGGATAATAATACCCTTTATGACTTGGCATCAGTCACTAAAGTATCGGCAACTTTGCTTGCCATCATGAACCTATATGACGAAAATCTATTAAATCTGGATTCTGCAATATCCACTTACCTACCAGCATATGCACAATCAAACAAAGCTGATATAACGCTTCGCCAACTGCTTTCTCATAATGCTGGTTTGATTTCCTACGTTCCCTTTTGGAAACGAACATTGGGTGGTGAAGATCGATTGGAAACTTTTTATTATGAAACCGAAGAAGACGAAAAAATTGACAACAGATCTTATGGTACAAAACCAAGTCCTGCTTTAAGGGATTCATTGAATAGTTGGATTTTGAATTCTCCTCTTATAAAGTATGACAGTTTGCCTGGCTACAATTACTCAGACATTGGTTTTATGATCCTTCATCAAGTAGTAGAGTCCATCACCCAAACAACAATGGAAGATTATCTTGAGGAACACTTTTATGGACCATTGGGCTTGACACGTTTGCAATTTAATCCTATGCAACACGGAATTGATCGATTCGAAATAGCTCCAACTGAATACGATTACCATTTTAGAAATGAACAAATTTGGGGGCAAGTGCATGACCGCAATGCAGCAGTTTTTGGTGGGGTCGCCGGGCATGCAGGATTATTTTCCAATTCACATGATCTTATTATTCTACTACAGATGATTGCCCAAAACGGACAATACGGAGGAAAACAATATCTAAAACCGGCGACTATAGATTATTTCAACGATCAATATTTCCCAGGAAATAGAAGAGGTCTGGGGTGGGACAAAAAGAGTGAAACGACAAGCAATTCATCCAAAAAAGCATCAATGAGCAGCTTTGGGCATACAGGATTTACGGGTACTCTGGTTTGGGTAGATCCTGCATTTGATCTCGTTTTTGTATTCCTTTCTAATAGAATCTATCCTGATGCAAATAATTATAAACTAATTCAAAAGGACATCCGTACAAGAGTTCAGGATGTGGTATATGAAGCCATTTTATCCAAATGGATAAACTAGGAACAATAAGGACATTTTACATGTTACCAGTGCGATCAACAAAAATATGAGAATAGGAATTGTCTGTTATCCCACCTACGGTGGTAGTGGTGTTGTCGCCACTGAACTTGGAAAGGCGCTTGCAAAAGAGGGTCATCAAGTCCATTTTATCACATATTCACAGCCTACACGATTGGATTTTTTTAGTGAAAACCTCTACTACCACGAGGTTTCCGTAAAAACATATCCACTCTTCGACTACCCACCATATGAATTGGCTTTGGCAAGCAAAATGGTGGATGTAGTGGAGCATGAAAATATAGATTTGCTCCATGTGCACTATGCCATCCCCCATGCGTCAGCAGCATTTATGGCGCGAGAGATATTAAAATCAAAAGGCATTTCCATTCCTTTCATCACGACACTTCATGGTACAGATATCACTCTTGTAGGGAAGGACGCCACTTATGAGCCCGTTGTTACATTTTCCATCAATCAGTCCGACGCTGTGACTGCTGTTTCAGCAGACTTGAGGAAAGATACTTTCGCACATTTCAAGATCACCAATGACATTAAAGTAATCCCCAATTTCATAGATCTGGAGCGATTCAAAAAACAGAAAAAAGATCACTTTAAAACGGCCATTTGTCCGAATGGTGAAAAACTAATCGTTCACACTTCCAATTTCAGGAAGGTGAAAAGAGTGGAAGATGTAGTTTCCATTTTCAATAAGATCAGGGAAGTCATCCCAGCCAAATTATTGATGATTGGGGATGGGCCTGAAAGGTTTGCGATCGAAGAAATGTGCAGGGAATCGTGTAACCTGGATGATGTCAGGTTTCTGGGAAAGCTAGAAGCTGTAGAAGAGGTTTTATCTGTTTGTGACTTGTTTTTACTGACATCTGAAAAAGAAAGTTTTGGTCTGGCTGCTTTGGAGGCCATGGCCTGTGAAGTACCGGTTATTTCGACCAATGCCGGTGGTTTGCCTGAATTAAATATAGATGGAGTGTCTGGATTCACCTGCGAAGTAGGTGATGTGGAAACCATGGCGAAAAAAGCGTGTCATATACTTGATGACGCCAACCTGCAGAAATTTAAAAAGGGCGCCCTAAACCGGGCTAAAGATTTTGATGTGAGCAACATTTTGCCAATGTACGAAGAGCTCTATACCAGTACACTAGCGAAAAATTTAGCAAAAGCATCATACGTTATCTAATTTGAAATTGTCATATACACCTTTATTCGAATCAGATTTTTTATTAAGATGGAACTTACCAATAAACCTCGAAACACTGGCACCAAAGCCCTTTTTGAGAATCCAATTTTAGAAAAACTTACAAGGACACATATCGCATTGCCATTGTTGATATTCAGCTTCATATCTGGAAGCTTGATTATTTATGGCGTTAAAGAATCGTTTATCAGTGCTTTCAATACTCCATTACTTTTCATGGCGGGTTATCTGGTCTTTACGCTGATCGAATACCTTATCCACCGCTTTATTTTTCATCTGGAGCCACATACTCCAAAACAGGTGAAATTCGCGTATACGATTCACGGGATACATCATGACTATCCCAAAGACAAGGATAGATTGGCCATGCCTCCACCGCTAAGCTTATTTTTGAGCTTTTTGTTTTACCTGCTTTTTAAATTTTTAATGGGGGATTTGGTTTACGCCTTTCTTCCCGGTTTTTTAATGGGTTATGCAGCCTATCTTGGAATTCATTATATGGTCCATGCGTATCAACCACCCAAAAACTTCCTTAAAGTTTTATGGATTCATCACGGCATGCATCATTACAAAGATCAGCACAACGCCTTTGGTTTGTCCTCACCTTTTTGGGATTATCTTTTTGGAACCATGCCAAAAAAGAAATAAGCCAGCCCAAGTAATCTAAAAGTCTTAGATTCAACTGAACTGATTTGAATCAAAGATTTTTTAGTTTCTTAAATAACTGTTTCAAAAAGAAAATGGAGTAACCTTATAAATAGGGAAATCATTCTTCTCCATTTTTAGTTATAACTTTTCAAATCAAACTGAATCATGATCGGACATAGGTTTACGGAATATATACCTGATAAGGATCCCGAAAAGTCGGCATTTGAAAATTTGCTTCAAATATTCATGCAGCTGCTCACCATTACCTCTGGCAATGTGAGTGAGGCGTTGAGCTGGCTGACCAATGTAGACAGGCAATACGGCGTGAGCACACCTGATTATGGTATTGGCAATTTCATAGATGATCTTAAATCCAAAGGGTATATTACTGATGATGAGGGAAAAGGTGAGTTTAAAATCACTGCAAAAAGCGAACAATCCATCAGAAAAAGTGCCCTTGAGGAAATCTTTGGAAAGTTAAAAAAATCAGGAAAAGGTTCACATCAAACCAACCTTACTGGTCAGGGTGATGAAACAGGAACCGATTTTCGCGAATTCCAATTTGGAGATTCTCCAGAACAGATAGAGCTTACGGAAAGTCTCAAAAATGCCCAAATCAATCATGGATTTGGTGAGTTCACACTCACGGAAAGCGACCTCACGATCCGCGAAAAAGAATTCAAAACACAGACTTCAACCGTCTTGATGATTGACATTAGTCATTCGATGATTTTATACGGTGAAGACAGAATAACTCCTGCGAAAAAAGTGGCCATGGCTTTAGCAGAATTGGTAACTAAAAAATATCCCAAAGACACGCTCGATATAATTGTATTTGGAAATGACGCCTGGCAAATTGAAATCAAGGATTTACCCTATCTCAATGTCGGCCCTTATCACACCAATACAGTTGCTGGACTGCAGCTATCCATGGATATATTACGAAGGCGAAAAAATAAAAACAAGCAAATATTTATGATCACTGATGGCAAACCTACTTGCCTGAAAGAAGGGATTAAATATTATAAAAACAGCTTTGGACTTGATCCAAAAATTTTAAATAAAACACTGAATCTCGCTGCACAATGCAGGCGAATCCAAATTCCAATTACCACTTTTATGATTGCTTCGGATCCGTATCTGAAGCAATTTGTGAAAGAATTTACGCAAGTAAACAATGGCAATGCTTATTATAGCAGCCTCAAAGGTCTGGGCAACTTGATCTTTGAAGATTACAGGAAAAACAGGAGAAAAAACCTCTAAAAACTAAATCGGGGAATGAAACAATACGAACAGCTCACTTCACAGGAGCGTCTGAAAATACACACGCTCGGGGCGTTGAAGCAATCTGGTTACCAGTCATCTTCTATCAAAGATGAGCTCAGAAGAAATCTGATCAGCAAACTCAAGAAAAAGGAAAATGTATTCGAAGGAATATGGGGCTATGAGGACACAGTCATTCCCGATATTGAAAGGGCCATTCTGGCAAAACACAACATCAATTTCCTGGGATTGCGGGGACAAGCCAAAACAAGGATTGCCAGAATGATGACCTTACTTTTGGATGAATATATTCCGGTGGTCAGCGGTTCGGTCATGAGTGATGATCCACTCAACCCACTTTCCAAATTTGCAAGAGACGAAGTAAGCCAGCATCGTGACGATACCAAAATCGAGTGGATGCACCGAGCAGATCGATATACCGAAAAACTGGCAACACCAGATGTCACCATTGCCGATCTGATCGGTGATGTAGACCCGATCAAAGCGGCGAGCTTGAAGCTGCCTTATTCTGATGAGCGTGTGATCCATTACGGTCTGATCCCAAGGTCTCATCGCGGCATTTTTGTCATCAATGAGCTTCCCGATCTGCAAGCAAGAATTCAGGTGGCCTTATTTAATATTTTACAAGAAGGGGACATTCAGATTCGTGGATTCAAACTTCGACTTCCGTTGGATATTCAGTTTGTATTTACAGCCAACCCGGAAGACTACACCAACCGGGGTAGTATTGTGACACCACTGAAGGACAGGATAGACAGCCAGATCATCACGCACTATCCAAAATCAATCGAGATAGGTAAAAAAATCACACAGCAAGAAGCAAGACTGGAAAAAAGTCAGCTGGAAAAAGTAGTTGTATTCGACATGATGAAAGATCTGATTGAGCAGATCGCAATTGAAGCCAGAGAAAGTGAATATGTGGATGCAAAAAGTGGTGTTTCTGCGCGATTAACTATTTCTGCTTATGAAACTTTGATCAGTGCCGCAGAATTGCGTTTATTGAAGTCAGGTGAGAAAACAACGTTCACACGGATCTCTGATTTCATCGGCGTGATCCCGGCGATTACAGGTAAAGTTGAGCTGGTCTACGAAGGAGAACAAGAAGGACCAGGTATTGTAGCCAGAAATCTAGTGGGCAAAGCCATCAGGCGACAGTTCATTACCTATTTCCCCGACCCTGAAAAAATCAGAAAAGCCAAAGGTGAAAAGAACCCTTATAAAGCCATCACTGATTGGTTTGGCGAAGGAAATATGATTGATATTCTCAATGAATATACATTGAAAGAATATGAAAAAGAGCTGATGCAAGTACCAGGATTGGAAAAGTTGGTTACAGAAACCAATGGCAAACAAGACACGGAGTTTAAGCTTTTCTTAATGGAATTTGCCCTTCATGGACTGGCCGAATACAGCATGCTGAGCAAGCATCATTTGGAAAGAGGCATGCAGTTTAAGGATTTGCTTAGTAGCATGTTTTCCATGCCAGAGGGACCGGAAGAAGAAGAGGGTTATTAATGCATGAACCATGGAACTTCGGGAAATCAAAAAACTGGTCTATGGTGGCGAAAATGAAACCGTAGAGTTTAAAAGAAAAATATCGCATCCCGAAAAGGTGATTCGAGAAATCGTGGCATTTGCCAATACCAAAGGTGGTCTGCTGTTGGTGGGTGTGGATGACGATAAGACTATTCCCGGATTGAAAGATGTGGTGGAAGAAGATTACCTTATGCAAAAGGCGATCAAAGAACTCTGTCGACCCAGCATCATTTTCGAAACTCATATGATCAAGCTCAATGAAAAACGCTCCATCCTGTGTTATGAAATCAAGCCGAGTCCTACCAAGCCGCATTATGCTTTTGAAAAAAAACAGCACCGATATGGCAAAGCTTTTATCCGCGTAGAAGACCGATCCATACAAGCAAGTCCAGAGATCAGAAAGATTCTGAAATTCAACAACAAGCCAACTGACATGCAATTTTCCTATGGTGAAAATGAAAAAAAATTGTTCAATTATCTGAAAGACAATGAGTACATCACATTGAATCAATTCAGAGAAATAACAGGCCTGGACTATAAGCCTTGCTCGCTTATGCTCATCAACATGGTGCTTGCCAATGCCCTCAAAATTATTCCTCAGGAATCCGGCGACTGGTATTTGGCAGTGGAATAAAAAATCATAAAAATTTAGCAGATAATTCTAGGAAGAAAAATATCAATTCTCTTATCTTACAATGACCACCTTGTTGAATCTTTACGGGACTATTTGATATGGCGAAACGCGCGAATGATAAGAAGATTTTTGTACTTGACACCTCAGTAATTCTCTACTCTCATGACTCCATCCTCCATTTTGCCGAACACGATGTAGGAATCCCTATCACAGTACTAGAAGAGTTGGATAATTTCAAAAAAGGAAACGACACCAAAAATTTTGAGGCAAGGGAATTTACCCGATTGTTGGACAAGCTGGCTGCAGGTCATTTGCTTCAGGAGTGGATTCCATTAAATGGCAAGTCCAAAGGCAAGTTCAAAGTGCTGATGGAATCCGATAGTACAGTAGACGCGTGCAAAATATTTGGTGACAATAAAAATGATCATAGAATCCTCAATGCCGCGCTGGCCCTAAAGGAGACAGAAAAAGAGCGAACGGTCGTTTTGGTGAGTAAGGATATCAACCTACGCCTCAAAGCCAAATCCCTTGATATCAGTGCGGAGGATTATGAAACTGGAAAAATCAAAAATGTAAGCACGCTTCATACGGGAAAATATGAAATAGATGGCGTTTCATCAGAAGATATTGACACGGTATTCAAACATGGATGCATCGCCCATAAAAACGTTTTAAAAACCAAAGAAGTCATTGCCAATACTTTCTACATCCTGAAAAGTGAAAAGAATTCCGTATTGTCCTATTACAATCCGGAATCACAAAATATAGAGAAAGTAGATAAAACGACTGTTTACGGAATCAAACCACGAAATGCTGAGCAGACCTTTGCCATCCATGCCATGCTCAATCCGAGCATTAAGTTGGTGTCAATAAATGGTGTAGCGGGTACAGGTAAAACATTGTTGGCCCTGGCCTCAGCACTCGAACAAAGACGTGCGTATAAGCAAATATATTTGGCAAGACCAATCGTGCCCTTAAGCAATAAGGATATTGGTTATCTCCCAGGTGATATCAAATCAAAATTGAATCCATACATGGAACCGCTTTGGGACAACCTCAAGCTCATTCAAAACCAATATAAGGAAACCGACAAAGATTTTAAAAATATCACCGAAATGGTAGAGAAGGAGAAGTTGACGATTACACCTTTGGCCTACATCAGAGGCAGGAGCTTGTCCAACATCTTCTTTATCGTTGATGAGGCTCAAAACCTCACCCCACACGAAATCAAAACGATTATCACAAGAGCTGGTGACAACACCAAAATCATTTTCACAGGAGATATTCATCAGATAGACACGCCTTATTTAGATTCACAAAGCAACGGGCTCTCCTACCTGATCGACCGTATTCAGGGACATCCCTTGTATGCCCATGTGACACTTGAAAAAGGTGAACGATCTGAGCTGGCCAACATCGCCAATGATTTGCTCTAAAAGATGAAAGTGGTTTCGGTCAATATCGGTGAGAGGAAAAAGATCCGGTGGCGATTGCGAACCATCGAAACGGGTATTTTCAAATCTCCCGTAGATCAAATTATTTTGGATAGCACGGATGTGGTAAACGACCATGTAGTAGATCGAAAATATCATGGTGGCATAGATAAAGCCTGTTACCTATTTTCAGCTGATGTGTATGATTATTGGAAAGCCAAATACCCAGATTTAGTTTGGGATTGGGGAATGTTTGGTGAAAACGTCACTGTAGCCGGTCTGAATGAATCCGAAATATTCATTGGCTCTACCTATGCCATAGGTTCAGCTATCATTGAAGTTTCTGAGCCACGTCAGCCTTGTTTCAAGTTGGGCATTCGTTTCGGTACCCAAAAAGTATTGAAAGATTTCATTGCCGCAGCGCACAGCGGGGTTTATGTGAGGGTGCTTCAATCTGGAGAAGTAAAATCTGGCGATGAAATGGTTTTACTTGAAAAAGGAAGCGATGTTTCAATTCTTGATATTTTTCAATTGCTTTACAATAAACATCAAAGTCAGGACCTGCTTCTTAAAGCAACCCAATTGAACAAATTAGCAGAAAGTACTAGGATCAGCTTGTCTAAGGGCATCAATACATGAGTTGACTTTTTTTATTGCGATAGATACAATTTTTTATCTTACAACGTTTCTAATCCCATGAGTGTCTAGCAAACAACCTAAATCCTTACGCATATGAAAATAGTTAACAAATTCTCTCTTCTCTCTATTATCACATTGACGTTCCTCACAGCCTGTGTTGATGATTCAGGAGAACTCACAGTCACCTATAACAAAGGGACAGCAATCTATGGTGATATGGAAAAAATCAGACAGGTGCCGCTTTTGGGAACTGTCAGAGGCATTGAAAATCCAGGGAAAATATTTGTCGCTTCAAGCTATTTACTCATTGGAGAAGAAGACTTAGGTATTCACATCATTGATAACTCAAACCCCTCTCAGCCAACCCCGTCAGGATTTATCAACATTCCTGGGAACAAAGAATTCTTTTTTGAGGACAATATCATCTATGCAGAGAGCTATTACGATATGCTCAAAATTGAAATAAGCAATCCTTCTCTGCCAATGTTATTAAGTAGATCAATTGAAGCTCTTTCAGAGGAAATTAAAAATGATAGTGGTGAAAGTTTGCTGGCATTCAGCTTTGTACAAGTAACCGAAAAAGTGAATGATAAGGCTGATGTGTACGATCAGATATACGGCGGTGTGCATGGATACACTTTATATGATTTTGCGAATAATCTTATCCCTCCATCGGCAGTACCAGCTTCGTTTGCCGGAAATAGCAACAATAAAATCGGATCAATCAATCGGATCGTGAAATACAATGATTTTGTATATGTGGTAAGTAGATCAAATTTATTGGCCTTTGATGACCAAAACGATTTCGAAAAAGTATTTCATCAACAAATGGGAAGCGACATGGAAACAGTATTCCCTATGCAAGATTATCTCTTCATTGGATCCCGAGATCGCGTAAGCATTATGGACATAAGCACACCAGAAAGCCCAACATACCTGTCTCATTTCTGGCACACCAGTTCTTGCGATCCAGTTTATCCTACAGAAAACAATGTTGCTTATGTCACGCTGCGCACCGGAGATTTTGCCGAATGCCCTGGGGATGTGAATGCTTTAATCGTATTGAATACCCTGGACATTCAACGCCCAGTTTCAGTACAAGAAATAGAAATGATCAGCCCATTTGGTCTGCAAAAAATTGGAACTAAGCTATATGTTGGAGAAGGTGCTAATGGTTTGAAAATATTTGACGCAAGTGAACCTGAGCATCTCAAGTTGGAGCAGTGGATAAAAGAAATTGAGGCGTATGATATATTAGAACATCCCACAAATGCAGGGATCATTTTGATTGCTGGACCAGAAGGATTAAGCCAGTATGAAAAAGTGGGTGATTTCGCATTGTTGAGCAAGGTGCAATATTGATAAGATCAATATTTGAACTTAATATCAAATAGCCAACCACACCAACGTGAAAATAAAAATTTTATTCACATTGTTATTATTCTCTAGTTTACTGTCTTTGGGTCAAGTGTTCAAACCATTGGACCAAATCGTCCAAAAAGCCTATGCCGATAGATATCCTGATAATTCCAACTGGGTAAGCACTAGTCTTATCCACTGCAGAGACGGATCAAAATACATTGGATCCAATGTGGGGATGAACAATAGCAAAATGCGTTTCAGGCTGAATACTGGTGATACCATTAACGTCTCTGTTGAATTCATAAAAAAATATTACGGGCCTGACGATATCATCATACTCACAACTGGTAAATATCACTTCACAAGCGGTTGGTTTACAACCATGAGCAATGGCTATGCGCTTGACTATAACTTTTCCGGGCAGTTAAATTGGGCTGCAGGTTGGCGCTTTAACAAAGGTTTCGCTGCGGGAATGGGTGTCGGATTTGAATCTCATGAAGGTGAAATTGGTGGAATATCAGTGTGGAATGATTTCTATACAACCTACGGTTTTGGTCGATATTATCTCACTAGCAAAAAACGCAGATTATACTTGGATACCAAAATTGGTTATGGCTTTCCGGCTTCTAACTGGGGTGTCGACCAACATGCGGGCGGATTTAATTTTCAACCGGGAATCGGTTTGATTGTTGCTTCAAACAAATGGTACCGTTGGTATTTTTCACTTAGCAACTGTTTCCAATACTCCAGTGGAAAAACGAGGGAATTTGATATTTTTTCAAGCCCAATCAACACAGATTATGAAATTTGGTTCAAGAGAATCATATTCACTTTCGGTATTGAAATCCATTAACTCCGCACTGATTAAATGATAAAGCCTAATCTTAGTAACTTTTGCAATTACCCTCAACTTGGTTTGTCGAGGCACGAGGTTAGACCAAGGTCATTGAAAAACACTTATTCAATACTGGCTGGTATTGATCACCAAACTCTTGATAGCACCAAACCCTAAGAACATTTATCTCCTCTTTCAAGAGGGATTTAAGTGCTTTCATCAACTCTTTCTCGAAGAGTCGTCGATCAAAACTCACTTTAGATAGAACAGTTTTAAAATACTCTAACATTAATTCTAAATTTTGTTAAAGACCACCACAAGAATGGAACTAGACTGTAAATTTGCCGTTTTCCTTTGAACTCAGGATTTCCTGTAGATTATTGAATTTTCAGCATTTGTGCTGATTGGAAACCTGAAGAAAACGTTTGCAACATTTTGCTATGATACTAACGAGACTATGGATAGTGAGTTGTTTATTTCTCTTTCTTTTTACCCAAAAATCTTTTGCCCAAGATGTAGCGGTTAAATACAACAAAAGCGAAATTTCACTCAGCGAATATTTTACTATCACCATTACTATTCAAAACAATAAACTCAAGGAATATTCAGGCTTTCCTGATATTGAAGGCTTTGTGAAAAGAGGTACATCCTCAAGTTCATCTACCACTTTCACAAATGGAAAGATGTCGTCCAGCCAGAGCATGACCCAAAATTATCAGGCCACCAAAGAAGGCAGCTTTGTGTTAAATCCTTTTAATATCAAAATCAACGACCAAACCCTGAATGTTACCGGAACTACTATCAAAGTTGGTCCGGCACAGCAGCAGCGGAGAAGTGATCCACTGGATCCTTTTGACCCTTATCAAAAAAATCAACCTCAAGAATATATTGATGTAGAAGCGGAAGCCTTTTTGGCATTGTCAGTGGATAAATCTGAAGTATATTTAGGGGAAGGTTTCACCACGACCCTGGCTTTTTATGTTGCAGAATCTAATAAGGCCAACATGCGGTTTTATGATTTGGTGAACCAACTCACGGAGATCGTAAAAGAAATAAAACCTGAAAATACGTGGGAAGAAAATTTCAATATTGACAACATCAATGGTGAACCCGTCACTCTGAATGGAAAACCCTACAACCAATTCAAGATTTTTCAGGCTACTTATTATCCACTTAATCTTGAGCCAATCAAATTTCCATCAGTGGATCTAAAAATGATCAAATACAAAGTGGCCAAGAACCCGACATTTTTCGGTCGCAACAAGCAGGAAGATTTTGAAACCTTCACATCCAAAGCAAAAGTGGTGAAAGTAAAGCCGCTTCCTCCTCATCCACTAAAAGATCGTGTAGCAGTCGGCAATTATCGGATGGCAGAATCGATCAGTGCACTAGACCTCACCACAGGACAAAGTTTCAATTATGTTTTCAACATACTTGGAGAAGGAAATGTGAGTGCAGTGGAAGCACCTTCATTGCCAGAGTCAGAGGAATTTGACTTTTACGCACCCAACTTGAAACAGGATATTACCAGATCAAACGGACGTGTGAAAGGCACCAAGAGCTTTACATATTACGGAATTCCCAACGAACCCGGAACTTACGACCTTGGTGAATACATCCAATGGATTTATTTCAATCCATTAAAAGAAACCTACGACACTTTGAAATCAAGGCAAACAGTAACGGTAAAAGGGGAAAGCAGGAAAAATGAATACATCATGTCGAATGACATGGGCTCTTTTTACGATGGTATTGAATTCGAAAATAATGAACTTGAATCTCACAATGGGAACCAATGGATACGTATTTTTGCGAACATCTTAATATTAACCGTGTTAGTACTTTCGGTACTAATCGTAATCCGCAAGTAAATACGAATGGGAAGCAGTTTTGGAAAGATTTTTAGCATAAGCACTTTTGGAGAATCCCATGGCCCGGCTATCGGCGCTACAATTGTTGGTTGCCCAGCAGGAGTAGAAATAGATGAGACATATATCCAAAATGAGCTGACAAGAAGAAAACCTGGTCAATCCAAGATCACCACGCAGCGCAAAGAAGAAGATGAAGTGGAGATTCTTTCTGGGGTTTTCGAAGGAAAATCTACTGGTACGCCCATCGCACTTTTAATAAGAAACAAGGATCAAAAAAGCAAAGACTACAGTCACATCGCTGATAAATTCAGACCATCACATGCCGACTTCACCTACGAAGAAAAATATGGCATTCGAGACTATCGCGGAGGTGGTAGAAGCTCAGCACGGGAAACTGCTGCAAGGGTAGCGGCTGGAGCTATCGCAAAATTGATGCTCAGGCAAGCGGGCATTTCTTTCTATGCGTATGTTTCGCAGGTAGGTGATTTGAAGCTGGAAAAAACCCATGACCTACTTGATCTATCGCTCACAGAAACCAACGATGTGAGATGTCCCGACCTGGAAATGGCAAAACGGATGTATGACTATATCGACGAAGTAAGAAAAAGTCAGGATACTGTGGGAGGTATCGTGACAGGCGTGATTAAAGGTGTGCCGGTAGGATTAGGCGAACCAGTTTTTGATAAATTACATGCAGAATTAGGCAAAGCGATGCTCAGCATCAATGCGGTTAAGGGCTTTGAGTTTGGTAGCGGATTTGACGGTGTGAAGTTGAGAGGCTCTCAGCACAACGATGCATTCTATCAGGATGGTGACAGAGTGCGAACTAAAACCAATCTTTCTGGCGGGATTCAAGGTGGTATCTCCAATGGAGAAGACATCTATTTCAATGTTGCTTTCAAACCTGTAGCCACAATCATGCAGGATCAAGATAGCGTTGACAAGCACGGCAATACTGTTACTGTAAGCGGCAAAGGTAGACACGATCCATGTGTAGTGCCAAGAGCTGTTCCTATAGTGGAAGCAATGGCGGCATTGGTGATTGCCGATTATTATTTGATTGCAAGGACGAATAAAGTTTAGTTTAAATCCACTAAATCATTTTCTCACCTTACATAAATAATTTGGTTTCATCCATATTTATGAAAAGGAGCGGAATGTGCTCAATAGTATAATTCTGTTGATCTCTTAGTTGATCCAACCAGTATTCGTGTGCAATTTCATTTCTCAGATCCCGAATCGCGATCATGCTCTCGGCGGACAAAATTATTCCCGCTTTTTCACAATTATTCATTTTATCGACATAGGTTGGAGCATCTACTCTTTTGAGTCTAAGCAGACCATTAAGGAACTTCTGAGTATATAAATCGGAAGTTCGGGCAAATTTTGAGGTTAATGCATCCAAAGCATCAGAATCTTCCATGGTAAGGTCATCTGAAAGCAGAGAGATATCCTTGCATCGATCATATGACACCTTCAATGTTGCTTTCGCTTGAAGCATCACTACCCAATATTCACTCAACAATTGAATCAATCCATCATCCTTGTTCATAACATTTTTGATTGCTCCAATATCTGATCTTTAAAAAGCGATTTTTCGCCAGTAATAAAAGTAATCAGATCCAATTTTTGCTCCCCAAACTGATTGTAGAATTTCCTTTTGAAGTCGAGCTTATCTTTCAGTGAAAATTTAACATCATCCAAAACCAGTACGTCAATATCCCCACCTTTTAGTTCATC
Source organism: Cyclobacteriaceae bacterium (assembly GCA_047632435.1). Lineage (GTDB taxonomy): Bacteria > Bacteroidota > Bacteroidia > Cytophagales > Cyclobacteriaceae > JAMZMI01. Next base: position 23,906 of record JBLICU010000038.1, read on the forward strand.
ATTTATACGTGAGCCAAATAAGTAAATCTCAGCTTTCGGTCTGAATTCCCGAATGGTTTTAACCAAAAATGTACGTTGTTCGGTAGTAATTCTCATTCTCCTGAATAATCGATTAAAACAAAAATAACCAGAATCTGAATGGCATTGTGATTTGCAAACTCCAATTTTAGCATGAGAATGCCTAAATTCACACGATTTAACACAAAACCATGAAAAACCTTCCCCTCCACGTCAAAATCATCATCGGCCTTGTACTCGGTATCATCTGGGCTTTTATCTCTAGCGCGATGGGGTGGAATCAGTTTACCATCAATTGGATTGATCCCTTTGGTCAGATTTTCATCCGGTTGCTGAAATTCATCGCCGTTCCATTGGTGTTGTTTTCGATCATTTCAGGTGTATCCGGGTTGAGTGATACTTCCAGCCTCGGCAGAATGGGAGCAAAAACATTGTTGATGTATCTGGCCAGTACCGTGATCGCCATCACCATCGGACTTTTGATTGTCAACTTTGTAAATCCGGGTGCTCATATCGACGAAGCACAGCGCATCAAAAACAGAATTTCCTATGAACTTTGGGTGCAAAATACCCCCGGTATGGAAATCAAAGACGGAAAGAACCTACTTGCTGATGAGCAGTACAAAGACTTGGCCCAGCAAATGATGATCACCGGGGAGTTTAACGAGCAGCAGGGAAATGTTCAAGAAAAAGTTGCTCAGGCCCAAAAACAAAAAGAAACTCCCCCACTCCAGTTTGTTGTGGATATGGTTCCTGAAAATATCATCTTGTCCATTTCGGATAACAAGTTGATGCTTCAAGTTATCTTTTTTGCCATTTTCTTTGGGATCACGCTGGCGGTGGTGCCATCAGAAAAAGGAGGTTCTGTTAAAAGTTTTATTGACTCAATCAATGAGGTATTTCTCAGAATGGTGGACACCATCATGAAAGGTGCGCCGTTTTTTGTTTTTGCGTTGCTGGCCGGTGTGGTGGCCAAAATGGCTGATAGTCCTGCTGAAGTTTTTGAAATATTCAAAAGTCTGGGTTCCTACACGATCACGGTACTCGTAGGTTTGAGTGTCATGTTATTCGCTTTCTATCCGTTTGTAGCGCGCACATTTATCAAGAAACTGACATATAAGAAATTCTTCAGAATCATGAGTCCGGCCCAGTTTCTGGCATTTTCTACCAGCTCAAGTGCGGCGACCCTTCCTGTCACCATGGAATGTGTGGAAGAAGGAATGGGCGTTTCAAAGAAGGTATCAAGCTTTGTTTTGCCGATTGGTGCCACCGTCAATATGGACGGAACAAGTCTTTATCTGGCCATTGCAGCCGTTTTCCTTGCGCAACTGCATTATGTGGATCTTACACTTACTCAACAGTTGGTCATCGTACTTACAGCAACGATGGGCTCGATAGGCACTGCGGCAGTTCCGGGGGCGAGTCTGGTCATGCTTATCATCATCCTGCAAACCGTAGGATTGAATCCAGCCTGGGTAGCCATTATCTTTCCAGTAGACCGAATCCTAGACATGACCCGAACAGTCGCCAATATCACTGGTGATGCTACCGTGGCAACATTGGTAGCAAGTAGTGAAGGCGAGTTGGATTTGAAAGATTAATAAATCGAAAAATCACTAGTAAAATTCTTAAAGAAATATGATTTTTGGTGAAGTCAACGACCTCTCATCCATATGAAAATAAGTTTGCTTTATTTCTTCTTTATTTTATTTTCTCAATCGTTCTCATATTGTCAAAATCTGGATAGTCTAAACGATTTGAGCAAGCAGCATGTATGCAGAAATATCCCACTTTCAGATTCAATTTCCTCAGAAGTAATTCGGATAGCAGAGCAAACTGGAAACATGAAAGCGCTTGGCTATGCCTGGAAAAATAAGGCAACCAATGAAATATGTAGAGGAGATCTTAAAAACTCCATTCTACATTTCACAATAGCCATTGATTACCTTGATAGAGCAAAGGAACTTACGGGTGTTGCATCAACAATTAATAACCTGGCAATTGCCTATTACCGATTTGGGTATTTGGATAGTGCACTGACCCTTAGGAAGAGACAAATATCCATAGCCATTGAATTGAAAGACACATTGGTTTTAGCTGCAGCTTACCAGGGAATAGGGAGTATTTTTCTGGATCAAACTGCCAACGACTCGAGTATTTTATATTCTATAAATGGATTGGAAATTGCAAGAAAAGCCAAATTAGAAAAGGTAATTGGTCAATTTCTGGTCAATATTGGTGCCGCTCATTACCAGTCCAACAATTTTGTAGAAGCATTAAGTTATTACCGTGAAGCCCTCCCCCTTTTGGAGAAAATTAACGACTCCTATAACCTTGGTAACCTATACAACAATATGGGTGGAATTTATAAAAAAATTGATCTCGATTCCGCGATGTACTTTATGGAAAAAGGGATAGCTATTCATAAAAACATTGGAAATCTACCCATGCTTGCTTATGGATATCAGGGACTTGCAGATGTATACTTTTCGAAGGAATTGTATCAGGATGCGGTGGATTACAACCTTAAAGCCAAAGAAATAAATGACCAAACTGGTCAACTTTCAAACCAGGCCACAGTACTACATAACCTCGCCAGCTGCTATACAAAACTCGGCCAACCGGATCGGGCAATACCCATTTTGAAAAAATCTATTGAAATCGCATCAACTGAGGGTTATTTAAAAAATGAAGCTAACGCCAATTTATTCCTAAGTGAGGCATATGATGCGGTAGGTGATTATAGACTGGCCTATCGAACACATTTACGTTATACTGAGCTGCACGACAGATTCATTAATGAACAAAAAAACGCAGTTGTTTCCGAACTCCAAACCAAATACGAAACTGAAAAGAAAGACGGTGAAATAGCCACACTGTCCCAAAAAGCCCAAATTCAAGCACTTCAAATAAGTCAGCGAAACACACAATTAATAGGTGCTGGTATTGCTTTATTGGTATTGATTTTAGGTGGATTTGCTTTCAATCAACAAAGAAAATTCAAACATCAGCAAGCGGTATCAGATATGGAGCAGCGCATGCTTCGTTTACAGATGAATCCGCATTTTATCTTCAATGCTTTGGCCTCCATCCAAAACTATATCCTGCAAAGTGACACTAAAGAATCTGTGAGCTATCTCGCCAAATTTGGTAAACTCATGCGCCAGATATTGGAGCATAGCCGTGAAGAGTTTATCACCATTGAAGAGGAAACCGATATGCTGCGCAACTATCTGGAGATCCAGCAGCTGCGTTTCAAAAACAGGTTTGATTTTAAGATTGAGGTTGATGCAGCTATTGACCCGACAGAAATGCAAATCCCTCCTCTTTTTGCTCAGCCATTCGTGGAGAATGCGATCGAACATGGCCTGAAAGACAAAACATCAGATGGACTGATCACAATTAGATTTTCGCCGGAAGGCAAAAACATCCGACTGGAAGTGGAAGACAATGGAAGTGGAATTGCGGCAGGAATAAATACTCAAAAAGAACATAAGTCTTTAGCAACCGTGATCACCAGAGAGCGATTGTCAATATTTGAAAATAAACTGAAAAGGAAGTTTGATTTGATCATTCAAAATCAGGGCACTGGAACGTTGGCTATTCTATCTTTACCAATGAACTAATCATTCTGTTATTGGATATGCAGATATTTTATTTGCTTCTTTTTTCTTTCATTATGTCACCGTTTGCATCTGATGCCCAATCATTAATTGATGCATTAAAAAGTGAGTTATCAGAAGCAAAATCAACAATTGATAGCATTGATATTCTTGTTCAGGTAACGGACCAATTCATCTCTTCGGATCTTGATAGCAGCAGGGTTTATTTAGAGTTGACCAGAAACCTTTCGGAAAGAGCCGACGATCCATATGGATTGGCCACATATTATTTGCTAGCAGGCAAGATTGAGGATAGGGTTCTGAATTACACATTTGCTAAAAATTCCTTTATTAAATCAATTCAAATTGCTGACAGTATTGGATATGAGCAGGGATCAGAATTGGCCAATAGCGCCTTAGGATATTTATATCGGCGGGAAGGGAAGCTTGACTCTTCCAACATTTGTTTTGAAAAAGTGCGTGATTTAGCTCAGGACTCTCTTGGAAAATCAATCGCGATAAATGGAATAGCCCTGAATTACAAGTCGGTAGGCGCTTACAAAGAGGCCACTGAGAATTTCTATCGCACGCTTGATTTAACGGCTGAAGAAGATCACGATTATCGAAGCGCTGTTTTCCTGAATGTGGGTATGGTTTGTGAAGATCAAGGACTCAATGATCAAGCCTTGAAGTATTACAAAGTGGCATTGACTGAGGCTAAATTATCAGAGAAAAAAAATGAGTTAGCCGAAGTATTAGGTTCAATTGGGAGCTATTACTACAGAATTTTAATGTATGATTCAGCTAAACTTTACCTGCAAAAATCAATAAAATTATTAAGAGAAAATCAAAACCAATATCAATACACCAACGTCGCAATGAACCTCGCCAAGGTGTTCATGAAGCAAAGGAAATGGGAAAAAGTCGATGTAATTTTAAACGAATTGGAGAGTTTTGAATCACTAGATAAGAATCCAACCTTGAAGGCAAAATTGAAAATGCTTAAGGCCACTTACTTATTGGATAATCCTAAATCAGATTTCAATGAAGCCTACTCGACACTCGTTGAAGCTAAAAATCTCATCTTAAATGGGCAATCAAAATTTCTTTATGGGGAATGGCTAAATATAAAATCACAAATTTTGGAAAAGAAAAGTCCATTTGAAGCCTTGCAGGCCTATAGAGCTTATCACCACTGGCAGGACAGCCTGATTTCTCAAAACAATACCAATTACACTGCAATGCTGGAAACCAAATATGAATCAGCGCAGAAAGACCAAAAAATAGATAATCTCTCCCAACAAGCCCAAATCCAAGCACTTCAAATAAGTCAGCGAAACACACAATTAATAGGTGCGGGTATTGCTTTATTGGTATTGATTTTAGGTGGATTTGCTTTCTATCAACAAAGAAAATTCAAACATCAGCAAGCGGTATCAGATATGGAGCAGCGCATGCTTCGCTTACAGATGAATCCGCATTTTATCTTCAATGCTTTGGCCTCCATCCAAAACTATATCCTGCAAAGTGACACTAAAGAATCTGTGAGCTATCTCGCCAAATTTGGTAAACTCATGCGCCAGATTTTGGAGCATAGTCGCGAGGAGTTTATCACCATTGAGGAGGAGACTGACATGCTGCGAAACTATCTGGAGATCCAGCAGCTGCGTTTTAAAAATAGGTTTGATTTTAAGATTGAAATTGACCCAGCCATTGACCCGACGGAATTACAAATCCCTCCCCTTTTTGCACAGCCATTCGTGGAGAATGCGATCGAACATGGCCTGAAAGACAAAACATCAGATGGACTGATCACAATCAGATTTTCACCGGAAGGCAAAAACATCCGACTGGAAGTGGAAGACAATGGAAGCGGCATCAATACAACTTCCATATCAAACAAAACTCATAAATCCCTGGCATCAATCATAAGCCGAGAAAGGCTCGAAATTTTGAGTAAAAGGTTGAAGATGGAATTTACAATGGAAATAATGAACAAGAAAGATAGCTCGGGCACATATGCTAGCCTAATCCTGCCAGCTCTTCCCATCGCCTAAGCTGGATCAACCTTCATTGCTTTTTAGTTTCTCAATTTGCGCTAATGCGTTTTCATTGTCAGGATCCAACTCAAGGACTTTGCCATAATATTTGATTGCCTCTTCTGTATAGCCGCCAATCGCCAAAGCTTCTGCGTAGCTATCATAAACGTTAGGTTCATGTCGAAAGAAAAACATGTTGTGTTTGAAAATGGTGATCGCATCTTCCGTTCTGCCAGAATATAAATAGAAATAACCCAAAGTATTAAGTTCACCACTTTTTGAGGCTAGTTTATATGCCGCATTCAAATACATTTTGAAGTTCTCCTGCCTGTCTTCTTTGCTATTGTTTTCCAAAAGATCAATCATATAGGTGGCGGCAGCATAATTAGGTTCTGATGGATAACCCAAAGCAATTTGAGCCAAATCTGTCTCCAGATCATTGCTCGGCGATTCTATGATTTGTGCATATTCCTCTCCCTCTTTTTTGAAAATAAAAGTGGGCACACGATGTACATTTTTGCCCTTTTCCTCGCCATTTGGTCCCTGTTTGTATTTTTCCTCTCCGTCATACAAGGCGATCAATTTTAA
>JBLICU010000039.1:0-29985 GCA_047632435.1 Cyclobacteriaceae bacterium
CGTCTACGTCTATTACTTTTTCTCCTAAAAGACAGACGATTTTCGCAAAGAAAACGCCTTCCTTTAGATCTGAAATTATTATTTCCTTAATGGTATAATTAAAAGCAAAAGCAAAAGATTTGAAAAGGTCGTGGGTCATAGGCCTGTTCGGGACGATTTTCTCAATTTCAATAGCGATGGCCTGCGCCTCAAACATCCCTATAATTATTGGCAGTCTCCTATTGCCGTTCTCCTCCCCTAAAACAAGTGCAAATGAACCCGATTGTGATTGACTGGACGAAAGTCCTAATATCTCTAGCTTAATTTTCTCTGCCATTAACCCTGCTGCGCCTTAATTGCTTCTGTCAATTTTGGTATCACATCGAAAGCATCTCCAACCACTCCATAGTCTGCTGCTTTGAAAAATGGAGCTTCCGGATCTTTATTTACTACCAATATGTATTTCGATGAATTTACGCCTGCAAGATGTTGAATCGCACCCGAAATTCCAACGGCTATGTACAAAGATGGACTCACTTTTATCCCCGTCTGTCCCACATGTTCGTGATGCGGCCTCCAATCCATATCAGAAACAGGTTTACTACAACCTGTGGCGGCACCAAGGGTTTTGGCAAGCTCTACGATCATTCCCCAATTCTCAGGACCTTTCAGGCCTCTGCCTCCAGATACGACGATATCAGCTTCTGGCAATAAAACTTCCCCAGTCGCTTTCTCCGTAGATGTGACTTTCACTTTGAAATCAACGTCATGGATGACCGGTGAGAATGTCTCCATCTGTGGTGCTCCGCCATCTTCTTTGATTTCAACTGCATTTTTCCTTAATACAAGAATTTTCTTAGCGGCTTTCATTTCAGAAATTGCAAAGGCTTTTCCTGTATAAATACTGCTTTTCACCTTAAATCCAGAAGAAGTATCCGGCAGCTCACACACATTGGAAGCAAGCGCTGCTCCCGTCTTGATAGCTACTCTTGCTGATACTGGATCACCTAAAGAAGATTTGGCCATGACCAAAAGAGAGGCACCTTCCTTGTCAAATGCTTCGGCTATCATTGAAGCATAAGCCATGATGTTATTTGATGCTAATTTTTCATCAACCACATTAAGAACTTTAGTAGCTCCTGCCTGACCAAGCCGGGCACTCTCCTCGCCACTCAATGCTCCAATTACAATAGCGGAAACTACCGATCCTACTGATGCAGCATAGGTCACTGCTTCTAGTGAAGATTTTTTAACCTTTCCCTCAACTAATTCTACAAATACTATTGCCGACATCTTATATAACTTTTGCTTCGTTTTTCAATAAATTAACTAATTCGCCAAGGTTATCGGCATCTATCAATTTCACACCAGTCTTTGCAGGTGGTAATACAAATACGCCTACAACATTTTGAGCTGTATCATCTGTTGGAGCGACTACATTCAATGGTTTTGTTCTTGCAGACATGATTCCCCGCATATTAGGGATTTTCCACTCTGCAATTGGCTCCTGACATCCGGCTACAAATGGAAGATCTAACTCCATGTGTTCCTTTCCACCTTCTATTTCTCTCTTGATTTTTGCTTTTGTCCCTTCAATATCCAGATTCATTACCGGAGAAACAGAGGGAATACCCAATAGCTCGCCTACCATGCTATGCACTTGGCCACCATTAAAATCGATAGACTCACGCCCCATCAATATCAGGTCATAGTTTCCATCCTTAGCAACAGCAGCTATTTGTTTAGCAACAAAAAATGAGTCTGAAGGAAAGGCATCTACCCTCACTGCTTCATCAGCTCCAATAGCCAGGGCTTTCCTCAAAGTTGGTTCAGTCTCTGCTTCGCCAACATTTAACACAGTGATCGATCCTGATAGCTGTTCTTTTAATTCTACCGCGCGTGCCAAAGCATAATCGTCATAAGGACCTATGATATATTGCACACCAGATTTATTAAATTTCGTATTCTCATCGGTAAACGAAATCTTAGAGGTGGTGTCTGGAACATGCGTAATGCAAACGAGTATTTTCATGTCGTTATAATTATAATAAGTGTTTTAATGTTTTGAGATCAAATTCAGAGAAATTGCAAGTAGCAAAGAACGCACCTTCGAACCAATTTTAATCTAAATTATTTGATATTTGGCTTAAATACTGTGTGACTCGAAGTTAGTAAATATACCAGCAACCATGAACCAAGATAGAATCAAACAATTAATCAAATTCATGGAAGAGGATCCTACCGATCCATTTCCAAAATATGCGTTAGCTATTGAACACTTACAAATAGATAAACAGCAGAGTCGTAAATTGTTTGAAGATTTACTGAAAAATCATCCTGATTATATTGGAACCTTTTACCACGCTGCTAATTTGTATTCAGAATTAGGAGAGAGAGAGAAAGCTGAAGAGACTTTTGAAGCTGGAATTAAAAAAGCAAAAGCCTTGAATGAATCACATGCTCTCAAAGAATTGCAGTCTGCATTTCTGAATTTTCAGTTTGAGGAATAGAGAATTGCACTTTATTTTTGTCTAAATGAAAATTTTCCGCAATCGCTTGGCTGTGCCAAGTGATCTATATTCCAAAAGCCTTTGGCTTGAATGCAAGCCATTTTCGGGCAAAATGCCCTTTTAATACTACTCACTTTGTAAAACCGAGCGAGTGCGGGGGATTAAAAAGCCATCTCTTCATCATCCTTCTTATTGACTGCTCAAGCCTCTAAAGTTTTCACCTCTTCATATTTAAGAATTTGTTTATCTCGTGTGATTAAGGTCAAATCCTCTGCGATCGCCTGAGCAATTTGTATTCTATCGAATGGATCATGATGGTGATCGGTAAGCTTGGCTAATATGGAAATGTGTTCATAGGAGATAGACAATGGAAGGAAGTTATCCACTTCCATAAAGTCCATGATATTTTCTGGAGCCTTTAACTTCCCTAGATTCCGCTTTATAGTTATTTCCCAGGGAACTGCGGCGCTGATGAATATGGTGTTGCTGACATCTTTAATTGCTGATCGGGCAGTTTCAGAAAGTTGATCCTGCTCACTTTGCCACCATAGGTACACATGGGTATCTAGCAAATAGTTCATTCAGCACTCTCTTCAAAATTCGCAATGATTTGCTCATTCTGTTGATCAAAATCCGTAGCTATCCAAATTTTTCCTTTCAGATGACCTCCTTTGCGCTCCTCAAGCTTCGGATTATTCATTGGTAACAAACGTATCAAAGGTTTGTTGCGCTTCCCAATAATGACCTCCTTTCCCTCCATCGCCATTTCAATCAAAGCTGAAAGTTTACTTTTCGCAAATCCAATGTTGTAAATCTTCATATTCAATTAGCCTTATTACTTGACCAAGTTAGTCAAGTTGGTGCCTATTTCAAACTGAGAAATTGAAAAAGTCACTGCACAATCGCTTGGCTTTGTGTGTCCAACTAGGACGTGAAATCCATATTCTAAAAGCCTGCCGCTTGAAATGGCTGGTAAAAATGCTTAAGCAGTGAAAATGCCCTTCTAATACTACTCACTTGTTAAAACCGAGCGAGTGCGGGTATTTTCAGTTTGAGGAGCGAAATTTAAAAAGGCATATCCTCATCATCTTGCTTATTGGCTTTGCTTGGTAGTGTAATTGTGAAATCGGAATTTGATTTACCTTTTGATGGGAAAGGTGTTCCGTAACCAGTAGAAGTCATAGACGAATCCAAATCCTCAAATTTGGTGAATTTACCAATGAATTTAAGTTGTACATTTTCCAACTTACCATTTCTATGTTTGGCTATGATGACCTCTCCTACTCCATTTAATGGCATGCCATTTTCGTCTTGAGTCATACCGTAATATTCTGGGCGGTAAAGGAACATGACCATATCCGCATCTTGCTCAATAGATCCAGATTCCCTCAAATCAGAAAGTTGTGGGCGCTTATCTCCTCCCCTTGTTTCCACTGCTCTGCTCAACTGTGACAAGGCTATTACTGGCACATTCAATTCTTTGGCTATTCCTTTCAACGCGCGGGAAATCGACGCTATTTCCTGCTCTCTGTTTCCTCCTGACATTTTAGAAGTATCACCTGACATCAATTGCAAATAATCAACGATGATCAAAGAAACGCCATGCTGGGCCACCAGTCGGCGGCTTTTCGCTCTTAATTCAAGAATACTCAAAGCTGGGGTATCATCAATGAAAATGGGCGCTTCAGACAACTTAGCTGTCTTGTGAAGCAATTGCTCCCATTCATAATCAGCCAAATCTCCTTTTTTGATTTTCTCACTTTCCAACTCGGCCTCAGCAGAAATTAATCTGTTTACGAGCTGAACTGAAGACATTTCCAAAGAAAACAAAGCAACAGGCTTACCAAATTCCACCGCAGCGTTTCTCATCGCCGAAACCACAAAGGCTGTTTTACCCATACCAGGCCTGGCCGCAATTATCACCAAATCTGATGGCTGCCATCCTGAAGTGACACGATCCAATGCAGTGAAACCGCTTGGAACTCCCGTAAGACCGTCCTTCTTATCTTTTTTCTTTTCGATAGCTTCAATGGCTTGATGAAGCAAAGTGCTCATCTTATCGTAATTCTTGCGAATGTGAGATTCCGAAACATCAAATAAGGATTGCTCCGCTTTGTCCAGCAACTTGAAAACGTCGATGGTATCTTCATAAGCGTCATGCTGGATTTCAGAAGAAATTTTGATTAGCTCTCTTTTGATGGATTGCTCCGCAATAATCCTGGAGTGATATTCGATGTTCGCTGCAGAATTAACCTTTGTTGTCAACTCAGAGACGTAATAAGCTCCGCCTACAAATTCAAGTTGCCCATTTTTCCTTAACTGATGAACAACTGTCTTGATATCAACAGGATCACTGTTGTTAAAGAGTTGAACTATTGCTTCAAAGATTGTTTTGTTGGCCTCTTTATAGAAACTCTGAGGTTTTAGAATTTCTATCACATTGGTGAGAGCATCACGCTCGAGCATGAGCGCCCCGAGAACCGCCTCCTCGATTTCGATGGCCTGTGGAGGCATCTTTCCCAGCTGTCCTGACAAATCTGAAAGCCCAATTCTTCTTGTTTTGTCGGCTAGTCTGATAGTTGATGATTTTCCTCCCTCCATAATAGATTATTAGCGATTAGTCCGCAAACCTAAGTCACCATTCCTATTAACCGTCCAGATAGTGATGGCTATATTTGAACAACATATTAACGCACTTGTCCACATAACGAACAAATCAGCGGTTACATGAAATTAAACAACATCTATTGCAAATTTAAATTTGCCTGCCATCTATTTTAACTTATTTTTGAAGATATACCCCAATCATTTATGCCGATCGACTTAACCTTAATTAATAACAAACAGCGAATTCTTATAACAGGAAATCATGGACTTGAAAAAATTTCGAAAATCATTAGAGCTGTACTTGATCACTTAAAAAAGCCATATGGCTACATGGACAGTTCTGAATCCATAGCTTTGGAAAACCCTATCATTTTTTATAAAGGTGGTAGCGAACTGGAAAATGGAGAAGCACTTTTCCATCAATTTCAACCTCATATTGCATTGATTTATAAAATTTCAGAAAAATTACCGGAAGGCTATGAATCTTTTGAACAATACTTAGGTGAGTATGAAAAACTTGCTGACAACCTTCCAAAATCAGGTTCAATAGTCTATAGTGAATCTGACAATGTAACCATGATGATTGGAAAAAAAGAGCGAGTAGATGTTAGGGCCATTGAGTTTGACAAACTAGTGGGTCAAAAAACGAAATCAGGATACATTCTCAAATTTGAAAATGACGCTTTTGAGGTAGTTACTGACAATGAGAATTTTCTTTCCCATGCTGCTGCTTCACTGGCATTTTTGAAAAGAATTGGCATAACTGAGGCCCAATTTCATGCTGCTCTAAAAGCGAACTAATATATGCTTAAATTAAAAAACCCATTGGTAGTTTTTGATCTTGAAACTACTGGTATCAATATATCCAATGATCGCATCGTAGAGATGGCCTTGATCAAAATATTTCCTGATGGAAGTACGGAGGAAAAGCTGCGCAGAATCAACCCGACAATCCCAATTCCCTTGGAATCAAGCCTGATTCATGGTATTTATGATGAAGATGTGAAAGATGAATCCACCTTCAAACAGGTGGCCAAATCCTTGGCTATATGGCTGGAAGGATGTGATTTGGCAGGATTTAATATATTGAAGTTTGATGTGCCGATGCTGGTTGAAGAGTTTTTGCGAGCCGATGTTGATTTCGATGTTTCGAATAAAAAATTGATTGATGCCCAGAAAATCTATCACATGATGGAGAAAAGAAATCTTACTGCCGCATACAAATACTACTGCGGAAAGGATTTAATCAATGCCCATTCTGCTCTTGCCGATACGCAGGCCACATATGAAGTTTTGCTTTCACAAATAGAAAAATATGATGGCATGGAGTTGACTGATCTGAGGGGCGAAAAATTAGGCACAATAGAAAATGACATGGGAGCCATTCATAATATGACCAATGGAAAAATGGTTGATTTAGCCGGCAGAATGGCTATTAATAATGATGGTATAGAAATCTTTAACTTTGGAAAACATAAAGGAAAACCTGTGTCTGAGGTGCTCAAATCTGAGCCAAGTTTTTATGATTGGCTAATGAAGGGAGATTTTCCACTCGACACCAAGCGTAAATTGACCCAAATTCGTCTGAGAAATTTCGGATGATCTTTCTCAAGAGTTGTAATAATAATTGCAATTTGTTGAACTTTTATTTTTTTTTAAAAACCTAGAATGCCCAAAACAATCATTGTTTCCAATAGACTGCCGGTAAGAATCACACAGGAAAAAAATGAATTTATCTACCAACCAAGTGAAGGTGGATTGGCTACTGGTCTGGGTTCTATCTATAAAAAAGGAGACAATATTTGGATTGGCTGGCCAGGTTTGAACGTGCCGAATGCAGAGCACAGAAAAGACATTATAAACAATTTGGCAAAAGAAAGCATGCGTCCTGTTTTCCTGACAGCATCGGAAATTGAGGAGTATTACGAAGGCTTTAGTAATGAAACTTTGTGGCCAAATTTTCACTATTTCAATCAATACAGTGTTTTCAATGAGGATCTCTGGAAGGCCTATCAAAAAGTAAATCGGAAATTTGCTAAAGAAATAGCTGAGGTTTTAGAACCGGAAGATACTGTTTGGATACATGATTATCAGTTGTTGTTATTGCCGCAATTGATAAGAGAATATGCCCCAGAATCAACAATCGGTTTTTTCCTACATATCCCATTTCCATCCTATGAATCCTTCAGGTTGCTTCCATGGCGAAGGGAGCTGCTTAAAGGAATGCTAGGAGCAGATTTTCTTGGTTTTCATACCTATGACGACATGCGCCACTTTTTATCTTCAGTGAATAGACTGGCAGGTTTGGGTAATTCCAATAGCCGTATTGATGTGGATAATCGAAAAGTGCTCGTTGATGCCCTCCCTATGGGGATTGATTATGATAAATATGAAGCAGCTGCTTCTCACCCAGAAACGCTTTCAAGGGAAGTTCGATATAGAACTGGCATAGGGAATCAACGATTGATGCTTTCAATTGACCGCTTAGACTATTCAAAGGGTATACCGGAACGATTGAAAGCTTTTGAACTTTTTCTGGAAAGAAATCCTGGTTTTCAAAGTAAGGTTTCACTTCTTATGATTGTGGTGCCCTCACGAGATACGGTAGGTAAATACAAAGAACTAAAAGAGGAAATTGATTTGCTCGTAGGACGAATCAATGGAAATTATGGAAAGATGAATTGGACTCCTATTCATTATTTCTATCGATCGTTTCCTCTTACCGCCCTTTCTGCATTTTACAGAATGGCTGATGTCGCATTAGTGACGCCTATGCGTGATGGTATGAATCTGGTTTGCAAGGAGTTTATAGCTAGCAAAATCGACAAAAAAGGTGTACTCATTTTGAGTGAAATGGCGGGCGCAAGTAAGGAACTTTCAGATGCAATCCTGATCAATCCAAACAATGTTGAGCAAATGGTGCGTGCCATTAAAACAGCATTGGAAATGCCTGAATCAAGACAAATAGCGAACATGACCTCCATGCAGCGATCCATTAAAAGATATAATATTCACCATTGGGTCAATATGTTTATGGAGCGTTTGGCTACAGCTAAAAACGAGCAAAAGGCCTTGGAAACAAAGGTCCTGGATTTGGAATACAAAGAAGAATTGATACAAGCCTTTAAGAAGGCCAAGAAAAGACTCATATTTCTTGATTATGATGGCACTTTGGTCGGTTTTCACTCAGATCCATTAGAATGCAAACCCAACCGAGAACTCATCGACATAATAACGAAACTGACAGCTGACAAGAAAAATCGTGTAGTTGTGATAAGTGGCCGTGGACGTGAAATCCTGCAAACCTGGCTAGGAGCATATAATTTAGAATTGGTCGCAGAGCATGGGGTTTGGATCAAAGAAAAAAATAAAGAATGGCGTACGCTCATTAGCTTAGGACATGACTGGAAGCGTGAAATAATGAAAGTCCTGGAAGGATACGTAGATAGAACTCCGGGTAGCTTCGTAGAACAAAAAGATTATTCGCTTGTTTGGCACTACAGAAAAGTTGAAACAGGTCTTGGTGAAGAACGTACCAGAGAGCTGACCAGCCGCCTAAAATATGCTACGGTTGATAAAAACCTTAAAGTCCTGGAAGGCAACAAAGTGGTCGAAATCAAAAATTCTGAAATCGATAAAGGCCGAGCGGCCAAACTGTGGCTGATCAATCATCCGTCTGATTTTGTCATGGCCTGTGGGGACGATTGGACTGATGAAGATACCTTCAGGGCTATGCCTAAGGATAGCTACAGCATTAAAGTTGGCAGCAATTCATCTGCCGCTAATTACAGAGTAACGGATTTTACTGAGATACGGGCTTTGCTTAAGAGTTTAATTTAAAACCGAACTTATAAAAAGTCCGGTTTATCAATCTTTCTTGCAATTCGATTGGCAGCATTGAGCAATCCTACATGGCTATATGCTTGAGGGAAATTTCCCCACATACTCCCATCTGATTCCTTTACGTCTTCGCTTAATAGACCTACATGGTTTGAGTAGGAAACTAAATTATCAAAGTATTTTACAGCCTCGTCAATTCTACCTACGCATGCCAAGGCCTCCACATACCAAAAAGCACATATAAGGAAAGTTGTTTCTGGTTCACCAAAATCATCCATATGCTTGTATCTGTAGAAGAGTCCGTTTTTTGCATGAAGTTCCTTCTCAAGTCCAATCAAATGATCCTTGGCCGCTTGAATATTATCTCCAAAATAGTTCATCATGATGAGCTGCAATGTGCTCGCATCCATCCTATCTACACCCACAGCCTGGGCATATGCTTTCTTAGCTGGGACATAACACTTTTCGATCATTTTAGCAGATCGCTCTTTCAATCTGGTAGCTTTCTCACCCATTTTTTCATCCTTGATTACTTTAGCCATTTTAATAGCTGCACTACTACCCGCCCAATGAAACAAATAGGTATAACAATGATGTTGTCGCAAATTTCTAAATTCCCATAATCCAGCATCTGTTTCGTCAAAGGTCTTTTCTATCATATTCAAGGTCTTGTGGATCAATTCAGATGAATCAAATCTTTCGGTAAATATGATTCTCTTATCTTCATACAGTGGCAACAAAGAAATTAAAACCTGTCCATAAACATCATTCTGAATGTGTGTATACGCTTGATTTCCTACTCGCACAGGTTGTTCACCCATGTATCCTTTGAGAGGAAGTTCTATTTCATCAAGATACTTTTTCCCGGTGATTCCGTAGAGTGGCTGGTATCGATTTGATTCTTCAATAGTCGTATTAAGGATATAATGGAAATACTTCTCAGATTCTTCAAAGTGACCAATATTGTTGAATGCATTCAATGTATAATAGGTATCCCGCATCCAGCAATACCTATAATCCCAATTGCGCGTACTTCCGGGTGATTCAGGCAAACTTGTTGTAGTTGCAGCTATGATTGCACCAGTATCCTCATATTGATGAATCTTAAGTGTCAAAGCAGAACGGATAGCTTCTCGCTGATAAAAATTCACAATACTGGCCGTTTGCACCCAGTTTCTCCAATATTGTTTTGTCTTATTCAGAAAAAGTTCGGCTGTTTCTTCCAGTGCGGCTTCCAAAGGTGAGCCATAAGTCAGAACCAGATACTTTGTTTGGTTTAAAACAAAACTTTCCTCACTCATCACATAATTCAATGAGATATTAGTGGTAAGTCGAACGTTAGCACCTAATCCAAGATATCTGATATGGTTACTGCCCATGCTCGATTCAGGCTGAATGGAGCCATATTCTCCTACAGGTTTACATTTAGCAATTACACGTGGATTACCGCTCAGGTTTTCCACCTTTCTAATTAACATGAGTGGTTTATAGTATCTATCAGAATGATAAAAACGAGGGGCATAATCAGTAACTCGAAATTTACCTGTTGCTGATTCTATTTCAGTGCAAAGAATATTTGTGTTTTCTAGATAATACTGTTTTGAAGTGTATTCCTTTTCAATTGGTTGTATAGAAAACTCACCCCCTTTTTCATCATCTAATAGCCGACCAAATATGAAACTGCTATCAAACCTTGGCCAACACATCCAAGAAATATTAGTGTCTTTATGTACATGTGCAGTAAACGCACAATTTCCGATAACCCCAAAGTCATATGTATGTCGCATTTCATTGTTTTGATTAATAAAACCCTAATATATTGCAAACATTACATCAATATAAGATTTTACTTAATAAATATTCATTTTTTGCGGACAACAACACATTAATTTATTTTTGTTGATTGTATTAACAATGGGTCAAAAAGAAAATATTTCTGCATTAAACCAAAAAGTTTCATGCCACATGATTCTTAGTACAGTTATGCCGCTATACAATTGAAGCCTTTTATTATATTTGATCAATTCATTGCCTAATCTATGATGCGAATACTTAGTAAAAACAAGTCACTTAGGATAATACTAGGAATCCTGTTAGGATTTCTTTTTTATTTCTTCCTTATCACCTTACTCGTTCAGGTTGAAAAGGGAAGTACCCAAGCTGCCATTACCAATTATAGGGATGCCATTTGGTTTTCCTTTGTAACGCTCAGTACTGTTGGATATGGAGACATGGTACCTGCCACGGAATTTGGAAGATACATTGCAATGGTATTCGTATTGATTAGTTTAGGTATTTACGGAATGTTGATTGGTCAATTTTCGTCACTCATTGCAACAATAAAAGAAAACAAAAAACTAGGCCTTAATGGAACACATATGGAAGATCACGCAGTAATTATTGGCTGGAATGATTTTGGAAAACTTGTTTTAAGTCAACTAATTGGAGTTGGTAAAAAAGTGGCCATTATCACAAACAACAAAAATGACATAGATTTTATTCAAGAATTGGAAGGCGGCAAAGGTGTTTATGTGCTATTCGCAGACTTCAACAATATGGATATTCTCAAAAAAGCTAATATCGAACAATCCTCAATTGTTTTTGTCAATTTGGATGACGACACAGAAAAGTTAGTTTACATCCTAAATATGAAAAAGAATTTTCCAAATCTTGAATATGTCGTTACATTGGAAAATGGAGATTTAAAGAACACTTTCATAAGTGCTGGGGTAACCAACACCATTTCAAAACATGAAATTTCATCAAAACTGCTTGCATCTTATATGTTTGAGCCTGATGTAGCAAATTATAGTGAATCAATCATGTCATTTGCTGAAGGAGATTCAGATTACGATATAAAACAATTTCTTGTAACCCAAGCAAATCCTTATTTAGGGAAATCTTATCAGGAAGCTTTTTTTGATTTAAAGAAACGTTACAACGCGGTACTCATCGGGATAACCAAACGGGATAAATTTGGAAACAAGAGACTAATAAAAAATCCATTGGGTGATCTTAATGTGACCAAGGGCGATTATTTAATCATTATTTTAAACGGAAAGTCCTTCAAACTAATCAGAACTATATTCTCTGTAAACGAGGGTTACATAAGGGAGAAAAACTAAATCAAAAACTATGTTGAATCGATTTAACATTTTGTCAATTTTATTATTCTTAGGAATTTCATATGCTTGTGAGAACAAAGATCTGAATGAAGGTGAAGCCTTCCAGCCAAGGGAAATTCATGAAAATATTTCATTCAATTTTGATAAGATAAAAGTGGATGGAATAGAATATCTCATTCTAGAGAAAGACAACAATAATCCACATGAGGGATTTGGATTTATGGCATTAAGGGGAAATGTGCTTATGGAAAAACAAGACACCATACTAGCCTATCTGAAAACGATAACAGAGTTGCAAAATCAGATTTTGGCCAGTACCACAAAAAAGTCCATTGATCAGGTAAGGAATGAAACTGAAATTCTATTTCAAATTGAAATGAAATCCGAAGAATTAGATTTGGAAAAACTTGAAAAATCTAAGTTAAAAAGCGACAGTCGCAAATAAGTCAAAAAGAACTCCTTTGTTTTTTGACTTATTTACGGTTGTCGAATTATTTAGAAAAATACTTTCTAAGCTCTATTAAAACATTTGAAAGATGCTCATCTATAACAGGTGAATTGACGATATCCTTTGCCACCTTAACTGCATCGATTAGTTCATCTTTATCAGAAAAGACTTCATCCAAGATATGACAGTCATATATTAGAGACATCAAAATAACAAATGATGGCGTTGGTTTTGCGTTTTTGAACACAATAGTCTTTAATGAATCTCGAATTTCTTGCTCAAACGCATAATTCGCATTATCCATTCTCTCTGAAAGAGGAATCCAGAGTAGCTTAGTTGATTCCTTTCTAAGAATTCCCCGTTGCATCAGTAATTCCGTGACATCATCCTGAATATGCTCAAAGTGATGTATCAGTGATTCGATCTGTTCCACGAAGGGAGTCCCTGATTTTAGTTTTTGCAAAACCAGATCATGAATCTTCGTTCCTGTACCAGAACCATCAATAACAGTGATTACTCCACCAGCAATATCTATTTTCTTTAATAAATACAACTCAAGAACAAATGCACTTAAAACACCACCATCTATACTCCTTTCGGCAGCAGATAAAAGTCTGCCTTCATCATCATCCAATGCAATCAGATATAAACCTTCAGCAATAGTTAATTTCATACTTTAATATCTTGTTAATGTGATTTTAGCTTAAGTGACAAATTTAATCTTTCAAAAGTTTCCCAATGGTTAAACCTTGAACTAAAATTGAAAAAACGACGCAACAATAAGTCACGAATAAGATAGTTTCTTTTACGCCATGATCAATCCATTCAAATTCAGATAATGACAGTGCCAATGCCACCGATATACCACCGCGTAATCCTCCCCATGTTAAGATTGCAATTGTCTTTGGTTCAAACTTCCTCCAGATACTCATTATTTTAATCGGAATAGTCACTCCTATCAACCTGGCGGTAAGAACAATCAAAATTCCAATTGCTCCTATAGCAATGCTGTCTATTGAGAATGTATGAGCAATAACAATCATTTCTAAACCAACCAGAATGAACAAAATCGCATTTAGTGCTTCATCAAGAAGGTGCCAAAATTTGAAAACATATTCACCTGTAGCATTGGCCAATTTCTCATCCCGACCTTCGTTACCAATAAAAAGTCCCATTACAACCATCGCCAATGGGCCAGATACATGCAGTAACTCAGCTATTCTACCCCCAACCATTACCAACGTTAAAGTGACTAGTACTTCAAGTTCGACATGATCATTATCAATGAAGTCCAAAAGCTTAAAACCTAGAAATCCAAATACAGCACCCATCAACAAACCGCCTATCACCTCTTGACCAAACAACATCAATACAGATACAGCTGTGATGTCTCCACCACCGTGAACACTTTCTGCGGCTGACTCTCCACCAAACTGAGCTTGGGCGATATTTAAGATAGTCAGGAAAATAACAACACCAACACCATCATTAAACAGGGATTCACCTGCTATTTTAATTTCAAGCTTTTTAGATATGGCATATTGTTTCACTAGCGAAAGAACAGCAATTGGATCCGTAGGTGAAATTAACGCTCCGAATAAGAAGCAATAAATGAGTTCCATCTCCACTCCTATTAAAGGGAAAATAAAATACACCAACATACCCACAATGAAAGTTGAAATCAGGGTACCAACTGTAGCTAAAATCAAAACTGGCCAGCGCTCCTCCAAAAGACTATTCAGGTTTACTGACAAAGCCCCAGCAAACAATAGGAAATTAAGCATCACATTCAGCAAGACTTCTTTGAAGTCAAAAGCCTCCACGATGTGTTCAGCGCCCCCTGTTACGGCTGGGAAAATAAATCCAAGCCCAAGGATTACTACTGACATCATAAGTGCGATAGCCATAAGTCCAATAGTGGATGGGAGCTTTAGCACTGTGATATTTACTAGGGTGAAAACAGCTGCCATAAAAATTAGCAGTGTGATTAGGTCAAGAATACTCATTGGCTATAAAAATGAAGCGTTAGGATTAGCTATTTTAGTGGTCAAATTAAATACAAAATTTGATTAAATGAAATTAGCTGGTGTTTAATTACCTTAATTTAATGATAAAGGGGATCCTTGATTTTAATACCAGATAATAATGAATGCGGCATTTAACATGACTAACTTTTATTCCAAAATCTTCTGCACTTTTTTGGCATTGACCATGCTTTCTGCATGTCAATCGTTGCGATATTCCTTCATCAACCATGATATAAATAAGGAAATTAATAAGTCCACGGTCTTTAGGAATCAGTTTACTGGATTTACACTTTACGATCCTGAGTCCAAAAACTATCTCTGTAACCACAATGATCAATTATATTTTACCCCCGCCTCAAATACCAAAATACTGACAACTTATGCCTGTCTGGAACATCTCGGGGATTCAATAGCCAGCTATTCGTTTGCTGAGTCAGGCGACAGTATATTTCTGAAGCCACTGGCAGATCCAACTTTTTTACATCCTGACTTCTCCAGCCAAAAAGCATTAAAGCAGCTTAGTAATAAAAATGTTTTTATTGATTTCCCTGATAATAAATTAGCAAAATATGGTTCAGGATGGGCATGGGACGACTTCTTATATAGCTTCCAGCCTGAACGATCTTGGTTCCCTATATATGGGAATGTTGTTAGGATATTTAATAAATCAGATTCATTAAATATAAGTCCAATTTTTTTTAGAGACTTTGTTCATATTTCTACTGGTACACGACCTGGTAATTTGATTTATCGGTCTGAATTTGCCAATATCTTCAGTGCTTGGATAGAAGGTGACACATCTACATATGAGCGTGAAATTCCATTTATTTACAATACTGAAATATTAGTAGAATTGCTTACCGATACGACGCATAGCACGGTATTGGTAAAGGCTAACATACAACCAGCTACAGATACACTCTACAGTCAAGCTACCTTACAAGTTTTAGCAACGATGATGTTACCCAGTGATAATTTCATAGCTGAACACCTATTGGTTCATTGCGCTTTAATGAATGGTCAAACGGACATTGACAACTACAGAAACGCACTTTTAAAAGAATGGAATACTTTTTTACCTGATCCAATCAACTGGAAAGATGGCTCTGGTTTATCAAGATATAATTTAATCACGCCTAGAAGCCTTGTGAGTATTTTAGATCAGATTTATCAAAATGAATCTTGGGAAACAATTGAAAGTCTCTTCCCTATAGGTGGTGTTTCGGGAACCTTAAAAAATAATTACGTAGGAAATGAACCGTATGTTTTTGCTAAAACGGGCACTTTAAGCAATAACCATAACTTAAGTGGATTTCTAAAAACCAAATCAGGTAAAACACTAATTTTCAGCCTAATGAATAATAATTACGTCAATCAAACTTCTGAAGTAAAGCAAGAAATGGAGAAGCTTTTATTGAGAATCCATGAGGCTTATTGATTGTAAGTTTCTATGATTCCTCCTGTAAGTCTCATCAGCTCTACTTTTGAATCAATTAAATTATAAAGCGCCTGTAATTCCTGAATGGATGCGGATAAATAATTATTTTGAACTACCCGATAATCAAATGAATTGACACTGCCATTCTCGAATCTTTCTCGTGATATATTTAAATTAATTCTAGCAGCCTCCACTCGTCTTTGGTTAATCCCATAAAGTTGAGTTCTAATTTGATATTGATCAAATGCTGTTTGAAGGTCACGCTCTAGCGATGTTTTGATATAATCGATACGCATGTTACCAATATCTTCCTGAATCACGGCATTCTTTATCGCTCGATTAATTCTACCTCCGTTGAACAGCGTGAACGATAGTGTGAAATTGGCAAAATAGTTATTGGTGGTAGACCTAAGCGGGCCCAAATAATCGGGTACGAATGCGGCATTGGGATTCAATGCAAGAGAATCCCTTTGACGATCACCCAAACTGGTCCGACTCAAATCATTTCGACCCATGTTGTGTGATGCTCCTGCATTTAGTGCCACAGAAGGATAGCGGTCAGCAGTAACCAACCCAATATTAGATTTAAGTATAGATTGGGTGATGTATTGTCTTTGAAGATCCACATTATCATCAAACATTTTGGCTCTTAAGTCATTGTATTGAAATTGTGTTGGCTCGTGTCCCAGTGTATCAGTGAGCACGTACAATATATCGGTATCCTTTTCAGCCAGAATTACATTCAAATTCCTTTGTGCCGTTCGATAAGCTAATTGCTGATTAATAAATCCCACCGAGTCCGTCAAGTAATTCCCTTCTTCTAAAAGCTGCTCAGACATAACAGCAGCGCCAAATTCTGATTTGGTGACCAGGTAGTTGTATTTGTCTCTAGAGAGCTTCATTTGTTTTTGAAATTCATCCAATCGTTGTTTTTCAAGCACTGCCAAATAATATCCTAAAATGATTGATTGGATGGTATTGGATATGACAATGGAAACATTCCCTACTGATTCAGCTTCTAGCTGCTCCAATCTTCTTTTGCTCATTGAAACACGAAATCCATCAAAAAGCAACCAATTCATGTTTACCGCTGGTGACAAACTGTTGTTATGAATCTGACCAAGAAGCGCGAAAGGATTAGGAGTTAACACATTGTCTGTTATATTATTGTTCTGAGAAACGCTGAATGATATGGATGGCCATCTGCCTGCTTGTCCTAAACTATTGTTGTTTGAAGCTATTTCAACATTGGCTTTTTCAATCTGAATATCATAATTGCGCTGAAGGCCGAGTGATACTGCATCCGATATTGATAGGCTCTCTTGTGATTTTGCAATAAAAAAAAGGCTCAATAATGCAATTGTGAATATAATATTTTTAGTCATCCTTGATTTGAATAAAGATTAAGCCGATTCACGATATTCTTTTAGTCGTTCCTCTTGCATGTGTACACTTTCAACTTCTTCACGAGTCGGCTTTTCCCCAGTCCACAACCATTTGATCCCTCTTCTTATATCGTTGAAAATCAGAATCAGAACCGGGAAAAACAATAGAATAATAAATGTACCTATAAGCACTCCATATGCAACCGAGATTGCCATGGGAACAAGGAATTGTGCCTGAAAACTGGTTTCCTTAATGAGTGGATAAAGTCCAACAACGGTAGTCAGTGAAGTCAGCACAATGGCTCGGAATCTTGAGATACCTGCTGCATACACAGCAGATTTTACATCCATCCCGTCATCCTTCACCAATGAATTAAATTTGGAGAGGAATACCACGGCATCATTGATAATCACACCAGAAAGGGCAACCATTCCCCAGACACTCAACAGCGAAACGGGGAGATCCCTCACGCTGATCCAGGACTCGACACCATGGCCCAATATGGCACCAAACCAACCCAATGGGATCATGATCAAAATCATTAAAGCTTGATACACAGAGCGAAATGTGATCATCAAAATAAAGAAAATCAACAAAAATGCCCCGCCAAAAAACAGTCCTATTTCTTGCCCTGCACGCTCACTTTCTTTTGATTGGCCACCATAGTCCACTTTCACCGATGGATATTTGGCTAGCAATTTTGGAATGATCTCATCATCTATTCGCTTTAGAATAGGAGGAACTTCCGCAAATGGATCTATCATTTCTGCTTCTACTGATATGGCTCTTGAAGAATTATAATGTTTGATTCCTGATACCCCACGTTCAATTTTATAATCGGCTAATTGGGTCAGTGGAAATTCTTGTCCTGTTGGTGTTTTGATTTTGATATCCTCCAACTGCCCAATACTCCTTCGCCCGCTGTTCGGATATCGCACCCACACTTTTAACTCATCGTTCCCTTTCATAAATCGCTGTACCTCTTCGCCAAAAAATCCTTGACGCATTTGCTTAGTAATTTCATTATTCGTCAATCCGAGAAAATAGGCCTCTGGGCGCAATTCAAAAAGCATCTCTCTCCTACCGATAGGCACATTGTCTTGGATCTCTTTGAGCACTGATAAGTTTTCCAATTCAGCTTCAAGAAAGTCTTTGGCCTCTCCAAGCTCTTGGTAATTTTTTCCCATAATCGTAACAGAAACAGGTTTTCCCCATCGATTTCTACCACCAATAGAAAATTTATTCGCCTCTGGTACTGGCCCAATCTCTTTCCTGATTCGAGCGATCAGATCAAACTGGTTTATATCATATTGATCCAGTTCGTCAAACATCACATCTACACCACCTGCATGTGAGCCTGATTCACCATCACTTGTCCGCCCGATGTTGGTAAATGTGTAATTTATGATGTTCTTTTCCGTACCAAATTCTTCCTTCATTTGATCATTGACACGCCATACTGCGTCATCAAATTTTGTAAGAAATGCTTCCACCTTAGATTCTCTTTCGCCTGGTAAAAAGGCCAAATTAATATTCAAACTGTTGAATGCAATTTGCGGAAAAAAGGTAGCCTTAATCTGGCCTCCCTGAAGCAATCCTACAATAATCAAAATAAAACCTGCCAGTCCAGCAACAGCCACCACTCTGCGCTCTAGACAATAATGAAGCATTCTACCATAGATTTTATATTTCATAAAATCTATCCCAGTATTTAGAAACTTTCGAATTTTAAAGCTTCTGGTGTCTTCAACTTTTACCCTGAGTACTTTTTTATTTGCCAAATGTGCTGGCAGTATAAAAAATGCCTCAACA
Organism: Cyclobacteriaceae bacterium; assembly: GCA_047632435.1. Lineage (GTDB taxonomy): Bacteria > Bacteroidota > Bacteroidia > Cytophagales > Cyclobacteriaceae > JAMZMI01. The sequence continues at coordinate 19,173 of JBLICU010000039.1, forward strand.
AGTGAAAAACTAAGACAGAAAATCACCACGTAAGCCATTTCCTTCAAAAATTCGAAACCTCCTGTCAAAAATAGCAGAGGTAAAAATGCAACAATGGTGGTAATCACTGAAGTAAAAACAGCAGGAAGAACTTCCATTGTCCCATTGATAGCTGCTTTTATGGGATTACCATGTTTTTCAAAATGCGAATAGATATTTTCCGCAATCACAATGCCATCATCCACCAAAATTCCAATAACCAAAATCATCCCAAATAGCGAGATCATATTAATAGTAAGCCCTACTAATGTTCCCAATATGAACATACCCAAAAATGAAGATGGTATACCCCATGCCACCCAAAAAGATAACCTCAAACTGAGGAACAAACCCAATGAGATCATCACTAGAATTAATCCCAGAAATCCGTTCGATGTGAGCATATCCAATCGTTGGTTAAGCAGATCATTGAAGTCCCAAGTTTGTGTCAGTTTTACAGCATCATTTTTTTCATTAAAGGCTTTCACATAATCATTAACTGTAGAGGAAATAACAGAAAGGTCTTCTGTTTCCAATTTTTTTACCTCCATGAATACAGCAGGTTTACCATTGAGCAAAGACTTAGATGGAACATCGGCGAATTGTTCTTTTACCGTAGCAATATCTCGAACCACCAAATTGCTGCCATCGGGGTTACTTCGTAGTACTATATCTCCAATTCGTTCCGCATCAGTTTCTTTCGCTTTGGAACGAATCAATATTTCCTCCGTAGTGGATTTTACCGAACCAGCCGAAACATCTTTATTATTGGCTCTCACTGCGGCCACTACATTGTCAAAAGTGAGATTATACCTTCGTAAAACATCCTCACTTACTTCTATAGAAATTTCAAGCTCAGGAAACCCACTAATTGAAATTTGGCTGATGACACCTGTAGCCAGCAGATCATCTTCAATGCCTTCGGCATATTCTTTCATGGTCTTTAAGCTCACATCTCCAGTCAGACCCATCCATTGGGCAGTAGATCGTTGCTTTTGTTTGTAAATAATTGGTTTTTCTGCACCAACTGGAAATGATGATATACCATCTATGGCATTTTTCATTTCTGTGTACACTTCATCTATATCATGATTATCCAATGTGAGAATGTTGATAGTAGCCACATTCTCTGAAGACGTAGAATTGATTTCATCAATACCAGAAATGGTGTTGATGGCTTCTTCAATTTTGGTAGTTATGCCCTCTTCCATTTCCTCAGGTGACGCCCCAGGATACACCACATTGATCATGATGTTTCTATCCTTGGAGATGGGGAAAAAGGATTTTTTCGTACTTAAAATACTAACCACACCTCCAACCAAGGTCAATGCGATAAGGATATTGGCCAAAATTGGGTATTTGACGAAATATTCAATTAAGCTTCTAATTGATCCCATAATAAATATAATTTAGTTGGTAGCAGATTCGCCATTAGCTGTAGTTTTTACACCCTGAGAATATTCTATTTCCTTGCGATTCAATTTAAATGCTGTCATATTGTTGTGGGCATTGATAAGCGGCTCGACTACCAAGTCCACACCCTCTGCAAGGCCGCCGATTATGGCTTCCTCTTCCATCAACCGATAGATAGCTATTTTTTGAACTTTGAGTAAAGTGTCTTGAAGCACAAAAACTTCATCACCATTATAAATCACATTTCTAGGTATAATCATCCCATTTGAAATCGTTCGTGCCGGAATAGCCGCTTTCATAAACTGGCCATCATAGATTTTATATTCAGAAGAAAATAATTTTAAATAAACATCCACTGATTGGGTATTTTGATTGACATAATCACTGATCCGAATAACCTCGCCTTCAAAATTTAGTTGTGTTTCATCAGATGCAATTTCAGACGGTGTTCCTTCTTTGATCCAGGGAATGTCTTTGGTCTCAACTGCTACTTTTAGCTCAAGTGCATCGGCACGCATAATCTTGCCAATTTTAGTTCCGGGGTTGATGAACGAACCAGACTCCATATTCATTTCTATTATACTGCCTTCAAACGGCGCATAATACCTGTACTTTTTTAACCTTACTTCCGCACTTTTAATATTGTAAAAAGTAGAATAGATTCCTTTTGTAGCTAAGAATGTCTTCTCCTTTTCAGATTTAGCCAGAGGCAATTCAGGTAAATCCTTATCAATTTCTATGGCATTGAAATACCCATGCCATGTCTCAAAATTTTCGCTGAAGTCGATCTTGAAATCAGGCAAAATGGCTGCAAGATCTCTGAGATAATTACTTTTCTGAGATTTGAGATTCAATAACGCTTCACTTTCATCAATATAAAAAAGCAAAGCACCTTTTTTAAATCCCTGGCCTTCCTTAAGCCTTATATCACGCTCATACATCCTGCCAGCAACCTCTGACAATAGATCAAGGTTTTGAGCCGCTTCTACACGTCCGTAGGCGACAACATTGGTTTTAATGTCTGAATAATATACAGGCTCTGTTTTTACGTATTTTTTGGTTTTGATGACTTTTTTTACTTCTGGCTCTTTCTTCTGGCTGGCGAAATACTTACTGGCTCCAAAAGAGACTAAAACAATAGCAAAAGCAATTCCTAAAATCACTATTTGTCTTTTCTTCATTGATTAAAGTTGAGGGATTAAATTACTTAAATGGAATAATGCTGTCTAGGTTTCATATTTTACTTTGAAAATGATGAACGGACTTGAAACCCTTTAAGCAGTATGTAGTTTCACAACTAAATGTTTCTATTTATAATCAAAAATTAATATGAGCAAAATTAATAAAACAAATGATGAATGGATGTCCGAACTGACACCAGAGCAATTTAAAGTTTTAAGGGAAAAAGGAACCGAAAGGGCCTGGACTGGAGCACTTCTTAATAATAAGGAATCTGGTATTTATGAATGTGCAGGTTGCGGAAATGCCCTTTTTGCATCGGATACAAAATTTGATTCGGGATCTGGCTGGCCCAGTTTCTTTGCTCCAGTTACGGCTGATTCCGTTAATCTAAAAATGGACAAAACTTTGGGTATGATCCGTACAGAAGTGACCTGCAGTAGCTGCGGTGGGCATTTAGGACATGTGTTCCATGATGGTCCAAAACCAACGGGCGAAAGATATTGTATGAATTCCATTTCGCTTAATTTTGAAAAAAAATCATAACCTGTTAAAATCATTACGACTAGAATACCATTTTTCACATCTTTGCACGAATTAAAAGTGAATAATAAATGTACAATGTTGTAGTCATTGGTGGTGGAATAGTTGGACTGGCTTCTGCTTTGAAAATAAAGGAAGCAAATCCAAAACTACGAGTTGCAGTAGTAGAGAAAGAAAACGGATTGGCCAAGCATCAGACAGGTCACAATAGTGGTGTTATCCATTCTGGTCTATACTATAAGCCAGGCAGCTTGAAGGCTAAGAATTGTGTAGATGGCTACAACCAACTCGTCAAGTTTTGCGAGGAAGAAGAAATCAATTTTGAACTTTGCGGAAAAATTGTAGTGGCCACCAACGAATCTCAGATAGCCACACTCAATACCCTCTACGAAAGAGGAGAAAAAAATGGTTTGAAGGGATTGAAACGTCTCTATGGGGATGATATAAAGGAATATGAACCATATGTCAATGGTGTACAGGGAATCTATGTGCCTCAAACAGGAATCATCGATTACAAGGAAGTTTCCAATAAATACGCTGAAAAAATCAAACATTTCAACGGTGACATATTCACCGGAAATAAGGTAATCAGCATCAAAGAAAATGGGCCATTTATCCAAGTAGAAACAGATCATCAGACACTCACAACAAGATTAGTTATCAACTGCTCAGGATTGCATTCAGATAAAATCGCCAAACTCACCGGAATGCCCATTAACTACAAAATCATTCCATTCAGAGGTGAATATTATAAGCTCAGGAAGGAAAAAGAATATTTGGTCAAAAACCTCATTTATCCTGTTCCAGATCCTGATTTTCCTTTCCTTGGCGTACATTTCACAAGAATGATACATGGAGGTATTGAGGCTGGCCCCAATGCTGTTTTAGCATTTAGAAGAGAAGGGTATTCCAAATCAAGCTTTCACCTCGGAGAATTCTCTGAAAGCCTACGATGGAAAGGATTTAGAAAAGTAGCTTCAAAATATTGGAAAACAGGTCTTGGAGAATTTTACAGATCATTTTCTAAATCGGCTTTTACCAAAGCATTGCAAGAGCTAATACCGGATATTCAACCAGACGATCTGGAACCGGGAGGTTCAGGTGTGCGTGCTCAGGCATGTGATAAAGACGGAGGTTTAATAGATGATTTTTTAATCTTTGAAAATGATAAAGTTATCAACGTAGGAAACGCACCTTCACCTGCGGCGACATCTTCATTGGCTATTGGCGATCATGTCGCCGGGCTTGCATTAAAGCGATTCCAATAAACAAATCAAACTACCGCTCGTTGTATTTGCAAAACACAATGATAGATACATGAAGATCGCGTTACTTTTTATTGCACCATTTATTGCACTCGTCTCTTGCGCACAGACAACTCCATCAGAGAAAACGCCAATCGAAAATTCCAGTAATTCAGTAAAAGAATGGAAATTATCAAATGAAGAATGGAAAGCGCAACTGACTGATATAGAGTATTATGTATTGAGAGAAAAAGGGACAGAACGTGCTTTTACTGGCGATTTGTGGGATAACAAGGAGGTTGGAATTTATGTTTGTGCTGCCTGTAAACTTCCATTGTTCGAATCATCAACTAAATTTAAATCCGGTACTGGATGGCCATCCTTTTATCAGCCAATCACACAGGAGAATGTCGCTGAAGAAACCGATAGTGCTTACGGTATGAAACGGACTGAAGTGCTTTGTGCCCGATGTAGTGGACACTTAGGTCATATATTTTTAGATGGACCAAAACCTACGGGCATGAGATATTGCATCAACTCCGTTTCACTTGATTTTGTGAAACAATAATTTCTCACTTCAGTTTTACCAATTTTGTCTCTTTATAAAGTCATTTGCTCTTTTTTCCATCCAGCTATATTTTTCTCCTAAACAGCTGAAACCAGTATGTCCACCTAGTTTGGGCATTTCCAAATATACGAAAGCGCTTTTTTCTGCAATTTCGATTGGATAACACTTCTCCCCAAGCATGGGATCATTCAATGCGTTGACGATCAATACTGGTTTATAAATGTTTGGTAAAAATTGATCACAGCTGGCTGATTCAAAAAAGTCCTCCATATCTTTAAAACCATGCAATGGAGCTGTATATTTCTCATGAAACTCGTCGAAATCCCTGAGCTCATCTATATTGATCACATCAATCAAATTCGGATAGATTTGAGCTTTAATTTTCATCTTTTCGACTAGTTTCTTTAGAAATCTCTTTTCGTAAATCTGATTTTCCTTGAGTTTCAACGTTTGTGAGCTATCCTTTAGATTGCAAGGCACAGAAAAGGTCACCGCGCCTTTTATTCTTTCATCTTGTTTCCTTTCACCTAGATATTTTAGGGTCATACTACCTCCCATCGAATACCCAAACAAAACTACCGACTCATAATTTGCATCTAGACAACTTCTGACTATATGGTTCATATCACCTGTTTCTCCATGATGATAAAATCTTGACAATCGATTCATCTCTCCACCGCAGCTTCGGCAATTCCAAGCCACAATATCCCATCCTAGTTTATGGAAGTAGTCTGCTGTTCGTTTTACATAATATCTACTCGAATCTCCCTCAAGACCATGGGTGATAACCATGCATTTAGAATTGCCAGCGCACAAATAATCTACATCCAAAAAATCGCCATCATCGAGTTCCATCCTCTCTCTTTGGTATCCCACTTTTGGCCCTTTATACAACAAAGAAGGAATGATCGTTTCCCAATGGGGATTGATCATATAAAAAGGTCGAGAAAGGTAGGTTGAGTTTTGAATTAAAGGCATTGCCGAAATCTATATTAGAAACTTGATGAAAGAGTTATTCGGTAAGTCGCTCTGGTAAATTCTTTTTGGATCCAGGCCAAGTTGTTCTACTATTGATATCAATCCCAATTAAGATCATGATGATGACAAAAATAATGGCTATAATCAAAAATATTTTCTTAGACTTTTTCATATCCGTTTAGAGAACTCTTTATTTGCGACTTAGTTTATTTGATTATTAGAAATCGCAAATATGAATATTGAAGGAAAGTTAATCGAGAAGTCTGAAACTCAAAATGTAACAGACGCATTTAAAAAACGGGAGTTTGTTATTGAATATGCTGAAAACCCACAATATCCGGAATTCATTAAGTTGGAATTGATTCAGGCAAACTGCCAGCAGCTGGATGGTTTCAATGTAGGTGACTCACTTAACATCTCATTTAACCTCAAAGGGAGAAAATGGACTGACCCGAAAGGAGAAACTAAATATTTTAACAGCCTGCAGGCATGGAAAATTGAAGGAAAAACAGCCAGTGGCGAATCAGCACCACCCCCATCTGTAGAAGATAGCTGGATGGATCAAACACCACAAGCTGATGACGACCTACCCTTTTGATCTTTTTTTTCTAAAAGTTATGGCGATGTAGTCGTCAGTTGGCAAACCAATATGGGTTAGATCCCAATTGTGGTCATATCCCGCAACCAACTGGCGAATGCATTCTGCCCTATCGTCCGTTGGATATGGGCATTGGTCCCAATAAAATATTTCAACCCTATAATTGTATTGTTTTTTGATTCCATTGACTTTTACTTCAACCTCAATTTCTTGTTCTTCGTTAAGTAAAGGAATGTCGATTCCAATTATTCCCATATGAATTAATTTAAGTTGCTATTTTAATTAACAAAAAATGTACCTTATAAGTTAAACATCTTAATATCAATTCATTAGAGAAATAGTGAATATCATTATGACCGAATCAGAACACTAATATGTCCGAATTAACACACAATTTCAAACCAATAATACTTCTAGGAATATTGATTTTGATTCTAGGGGCTTGCAGTGTCGGCCCAAAGGAAAACAAACCCTCACCATACGGTATTGATTCTACCCAGATTGATCAAACCAAACTATCGATCAAATACAGTAGCCCAGGAGTCAAAAAGAGAAAAATATGGGGTGATCTTGTTCCATATGGCAACATGTGGCGAACTGGAGCAAATGAAGCAACCGTATTCTCTTGTGACAAAGACATCAAATTAGCTGGTAATGTACTTCCCAGTGGGAAATACTCCATTTTCACAATCCCTGACAGTCATAAGTGGACAATCATATTCAATTCAGAATGGATTCAATGGGGAGCATATAATTATGATGAGAATCAAGATGCCCTAAGATTGGAAATAGAACCCAAAACAGTCAAGGACTTTCAGGAAAGAATGAAATTTAGCTTTGAATCTAAAAAATTGAAATTTCATTGGGAATATCTACAATTTGAAATAGATATTGAAACTCTCAATTAGTCCTTAAGGCATCATTTGTAACTCTCACCATTAGCTTAGTAAGGGCATCAATTGTTTCATCGCAACCCATAATCATAAATCTCTTTTTCATGAATTTCGGATCCATAAAACCGATATAAACATCACCATATTCTTCCCAAACTAATATTTCTAAAGGCAAATCCAGTGCTGTTGTTTGTTGACATGATATCAGCGCAGTACTAAGATCAGGATCTTCAAATAAAATACTTCTTGTGGGTGAAATTTCAATTCCACGAAGCTTTGCTATTTCGTCATGTGAAACTGTTTCAAAAAAGATAAGCTCCTGCTTCTTTATTATTGAGACAATTTTGTCAGTTGTCTCTTGAACTCCAATTGAACTTTTATAAATAGTTAAATTCTGAGCCGGCAGAGCAGAACTTATGAAAATGAGGATAGCGAATGACAGTTTTTTCATCGGTGAATGGGAAGCTGTGATATAATTTTATTTGCGAAAGAACGCAAATTTGAAACTGAATCAAACATTTAAGTGTATTTAATTCAATTTCACAACCCCAGAAAATATATTTATGCTGACTTTTTACAAGTCGTGATCAGAAAATTCAGTTTTCTGATGTAGTTTTAATTTCTATCCTTTTAAATCCAGTCTCTCATGAATATCTATGCAAAACTGACCTTCCTATGCCTTTTTTTAGTGATCATTTCATCATCTACAATATTTGTTTTCACAAACATTGAGGTAAAAAAGGCATATAGGGAAGAAATGCTTATAAATATTACCAAGCAAGCAGAATCTACCATCACTAACATTGAACAATTCATTTTTTCAAGAATCAATGATATCAATATGGCTACAAAAAATCCATATTTTCGAATCAGTGATATCTCGAGCGAAGAGTTAACATCTCGACTACAGGAACTAGAAAATCTTAATGATCTCTATTACAGCTTTTCATATTTTGATATGAACAGAAACAGACTCTCCGATAGCAAAAGACTTTCTGTGGGTAAACAAGAAGATAAAACACTCTTTTGGACTCAAATTTCATCAGAGACTCCATCAGTCATGGATGTCTCAAAGTCAGAGGACATTGGTCGGGCTGTATTACAATTTGCATCTATAGTTAATGACTATTTCGATGAAACGCCAAAAGGCGTACTAGTAGGAAGAATTTTAGTAGACGAACTTTTTAAAATATTGGGAGATATATCTCTGAGTAATGATTCTACGAGAACTTTAGAAGTTAATCTAATTGATAAAAACGGGCTAATACTCTATTCTAATGATGAAAATTTGGAAGCGATGGTTTCTACGTTTCCTGAGTTTAGTATAATACAAAATTTGGAAGGATCAAGAGTTAATTTTCTTGAAACGGATAATAAACTTTTTTTTGCAGCCCGGCAGCAAAGTTATTTGGGATATGATGGCAATGATTGGATTCTTTCTATAAGTATTGACAAAGAGATTGCATTCTCACCTTTGGCTGAGGTTCAAAATAAAATTTTGATTGTCATCCTTTCAGTTCTTGGGTTTTCTATCATCATGGCTCTTATTGCGGCCAATCTATTTGTAAGGCCGATAATTAAGTTAAGTAAAACTGCAGAAGAAATAGGAAAAGGAAATCTGAATGTAAAAATTGATATCAAATCAAATGACGAAGTGGGAAAACTGGCCAAACAACTTGCCAATTCATCGCAAGTATTGCTTAAAAAACTGGAGGAACAACAAGAAACGAACAATCAACTTGGGAAACAAAAAGCTGAAATTGAAAGTCAAAAAATGCAACTGGAGATCGTCAACAGTCAAATATCTGACAGCATCATTTATGCTCAAAGAATTCAGAATTCCATTCTTCCTGATCTCGCTTCAATCTCCAAGGTTGTTAAAGATGTTTTTGTAATTTATAGACCCAAAGACATTGTTAGTGGTGATTTCTATTGGTTTGAAAGGATCAGACAAGGCAGAAACGAATATTTGGTGGTTGCATGCGCAGACTGTACAGGGCACGGAGTTCCTGGCGCCATTATGTCAATTATGGGTAGTAATCAGCTCACGAATATCATCTACTACCAGAATTATTTGGATCCAAATAAAATATTGGCTCGAATGGATAAACAAATCAAAATGGAGCTTCAGCAGCGTGACACTGAGGGCTATAGCAGAGATGGTATGGAAATTGGAATTTGCGTAATCAATCTTGATGATTTGAAAATGGAATTTTCTGGAGCAGGAATCCCTTTGCATCTGATCAGAAACAATGAACTTACAACCTACAGAAGCCCAAAATTAATGATTGGAGGGATAGATGGGGATGAACGCGAAGCTTCTGCGTTGCTCAATAAGGAGGAAATTCAACTGATTGAAGGTGACAGAATATTTCTTAGCTCTGATGGCTATCAGGATCAATTTGGTGGTTTAAATGATAAGAAATTTATGGTGAAAAATCTTAAGAAAATCATAACTGAAACTTCTAGCAAGACACTCATTGATCAAAAACAAATTCTTACAGAAACCTTCGATAGTTGGAAAGCTGATAGCCCTCAAACAGATGATGTCGTTTTAATGGGATTAGAAATCTAATAGATTGTAATTCAATTACTTTTTTCGTAGAGGGGAGATGAATAAGTTGATTATGTTCAATATCTTATTAATAAACTTTCATCAACAGTAAGATCATATATTTCAGCAAGGGCATCATTTAATGCCTCTAGCAATTCCATATCAAGATCAATATCAGGATCAGCGTCACCTAGTTGTCCCAGGGTCAATCCCCTTTCTCTTACTAATGAGAGGCACTTGAGAACAATTCTTGTCCATGCCTGAGGACTTATATTATCTGTGCACCAATTTTTATAATTGCTTGCCTTTATAACCATGAATTTTTAAAATTTAAAACCAAAAACAGATATGTCATCAGTCAAGCCAGAATTTCCTACCCAATCTTCTAAATTTTGGTTAATGAATTTGTACTGTTCACTCAAAGGCTTAATTTGAACAGATTTAATCATTTCTTCAAATTTTTCATGTGAAAATTTGACACCATCCTGATTCTTTTGATTTTGGAATCCATTGGAAAACATGTAGTACGTAGCACCTTCTTCCATATCTATCTTCTCGGCCAGAAGATCATCAAAGTTATCGGGAGACTCTCCTTCTAAAACTGTTATCTTTTTCCCATTACAAATCATCATATCCTGCCGTACACCGCTAAATTGAACAGTTTTTTTATTGTTGTCGATTAAGGCAACAGAAACCTGTAAGTCGCACTGAAGTTCTGATGATCCTGCTGCATCTACTTCTTTTTTCAATTCTTTGATAATATCACCAGTATGAAAAATTTTCCTATCCTGAATAAGATCATTTAATATCGAATCTGCAATCAAT
>JBLICU010000040.1:0-29590 GCA_047632435.1 Cyclobacteriaceae bacterium
GGGTATTGCGGATTTGGGATTTAAAAATTTGTGATTGTGATCTCCCTAGTACATGATGACCCCAAGGGACACTATCGGTGTAATCGATTCCATTTCAGCTTCAGCATCTACATTTTCCAATAAGGAAACAGATTTCAAAAATAGTGCTGAATAAGACAGCGTAGACTTTAGAATATGCGTCTAAATATGGGTTAAGCCAATGGCTCCCACTTAGCATCTAAAGAGTCAGAAAATGAAGCCTTAATCTGAATCAGGCACCCAGCCCTTGAAGATATTCTTAATAATGTAACGATTTGCTTGTTCTTTAGATAATTGAAACGACCAATCAACGCGATCGGATGAGAACCCTCCAGGACCATGTGATCCATATTCTGCATAATAAGTCTCACCTCCAGTGTGCCATTCTTTCCAGCCGCTAGGATGAATATGTTCGCCCATTTCACATGAGATGAATACCGTCTTTGCATAGCCTCGCCACGGTCTTCCTAGATATGTGCTCGCTTTTGCTAAATCACTATTTGAAAGTTTGCATTCTCGAAAAACGAATCCAAAGTCTGAAATTTCATTTGTAGAGGCTGCAGTGATATACGAGCCTTTTTTGGAAATTATATCGCACTGATCAAATAGGGCAGTAGATGATCCAAATATGAAATCTGTTGTACCAGTCACTGTGCAATTATTAAAGTATTGCCTATCATTTTCACCGGAGAGATACATCGTGTCTTGGTGACCCAGAAATGTACAATTTTCAAAGTGTACTCGGTCAGCTTCTACATGGAGAGCCACAGCTTGTCCAACATCTCCTGCACTATTTTCAATGATTAGGTCACTAGCGTAAAAATCATTGGCTTCAACCTTCACCGTATAAGTATGAAAAGTACTATTACGACCTAGATTCACACTCTTAAAATGATCATTATTTACGATTACGGTCTCTCCATTCTTATCACCAATTAAAGATAAATGTGTATTCCAGGAGTATACTCTTACTTTCTCATGGTAAACCCCTTGCTTAATAAAGATCTTAATGGGCAAATCAGGAAAAGCCTTGGTAGCGTCAATGGCGGCTTGGATGGAAGAATAATCCCCGGTGCTGTCTTTTGATACATAAATCTCGGTTGAGTACCCTTGTGCGAAATTTATTGTTTCGAGAAAAGCTGTCAATATTAGAAAAAGCGTTTTCATCATGTGATTATAATTATTTTATTCATCTGCAATGTCCATACGTAAGCCATTTCAGAATTTGATTTCACCCTTCCATCGAGCATGCAGCAAAGCGCTATTTTCTATTGAAAACGGAGTTTAATTCAAAATTCTAGTCATGGAAACACTGAGCAATTGTTATTCTTTTTGAAACGACATACAGAGTACGAATATACCTATTATCTTTGTGTAATCGATTACATTAAATTGCGCAAAATGAAAACATTGACCAGACCATCAACGAAAACAAATGAGTTACCAATTAGGATTCTGCAATTTGGTGAAGGGAATTTTCTTAGGGCGTTTGTTGATTGGTTTGTAGATGACTTGAATAAAAAACATAACTACCAGACAGGTGTTGCAGTATTACAACCCATAGAACATGGAATGACCGAGATGCTGACGGCTCAAGATGGTTTATTTCATCATTTGATTCAAGGAATAGAAAATGGAAAGTTGATTGATGAGGCCATATTAAATTCTTGCATTCAATTGGCTATCAATCCATTTAATGATCCTCATAAATATTTTGACCTTTCTACCTCTACTGATTTAAAACTTATTTTTAGCAACACCACTGAAGTAGGGATAGTCTTTAATGAAAACGACAAGCCGAATGAGTCTTTGGCATTGACTTTTCCAGGCAAACTAGTACAGTTTTTGAAGAAAAGATTTGATTCAATAGGAGATAATCAGGATTCTGAAATTGGGATTGTACCATGTGAATTGGTGGAGTCAAACGGAGATAAGCTGAAGAAATGTGCTGAGCAGTATTCTGCACTATGGGGCCTTGGAGCTGGCTTTGATTCATGGCTTGCCACACACGTTCATTTTGCCAATACTTTGGTAGATCGGATTGTGCCAGGCTATCCTAAAGATGAGATTGATGTGATAAGAGATCGAATAGGATTCAATGATCAGCTGGTGGTAAAATCTGAGACTTTCCATCTATTTGTCATAGAAGGGGATGAGTTCATTCAAACACACTTTCCCGCTCATAAATACGGATTGAACGTAAAGTATGTAGAGAGTATAGCTCCTTACCGAACTCAGAAAGTTCGTATTCTCAATGGCGCTCATACATCTATGGTTCCGGTGGGCTTACTTTCAGGTATAGAGACAGTCAGAGAAACAGTCGAAGATGCTCAGGTTGGTGCATTTGTGCAAAAGACCATCTTTGAGGAAATCGTCAAAACAATTGATATACCTGGAGAGGATCCAAAAGTCTTCGCTGATCAGGTTTTGACGAGATTCAAAAACCCGTTTATACGACATGAGTTGATCTCCATCTCCTTAAACTCTGTTTCCAAATGGAAAGTCCGCGTGTTACCAACAGTCTTGGATTATTTGGCAAAGAATGGCGAACTTCCAAAAAGATTGACTTTTTCCCTCGCTTGCCTTATTAAATTATATCTATCGGATAATTTTCAGTTGAATGATGATGAATCAGTTTTATCATTTTTTGCAGGATTGAAATCTTCAATAGGCGCGGATCAAATTGTGAATTCCACACTTTCAAACGCTGATTTCTGGGGTCAAGACCTTAGCAAAGTGTCTGGTATGACAGACTTAGTTACTTCCTATTTTAAAGCCATAAGCTCATCATCAGTGAGAGCAACCTTAGACAACATATAATTATGAAAAAAGTATTAAGAATACATCCTAATGATGATTTGGGAGTTGCGCTAACAGACCTGAAAGTAGGCGAAACTGTAACGCTAGGTGACCAATCGATTGTAATAGCTGATGATGTAAAGGCAAAACACAAGTTTGCACTACAGGACTTTAAAAAAGGTGAGGAAGTGCACATGTACGGACTTATTGTGGGTACGGCTAAGTATGATATTAAGAGAGGTCAGGTCTTGACAACTTTCAATTTGGTACATAAATCTGAAAAATTCTCTTCGGAAATTCAAGGAGAATTTCATTGGACAGCACCAGATGTAAGCAAGTTCAAGGACAAAGAATTTATGGGATACCATAGAGAAGATGGGCAAGTTGGTACTGGTAATTATTGGTTAGTATTTCCTTTGGTTTTTTGTGAAAACAGGAATATTGAAACGATAAAAACTGCTTTCGAAAAGGGTCTTGGTATGGAGAGGCAGGATAGCTATACGCAGCTCGTGACCCAACTTGTATCTAGTTATCAATCCGACAATTTCGATATAGATAGCATTGATTTTACGGCAGAAACAAAGACTAATGTTAAACCTAGAATTTTTGAGAACATTGACGGTATACGTTTTTTGACCCATCAAGGTGGGTGTGGAGGAATTCGTCAAGATTCTGAAACGCTTTGTAGACTCATGGCTGGCTATGTTAATAATCCTAGCGTTGCTGGAGCAACTGTATTGAGTCTTGGCTGTCAGAATGCTCAAACAGAAATGCTTCAAAAGGCTTTCGATGCAATCAATCCAAACCTTAAAAAGCCAGTAATTATCTTCGATCAGCAGCAAACTGGTAAGGAAACTGACCTAATCCAAAATGCAATTACAGGCACATTTAAGGCTTTAATTGAAGCCAATAAAGAAGTACGTAAACCAGCGCCCCTCAGCAAGCTAGTAGTGGGTTTGGAATGTGGAGGATCTGATGGTTTTTCTGGCATTTCGGCTAATCCATCAGTAGGTTATGTTTCTGATTTGGTAGTGGCATTGGGTGGGAAAGCTATACTTTCTGAATTTCCTGAGTTATGCGGTGTGGAACAGGAGTTGATTAACCGTACAGTAGATCAAAAGGACGCAACTAAGTTTGCTGCCATTATGCGAGCTTATGAAAAAGCTGCTGAGGATGCGGGATCGGGATTCGATATGAACCCATCACCAGGAAACATCAAGGATGGACTGATTACGGATGCAATGAAATCAGCCGGAGCAGCAAAGAAAGGTGGTACTTCCCCTGTTACGGCTGTTTTGGACTATACGGAATATGCCATGAAGCCTGGCCTTAATTTGCTTTGTACACCAGGCAATGACGTTGAATCTACTACTGGTTTGGCTGGTTCTGGTGCCAATATCATTCTATTCACCACAGGGTTAGGTACACCTACTGGCAATCCAATAACTCCGGTTCTTAAAGTTTCTTCTAACACAATTTTAGCAGAACGTATGCCTGATATCATAGACATAGATACAGGCCCAGTAATTCGCGGAGAAAAGACCATCGAGGAAATGGGTGAGCAAATGCTCAATCACATTATAGAGGTTGCCAGTGGGCGTATAGATTCAAAAGCAATGATTCTTGGTCAATATGATTTTATCCCATGGAAGCGTGGAGTTTCACTTTAATTTCAATTATGAAAAGGATTTTTAACTTAATAATACTTTTGCTAGCCGTTCAGTATGCTTTTTCACAGGGAGCTTGGATATCCGATAATGGCGATGGTACTTATAAAAATCCAATATTATACGCGGATTATTCTGATCCAGATATCTGTAGAGTTGGGGAGGATTTTTACATGACATCATCCTCATTCAACGCGATTCCTGGTCTGCCAATTTTACATTCAAAGGACCTTGTAAACTGGGAAATTATCAATCACGCACTTCAGCCCAATGTTGATCCTTTCTTTGATATTCCTCAACATGGCAATGGGGTTTGGGCTCCTTCTATTCGCTACAATAATGGTGTTTTTTACATCTATTGGGGGGATCCGGATCGAGGTATTTTCATGGTGAAAACGGAAGATCCAAATGGTGAATGGTCAGCTCCTGTTTTAGTGAAGAAAGCTTATGGCAATATAGATGCGTGTCCACTATGGGATTCTGACGGAAAGGTCTATCTCGTGCATGCTTTTGCGCATAGTAGAGCAGGGATCAATTGTACACTTCAGGTAGTTGAGTTGACACCAGAAGGTGACCAGATCCTTGATAAAGGAAAAATTGTGATCGATGGCCATGAGAATCATCCCACATTGGAAGGTCCTAAATTTTATAAGCGAAACGGATATTACTACATCTTCGCTCCTGCGGGCGGTGTACCCACGGGTTGGCAGGCTGTATTTAGGTCAAAAAATATTTATGGCCCATACGAGGATAAAATTGTACTTGCGCAAGGTCAGACGGTTATAAATGGACCACACCAAGGAGGTTTGGTAGAATTGGATAATGGAGAAAGCTGGTTTGTGCACTTTCAGGATAAGGACGCTTATGGTCGTATTGTTCATCTTCAGCCAGTTTCTTGGGTGGATGACTGGCCTATCATGGGGACACAAAATAGTGAAGGCATTAGCGAGCCTGTTTTGGTGTATTCAAAACCTAATTTGAAAATTCAAGCCATCTCAGTTCCTCAAACGTCGGATAATTTTGAAGATGATAAATTAGGTCCTCAGTGGCAGTGGAGTGCAAATCCACGCCCTCATTGGTTCTCGTTATCTGAAAAGCCTGGGAGTCTAGTTTTGCGAGCAATTCCAGTACCTGTAGGTAGGACCAATTTGTGGATGGTTCCTAATATTCTTACTCAGAAATTACCGGCACCTTCATTTATGTTTACGAGCAAAGTAGATATTTCAAACCTGAGAAAGGATGAAGAGACAGGAGTTCTTGTTTTTGGACTGGACTATGCTGGCATAAGCCTTGAAAAATCTGATAATGATATTGTAGTAAAACAGATTCAATGTATTCAAGCTGATAGGGGGTTGTTTCCAGAAACTAATGAGAAGGTATCATTGGAAGATAGTAATGAATTTTGGCTAAAAATAACTGTTTCAAATGGGTATTCTACTTTTCAATACAGCACAAATGGTAAGCAGTACTTAAGTCTTGGCTCAAAATTTAAGCTACGAGAGGGAAAGTGGGTTGGAGCCAAACTTGGTCTTTACAGCACTCGTCAGCAAACAACAGGGATTTCTGGTTCTGCTGAATATGATTGGGTGAGAATTGAAAAAAACTGATGTTTAAATAAGCAATATGAGAATAATCAAATCAGCGATACTTTCTTTTGGGATGTCAGGAAAGGTTTTTCACGCACCATTTCTTGATTTGCATCCAGGGTTTGAGTTTGTAGGTGCTTGGGAAAGGTCTAAGTCTGAATTAAAAGGCTATTATCCAAATGCCAAAAGATTTAATACACTGAAAGAGCTACTTGAAGACAATTCAGTTGAACTTGTTGTAGTAAATACTCCAACCTATACCCATTATGAATATGCTAAACTAGCATTGGAGGCCAATAAGCATGTGGTAGTGGAAAAGGCATTTACCACCACTGTTGAAGAGGCCGAAACATTAGATAAATTGGCTAGAAGCAGAGATTTGAAACTGTCAGTGTACCAAAATAGAAGATGGGATAGCGATTTCAAGACCGTTCAAAAGGTTTATGAAAGTGGGGTTCTTGGCAACCCCATAGATGTATCTTTTTCGTACGAGAGATTTGCACCAAACCTCAGTCCAAAGCAACATAAGGAAGTGCCGGGACCTGGAGCTGGTATTGTTAAAGATCTTGGTCCTCATGTGATAGATCAAGCTTTGCATTTGTTTGGGTTTCCCAGCGCGGTTTTTGCACATTTGGCAATCACTCGGCCATTGTCAGAGGTGGACGACTACTTCAAAATACTTCTTTTCTATCCATCATTTAATGTGCAATTGAGTGGAGGTTATTTTTTCAAAATACCGAGCCCATCTTTCATCATTCATGGGACTAATGGGTCCTTTCTGAAATCTAGAGCAGATGTACAAGAGCAGCAATTGCTTAAAGGAATGAAACCTAATGCTGAAGGCTATGGTGTCGAGCTAGAAGGTGAGTTTGGTGTATTGCAAAGCGATGAAGGAGGAAGTGAGACAAAGAAATTAGAGGCTTTGGCGGGAGATTATATGAAATATTATGATGGCGTATACCAAGCAATTGCTAATAACAAAGAAGCTCCAGTTACGGCAGAAGATGGAATTAGAGTAATGAAAATTATTGAAGCAGTTTTTAAAAGTGACCTGGAGAAATCTGTAGTGGCACTAAAGTAACTTTGCTTATTTATTGATGTATTTCTTAATCACTAGATATTTGAGTTCGGTTTCTCCAATATTTTTAATGCCGTGGAGCGAATAGGAGGGACAGTAAAAACTTGCATAGGGCCCAGCCACTTTTGTATTGCCATCTAAGTAAAACTCTGCAGTTCCTTCAAGTACGAAAAAAAACTCATCTTCTTCGTGACTATGCGGGGGGTGAGTAGCCTTCATAGGTGCAACCACACTCATCTTAAGTGTCCTGCCGTCTAGAAATTCTTTATCTACGAACCAGAATTGATAACCCACTTTAGTCGAGTCTATCTCATTCATTGAAAACTCTGACACACAATTTTCAATGGAAAATTGCTTTTTAGAACTTATCGCATCAATGTCTTGACCAAACCCAAGAGAATTAATCAATGTCCATATTAGTGCAGATATTAAGAATCTATTCATTTTATTTCGATTGGTGAATTGAGAAACACGAGTTTCCTATTAAGGTATTCTTCGAATTCGCCTTTGGTTTTGATTCCACTTGGTTCTTTTTCCCAAGCCCCCAAGAATTGATATTCAAGATCTCGAGTTGGTTTGAAAACAATCAAGTGATTATAGGCGTCAGTGGTATCAACTTTCGATATTTGATCCAGACTGTATATGATAGCCATACCAAGATTATCATCAAATAACGTCTGTAAACCAAAAGTTGCGATATAGCCCCATTTACCAGAATATGCCTGAAAGAATTCAGCATTTGGATGTTTCACAATACCTGTACAAAAATTATCAACTTCTTCATTGAAGGATACATTGTGAATGGTTGCACGATCTCCAGTATTAATTGTAAGAACTGACTTTAGGTCGCTTTTCCCAGCGGATGTTTCCCAGCCATAGTAGTTAGTTTCTATATTCGATGAGAGGTAACCATCAAGTTTGATTTCACAAGTGACAGAATCAGTTTTATTGAAATGCTCAACATCATTTTTTGAATTAACCCTACCTATTGAGCCAATACCAAGTGATTTTCCTGCTTTAAGGATGTCCATACCCCAAGCACTTTCTTCATGATACGAGTTAAAGCCATCTTGGCCTATTGATTGAAGAACCAATGTGTCTACTTTTTTACCAAATATATCGACGGCATTTCTCCCATCTAGGTAGAACCTATAACCAATCATTTCATTCTCCCAGCCAGGTCCTTCATACCGAATAAACCATGAATGATCTGTGTGAGCAGATGGGACTTTTAGGTAGTCCACGTTTTCAAATCCAGTAGCTTCTAAATACTCACCACCTTCCCAATTCCCCCCAATTGCCGTGGAAATTTCAGCTTGTGTTCGTTTCTCGTAATTTGAATTTGGCTCCCAATTGGTGAAATCTAAATTCACCAATTCATTTGCACCAAGAGTCATGTGTATTGAAATGACATCAATCTGACCAGCTCCGTTTTTGTCAAACCCTTCTACTGGGATATTTCCAATCTTGCCTATACCAATCTTGCCTGATATTACATCTTTAGGAAGACGTGAAGCATCAATCCTAATCACTTCAGAGCGCATTACATTTGTATTGTTCTTAAATGCAAGCGTGTTTGGCTTTTCCTTATTCTCACCTATTGACGAACAGCCGATCATGGTAATTGCGGCTATCACATGTAGTGAATTATTAAAATCTATCACTTTATTTTCTATTTACTGAGGGTTTCAAATCTGTTAATTCAGCTATCCTGATAGGTTTACCTGATTGAATACTCTTCCTCGCAGCTATTCCGATAAGACAGGACATTGCACCGTCTCGAATCCCAGCGAAATGGCCATAGATATCAGGTGCATCAGGATCCTTAAAGATTTTATTGTGAAGACGTTTGTCCCCACCTCCATGACCACTTCTCTCCATACCAACATGCTCTTTGTCGTATTGCTCTGTCCATAGTTTATGAACAATCATCGGCTCGTAGGATAATTCTTCTTCACCGCCCTGCTTCATTTCAATAGCATGAAGCTCTTCTTGGCTTAGGTTGTGTTGTTTGTTGTATGGTATATCTAACCACGCTTCTAGTCGCCCTTTTGTGCCGTTGAATGCTATTCGCCAACCTTCAAAAGGGGAATAGGTAGTTAGGGAGTAGTTCACTGTTGTGTTATTAGCATACTTGATTTGACACGACATTTTATCATAAATGTCTATGTCTTCCCTAAAAAGGCAGTTGTCACGAATGTAGCCGTCATGCTTTTCATTTTTGACATACAAATCCATCATTCGCTTATTTTCAGTGATGTCCCAATAAAATTTACACTCGGATTTGAATTGGCATGATCGGCAATTTTCACCTTTATAAGGTCCGTTATTGCCATAGTGCTCTAAATCTCCATAAGCAAAAACCTCTGAAGGATCAGAGTCAAGCCACCAATTGAGCAGATCAAAATGATGGGTCGCCTTATGTACCCAAAGTGAACCTCCTGATTTTAATTCACCATGCCATCTTCTAAAATATGAGGCTCCATGGTATGTATTTAAATACCAATTGAAATCGACTGAAGTAACTTTTCCTATCTCATTGTTAGAAAGGATTTCTTTGATTTTGGTCATGTATGGATTCCATCTGTAGTTGAATCCGACGATCAATTTTTTATCTGATAGTTTTTCCGCGTCAAGGATTTTCTGACATTTCACCTCATCGGTTGTCATGGGTTTTTCGGTCAACACATCGCAACCCATTTGCAATCCCTTGACGATGAATTCATCATGGGTAGAATCTTTGGTAGTGACGATCACTAAATCGGGTTTAGTTTTATTGATCATTTGCTCAAAAACGGTGAAAGTTGGACAATTCACGTTCATGTATTCCAGAGCATATTTTAAACGGCCTTCATTGATGTCACATAAGCCAACAAATTCGAGAAGGTCTGGATATGTATCAACAAGTCGCTTACCCCAAAATGAAGTGCCTCGTATGCCGGTTCCTACCAAAACCACTTTAAGTTTCTTAGAACCTAGGCCAAAGCCCCAAGAGGGTAGTGGTACCGCACTTCCAGCGGCCAGTACTCCAACTGATGCTAAAAATTGTCTTCTGTTTTGATTCAAATTCTTATTATTTTTTGAACTCTTCCATGATCAATGACATCATAATGAAAGGACCGACACCCTTGGGATCATTGTCACGCTGAGGTTCACTTACATAGTATTCGTATGATCCATCACGATACGGATTTCCACCCAATCCAGCCACCGAGCATACATTAGTGAGGGTAATGGTTCCGTCTGGATTTTCCTTTATAAAATTGTCAATGATTCCTTGGTGAGCTTTTTTAGCGACATCAAGATAAGTAGCATCGAGTATTCCTTGTTTTACACCACTCAAAAGGAAATAAGTAAACATACTAGAACAGGAGGCTTCCAAATAATTCCCATCTTGGTTGGGTTTATCCAAAACCTGCCACCACAAGCCGGTCTTCTGATCTTGATATTTTGTTATTCCTTCTGCGACACGATTGGCAGTTTCAATCAATTGAGATCGCTTAGGGTGTTCAACTGGAAACTCTTCTAAGACATCTACAATAGCCATAGCATGCCAACCCATAGCTCTCCCCCAAAAATGAGGAGACCTACCAGTTTCTTTATCAGCCCATTGCTGCTCATGACTTTCGTCCCATCCGTGCTTATACAACCCCTTTTCTGACACATATAGGTATTTGTCCACCAAAGCAAATTGATTCGCTACAACGTCTAATAAATCAGTTTCTTCATTCCTGATTGCGTATTTGGTCAAAAATGGCGAGCCCATATAAAGACCATCTAACCACATTTGATGAGGGTATCGTTTCTTATGCCAAAACCCACCTTCAGACGTTTTAGGGTGACCCTCCATTTGTTTTCTCAGTGTATCGATTGCTTTCTGATATTTTGCTTCAGGGTTCAATTCATTCAACCGGATCACCATTCTACCTGGATTTATGCGGTCAATGTTGAAGTCACTCATTTTATAAGTAAGTATATCTCCATCATCCATGATCATAGAGTCGGCATATGATTTGACATAGTCCAGATACTTCTCGTTACCAGTTTTTTGATGGACCTTTAATATTGCCAAACACAATAATCCATTAGTGTATTCCCATTTGGGTTTTTCTCTGAAATCTATCAACCGTGGATCTGGATTGCGGAGAAGCTCAGAATCGGCCATTCTGATATATAATGGAGGTATAGTGGTTTTATTTTCTTCTTTTTTAGTCTCTTGGCAGCCAATCAAGAAGGATATTAAAATCAAATAAGATAGTTTTTTCATTTTTAGTTTAATGGTTCTGCTAATTGTTCATGAACGCTGGGCATGGTAGATTCTCTCAAAATTAATTTTGCAGGAAGCAAAACTCGCCTGTGCTCCTGATTATTGGACTTCATTTCTTTAAGAAACAGTTGTGCTGCTGATCTTCCCATTGCAATACTTTTTTGGTCAATGGACGTCATAGTAGGTGTGATAAAACTTGTAAAGGGATCGTTTCCAAATCCTGCTATACTTACATCTTGTGGAATTCTGTAGTTGTTGGCTTTGAGCCACTGCATTGCTCCGAGTGCCGAAAAGTCGGAACAAGAGAATATGGCATCTGGGCTCTCATTAAGGCTCATCAATTTTTCAGCGGCCTTTTTTCCTTCTTCGATATCGCTAGGTACTCGAACTAAAAAATCTTCTGAAATATCAATGTTATTGTCATGCATGGCGCTTTTAAAACCTCTTCTCCTTTCATTAAAGACACTTACGTTAGGGTTACCATAAAAGCAAGCAATCTTTCGGCAACCATTGTTAATTAAATGGGTGACCATGTCATACGCACCCTGAAAATCATCAACAGTAACAGAAGAAGCAGGAACCGTTTTAATTGTCCGGTCAAACATAACGAGCGTTTTTCCTGAATTAATCACCTTTAAAAGATGATCAACATCTGACCAAGTTTCTCTCGAAGGTGATATTAGAATACCTGCCACCTGAGCTGATAATAAAGTATCTACATCCTCTTTTTCATTTTCGATTTTTTCGTATGATTGACAAATAATGATATTAAAACCATGCTTTTTTACTTCTTCTTCAACTCCTCTAATAACAGACGAGAAAAAGACCCTATCAATAAAGGGGACAATTATTCCAATAATATTCGAATGACCCCTTCGCAAGGATGATGCTACCACATTTGGTTGATATCCCATTTTATCAGCCATCTTCTTCACTTTTTGTCTCGTCTCAATGCTTACTCGTGCTTCGCTATTATTTAATGCACGAGAGACAGTTGCAGAAGATATCTTAAGCGCTTCTGCTATTTGGTGAATTGTAGGTTTGTTATTAATCATCACTCAAAAATACGTCAACTATAGTTTTCAATATAGTTTTAATTATTTCAAAAAAAGAATACGATTGCATTATTAACTGTACTAATTGAAATACAATTATCGCAGTTATTGCCTGATAATTCATTATATAATTATAAATATATGAAAAATAAATGTAATCGATTGCGCAAAAGAAAAATTCATCCTACATTTGTTTTTCAAATAGTATAAATCCCTAAACTACATTCAATATGAAAAACATTGACACAG
The DNA here is from genome assembly GCA_047632435.1 of Cyclobacteriaceae bacterium. Classification (GTDB taxonomy): domain Bacteria; phylum Bacteroidota; class Bacteroidia; order Cytophagales; family Cyclobacteriaceae; genus JAMZMI01. The sequence goes on from JBLICU010000040.1 coordinate 12,720, forward strand.
CACTACTTCGTAAAGGAGTTATTGTGAGAATTTTGACTCTCGCCTTTCTTATGGGGAGCATTCAACAATCAGCGATTGCTCAAACGTACATTGATCTTACGAACAGTTCAGATGGAGCAATATTGAAAGACACTCTTGGCGGAGCTATGCCAGATGATGCTGTCGTGTTCCTCAAAAGAGGAATGGCTTATGATCTTTCTGGAGCTATTATTAGCAAGTCTGTTAAAATAATGTCCGTGCCTGGGAAGGGTGGTCCGGCAATATTGGAAATGGGAGGGTCTTCTCTTGATGTTTCTGATTCAACAGATATTGCCTCCCTGGTTTTTGAGGATTTAGAAATAAGGGGTGACATAGGTTCAGGCTATTTAATGAACTTCTCTACGCAGGGAAGTATTGGTGATTTCAAACTAGATAACGTAAATATTCATGATTTACGAGGAGTGGTCAGATTCAAGAATGCACCTACCAAGAACATGACCAATTTCGTCATTGAGAATTCGATGGTACATGCCATAGGAACTTATGGCGTTTTGACGATGGATGATAATAATGCGCATTGTGAAAATGTATCTTTCTCAAAAAGTACTTTCAATAATGTTTATCAATTTTTCAGATGGAGAGATGCTGTAAATGCTAAAGGTATAGATATCACTGATTGTACTATCAATGACACACCATATGAAGGTGGAGGAGATATCATAAGAGTAGCAAATGCAACTGCCCTTCCGCTCAATTTTACCAACACGGTCTTAGGAAAAACAACGACAACAAGATTGGTTAATGGAAGTGGTGTAGTAATCAACGCTACCAATAGTTATGCTACAGCAGATTGTGGTTTGGCGGCAAGTGCTGACTTCACTACTGCACCTACTGTCTTAGCTGATTCAGCTCACATGTTATTCATTGGAGCAACAAATGGGGATTTTACGCTTAATGGAAGTTTTGAACACAATAAGTCTGTTGGAGACCCAAAGTGGTATTATGCTCCACGGACAATTGATTTAACTGATAGTACAGGTGTTGATGTGCTCAAAAATGCATTGGCCACTATTACCGAGGGAAGCACGATTCTTCTGAAAAGAGGAATGACTTATGATTTGTCAGGAGCTGTGATCAGCAAATCTGTAAACATCATGAGTGCTATGGGGATGGGAGATCCAGCGATACTTGACATGGGAGGTTCATCGTTGGACATCACAGATTCAACAGATATTGCCTCCCTGGTTTTTGAGGATTTAGAAATAAGGGGTGACATAGGTTCAGGCTATTTAATGAACTTCTCTACGCAGGGAAGTATTGGTGATTTCAAACTAGATAACGTAAATATTCATGATTTACGAGGAGTGGTCAGATTCAAGAATGCACCTACCAAGAACATGACCAATTTCGTCATTGAGAATTCGATGGTACATGCCATAGGAACTTATGGCGTTTTGACGATGGATGATAATAATGCGCATTGTGAAAATGTATCTTTCTCAAAAAGTACTTTCAATAATGTTTATCAATTTTTCAGATGGAGAGATGCTGTAAATGCTAAAGGTATAGATATCACTGATTGTACTATCAATGACACACCATATGAAGGTGGAGGAGATATCATAAGAGTAGCAAATGCAACTGCCCTTCCGCTCAATTTTACCAACACGGTCTTAGGAAAAACAACGACAACAAGATTGGTTAATGGAAGTGGTGTAGTAATCAACGCTACCAATAGTTATGCTACAGCAGATTGTGGTTTGGCGGCAAGTGCTGACTTCACTACACCACCTACTGTCTTAGCTGATTCGGCGCATGTGCTATTCAGAGACATTGCGTCTGGAAACCTTATGCTAGGTAAAGATTTTGAATCAAATAAGTCTGTTGGAGATCCAAGGTGGTATTATAGACCTATGGATATTGATCTCACAGTTATTAATGATGTCAATGCCCTAAAAGATACTTTGAGTAGTAATTATGAGGAAGGTGTTACTATTCTTCTGAAAAGGGGAATGATTTACGACTTATCAGGAACTGCGATTAGTAAGTCCGTTAATATCATGAGTGCGATGGGAATGGGAGATCCTGCGATATTAGACATGGGAGGTTCTTCATTAGATATCACAGACTCAACTGACATAGCTATACTTTACTTCAAGGATTTGGAGATAAGAGGAGATATTGGCTCGGGTTATTTAATGAATTTCTCAACTCAGGGGAGCATCGGTGAATTCAAACTAGATAACGTAAATATTCATGATTTACGAGGAGTGGTCAGATTCAAGAATGCACCTACCAAGAACATGACTAATTTCGTCATTGAGAATTCGATGGTACATGCCATAGGAACTTATGGCGTTTTGACGATGGATGATAATAATGCGCATTGTGAAAATGTATCTTTCTCAAAAAGTACTTTCAATAATGTATATCAATTTTACAGATGGAGAGATGCTGTAGGAGTGGAGTCCGTTGAAATATCACATTGTACAATCTATGATACACCTTATGAAGGCGGAGGAGATATCATTAGAGTATCCGGCGCGACAGATCTGCCACTTAACATTTCCAATACCATTTTCGGAAAATCTGGTGCAACTAGAGTAGTGAATGGAAGTGGCGTGCTAGTAAATAGTACCGATTCTTATGCAACTCTTGATTGTGGATTCGGAACAAGTGCTGATTTTGTTACGGCTCCAACTACATTAGGAATCATTTCTAGTATGGTGTTTCAGGATCCAGCCAATGGAATCTTCCGCATTACGGATCCATCTTATAATGGGGTCAAAATTGGTGATCCAAGATGGTATTATGTAAGTACAAGAAGAATTGCTTATGTGCAGAATAGTGCCTTTATATCAGCAGATGGTGCATCCGCTTCTACGAATGACCCAATTATCAGAATGCTTCAGGCAGACGAAAATTTTGAAGTTGATGTAATTGAAATTGATGGAACAGGCGCTGGATTGGATCTATCTAGTTATGACCTTATTATAGGTCAAGAAACCTTTGGTTCAGGTGATGCCATTTGGCAGCCAGGAGGAGCACTTAATTTAAGGAATAGTGTTCCAATGATATATAATAAGACATGGACTTTGAGAGGTGGTAAAGCAATCACGGATGCGGATGCCAAAGTAGATCGCGTGGCTGATGTAGCTGTGACCGTTGATCCAGCCAATCAATTGAATCTGTTGTTTAGTGGTATTACATTTAAGAGTAATAAAGTCAAACTTTATAATGAACCTGCAAATGATGATGGTGCCGAGGGTCTGAATGGAATAGATGTTCTTAATAAACTGGACCTTTCTGATAAGGCGACTTTATTGGCAACTGCATCCTCAGTTGAACACCCAGACTCTGCAATAGTGATCAATGATATTCCTGCTGGCACTCAGTTTGGAGAAGATGCTGCTGATGTCAGTGGTGCTAGAATGATTGCTTTAGGGCTCAATTATGGGCCAATTATAAAAGGAGACGGTGCGAATATTACTTCATCGGCTTTGACCATATGGAGAAACGCTGCATATATTCTAACAGGTCAAACACCCCCTTCGGAGATGTATATGAATCCTGAATATATGATTCCACCAAGAAATGTTGCGTATGTCCAAAAAGCGGATTTTGTAACGGTTGAAGGAGCGTCTACATCAACTACTGACCCTATAATTCAAATGCTGAAAGGGGATCCGTTATTCAATGTTACAGTAATGGAAGTATCTAGCGATACAATAGGTCTGGATTTTAGCGATTTCGATTTGATCATAGGACAGGAAACATTTGGTTCTGGTGATAACATTTGGAAATCAACTGGACCACTTGGGATTAGAAATATTTCCGCGCCGGTTATTTTAAATAAGACTTGGGCTTTGCGCGATGGTAAGGCGATTTCAAGTGCTAATGCTGCTGTCACAGCGACTAATAATTTATCTGTGAGTGTTGATCCAGCTAAGCAGACTCATCCATTGTTCAATGGCGTTGAATTTACGAATGACCGTATGAATTTATTTTTCAGCACAGCTACGCAGGACGGAAGTGATGGAGTCAATTCGATTGATGCACTTAATCGTTTAGAATTGTCGTCAAAAGGCACATTGCTAGCATCGGTAGATCAGGCAAATGACCCTGATTCGTCTATCGTTATTAATCATATTTCTGCAGGAACACAGTTTGGAACTGATGTTGCAGATATACTTACTCACGATATGGTTGCTCTTTCGTTCAATTATGGAGCGATGATTAAGGATAAGGGGACCAACATGACAGATGCTGGACTGACCATATGGAGAAATGCAGCTTATATGTTGACTGGATTAATTCCTCCAGCTGAAGGGGTAGGTAATGGCAATGTACCAAATGACTCTACTCTTGCAGACTTGATTGTTAATGGAGAAACGGTTGCTGGATTTAGTCCACAAGAATTCATGTATGACATTACGCTACCTAGAGGTACTACAGAATATCCTACAGTTGAAGCATTTGCAACACATCCAAATGCTGCTGTAGAAATTACAGGTGCAACTACTCTACCAGGTACTACGGAAGTAAAAGTGACGTCATCAGATCAATCTGCTACTGCGACTTATTCATTGAACTTTGAAGTTTCCTTATATCCACCTACATGGACAATTATTCCTAGTGGTGATGACATTGCAAACTATTTTGAAAATGCGGCTATTCAAGGTGATACATTGGTACTGGTTGACGGTGGTGTTTATGAGTTTAACACAGCTAGAACTGGTGGTAAAGAAATCGTATTGATGTCTGTTCCGAATCCAATTACAAGACCAACTGTCTTGGCAAAAGTGATCGAAATGAATGGGACAGGAGATGGATTAGTTGTGAGAGGGATTGATTTTGGTCCTTTCAGTCCAAGTGCAGATTACTTTGTAAACTTCACGGATGCAATGAAAGATGCTAAACGTCTGATTGTTGATGATGTGAAAATGGATGGATTTGGAAGATCGATTATTAGAGGTAACAGAGCAAAACAGTCTATTGATACAGTAATTTTCAGTAATACAGTGGCAAGTTTTGATCCAGTGAATTTAGATGATGCAGGGTATTCAATGTTCTTTTTTGATGATGATTGTGATGTAAGTCATTTTGAGCTTACCAATTCAACATTTAAAGGTGGTCATCATATCTTCCTTGATTTGCAGACAGCTAACAAGAAAGAAGTAATTATAGATCATTGTACGTTTGACGGAGTGAATGCTACTCAAGCAGCTAGAGCTGGTGATTTTGTTAAAATCTTGAATTCTGCTGCTGATTCGAAATTTGATTTCACAAATAATATTGTGACTGGATTGTTGAATCAAGTAGCACCACTTCTTGATTCGATTCAGACATTTAACATTGATGAGGCAGTTGTTGATGTTCGTAAGAATAACGCGCATTTCAACAATGCAACTAAAGAAGACAATGTTTGGACAACAGATGAGAATTACACGGAAGTTGACCCTCAATATTTTGATGCCGCAAATGGTGATTTGACAGTTCAGAATGATGCCTTATATACATTGGGTATAGATGGTGGCTTAGTTGGTGACCCACGATGGGATAAAGATCGTGCGTCTTCGGATGCTTTCTTAACCGACCTGACAGTTGATGGTTCTACTGTTAATGGTTTCTCTATCGGTATCTTTGATTATAACGTTCTCCTTGCGCCTGGTACCACTACTGTACCTGCAGTTGATGCTACGAAGAGAGATGATAAGGCAACCGTGGTAATCACACAGGCTCCTGATGCAAATGGAGATGCTGCAGTGGTGATCACAGCTGAGGATGGAACCATCAGAACTTATACGGTTCATTTCACTGTGGCGGATGGTCCTTTGGATGCTACGCTTGTGAAAGATTTGACTGTGGATGCAACTACTGTGTCAGGGTTTGATCCTTCGGTATTTGAATATGACCTAGTGTTAGATCCTGGTACAACTACCATTCCAACAGTTGATGCCGTGGCTTACTATCCGTCGGATACTACAACGGTTACAATCGTTCAGGCTGATAGTACTTTTGGCTCAGCAACGGTGATGGTAGAATCGATTTTCGCCAATCCGGTATCAAAACTATATACGGTCAATTTCTCGGTGGCAATCAGTACGGATGCTACACTTTCAGAAATTACTGTAAACGGCAGCCCGATAGCTCTGGAAGCAGGAATCACTTCTTATACAATAGGAATAGAAGGGACCACTGTGCCAACTGTAGCTGCTACACCTACATTCGCGGCAGCAACTGTGGCCATTACTAATCCGGATACAGCACCGAATACGCAAACTTCAATTTTAGTAACTGCAGAAGATGGTAGTTCTACCAAGACTTATCTTCTTAATTGGATAGAAGCTAAAGGTACAGATGCAACTTTGTCTGATCTCAAAGTTGAAGGTGCTGCGATAGCAGGATTCAGTTCAACTACTTTCTCTTACAATTACGAGACAAGTACTTTGGAAGTGCCCGGAATCATAGCTACTACCACGGATCCCGCTGCAACTGCAGTAGTAAATTACCCGACAGCACTGAGCACTGACGGGGCAGTTGATGCAACAGTAGTTGTTACTGCTGAAGACAATACTACTACCCAGACCTATACCATAAGTTTTACTACTTCACAAGTAGCACTTGGCTTAGGTGTTGTTAAAATGAGTATATATCCGAATCCAATGGTTGATGAATTACATATCGCTAGTATAGATAAGTTCTACAAGCTATATGTATACTCGATCAATGGTCAAGAAGTGCTCAATGTAGACTTAACACCTACAAATGAGTATAAATTGGATGTGTCGTCATTGGCTAAAGGATTATACAGTATTAGTATATATTCTAGGGAAGGTGATATCAGATCAATCAAAGTAGTGAAGTAAATACCGTGGTATTAATAAGCTATTTTGAATACTTAAATATTTAACCAAAGTTTCAATGAATATAACGATAAACACAACCCGGCAACTATTAGTTGCCGGATTATTTATTCTTGTTTCCCATTCGTTATGGGCACAGGAAAGAGCAATAAGCGGAAAGATAACAGAAGGAGAAACAGGTGAAGGATTGCCCGGTGTAACAATATTAGAAGTTGGTACAAATAATGGTACCGTGACTGATATTGAAGGCAATTACAATATTTCAGTATCCGAGGGAGCACAGCTAAATATAAGTTTTGTTGGATTTAAAACGGAGACGATTAATGTTCGTAATCAATCAAATATTAATGTGGTTCTTAACATTGATGTTACAGCGTTGGACGAAGTGGTTGTTGTAGATTATGGATACGGCAAAGTAGTAAAGAGAGACTTTACCGGATCAGTAGCTACGATCTCCGGGCGTGAATTGTCCAAAATACCTGTAGCTAGTGCTGCACAGGCATTAAGCGGACGTCTTCCGGGAGTAAACGTTCTTACTACAGATGGTTCCCCTGATGCTGAAGTTGTAATAAGAGTAAGAGGTGGTGGCTCTATTACTCAGGATAATTCTCCACTTTTCGTCGTAGATGGGTTCATAGTTGGTAGTATTCGTGATATTCCTCCTTCGGATATTGAAAGCTTGAATGTATTGAAAGATGCTGCTGCTACAGCTATATATGGCTCACAAGCTTCCAATGGTGTAGTTGTCATTACTACAAAGACGCCAAAATCTGGGAAGATGCAAGTGAGTTATAATGGGTTTTATCAAACTAAGTTTTTACCTAAAAATAGAGCATATGAAGTATTGTCGCCATATGAGTTTGTTTTGGCCAATTATGAATATTTCAAACTGAGAGGTCAAACAGCTGTAGAAGGTTTTGAACGCTACTATGGAACATATGAAGACATAGATCTTTATAAGTCTAAACCTGGTAGAGATTGGCAAGATGAGTTATTAGGCAATCCACAGTCATCCTACTATCATAACCTGAGTATGAACGGGGGTAATGAGAACACAAAATATATGTTGAGTTTGACCAGTAATGATGATCAAGGAATATTGCCTAACAATGGATATGCAAGACAAGTAGCCAATTTTAAGTTAAGCCAAAAATTGAATAATAAACTATCATTTGACGCACTATTAAGAATTACCAACACCGAAGTATCAGGTTCCGGTACATCCGGAGCATCTCAGCTTCGCGTAAAAGACATCATTCAAACGCGCCCAACCAATGGTATAGCTGAAAATCTAGATATTGATTTGGCTAATAGTGCCGGTGATGATGATTTTCAAAATTATTTATTGAGCAGGACAAATCCACCAGACTTGTTGGAACAGGATTGGAGGCAGCGCACGGATAATAGTTATGTATATGGTCTCAGTGTTTCTTTGGATATAATTGAAGGTTTGAAATTTCAGTCAAAGTTTACAGGATCAAATGGCTATAGAGAAACTTTGAGGTATTACGGACCCTTGACTGGAGAGTCGTTCAACAACGGGGATAATCTTCCGCTTGGATATAAGGATGATAGAGAAGACTTCTCTTATCGTTTTTTGAACACACTTCAATATGATTTTCCTTTTTTGAGTGAAACAGACCATGCTTTGAACTTAATAACCGGTGAGGAAATTTACTCTCAAGGAGGTAGTTCCCAATATGTTAAGAATAAAGGCTTCAGAAACACAATCACTCCAGAAGAAATGTTTGCCAATTTTCAATTAGGCACAACTTCATTGGAAAATTCAACTTCTGAATCAACTCCTAGCAGAAGATTTTCTCTTTTTGGTAGATTGGATTATCAGTATAAGGGTAAATATCTGGCAACATTTACGCTTAGATCTGATGCTACAAGCATTTTTTCGAAGGAGAACCGATTGGGTTATTTTCCTGCAGTGGCAATTGGATGGAAGTTATCTGAAGAGTCTTTCATGTCCGGGATTTCATTTATAGATAACCTAAAGTTAAGGGCGAGTTATGGTGAAACTGGGAATGATAAAATCTCTACTGATGCTTTCAGTTTTGTCTTTAGTATAGATAATTTTCGTGGACCAGGTTTCGGTAATTCTTACAATAATTTTTACACACCCAAGAATTCAACCTTGTACAATCCAAACCTTGTTTGGGAAACCACAGTCAATAGAAATGTGGGGTTAGACTTTTCATTTTTTAAAGCTAGAATAGAGGGTAGTGTAGATGTCTATTATAATACTACAACGGATTTGTTGCTGCAATCAGCCATTCCTACTACTTCTGGGTTTAAAACTCAATTTGATAATGTGGGGAGTACATCCAATAGAGGTGTTGATTTTGGCTTGACCGGATATATCATTGATAAAAGTGCTGTATCACTGTCTATTAATGCGAATTTAGGTATCAATGATAGTCGAATCGACGAACTAGATGGGACGGACTTTAGATTTTTCCCTTCGAATTGGGCAAGTACAGATCTGGTAGGTTATGATGACTATTTCTTAGAAGTAGGAGGAAGAGTAGGAGATATATATGGATATGTGACGGAAGGGTATTACAGCGAGGATGATTTTGAGTCATACGATGCTGTGTCTGGAGAGTATGTGTTAAAACCCGGTATTGCCAATACTGCAGATAGAATTGGTGCTGGAAACATTAGACCTGGTTATTTGAAGCTGAAGGACTTAAATGGAGATAGCCTTATCAATGATGATGATCGAAAGGTTATAGGAAATGGTTTGCCAGCAGCACAGGGTGGCTTTGGAATTAATGCTCGATACAAAGGGTTCGATGTTCAGATATTTTTAAATTGGCAGATTGGTAATGATGTGTATAATACCAATAAGATTGATTTTAATCGATTGGTTAGGAATCATACAATTAGCAATATGTTATCCACTATGAGTATCGATAATAGATATACTTATCTGGATGTAGATGGATCAATTACTGGTACTGCTGGTGAAATTGTAACTGATTTGGATCAGTTGAAGCAATTGAATGAAGGAAAGGAAATGTGGTCACATGCATCGATGTTAAAACCTGTAGTTCATTCTTGGGCAATTGAAGATGGGTCTTTCCTGAGATTAAATCAACTGACATTAGGCTACACAATTCCTGCTAATATTTCGCAGAAAGTAGGCATGTCAATGGTTAGATTTTACGCCACTGGAAATAATCTACATATCTGGACTAAATATACTGGTTACGATCCTGAGGTAAGTACTTCGAGAAGTTCCTCTTTCCAATCCTTGACAAGAGGTATGGACTACAACTCATTTCCGAGAAGCCGATCGTATACGTTAGGTCTTAATGTTACATTTTAAATCAGAAAACAATGATTTTAAATATTTTAAATAATAAAACGTCCAAGATTATAGTAATGACCGTATTGTCCATTGCTATCGTTTCTTGTGAGGATTTTTTAGAGACCAACTCATTGTCAACGTTTGATACCAACTATGTTTATTCAAATGTTGATGATGCCAGGTTAGGAGTTAATGCGATCTACACCCAGTTTCAAGTAGACGGATTTAGATCCAGATTGTCTAATAATATGGCTGGAAATACCGACATTGAATGGGCTTCTGGTTATGACAATAAGGACAATGGCAGAAGAGAAATTTGGAACCTTGATGCGCAGACAAGTAACGGTGATTTACGTCAGTTTTGGGATGCAGCTTACAATGCCATTAGAAATGCGAACATTTCTATTGAAGGTTTGCTGGCAAGTGAAGTACTCAACTCTGAAGATGAGGCAACTTCCAATACAATGTACCACCTCCTAGGTGAAGCTTACACCTTGCGGGCTTATTGGTACAGCATGTTAGTCTCTTATTTTGGAGAAGTTCCATTTGTTGTGGAAGCTCCTAAACCTGGCGCTGACTTCTATATACCACGCATAGACCGTAATGTCATACTAGAGACCCTCATTCAGGATTTAATAGATATTGAAGGTAAAATGATGTGGTCTGATCAAGTCCAATATGGAGTTGAGCAGGTAAATAGAGAGTATACTTTGGGGTTAATTGCACGTCTTGCTCTTCAAAGAGGTGGGTATTATTTGACTCCAGATTTACAAATGGAGCGAAAAGGAGACTATCTTGATTACTACCAAATAGCGCGAGAATACAGTAAAAAGCTTATCGATTTAAAAGACAAGTCCTTGCCTAAGAACTATAGAAAAATGTTCGTAAATCAAAATGAATTTGTTTTAAACTCAAGTGAATCTGACGTCATTTTTGAAGTTCCATTTGCATTGGGGAATGGAGATGTTGGTTGGAATATTGGAATTGATGTGCACGGAGGACCCTTAGCAACTCATGATTTTGGGTCGGGAGGTAACTATATGAATATTCCTGCTACGTACTATGTGTCGTTTGATACTACAGATACGAGACGAGATGTAACCTGCGGCCTTTACTATATTAATCTAAGTGGTAATGCTATGTACATAGGTGAGGGGATTGAAGACAATGACCAAGGCGGTGGGGCTCAATCCATATCTCAAGGGAAATGGAGCAGATATTTGCTTCCAAATCCTACTGGTCAGTTATCAGCAAAAGGCACAGGTATTAACTGGCCGATGATGCGATATCCAGATGTCCTTTTGATGTTTGCTGAAGCGGATAATGAATTGAATGGACCATCTGGTGAAGCACGGGAGGCTATTGCACGGGTTCGGAGAAGGGCATTTCCCGAAAACCTATGGTCAGAAAAAGTTGATGATTATATGAATCAGGTAGCTGCGAATAAAGAAACTTTCTTTGACGCTATTGTAGATGAACGCGCTTGGGAATTTGGCGGTGAAATGCAACGAAAATATGATTTGATTAGATGGAATTTATATTATGAAAAAATTGATGCGACTGTCAATGGTTTAAAAGCATTGAGGGATTATGCCTTTCTTGGGACACCTTTAGATCCAAACAATCGCCTTTTTAGATATAATACTAATCCACCGGATTATTTCTTTTGGAAGAGCGCAGGAGCAGGGATAGAAATTTATAATCGAAACTTAAAAAAGTTGGTCGCTCCTGATGATACTTGGAATAAGGATGGGTTTTTAATTGACTTAAACGACGATTTATTGGAGTACGATGAATGGATTCTTAGAACCTGGGAGAACTATACAGACCCCTATTGGGGAAGTAAAGGTGTAGTGAGATATATTTTTCCTATTCCCGCTGAAGCTATAAGCAACAGTCAGGGTACGATTTCAAACTCAGAGGATCAGAAAAATTATCCTGTAGCTGCAGATTATTATGGTTTTGGTCTGTGATCCACATTAAATAGAACACTATGAAACTTAAATTAAGAAATACACTCATCCTGTTATTTGTGGCTATATCTGCAGTATTAATAGGATGTGCAGAAGATGAGATCACATATGATCGAACAAGATTGTTCAAGCCTTCTTTGGCTGGCGGTACGTTACGAGTTGACGCCAACTCCATTATTGTGAATCTGAGCAAAGAGGTAGGGACTGTTAAATATAAAATTGAGATAAGTAGAGATACATTTAATACCCTAGATTATTTCGTAGAGGTTGACACCAATTATATAGTCATTGATGAAAATCTGGTGGGTGAAGAATTGCTTTGGTTTACAATTTATCAGGTAAGAGCAACGGCATTTGCTGATGAGACGCAATATGATAGTCGCCCATCTGATCTTGGGAGTACCCGAACAGAGAAATTTCCATCGAACCTTATAACTCCACAACAAAATGATTTGTTGGATACAAAAGTAAAAGTGGAGTGGGTTAATGCTGGTGACCCTATAAATAAGCTTGGAATTTTCGCGGCAACTGATGCACGTTTGAGTAGACCTTTACGGTTCGTAAATGTGTCTGACGAAGAATCAGTCCTTGGTGAAGTAATTGTGACTGGATTGAACGAACTCACGACATATCAGATAGCAATTTATAGCGGAGATTACGAATTAAGAGGTTGGGAACGCTATACCACGGTGAAGAGTATTTACAATCTGAATGGTCCTAAAACGCGTAATTTGACAGAAAACACGGATCCTGATGCGGTAGCAAATCTATATTCGGTCATAAATGACGGTGACACCCTTGTTTTAAAAAAAGGTGCACAATATAATCTCCCGCCTTCAGAAGTTCCCGCTGATAAATCAGTAACCATTATTGGAGCAATCGATTTTGCAGATAGCTTGGCAAGGATATACACTACAGGTAACTGGAATGTTTTAGCTGGTGCGTCTATTGATCATATTCGTTTTGTAAACCTAGAGATCAGAGGAGAAGATTGGACGGGCGATTATGTAATGAATATAGATGCATCAAGTACAATCAATGAGTTTGTATTTCAAGATTGTCACATTAATCACTTTAGAGGGTTAATGAGAATGAAAGATGCTGCGGTAGTTTCAATGGGTACCTTCAAAATTGATAATTGCATTGTTAACCAAATAGGAGGTTATGGAATCTTAACTGTTGATAATAAAACGTCAACAGTAAATGACATTGTAATTACCAATTCTACATTCGTAAATGTAGAAATGGGAATCACATCTTATCTTGATATTGGTACCATTACAATGGATGGAGTGACTGCAAATAACTTCCCTCGATATGGTCGGTGGTTGTTTAGATTGCGCGAAGATGCTGAAGGAAAGATCGCACAGGTTACTGGCGGAGTTTCCGTCTCCAATTGCATATTTGGTAGAGCATGGGACCAGAGTTCAGAAGATTGGTCATTTTCTCCCTTGCAGGGTGGAGATGCAACTGGTTTTACATTTTCTAATGTGTATGGAACCTCTGAATTGATAATTAGTACCGAGTTATCTGGCTTCCCATCTTCTGTTTATTCTGGAGGAACGGAAGATCTTTGGGTGTTCCCAAATCCTGATGACGGAGAGGAATTTGATTTTAATTTCAGTGATGGAACTTTTAGTGGGCGCACGAATACCGGTGATCCTAGATGGAGAGCAGAATTTTGAGAAGCTTGAATAGTTAGCTAATACTTCGGTGTAACTCATTCGAGTTACACCTTTTTTTAGTTATTAAATTAATTCTTACTTAGAGAAATCCAATGTATGTTTAAGCAATATGTTATTAGGGGCAGATATCTTGGTTTATTAGTATTCCTTATCCATTTTCTATTTTCAATTCAATCATGTAACTCAGATGATAAGCCTAATGTTCTGGTGGTAGCAATTGAAGTGATAGGAAATGATATAACTAATGGAGAGTCTACACTTCTGAGTGCAACTGTATTTCCTCAAAACGCCAGTAATCAACAAGTATCTTGGAGCGTATCCGATTCGAGTATTGCGGTAATTGATGAGAATGGATTATTGACTCCACTAAGTAATGGAAAAGTAAAGGTCTACGCAACAGCTACAGATGGGACGGAAAAAAGAGGCGTAAAATTAATCACCATCTCAGGTTACGTCGTTTCTGCTCAAAGCATTGAAATAGTTGGAGGGAATATTTCCAATGGGTCTCCAGCCCAATACTCAGTTTTAATCAATCCGGAGAATGCCACAAATCGCAAGGTGATTTGGAGTGTCTCAGATGAATTGATTGGTAAAATAGATACATCAGGATATTTGCGCCCCCTAAATAATGGTTCATTGACCATTCGAGCTTATCTGGAGGCTGACGAAAACATTCATGATGAATTGGATATTACGATAAGTGGATATGAGCATCGCCTAGAGGTAGAAGCTTTCCCAGGTGCCGAAGGTTTCGCAAGAGACGTAACCGGTGGCAGAGGAGGACGAGTAATATATGTGTCCAATCTTAATGATACAGGAGAAGGTAGTCTCAGGTCAGCTATAGCTCAAAGTGTTGCTCGCCACATTGTATTTGGAGTTTCTGGTACTATTCAGTTGAAGTCTAGTTTAAATATCAATAACGGTGATGTCACTATTGCAGGTCAGACTGCTCCGGGAGATGGAATAACCATTCGTGATTTTCCAGTGAACGTGAATGCTGATAATGTTATTATTCGCTACATGCGTTTTAGGATGGGTGATGATGCCAATCAAGAGGCGGATGCACTCGGAGGAAGATTTCATAAGGATATAATGGTTGACCATTGTAGTATGAGTTGGTCCACAGACGAATGTGTTTCTTTTTATGTTAATGAAAATACCACAGTACAATGGTGTTACATAACTGAGAGTCTTAGAAACTCCGTACATGATAAGGGGGCTCATGGTTATGGAGGGATTTGGGGTGGAAAAAACGCTTCGTTTCATCACAATTTATTGGCACACCATTCCAGCAGAAACCCTAGACTAGGTGAAACCGCAGGAACCACTTTTGCATTAACCGATCTTGTTGATTTGCGTAACAATGTGATTTACAATTGGTCTTCAAATAGTTGCTATGGAGGTGAGGCTATGAATGTGAACATTGTTAATTGCTATTATAAACCTGGGCCGGCTACTACCAAAGGAGAGAGAATCATTTCTATTGATCACAACAAAGATTCTTCAACCCCAATTTATCAGACTTGGGGTAAATTCTTTATTGATGGAAATGTTCTTGAAGGAAGTAGCAGAGCCACCAATGACAATTGGACGTACGGAGTGTATAATCAATTTCATTCAAGTTATGGTGCGGTTTCTAGTGATGATAAGGAAACAATGAGATTAGATGCCCCGCATGACATTCAAAACAATGTGGTTACACATACAGCTCAAATAGCCTATGACAAAGTCATGACATATGGGGGAGCTAGCTTGATTCGAGATGCTATTGATTTAAGAATTGTCGGTGAAGTCAATTCAGGTAACTATACGCATACGGGATCTAATGGAAGCACACTTGGAATAATAGACACTCAAAGTGATGTTGGCGGTTGGCCTATTCTTAATTCGATTGATTCACCAAATGACACTTCTAAAGATGGAATGCCTGATGAATGGAAAGCAGCAAATGGATTGAATCCTGAGAAATATGAGCCTAACGGGCATGACCTGCATTCTGGCTATGAAAATATAGAAGTTTACATAAATAGTTTGGTACAAAATATCACAGATGGTCAGAAATAAAAACCTTGTTTTTCTCTTATTGATTTGGTGTTTGGCACATGTTCAATGTCTTTCGCAGGAGATAGCTTTTCCTGGCGCAGAAGGGTTCGGTAAATACGCCACTGGAGGCAGAGGAGGAGAAGTGCTGATTGTTACCAATTTGAATGACTCTGGAGAGGGCAGCTTCCGTGAAGCTTTGAGACAAAAATATCCAAGGATTGTTGTCTTTGCCATATCAGGAATAATTGAATTGGAATCAACTTTGGATATCAATTACGGAGACCTAACTATAGCTGGTCAAAGTGCTCCGGGAGATGGAATCGTCATTAGAAATTATCCGTTAAAGGTAAAAGGCGACAATATTATCATTCGCTATATCCGTTCCCGCATGGGAGATGAACGAGAAGTTCAAGATGATGCAATTAGCGTCACAAGAAACAAGAACGTGATTATAGATCATTGTTCTTTTAGCTGGAGTAGCGATGAGTGTGCGACGTTTTATGACAATGAGAACTTAACAGTCCAGTATTGCATAATTTCAGAGAGCCTAAACAATTCTGTTCATAAAAAAGGAGCGCACGGTTATGGTGGAATATGGGGAGGAAAAAAAGCTAGTTTTCACCATAATCTATTTGCCCATCACAACAGTCGTAATCCGAGATTTAATGGATCCAGATATCACAAACAGCCAGAAGAAGAAATTGCTGATTTCCGAAATAACGTAATCTATAACTGGAAAGGGAATAGTAGTTATGGGGGTGAAGAAGGTAACTATAACATGATTAATAATACTTATAAAACCGGGCCGGCAACAGTATCTAAAAGAGATAAAATTTTAGATCCATATGAGCCTTATGGTCATTTTTATCTCTCTGGTAATGTTTTGATTGGCAATGAAGAGGTTAATAGTAATAATTATTCTGGAGTATATGGCGGCCAGAAAATCGTAGATATAATCAAATTAGATGAGCCTTTGGACGTAGCTGAGGTAACCACACAGTCT
>JBLICU010000041.1:0-29358 GCA_047632435.1 Cyclobacteriaceae bacterium
TCAGATATTGATATTTTGGTTGATTTATCGAAAGGTGTACGGTTGAAATTCTTTGACCTGAAGGACTATTTAGAAGACATCTTTAATCGCAAAGTTGATTTAGTCACTGCTGGTTCTATTCGTGAGGAATGGAGAGATTCAATCCTGCAACAAGTACTATACATATGCTAGTAAAGATCATCTTGTATTTGTAGAAGGCATGAATGTCTCTATAGACAAGATATTGAAACAATTGATGGGCGATCAAGTTTTCTGGCCAATGACTTGGAAACAGATGTATGGTCTAAGAAATTTCGCAGTTCATGAGTATCATATTATAGACTCAACCATTTTTTGGGAGATTGCTGAAAATTATTTGGTTGAAAATAAGATTCAATTGGAGGCTCTTTTAGAGGCGGAAAAATATTTATAGTTTCTCAAAACCTAAAAACTTCAGTTTAATCTCATTCAGTCATTTATTATTCTGGTTGAAATCAGCTAATGATCATAACTCTTGAATGCCATAAACCAATTGCATTTCTATGGAACTCTCCGGGATAGGGATAGAAATGGTTACCCCACAGCACGACGCAGGAGTGCGAGGAGTAAAAATGGATAACCAGGGCCTTTTGGCATCCCCCAAATCCTAAAATTAACAATGTCGTGCCATGGCAAATCCAATTTCCCTATTTAATCAACTTAAGTTGAGGAAATGTAATCGGAGGTGATTCCCCACTTTCTGATTCGCAAGACATGAGGAACAGAGCAAGAGCAAGATTGATAACGATTAAATAGTAAGCTTTCATATTGAGTTAGGAACTCCTATTTACTTAGTAACCGTATAGTAGTATTCTAATTCTTTGTGTTCTGGTTGCTTTCCATTATACAATATGGTGGAAAGTTGAGGACTGCCAAATTTTGTCGAGATTACCCACGTAACTGTATCTACATCTGTCTCAGATAACGAAAGATAAAAATCTAAATCACCACCTTCAGTCGGTTCTTTGTATAGACTTCCTGTATAAAACAAACCAACACCAAGAATGTAGCAACTTACTACAGTTGGTGTACTTGCTGGACGCAGACTAATATCAACAATTCCATCTACTTTCACTCCATCCTGTATCGTCCAAACTGCAATTTGGTCGTGTTTATAATATCCAACGACTTCCGTATCTAATAAATTTTGATTCTGCTCATTAATAAATTTAAGTTGAGGAAATGTAATCGGAGGTGATTCCCCACTTTCTGATTCGCAAGACATGAGGAACAGAGCAAGAGCAATATTGATAACGATTAAATAGTAAGTTTTCATAGTAGTATGTTTTATGGATGAATATTGACTCCCATTTTTTTCTGATATTGATAATTACGAGCTCCGTTCTGAAAATCTAGGTACCAATCATTTGCTCCCGATTCCCCCAACCCCAGTTCATGTGCATGTAGCGTACGGTAGTGTTTCTGGAGGTGATCAGTCTGGCTCCATCGCAGACCCATGCGTGGCAGTCAGAGTAGGTAAACCAGAGGAGTACCTTCTTACTGGTGCGGCATCCCCTGAGAAGCACAGGTCTTGATCGCTGGATATCTGAGACCACTTTGTAGACATCAAAATCCCGATAATCTGCCTCATTGGAGTAGCCAAAGTCATTTTTGAAGACATTCACGGCTTTTGAAGTGCTGGCACTGGATGAATTGCATCCATAATCCATGTTTACATAATTGGCGCAAATTCCCATCAAATGGGCGATGGCAAGATTTCCTGCATCTCCTGTTCCCATCTCGTCATACTCGTATTGCCAGCCTGTAGGGTACTCACAGTAGTTTACAATCTGCGCCATGGCTACTGCGACGCATCCCGCCCAAGCTTTACCTCCAAGAGAAGAGTACGAGCAATTCATATAACGAGCATAGAAATTATACGGGTCATCTTGATTCCACTCTGTATCCATCAGAGGGCCGTAGGTTACTTTAGAGAAGTCGCCTGTGCCATCGGTGGTATATCCACCACCATCTTCATAGCAGTTGTCACAAACCTCATCGGTCGGGATAAAAGTAGTAAAATAATTAAGGAGATATAGATAGGACATTGTTTCATTTCTAAAGTAAAAAATAACGGTTGAATTAGCAAACTTTGAATTGATTTTTTCAGATGAATTAGAAATCAACTCTAAGCGTATTTGAGTCGGATTAATAACATTTTGGGAGGCACTGATCAGATGAAACCACATTTTTGGAGTTTGCGAATTAGGTCAGATTCAATTTCTGTGTAATTTTTCTGACAATTTATCCTCCAAAGGAAAACGATCGAATCGGGGAACCGTCCGAGTCTACGTTGGACAAAAAGAAAAAGTGTCGCATAAACCAACCTAGCCGGATGCACACAAAAGATAATCAAGGGCAATTACATTCAAGATTTTCAAACTGATTCACACTTTAGTCGCCACGTAGGCTGGATATCTCAACTAACTATGTGGAATTGCTCTTTATTTAGAATTACTCTCTATTGTAGTCCAAAAGATATCTTTTGTATGATTTTAATTCACCCTCAGCTTTTCCGATTGACCAGTTTAAGTGCCCGATCAGCCGTTTAAAAATACCGATCCATCTTATTTCCCCTCACACCAAATTCTATTAGAAAGCTAATTTCATGTGTGCCGTAGTTGCCTAAAATAAGTGAACTGGTATGGAGCTCGAAGGAATAACCTAAACGCATATGGTCGGCGATGAGTATGTTTAAGAACAATCCGTATTGCTTCAAATCTCTGATAGAAACTCCCTTCCAGAAAATCTCGCGAAGGTTGGCACTTAAAATGAGGTCAGCGGAAAGCGCTTCTCCATTTATTGATCGGATCATTGAAACCACCTTCACTTTAAAAAGATTTGCCGGTTCTGCGACGAACCCCCCTGTGAAATAGTAGTGCTTTCTGTACCGTTCACTTATGGTGGAACCATCAGTGAATGACACACTTAAAATTCTGGGGACAGAAGCACCCAGAAAGAATTTTTCACGGAGATACCTGAGCCCTATACCGAAGTTTGGTTGCTGAAAACTTTCGGTGCTGTTCATGACCTCAGGATCATCGAGATAGTCGAGTTACACATTGTAACCTCCCTCAGAGTCTCCTGAAAGGGAATCTGAGAACAAGAAATGAAGGCATGAAAGTAATCAGTCATCACCCACCAATATCCTTATAGGACAACTGAAAGGCCATGTGACACTACCGAAACAATATCCCCACAACGATAAAAAGGAAAGTTAAATGGCTAAACCGAATGTTGAAAAGGATGTTCTTTTCTGTAGGACTTTTGGCCAGAATGAAGATCGGTACGCAAATAGTAAGCAATGCGATGCAAAGGGCATACATGGCCCAATCGCTTATCTCAACAAGAAAAGGCGCTGAGAACACTATGCCACTGGTAATCAGCAACAGCAGGATGATGATCCAAATTGTTTGATTAGTTCCGAAAATAATCGGAATTGAACGCTTACCCACGTCTCTGTCTCCGGAGATATCCAGCCAATCGAGTAAAACCTCCCTTATCAAAATCATAAAAAAGATCATTAGCGACAAGTAAAACAAACTGGCATCATAATCCCGGACGATAGCTACTCCCCAAACGGATCCTGAGGCGCATATCGCGACAAGTACATTGGCCACAAAACCACCACGATTATTTATTGGGGAATAGACGGTGAACAAAACGAGCGAAATCAAGGCCAAAATGAATACCGTGAATCCGAGCAAATAGGAGATGACCAAATAGCCCAACACACAAAACAGGGCACTTGTAATCGCGGTTTTCATAGGCAGCTCACCTGTAGCGATTGGCCGTTTTTTTTTATTTAATACATCTTTCTCACGATCAAAAATATCATTCACCAAGAAGCAATAGGCCGCACCAGCAAAAGAATCAAAAAACAGCAAAACAGCGGTATTGAGCTCAGCAACATCTGGACGAAAGGCCGCCACAGTAAAGACACTCACCATCAAGCAGGCCGATGGTCTTATTGAATATAAAATATTCTTCAGTGTCTTGAGGTAATGATTCACTCAGTCAAAGTATAGGTAAGTATCACAGAAAACCAGAATCCAATGAATATCCTGTAGTCATAAGAAACTCTAACAATATAAGTTTATTGAAAACGTCGCATTTCCAGTACAAATTTGGGATCAGGCCGAAAGTCTTGATGATCCATAACTTGTATTGTGGAAAGGAAATATTGGCTGAAGTGGAATAGAAAAAATAAAAGTTTTCCCTATCACTGAGAAGTCTGCTCGTATCAATGGCTATGACAGGTTTCTTGCCTAGTCGATAGAGTGAAGTCACCACCATCATCTTTTCATATTCGTTTTGAACCGTGGGTAGCAGGTTTTCCAAATCGGAAATGGTTTGTGTTTTGATGGATTGCAATACTCCTTGGGTGTCGCCTGCGATGGTTCTGGCCAGATGATACAATATTACTGCCGGTCGTCCATAATAAGGAGAAATCTCTTTGGGCTGATGAATGTGGTCTCCATCTGTTACTACCTTTTTTACAAAGTCAATGGTTGCCAGATCGTATTTGTTCAGTGCATATTGGTTCTCAAAAACGAACAGAAGAATATTGCAAAGCACCACCACGTCTATTTCCTGAGTCCATTGGTCTGCAAACCAAATGCGATACGCTTCAGTGGTTTGATAACCTTTTGGTGCTTTTTGTATCGGTTTATGATTATTGGATGCTGCATATGCTACCATCTTTCCCCTCACTAGGATGCTGATACTGTCATTTTGTAATATCGATGCGATGATCACACTGTCATCCAAATCATCAGGAAGACCATATTTTGATTGTCGATATTCGGCTTTGCCATTTGGATGTGGCGTGTCTGGGTTGGTTTGCCAGAAATTGTAAGAAGCCTCACCCTTTCGATTTGCGTATTTGGTCACGTTGTTTGTGGCTCGTGCATAAATGGTATCGACTATCATTTTGTTTTCAATTGACAGTTTAGGATACAATTGCTGGAAAATGTAAAGCATACTCGCCGTATAGAAAAAGCTGTTGTCTTCCATCACAGACTCACCCCATTCCCTTTGGGTCTTAAATAAACCTTCGTCATAGAAATTATCATCAACCACTTGCAGAGAATATACCTTGTTGATTAGCTTGGTCACTTGTGCAGTATCATACTGGCTATATGTAGCAGTGGATATAAGAAAGAAAAAAAGGATTGACAAGCGCTTCATCGAACCAAAGATGAGGGAAATCTAATGAAATGAGAAAATGAATGCTGATAGTTATGAACATAAGCCCTGGTATTTATTCAATGGTCATCTAGAATCCATCATCCCTTATAAAACCTACAAGATTTATAGCATCCCTTACAAGCGCGAAAGGATTGAGCTTCTTGATGGGGACTTTATTGATGTGGATTGGATTAGAAATGGGTCTGACAAGCTGCTCATCATTTCGCATGCTTTTGAGGGGAACTCAAGGGACTATTTTGTGGAAAGGGCTGCTAAGTATTTTCACAAAAAGGGATACGATATTCTTATGTGGCATTTCAGGAGCTGCAGTAAAGAAATGAATCGGCTACCCCGGCTTTATCATATTGGAGATATTGATGATCTGGATTCAGTGATAGATTATGGACGGGGTGTTGGGACCTATGACAAAATATTTCTTATGGGTTTTTCGATGGGCGGTGCTACGGTGGTTAATTACCTGGGTGCAAATGGCTTTCAAAATCATGAAAGGATCACCGCAGCGGCAGTATTCTCTGTCCCATTGGACTTAAAAGAAACGTCGGATAGACTATTTAGTGGGGTTAATCATATTTATGGACATGGTTTCCTGTCTAAGTGGAAAAGAAAGATTGCCAGAAAAGCGGAGCAATATCCTGACTTGTTTGATCTCGAAGACTTAAAAAAGGCCCGAACCTTGGACCAATTGCATGAGAAGATGACAATAAAACTACTTGGATTTGATACCATGGAAGCATACCACAGACAAAATTCCAGTGCCCAGTTTTTGTCTAAAGTAAAGCATCCACTTTTGATTGTCAATGCAATAAATGACCCGTTACTTGGAGCTAAAAGTTACCCAAGTGTTGATTCCAAATTTGTGAAAATGGAATTCCCAAAAACGGGCGGTCATCTTGGTTTCTCGCTACGCAAAGAAGATCACTCATGGATGGAGACCAGGTCAGAGGCATTCTTTAAGGAGTTGATTAAGTAGCGATATGTTTTTCCTTCATCGCAGTGTCTCTGGGAAAGAAAATAAACATGTATAGCAAAAGAGCTATAGGCAAGCCTGCATATGAAGGTTTACTTCAAACCTGGTATGGATTAAGCGATTATGAAGTAGAGGATCGTATCAACGATAGCATTTCCTTTAGCTATTTCTGTGGGATGAGCATTGAAGAGGTCTCACCAGATCACAGTACCATCAGTCGGTTCAGAACCTTAATGACTAAGCAAGGAGCTTATGATCAAATATTCAAACAGATCAATGATCAATTGGAAGCTCATTCCATTATTGTAAAGAGACGGGAGCATTGGTTGATGCAAGTATTATAGATAGTCCCTTAAAGCCAAAGGGCAGGCCACACTATGAAGTAGCAGAAGATAGAGAAGCAAGCGAACGATCCAGTGAGGAGTTAGCAAAAGAAAGGGATTCAAAAAGCCATGAGAAGCAAATAGTTTCAAGTGTTGATACTGAAGTGGCCTGGGTTAAAAAATTCCAATAAAGGTTACCAATCAAAGAAGAATCATCCATTGACCAAGTGGGAAAAGAGATTCAATAAAATCAATGGTCAGACCAGATATAAGATAGAGCGCACTATTGGCAGTATCTCAAGGTGGTTCCGTGGGGGTGTGGCCAGATATCGGCGAATCAAAAAGATGCACACCCAGAATCTAATAGAGGCTATTAGCTACAACCTCTACAGATCACCTGGGATAATTATGTCTAATTCAATCAAAAATTAGGAATAGCATGAAAAATAAGGTCAATTTCCATTTAAGAGCTCATATGAAGCATCAAAAAATACAGAAATGACCACCGGAAAATTTCAAAATCTTGACAGTCCGAGAATGTAGCATGTTGATGTTCAAAAGTAAGCCCCTTACTCAGCCAAAATTCTGCATCAATGTATCTCGGGAATCGGGGCTATTTTATTTCTTAATAGCACAAGAAACCCAATTCCAACACCAAGTGCCATCCCTCCAACAATGAGCCACCAACTTTGAAAGTCCCATGCAGCAATCACATTCGTTCCTATAAGTGGAGCAAGTACAAAGGCACTGGCAAATGCCACTGAATACAATCCCATATAGGCTCCTTTGTTTTTCTCGCCACTTTTTTGAATGGTATAGGTAGCCATAAAAGGCATGGCAAAAATTTCAGCAAAGCTTATCAGTATACAAGCCCCATAAAGTGCCCATTTGGTCTCGAAACCGTAAAGCATGAGAAAGGCCAGACCCATAAGAAAGCTGCCGAAGGCCATCAGTTTACGAATCTGGAACCGATCACCGATTTTATAAACCAATATCATTTCAAACAGAAAAACTATTAGTCCATTCAACCCAAGCAATAATCCGATCTCCTGCTCCTGGAGTTGAAATACCTCCCTTTGATAAAGTGGCCATGTGCTGAAGATCTGGAAAAACATCATGGCAAATCCGATAACCAAGGCGATGAAACCAATGAACAACCCATCTGACCATACGCTCTTGCTGGCAATTGGGATTGTCCCTTTTTCCTCCACATTTGGCCTGGTTCCTTTTTGATTTCGGAAATAGAAGAAAAAAACAATACCAGCAAGGATACAAGTCACACCATCGGCAATAAACAACCAATCATAGGAGAGCGCAGCAAGCAAGCCGCCAAGTGCAGGCCCAAAAGAGAAGCCCAGATTTATCGCCATCCTATTGAGACTTAAGGCTCTTGTGATGTTTTCTGGTTTTGCAAAGGAAGCAACCGAGATTTGATTGGCTGGACGGAGCATTTCGGAGACCAGACTCACACAAAATATAAAAGCCGAAATGCTGTAAAAGGAATGAACTTGTGAAAGGGCAAAAAACATAAATCCTCCAGCAATCAAACTGAAAGTTTGCACTTTGAAAGGGCCTATTTTGTCTGTGAGCCAGCCGCCTATAAATCCACCACCAATCGCTCCCAAACCGAATGCACTCATCACCCAACCAGTTTCTACCAAAGAAAACCCAAGTGAGGTTGTGAGGTAAATACTCAAAAAGGGGATAACCATGGTCCCGCTTCTATTGATAAAAATAACCAATGCGAGCATCCAAGTCGAAGCAGAGAGCCCACCAAAGGCACTTTTATAAAGCGATATGATGGACTTCATCAGTCCGGAACACGATCGACTACCAAAGCGTCAGACATTGTTACTTCCATTGATGAGACAGCCGCCACGCTAAAGAAACCGACTGCTTGAGCTACTCCTTGGATAGTCACAATATTGGAAGGGGAGTTGGCCACTGGGCTTGCAAATAGCTGACCAAATCCAGATTGTGGATTAGCCTCGTCAAAAACGCGCGTAAGAAAAAACCAGGCTTCCTCAGAGATGGCGTGAATTTCAACCTTGAGCTTATCGCCAAATTTATAAGGAGAAGTAGGATTCCCTTTTTCATCTTCACTTCCAAAATCATTTATAAAAGTCCTGATTGGTTGAATAAAGATAAGACTGTCAACCTCGCCTCCGGCCGAAAATCCAGCGTCATAGGCAAAATTGATGAATTCTGGCGAACTGTAAAATACATCGTTTTTGAAGGCTTTTATCCAATAGGTATTTCCACGACCAGCTAAGTCTCTGGCCCAGAATTCTGCATAATAATAATCGTCCTCGATAAATGCATCAGCCACATTGTATTCAAAAGTGATACTGTCAATAGCTGGAACACTATCCATTCTGGAGGTGGAATAATAAACTGATCCATCTGTGAGCTCGATTTGCAGCTCGTAATTATTACCAATTGTTCCAAATTTTTCGCCACTCGTTGGTATCCATTCGTAAACGCCATTATCATCAGCATCGGTAAATGAGTAGGCGAAATCAGTTTCTGTTTCTACTACATTGACTAAAGCATTTACTGCATGTGGCGGTTGATTACTATCGAAATAGGGCTGAGTATAGTTCAAAACGATTCTTTGGGTATCAGCTGTGTTTGTTAACCAGCCATCTACGATAAGTACTGGATCAGAGCTCTTCAAAGAGACATTTACTACATCTTCACACGATAAAATGAGTACCGCTGAAACTAGGATATATATATAGTTTTTCATCTTGATTAAAACTTAAAATTGTATGAAAAAGCAGGAACGAAAGTGCCCAAAATAGAAACCTGAGTGGCCTGCGTGACGGCTTGACTAGCGTTGCTCAATTCGCCATTGGGACCAAAATAGATTGAAAATGGATTTCGTCGAGAATAAACGTTATATACGGTGAAAACCCAATAATCCCTTAGCTTTTTGATCGTTCCATTTGGTTTTACAGTTCGCATATTCCAAGTCGCAGAGAGATCCAATCTGTGATAATCTGGTATTCTTGCATTATTCCTTCCCTCAACTCCAGGAATGGTATAACCTTGCACCGCATATCTAAATGAGGGCACTGTATATGGTGTGCCGGATATGTAAGTAAAATTGGCTGAGAAAGACCAATCATCATTCAAATCATAGTTGGTAGTGAGATTAAAGTTGTGTGTTTGGTCGAATCTCGTTGCATACCAATTACCATTATTTATACCATCTACTTTTCGCTCGGTTCTTGCCAGCGTATAGCTAATCCAACCGTTGAACTTTCCTGAATTCTTTTTTAAATAAAATTCGGCACCATAGGCCCGACCTTTTCCGGAAAGCAAGTCTCCTTCCAAATATTCATTGATAAGGATTTCTGCACCGTCAATGTAATCCACTTGGCGTTGCATCTCTTTATAATAAACTTCTACTGACGCCTCCAGCTTATTGTTCAAAAAGTTTTTGAATACTCCCAATGCAATCTGATCGGCAAGTTGTGGTTTCAAATTGTTAGTACTTGGTGTCCATACATCTATTGGCAAGGATGCAGCTGTATTGGATACCAGATGAATGTATTGTGACATTCTATTGTAGCTTCCTTTGATAGAGGTTGTCCGATCTAAGGTATACTTAAATGAAAATCTTGGCTCCAGGTTCTGATAAAACTTGATAGACTCCCAATTACCGACCTCTTCTTCATTAATTACCTCTTTTCTTTCTCCTGGTTTCTCGGCCTCCTGATAATAATAAACTGTGCCATTCCCCAGATAATTAAACCCAGATAGTCTTAGGCCATATTGTAGCGTTAGTCTTTCATTCACTTTTTGATCATTGCCAATGTAAATCGAGGTTTCAAGACTTTTCCTTTCATCCAGTGATATATCGCTTTCCTCACCATCACTTACACCAAGCACGTCCGCTGGTTTGAAATCATACAATATGGCCTCTGCCCCAAAGGACAATTCATTATTTGTGTTAATAAAGTATGAAAATTGTTCTTTGAAATTATAGGTTACGATCCTTGATTTCCAGCTAAACAAATCTTCCTTTGTCTCACCCACTTGAAAAGAATAATCATAATCACTGAAGATCAGAGAGGTATTGGAAAAAATCCGATCGTTGAAAAGGTGGTTCCAACGGATAGTCCCTGTTTTGTTTCCCCAGTCAAAGCCTTGTTGTGCGTCGAATTTGAAAACGTCCCTACCGAGATATCCCGATAGATAAATCCGATCTTTGTCAGAAACGTAATAGTTTGTCTTTAACGTCAAATCCCAGAAATTAAGTCCTACACCATCCAGGTCATTTTTTTTCAGAAATGGTTTTGCCAGAATATCAATGTAGGATCTTCTACCTGCTAAAATGAAGGAGGATTTTTCTTTAGCGATAGGCCCTTCCACGGCGAATCGACTGAAAATGGTGCCTATACCTCCATTGACTTCATAATTTTTAATGTTTCCCTCCTTCATCCTAACATCGAGAATAGACGATAATCGTCCACCGTATTCAGCTGGAATGCCTCCTTTATAAAGCTTCACATCTTTAACAGCATCTGGATTAAAAACAGAGAAAAAACCAAACATATGAGCAGAGTTATAAACAGGTGCTTCATCTAATAGGATCAGGTTTTGCCCAACACTTCCTCCCCGCACATTGAAACCTGATGCTCCCTCACCAACGGTAGATACTCCCGGAAGCAGTTGAAGACTTTTAATAACATCAACTTCACCCAGAAAGGCAGGGACCTTTTTAATGGAGGCAATATCTAGCTGCGCAACGCTCATTTCCACACTGCTTACATTTTCGTCCTCAGGTTCAGCTGTCACTACGACTGCTTCCAGTTGTTTTTCGTCTTGCGAAAGTTCCAGATCCAGGCGTACATTCTGATTCAATGTGATGCTTTTTGTAACTGTCTGGTAACCAATATACCGATACTCAACAGTGTAATTCCCAGTTGGGACAGTGATAGAATAAAAACCATAGACATTGGTGATGTTTCCTGATGCTAGTTCCTGAATGAGGACTGTTGCGCCAATCAAGGTCTCACCATCTGCCACGTCTTTTACATATCCACTAATAGTAAATTTTTCCTGACCGTAGGCGGTCAGGCTGATGGCCAGTACTAGGCCGGTGATAAGCTTTTTCATTTCTATAAAATCCTAAATTAGATTGTTGCGAGTGGTTGCACCATAAACTATGATGAACCTTTTTTGTTTGTGACTCAATGAAAGACGTAAAAGTGTATCGTGAGGTTAATAAAATGTAGAAAAATTGTTAAAATCATAACATTGAAACATATGCATTGTTTAAATGAAAACTGAATTAAGATTTACTTCCACTCGCTTCATTGAATCTGGATTATCTTTTAATTTTAAAATGATTAATAATCATTTCGGCGTGCACTCTTGAATTTTCAATAAACCAAATATTGGTTTTTAATCCACC
The DNA here is from genome assembly GCA_047632435.1 of Cyclobacteriaceae bacterium. Classification (GTDB taxonomy): domain Bacteria; phylum Bacteroidota; class Bacteroidia; order Cytophagales; family Cyclobacteriaceae; genus JAMZMI01. The sequence continues at coordinate 11,945 of JBLICU010000041.1, forward strand.
ACAAATCACGCCTGCCAAAAATACATTGGGCACATTTGTTTCCATAGTTTCAGGGTTGTATTTGGGTGTTTTGAATTCATCTGATCCAATTTCAACACCAATTTTTTCAAGAAAAGAAAAATCAGGCTGATAGCCAGTCATGGCAAGTATAAAATCATTTGCGATGGTGATTTGGCCTTCGGGCGTTTCAATATCAACTTCTCTTTCGCGAATAGCCGATATTTTTGATTGGAAATATGCTTTGATGGATCCTTCTTTGATTCGGTTTTCAATATCTGGACGTACCCAATATTTTACTCTCGGATTTACTTCTTCTTCCCGCATGACCATGGTCACAGTTTTGGCACCTTTTCTGAATGTTTCGAGTGCGACATCTACTGCAGAATTGGCCGCACCAACTACCGTAATATTCATGGCATAATATGGATGTGCTTCATCATAGTAGTGTTTTACTTTTGGCAAATCTTCTCCCGGCACATTGAGCAAATAAGGCAGATCGTAAAATCCCGTGGCAATGATAATGGCTTTTGCCTGATATTGGTTTTTAGAAGTTTGTATTTGAAAATTCCCTGCGTCTCCAGAGAAGTTGATTACGTTTTCGTAAAGATTCACATTCAACTGCCAGGCGGATGTCACCCGTCGGTAATACTCCAAAGCTTCAGAACGTACAGGTTTTGGATTGTGAGAGATGAATGGCACATTCCCTATTTCCAACCGATCCGATGTGGAAAAGAAGGTCATATTTTTAGGATAGTTATAAATTGAATTCACAAGACAACCCTTGTCAATTATCAAATGACTCATCTCTGCTTTTTTGGCTTCAATGCCACAAGCCAGACCAATGGGTCCTGCTCCAATTATCAATACATCAATCATTGCAGTTATAAATTTGGTTCGGAGTGATACAGAAATCGAGCTTTATATCGTGATCCTCACTAAAAGGGAAATGGTCAAAAAGTGGTGCTAGATTGACGCCCACTTTCAATGGCTTTGAAAGGAGATCTGATAGTAATCTATCGTAAAATCCTTTTCCATAACCTATGCGATTTCCTTTTTTATCGGATGCCAATAGTGGAATCAAAATCATTTCAACTTTTGAGATATCTGCCGCTTTACCGCCTACTGGCTCAGGAATGTCGAATTTGTTGGATTCAAATCGGAGATCACGATGGTAAATAAAATGATTCATTTTGAATGTAGCGAAATCTGAAACCGATAGCTGCACTTCTATGCCGTGATCATTCAGCTTTTTAACTAAATCCCAAGAATCAAATTCCTTGTTTCTTGCAATAGGTAAGAATACATGGCAGCACGTTACCTTTTTTTCTTTGATGAAATTTAAAATCAACTCCTGAACGCGTGTTACACGATCTGTCCAAACTTCCGGCGAGAGCATCCGGCGGTTATATAAAGTTCCTTTTCTGATTTTAGCCTTCGCATCAGACATCTACAATTCTCTTATAATCTGAAATTGGAATTTGAATGGATCAAATTTTTGCAACAAGTCCTTGATAAAATTTGGGTTGTTCAAAGAGTAAGCCAAGAAATTGTCGTGACGCTCCTGTAGATTTCCTTCAGGGAAGAGTTTATCCTTGATAGTATCAATTTGATTCATGGCCGCTTCATTGTTTTGCTCTTCTGCTTTTTTCAGTCTTTTGGCTATGTTTTCCAAAGCCTTGAACGAACCCACGCTTTCAGCCCCCACAAAACCAGTGAGGGAACCATCCACAAGAGCAGCTTTTTCTTTTATCTTCTCAAAAAACAAAGTCAATGTTTCTTTCTCTGAACTCAGATCATATCCATTTGCGGCATGTATGGCTAGATATTCTTCTTTTAATAAAGTTGCCTCTTTGAACAAATCTTGACCTTTAAGTTTGATTCGTTCTATTTTCCTCTGTATGGATTTGTTGACAACTAACGCAAAATTTCTTGGCATCAATATCGGAAAGGGAGTATCGTATTCCTCGAAGACACCTTTCAATTGCAACCAATAGGCGACTTCCGCCGGACCCCCAACGTAGGCCAGATTTGGTAATATGGTTTCCTGATAAAGTGGCCTTAAAATTACATTTGGACTGAAATTTTCTGGTTTGGTTTCGAGCATATGCTCCATCTCTTCAGGTGTGAAGGACAGATCGGTATTTAATACTTTAAAGATGTGTCCATCTTTGACAATACGTTCGCGTAAACCCGATTCCATATAAAATAGGTTTATTTCACGAGAAAATGCTTGATCGGAATAACCGGCAGCTTTCAATTTTTCCGAAACAGCGCCGACGAGCGTATTAGATTTATTTTGGAATAATTCAGATTTAATCGTTGGTGCGAAAAGTGATTTGAGTGTTTTATTGTCGCCATCTATGACCACTATTCCTTGATCACCGAACAACTTATTCACATAATATCTTACTGATTCTGCCAAATCACCATAATCCAGATATGCCTTTTCGAAAAGAGAAACATCTTCTTTTCCAAGCTGATGGATGACATCCACCAGAGAATGCGTCTTGAATCTGCCAACGGGACCTTTTTGATCAGTTTCCCATGTGAATTTTTTTCCAAATAAATTGAAATGGTTAATTTCTGCTACATCGTGATCTTCAGTCGCCATCCAGTAAACAGGCACGAAATTATATTCAGGATATGCTGCTTTGAGTTTTTTACAAATATTGATTACCGAAATAATCTTGTAGATGAAATAAAGAGGTCCCGTAAAAATATTGAGCTGATGTCCAGTAGTAACCGTAAAAGTGTTTTGATGTTGCAAACTGTGAATGTTGAAATCCACAGCGTCAGTGACTCTTAATGATTCGTATTCTTGGAGTAAAACATGAGTGAGTAATGATCTTTTCTCATCAGAAAACGCACGTTCAGTGATTATTTTTCTGAAATTTTCTATGGTCGGAAATGCATTGTAAAACGGCTTTAACTCTTCTTTTTGATTGATATAATCTAGAAACAATGGCGAGAAACAACCTGCTTCTTCTAAAGATACTTTTTCTGATCGCATTATTTTGTTGACGGTTTTCCGTAAAGGTCGAAAGCAGTAGCATCCTCAATGGTCACCTGGGCGAAATCTCCGACTCTCAGATAAGATTTCTTTGCATCAATGATGACTTCATTGTCTACTTCAGGGGAATCAAATTCTGTGCGGCCAATGTAGTTTCCGCTTTCTATCCTATCAATTAGTACTTTTAGAGTCTGACCTATTTTCTTCTGGTTGATTTCTTCTGATATAGCTTCTTGCACCTCCATAACTCGTTCTGCCCTTTCTTGTTTTATTTCTTCGGGCACATTGTCTTCCAATTTGTAAGCATGCGTGTTTTCCTCATGAGAATAAGGGAAAACGCCCAATCGCTCAAATTTGGATTTAGCCACAAAATCCAACATTTGTTCGAAATCCTCTTCGGTTTCACCTGCATGTCCGGCGATCAAAGTGGTGCGCAGAGCGATACCGGGCACTTTGTCCCTGATTTTCTCCAATAATGCCTCGGTTTTTGCACGAGTCGTTCCTCTGCGCATGATTTGAAGCATGTTGTCTGAAGCATGTTGCAAAGGAATATCCAGGTAATTACAGATGTTACTTTTCTTAGCCATGATATCTAGAATGTCCTCCGGGAATCCGGTAGGAAAGGCATAATGTAATCGTATCCATTCCAAACCATCCACATCAGACAGTCTGTCAAGCAGCTCAGCCAGATTTCTTTTTTTATAAATATCCAAACCGTAATAAGTGGAATCCTGAGCAATGAGTAAAATTTCTTTGGTTCCGTTTCTCACCAATGATTTTGCCTCCTTGATGATTTCATCCATGGGCTTGGAGACATGCTTGCCACGCATCAGCGGAATGGCACAAAAACTACAAGGTCTATCACATCCTTCTGAAATCTTAAGATAGGCGTAATGCCTTTCGGTGGTAGTGATTCGCTCTCCGACCAACTCATGTTTATAGTCAGCATTAAATTTCTTGAGCAGAAGGGGAAGCTCCATCGTGCCAAACCAGGCGTCTACTTGTGGGATTTCGAGCATGAGGTCTTCTCGGTATCTCTGAGAAAGGCACCCGGTTACATATACTTTTTCAATCAAACCCTCATCTTTTGCATCTGCATATCTAAGAATGGTATCGATTGACTCTTGTTTGGCATTGTCAATAAAACCACACGTATTGATGATCACGATATTGGAATCATCCTTCATGGATTCATGTGTCACATCAATTTCGTTTCCGCGCAGTTGGGTTAGCATTACTTCCGAATCCACCAGATTTTTGGAGCATCCCAACGTTACAATATTTACTTTATCCTTCTTTAGTCCCTTAGTCTTCACGCTCAAATTTTAAAAATGCAAAGTTAATACAATTAACAAAGGATAATAAGTTCAACTCAATGGGGTTAATATAACTTTGAGCGCTTGAAATGAGAAAACTGATTTTTCTTCTGATCGCCATGACAATGGCTTGTAATGAGATTCGTGATTGTACCCTCAATCCGGATGTTGAGTATGCAGTAGTGGGTTTTTTTAATAGCGCAGATAGCTTAGAGAAAGAGGTGATATTTAACGCGGTTTATAACGATCAGTTTTTGTATTACAATGAACTGGATACTGGTGTTTACTTTCCCTTGCCACTTGACCCGGTGAAGCGGTCAGTCACCTTTTTTTTGGAAACAGATTCTAATACTTTCGATCTTACTTTGGACTATCGTGTTCGGTCGATTCAGCTCTACTCTGTTGATTGTGGAGGTGGATTTAGTTATGATAGCTTAAACTCCACCACGACAAATTTTGATTCTGTGACTGTTATAGGATCAACTATCAACAAAAATATTCTTGTCAATGTTGAGGTTTATTTTTAGTGTAATCATATTGATTTTAGGTTTCGGGGCGTTCGCTCAGTTACCACAAGGGTTGCCTCAGGGAAGTGGTTCGAGTGCAAGTGTTGAACCTGTCACTATGAAACAAGTGCGTGCTTTGCGCAGGCAAGAACCCAAAGATTGGAGCATCAAATACTTGAAAATCACCTATGATGCGATACCACTTGGCAGAATGTTTGTGAAGCCAGATCAAAAGGGACAGGAAATACAGGCGGCCATTAGTTTTTATAAATATTTCTTTGTCGCAGAGGCGGGCTTTCAGGACATTATGCGAGGCAGATCAAATTTTGACTACCATAGTTCAGGTACCTATTTCAGATTAGGACCAGAAGTTAATATGCTAAAAATCAATGACAATGGAGGCACCATGACGTTTGGTTTGCGATATGCTCAAAGCAATTTCAGTGATCAATTAAGCTTTGTGAAAAATGTTGGTTTTGGGGAGAACAACTACGAATACGAAAATCCCAATGCACGTCTTATCTGGATGGAAATAACAACGGGGATGAACCTGAATGTGACCAAAAACATGTACATGGGCTATACTATCAGATATAAAGTCTTTAGAAATATAGACCGGATTGATGTGTTTCGTCCTTTTGATATCCCGGGTTTTGGCAAATATCAAAACCGCTCAACCATGGGTTTCAGCTATTATATTGGTTGGGCTATTCCCTTTAATAAAATGGAGGAGGTTTCCACAGAGGTCAGATAGATTACTGAATGCGCATATCCGTGATCACTCCTGATCCGAATTCTTTCTCAATGATTTCCATCACTTTCAGCTTAGAATTGAGCATTTCCTGTTTTAGCGGTGCTGAGGTGAGCTGAACATATAATATCTTATTTCTTACCTGAACTTTTGATGTGCGACTAGCGATGGTTTTGCCCATTAATCTTTCCCAGGATTGTATGAGTTTTTTTTCCTGAAAGGTCTGTTCCAGATTTTCTGATTTCAAGAATTTTTGAAAGGCACTTGAAAATGTTTGTGTGTTGTCTTTACTCATATAATTTTCCCATCACTCACTTCGAAAAAAGAGACATTTTTCAGGTTTTTGAAGAATGCTCTTGATCGCTCCTCACGTGCATCAGTGATAAACAGTTGTGGAAATCGCTCAGGATTGGAGAGCAAGGTAACCAAATGGCTGATCCTTTCATCGTCGAGTTTATCAAATATATCATCAAGCAAAAGCAATGGATTGAATCCAGTCTTGGCTTTCAAAAAATCATATTCAGCCAGTTTCAATGCGATGATAAATGACTTTTGCTGGCCTTGTGATCCGAATTTTTTAACCGGACGGTCATTCAGCGTAAATATATAATCATCTTTGTGACAACCAACAGTGGTGCGTTGCAATATGATATCCTTTTCCAATGCCTGGTGAAATTGCTGTTTAAAATCTTCGTCCAGACAATCAGTTTTATATGTGATCCCCGGTTTTTCATTTCCAGAGAATAACTGTTTATAATTTTCTGAAAAAAAGGACTCGAAAATTTGGGCAAAATCCAGCCTTCTGTTAGATATGGCCAAATTGAGTGGGTGTAGTTTTTCGTCATAAACGGCCATCAATGTCCGGTTTATGTTTTTTCTTCCTTCATTTTGTTTCAAAAAAGTATTGCGCTGTTTTAGCAGGTGTTGCAGCTCCATGAGGTCTTTCAGATACTTATGATCAAACTGGGCAATCACACTATCAAAAAGCTTTCTTCGAATTTCGCTACCTTCTTTGATGATTTCGGTATCATCGGGAGTAGTGAGTACCGAAGGAATTCGGCCGATATGGTCACTGAGTTTTTCAGGCTCCTTACCATCCACTTTCATCAGCTTTTTCTTGCCTTTTTCAAAATAGCTATTGACTCCAAGCACTTTCCCCTCATGTTTGAAATTTCCATTGATTGAAAAATAGGGCTGAGAATAAGTGATATTCTGCTGATCAGTATTGCTCAATGCACTTCTTGTCATCGACAAATAATAAATTGCATCCAGCAAGTTGGTTTTCCCCATGCCGTTTTTTCCCAGAATACAATTGATTCCGTCCGAAAAATGGATATCCAAGTCGCTATAATTTTTAAAATACTGAAGTTTTAATGTCTTGAGAAGCATATATTTTGCTGAGCACCCAATTTCGGTTAATTTCGCATCGCAATTAAGGCTGAGGCCTAAAATTAAACATTAGACAGAAAGGTTAAATCAATGGCGGCTAAAACGAAAAAAGAAATTTTTAACAAAGCTATATACATGAGCTGGTTTGAGTGCATGATGCTCATGAGGAGGTTTGAGGAAAAAGCAGGTCAATTGTATGGTCAGCAGAAAATCAGGGGTTTTTGCCATCTTTATATCGGCCAAGAGGCTTGTGTAGCCGGTGCAATTTCTGCCTTGAAAGAAGGCGATAAATACATCACTGCTTATCGAGATCATGCCCACCCATTGGCACTTGGGTCAAATCCTGATGCCATCATGGCCGAACTTTATGGAAAAGTAACGGGCATTTCAAAAGGCAAAGGAGGTTCTATGCACATGTTTGACAAAGAAAAAGGCTTCTTTGGTGGACATGGAATCGTAGGTGCACAAATTCCACTAGGCACAGGAATTGGTTTTGCCGAAAAATACAGCGGTACAGATAATCTTTGTGTTTGTTACATGGGTGATGGGGCTGTAAGACAAGGAGCTTTCCACGAAGCACTCAACCTTGCCATGACAATGAAACTACCGGTCATTTTCGCTATTGAGAACAATGGCTATGCCATGGGAACTTCAGTACAGCGAACGTCAAACGTTACTGAATTGTACAAATTGGGGGATGCGTATTTGATGCCATCATTTCCTGTAGATGCCATGTCTGTAGAAGCAGTCCACAATGCCATGGCTGAGGCAGCCGAACGAGCAAGAAAAGGCGATGGCCCAACCCTTCTCGAACTAAGAACATATAGATATAAAGGACACTCCATGTCCGATCCTGCCAAATACAGAACCAAGGAAGAAGTAGAAGAATATAAGCAAAGGGATCCTATAGAGCAGGTAAGAGGTGTAATCCTAAAGAACAAATACGCAACAGAAGCAGAGCTAAAAGAAATTGATGATAGCATCAAGAAGCGTGTACTAGAATCAGTTGATTTTGCTGAAAATTCAGACTTTCCACCAGCATCAGATGCTTATACAGATGTATATGCAGAAGAGAATTATCCATTTGTTACTGATTAATACAAAAAGCATATCTTTGCGCACCTAAATTCAAAAATCAAAATGGCTAAATCAAAAACCAAAAAGCACGAAGGAGCAGATTTACTGGAGAATCCGGAATTGCTTGCAGGAAAAGCGGAAGAATTTTTCAACGAATCGAAGAACAGGAATCTTGTCTTTAGTGTTGGGGGAGTAATCGCTTTGTTGGTAATTGCTTTCCTTGGATATAAATACTATGTAGACGATAATAATGCTGATGCACAGCAGGAAATGTTTCAGGCAGTATTTTATTTCGAGGCAGATAGCTTAAACAAAGCATTGAATGGAGACGGAATAAATCTTGGTTTTCTAGATATCATAGAAGAATATCCGGGTACGGATGCTGCTAATCTTTCAAAATTTTATGCGGGAGCGGCACATTTGAATCAGGGGAACTTTACTAGCGCAACTTTACAATTTGAAGACTTTAGCGCGGGTGATCATTTATTGCAAGCAAGAGCTTATGCACTTACTGGTGATGCTTATTCCGAATTGCAGGATTACGACAAGGCAATTACTTTTTATGAAAAAGCGTCATTAAATCAGCCAAATGCTGAATTTACACCAATCTATCTTTTGAAACTGGCTACTGTTTGTGAAGCTGGTGGGGAATTTGGCAAAGCCTCAGCGGCTTATGATAAAATCATTGAAAAATACAGCAAATCCCCTTTCCTGGCGGAAGCCAAAAAACAGAAAGCAAGATTAAAGGGACTAGCTGCCAAATAATATTCAAAAAATTTATGAATAGAGGGATAGGGCAGCAGAGCTCTATCCCTTTCTTTTTTTTATGGCTACATCAAACAAAAACCTAAGCGATCACAATCTCTCCGGAATAAAAGACATTTCATCTTATACCTTCGGAATTGTTGTTTCAGAGTGGAATGAGGAGGTGACAGAGTCACTTTACTCTGGCGCCATGCAAACCCTCTTGGCAAGTGGTGCAAAAAGAGAAAATATCATTCGTACCAATGTTCCTGGCAGCTTCGAGCTCAGTCTCGGTGCTCAATGGCTTGCCAAACGCGATGACATAGATGCTGTTATTTGCCTTGGCTGTGTGATACAAGGAGAAACCAAACACTTCGATTTTATTTGTCAGGCTTGCGCCGATGGCATCACCAATGTTGCTTTGAAATACGATAAACCTGTAATTTTTGGTGTTTTGACAACAAATAATCAGAAACAGGCCTTGGATCGAGCCGGCGGAAAGCATGGAAACAAAGGTGATGAAGCGGCAGTTACTGCCATCAAAATGTTAAATATCCGGGATTAGTAGTTCTTCAACTTCAGGATAGATCATCAATATTTCAACTAATATCGACTTAAGTCTTATAAAAACTAAAATGAAAGTTTTAAAATTTGGAGGAACATCAGTAGGCTCGCCTGAGCGGATGAAGCAAGTGGCAAACTTGATCAATACGGTGAAAGGAAGAAAAATAGTTGTGCTTTCTGCTGTGTCCGGCACAACCAATTCACTAGTGTCCATTGCAGGACTTTGTGAAAATAAGCAAAAGGACGAGGCATTCAATGAATCAAAAGAACTCTTAGCCAAATACCATACTTTCATTGCAGAGTTACTATCTACTGTAGCTAGTCAGGAAGAAAGTCGAAATTTTATTGATCAGGTTTTCAGCGATATCAATGGCCTGATAGAAAAAAAATACCAGCCCCAAACGGCGAAAATGCTGGTGGTTTTAGGAGAAATCCTTTCCACAAAATTATTTACCAATTACCTGAAGGAAGGCGGTGTTGATGTGACCATGATTATGGCACAGGATTTCATGACAATTGATAAACACTGTGAACCAAATCTGAAATTGACACAGAAAAAGCTGGAGCAAGTCTTGGCAGATATTTCAGATGATATCATCATTACTCAGGGATTTATAGCGCGAAATCACACAGGCGGAATAGATAACCTGGCACGAGGAGGAAGCGATTATTCAGCCACCATCATTGGAGCGGTCATTCAGTCAGAAGAAGTTCAGATCTGGACGGATATTGATGGAATGCACAACAATGACCCAAGGATCATAAAAAACACAAGACCCATCTCAAAGCTTAGTTTTGAGGAGGCAAGCGAGCTGGCCTATTTCGGGGCAAAAGTTTTACACCCACATTGCATTATCCCGGCGCATCAATATGGGGTTCCTGTTCGCATCAAAAACACCATGGATCCTGAAGCTTATGGTACATTGATCTCAACGGAAAGCGAAAATCAGGCGGTAAAGGCGATTGCAGCAAAAGATGGAATTACTGCGATCAAAATAAAATCCAGCCGCATGGTGATGGCCTATGGTTTCCTTAAAAAAGTTTTTGAGGTGTTTGAAAAATATCAAACACCCATTGATATGATCACCACATCGGAGATTGCTGTTTCACTGACGATTGATAACCCAACACATCTGCGAAAGATTACCAAGGAAATTGCAGAATATGGGTTTGTAGAAGTTGACAAGGATATGACAATCATTTGCATAGTTGGAGATTTGATTGCAGAGAAAAAAGGAGTGGCAACCGAACTATTTAAGGCGTTGGATCAAATTCCGATTCGCATGATTTCGTATGGTGGAAGTAGAAATAACATTTCATTGCTTGTCCCCAAGGAGCACAAAAATGATACTTTAATCAAGTTGCATCAGGCATTGTTTTAACCAACAAAAGCAAAGAAAATCAACCATACCAAAACGAATATTGGTAGGAGAATAGGGATTGAAAATCGGAGGATGTAACCGAAGAATGAAGGCATTTTAATTCCAACCTGCTCAGCAATTGATTTCACCATGAAATTGGGGCCATTACCTATATAGGTCATGGCACCAAAGAATACAGCAGCCACAGAAATAGCTTTCAAATCCAAAACGGAATCATGATAAGCTCCTCCGGCAAAGGCAATTACATCTTGCAGATTGTTGATGCTGGCTCCTGCTGAGGCCATTGCCGCAGTTAGGAAATTGATGTAGGTGGGGGCATTATCAAGAAATCCTGACAAAAGTCCTGTTCCCCAATACAAAGTATTGTGTGATATGAGTTCTGCACCCTCCTTTGATTGTGCGAAAATTGATACAAGCTCCAGCGCAGGCATCATCGTTCCAAAAATCCCGACGAAAAGAAAGGCCACCTCCCTTATTGGCTCAAAACTGAATTCATTGCCATTTAAGGCTTGTTTGTCAGCTAATTTGTAAGACAAATAGGCACAAGCCAACATGATTATTTCCCTGATGAATGAGAATGTTTGCCCTTCATATTTAATGCCTGGAATCCAGGTAAAAACATTTGGATCCAAAAATACAGCTCCCACAATAACAGCTAGCCAGATAAAATTTCTGGAACCTCGGAGTGCGATTTTTCCTGAAGGTTCCGGGATTGGTTCACCGAATGAATAATCCGCTTTGTTTCGTTTATCAAAAATGAAAAACATGATCAGTAAAATCACAATAGCAAAAATCCATGGGAAGAAGTTGTGAACCATTGTCCAGAAAAAAGGCACACCTTTCAAAAACCCAAGAAACAATGGCGGATCACCGATAGGAGTCAAACTACCACCAACATTACTGACTATGAAAATAAAAAAGACGATGTGATACGCTTTGATCCTATTTCTATTGAGCCTGATAAACGGCCGAATGAGTAGCATGGAAGCACCTGTAGTACCAATGATATTGGCTATGACAGCACCTATTGCTAAAATGATCACGTTAGTGAGTGGTTTGACTTCTTTGTCAACTATAATCATGATTCCCCCTGAAGCCACAAATAATCCAGAGAGCAAGGCTATGAATTGTATGTATTCAAACATTGCATGAACCGGACTGTGTTGATTGTGTAGAAAAAAGAGGTAATAAATGACAACAAGTGCCGCCAAAGTCACAGCAACTTTAGGATAATGTTTGTGCCAAAAATGTTCATAAAACAGAGGCCCAGTTGCAATCATGATTAAAAGCAATAAGAATGGGAGGACACTCCAGGTGCCGGGAGCACTACCGTGGCTTTCACCATGACTCTCACCTTCTATTGATTGGGAATGATCCTGAGGAGATTGAATATGTGGATCAGTCGCCTCTTGTAAATCCTCCTGCTGAGTAGCTTCAGCGGTTGCTGTAGTACCATTCAAACTACCACCTATAAATAATAGGAAGATGATTAGGATTTTGAAAGCGTGATTCATCAAGAAGGTGATAGGCTTGTTTACTGAATATTCCCCACTAAAATATCATTCCCTAGACGAAAACCAAATCGTTTATCCAAATAAGTTAAAGTACGATCAATCTTTGATTTATAAATAAATCCCATTTCCATTTTCAAAAGTTGACCTGATTGACTCAGCGACTACTAAAGTGATGGGTTGGCGGAATTAAGAATGGAGAAGTTATTTTTGGGGAAGTGTATTTTACCGGCACAGGAATCTTCAAAAGCCCCTGTAACTGTGGCATATACGTTTGGTCTGTCGAGCATTTTCAAAAGCCCCAAAAAGCCAAATATTAAAGCTTCTTTGAATGAAATCAAGTTATTATCGGGAATTACAGTTTCGAACTTTCCAAGTGATTTGAGTTGGATCAATTCCATTAAAAAAGTATTAAAAGCACCACCGCCAGTAAATAAAATTTTGGCACCTGCCTTTGTATGAGCTAAAATATCACGACAGATTATTTCGGAGATCAGCTGAGCGTAGGTATGCAAGCCATCATTCCAATTTATTGGAATGTTCTTTAGTATGTTTTGTTTCCCCCATTGATTGCTGAGTGATTTTGGAGGACTCAAGGCAAAAAATTCAAGAACCATCAGCTCATTGAACCAATTTGAATCAAAATGCCCATGTCTTGCTATTTCGCCATTTTGATCATAGGAATGACCTTTTTTAGATGCAAAAAAATTCAAAACCTGATTGCAAGGGCAAAGATCCCATGCCCGAATTTGTTTCCCCCGAATCACCGACAAGTTGGCGATTCCCCCAAGATTGACAAATCCATCAAAACCATGAAACAAAAGCATTTCACCAACGGGTACCAGCGGCGCTCCCTGACCACCTTTTAGTATATCATCAATGCGAAAATCATCGATAACAGGAAGTTGGCAATGATTTGCGATCATATCTCCTCTACCTAATTGTTTGCTTATGCCTTTTTCTGGGTGATGAAATACTGTGTGACCATGAACGGCGACAAAATCAATATTGTGTTTGAGTCCAATTTTAAAAGCATTCACCGATGACCCAATCCAAATGCCGTAATCCAGATCAAGGGTTTGTAAATCCGTATCATTCAATTCTGCAGATTCCCTCAATCTCACGACCATTTTATCAGGAAGTTCGATCGTCCGTGCCTTTTCAATACGATATTGCCAGCCTTGATCCGATTCTGAAATGGAGGCAAGGCAAAGATCCAACCCGTCAAGTGAAGAGCCAGACATTATTCCTATCACGTGATACTGCTTCAATGGAGGTTGTCTATTTTTGATGTCTCTTACAAAAGTGGAAAATAAAAGAAACATATCCGTAGATATTGGGAACACCAGAATTAAAACTGGCCTTTTTGAGCATTCCAAATTGATTGAGTCACAAAATTTTTTAAATCTTGCCGAGCTTGCAAAATATTGCCTGGCGACACCTCATGATAAGTTAGGACTAATTTCAGTCGGTAAAAGTAAGAATGAGATACTTCAGATTTTGGGCGTTTTCAAACCCCTATTAATCACTATCGACTCGTCGCTTCCTATTAAAATGGAATACAAAACTCCTGAAACTCTTGGCATAGATCGGGTGGTGGCAGCCATAGGAGCCTCTTCTCAACATCCCAACAAAAATATACTTGTGGTGGATATGGGCTCATGTATTACTTATGATCTGGTTGACGCGAACAATACTTATTTGGGAGGAATTATTTCCCCGGGTCTCCAGATGCGCATGCAGGCCATGGCAACTTTCACACAAAATCTTCCGGATATTCGAAATGAATGGGAAAACCATCAAGGTGAATCATTGGGAAAAAGCACAAAGGAATGCCTGGCTAGAGGATCTTATCAAGCAATAATTCATGAAATTGATGGTTTTATGGAGGAGTTTCGCAGGGAGTATGCTCAATTAACTGTTATCCTGACGGGTGGAGATGCGTTTAACTTTGAATCCAAAGTAAAACAGCCCATCTTTGCGGACTCTTTTTTAGTGCTGAAAGGAATTGATAAAATTTTAAGTAAAGAATGAAAATAGGTAAACTGTGCCTTTTGGTGTTGTCGGTATTTGTGAGTGTCAAGGCGTATTCCCAAGTTATCAATTCACCCTATTCCAGCAATGGGATCGGAGAAATTGCGTTTCAAGGCCTTCCGAACAATTTCGCGATGGGAGAATTGAGCCTAGGAACACCCTCACCATGGCATATTAATATTGAAAATCCCTCATTGCTTACCTACAATACATTAAGCTGTTTTCAGGTTGGTTTGGAAAGCGATTTGAGAAGATTGAGTTCCACAGAAGAGTCTAATAGAGAAGCAGGCATTGGACTTAGATATTTAGCGATCAGTTTCCCAGTCGTTAGTCAAGCCAGATGGGTTACTTCTTTTGCCCTTTTGCCCCTCAGCTCGGTCAATTACCATACGGTATCTTACAATACAATAGATGAAACTTACGGAGCAAAGACAGATTATTTTGGTGACGGTGGGATAAGTCAACTTATCTGGGCGAATGGTTTTAGAATTTATAAAACATTGGCTATTGGGGTAAAGGCATCTTATGTTTTTGGTGCCATCAATGATCAAACCAATGTTAAACTAGGTATTGATAGCCTCATCAGAGACGGGTTTTTCATCTCAAACTATGTGGTGTCGTACAAGGAGAACACATCTTATTCAGATTTTAATTTCTCAGTGGGGGCTTCATACAGAGCACGTTTGTCTGATGCAAAATTTTTAAATTTTGGAGCGATATATAACCTGTCTACAGAACTCTCTGGTAAAAGAGACACTTTCTACGAGAGGCAAACCCTTAGTGGAAGTGTCATACAGGAACAGCAAATCACCACCAATGAACAAGCGGCTTTTCAACTACCGATATCTTATGGTTTTGGCTTTTCATATGAGAAAATAGGTAATTATAAAATGGGAGTGGATTTTAGGAGTCAGCAATGGAGTCAAAGTAAATCCCTGGAGCTGGGCGAAGAATTCAGAAACGCATTATCAATATCTGTGGGCGGAGAATATACTCCAAACTATCAAAGTGTCAATAATTACTTCGCCAGAGCTAAATACAGAGTGGGTTTTAGCTATAAACAGTCGCCTTATATATTAAATGAACAGGAGATTAATGATTTTGGTATTAATTTTGGAGGGTCACTTCCAATGTCCAATGCTTCAAGTCTGGATCTAGGTTTTAAGTTTGGTGTTAGAGGTACCACCAAAAATGGATTGATAAGAGAAAACTATTTTCAATTTGTACTTGGAGCCACTGTCAATGATAGGTGGTTTATAAAAAGAAGATATGATTAAAATTGAAAAATTATGAGATTATACTCAAAGCATGTATTAAGTATCTGTTTCTTCCTTGGCCTAAGCACCCTTGCAATTTCTCAACCAGGATGGAATTGGGGAGATTCAATAGACATAGCAAAGGAAAAGAATGCGCTTTATACTGACATGCTCAAATCAAAGCAGTACAAAGGGGCATCAAAACACCTTGAATGGTTGTTGAAAAACACCCCAGATCTTAATAAATCAATCTATATCAATGGGGCGAGCATCTATGAAGGTCTATCAGAAGAAGCCAAGGAACCAGCAGTGGTATTGAAATACCAAGCTAAAGTGCTGGAAATGTATGATCTCCGAATTAAGTATTTTGATGAGGAGCCGGAAGTGCTCAACAGAAAGGCGCTTGCTGCATATAAATACTACAAAGGCGAGTCTAGTAAATATCAAGAGCTTATGGATTTATTCAAAAAGACTTTTGAGCTGAACGGGAATGATTTTTATAGTAGCAACCTTACAGCTTACATGGACGTGGTTCGACGATACAAACTCACCAAGGGTAAGATTACTGATGACCAAGTTTTTGCCATTTACTCAGATATTACTGGTGTGATTGAATATCAAAAAGCCAACGGGGGCGATCAGGCGAGACTTGAAAAGATAGCAGAATATGTAGATAAACTTTTGACATCAACAGTAAAAGTGGATTGTGATTTCGTGGATACCAATCTAGGCCCCAAATTCAAAGAAACACATGACATCAAGCTTGCCAAGACCATTTTCACACTTCTAAAGGACCAATCATGTCTTGATAGACCATTGGCAACAGAAGCAGCTGAGACAATCAATCAATCAACACCGGATTTTGGAATTTCCAAATTCATTGCTCAAAAGTATGCCAATGATGGAGATTTGGACAAAGCCATGCAGTATTATGAGCAGGCTATTTCTTTGACGGATGATAACTCGAAAAAATCAGATGTGCATCTGAGTATTGCCAGAATTCACTCAAACAAAGGAGATAAGGCCGCAGCAAGAAACAGTGCAAGAAGAGCGATTTCTTTTTATCCATCTTCATCAGAAGCTTATAAGCTGATTGGTGACTTGTATATGACCAGCTTTACTGAATGTAAAGCGGGTGTAAGCAAAGTAGTAGACAGAGGGGTGTTCCTTGCCGCTTATGATATGTACCAAAAGGCAGGCGATTCAGATGCCATGTCGAGAGCAAGAGAACAATTTCCTTCAATTGAAGAAATATTCAATGAGACATACAAAGAAGGAGAAGTTATTCAAGTCGGTTGTTGGATCAATCAATCAGTGAAAATTGAGAGAAGACCTGCAAATTAATCTTAGAAACTATTTATCTAAAACGATCATGGTCGCGTGCTATGGTCGTTTTTTTGTTTGCACTAGTGTATTTATCCTCCTTACACTTGCGGAGACATCATGTAAAAAAAGGGTTGAACTCATAGATCAGGAGCTCTATGATGGCCCTACAATCACCATGGATAGCGTTTATACCAAACTCAGTGATTCAGCCAAAGTGATTATGATCTTGCAGGCCAAAAAACAAAACGATTTTGAAAACGACGACAGGGAATGGCCGGAAGGCTTGTACCTAGAATATTTGGATGATTTTGGTAAAGTTGAATCTACGTTTAAGGCCGACTTTGTTTATTATACTGCCCTTACGGACCTTTATAGAGGAGAGGGAAATGTGGTAGTGAAAAACGTGGATAGTGGGGATGAGCTTACCACTGAAGAATTATTCTGGTCACCGGAAGATGAACAATTCTATACCGACAGATTTGTGACCATCGTAACAGATGACGAAGTGCACACAGGTGAAGGTTTGGTAGCCGATGAAGACTTTGAAA
>JBLICU010000042.1:0-28763 GCA_047632435.1 Cyclobacteriaceae bacterium
ATTCAATAATGCTGATACTTTTTGCACCTGAGTAGTAAACATTTCAAAGTATGGAATAACATAAAGTTCGCCTTCATCATCCCTTCTCAGAAAAGTGTATTGACTATCTTTTCCTGGTAGATCAGCATTTTCAAACTCCTCCTTGGTCATGTCTAGTGGATAGAAATTTGCTCCTTCAGGTTTTACTCCAATTCCTTCCAAAAAGGGATTGTTATCATCTAATCTATCCCAAGGGCCATAATTGATATTGAGGTACTTGTTGGTGGCTTCATCCGTAATCCCAGACATAAGCGCCTCCTTATCTCCGTACGCTTCATACCAAAACAATCCATCCATGATTTGGGCTGCTTCTATCAGTTTTGGCAACATGGCTTTTTCATTTTCTGATAGCTGAGATAGATCGGTTGTAAGTTTTACAGATTTATAGTCTTCCAATTTTTCAGCAATGGGATTTGGTGTTTCGACAACTTCTTTTTTCGGCTGATTACAAAAAGTCAAAATTAAAGCGAGCAGGCAAAATATTGGATTAGTGATTTTCATTTAGGATTAGGTTTTAATTTGAACGGAATTTAGTCAAATCCGAAAAGAAAAAGCCATCCACTTTTGGTAGATGGCTTTAAAAGGATATTGCTGGTATTATTTAGTCAGCTTGTAGGCCACCACCTGATTCCCAAAGAAAGTTGGTACATATACGGTGCTAGTTGCCTCTACAAATTCTATGTCAGCCGTGTTGGAGACTCCTTTTGTGTCAAGCATCTTTGTCTTTGATCCATCAGCCGCTACATAATAGATTTCTCCATTCCAACTCGAAACAAGAAAGTCATCCCCTGTTTTTTCTACACCGTCACCTCCAAAAATCGAATCAGTCACTACTATGTAAGTCCAGTCCATGGTATTGATTTCATAAAAATTACCAGCTTTGGATGATGATGCCATCAACTTGTCACCAAGGTGCAGCAGGCCATTTGGTCCGCCCAGATTGACATCTTCCAGTACGGTTGAAACCAGACCGTTTTTCAATAGATGGATTTTGTTAGTACCCATATCAGTAATAAATACATCTCCTGATGAAGAAACATCAATGTCATTAAGAAAGGTTGCGCCTTCTATAGCGTATCTGTTGGCGATGGTTCCAGCCGCAATATCAATCTCTATGATTTCATCTATATCTGTTACATATAGTTTTCCATTGACAATGCCCATTCCTTTTGGTGCGTGCATTCCTGTGACCCATTTTAGCTCCACAATAGAACCTTCTTCTGGAGAAATTTTAGCGATGTATCCATCACCATCTTTAGCAGTTGGAGGCACTCCAGCGATACATGAAACGTATAGTATACCATCTGCCTCATTAAAAATTACAGATTCGGGAGTGAGAATGGTGGTATCGCTTTCCCAAACTTTCGTCAATGTGGGTGTTACTTTTTTGGGAGTTTCGATTGTGCTTGATTCATTAGTTTTTTTTGGCTGGCACGACCATGCCAGTATGGCAAACATTAAAATTGATAAGTTGATTATTTTCATTTTAGTTTTATGATTGTTGAAGGTTAAGTTTAGTATGAATTTACTCACAAAAGAACAAATGAATTGAAATTGTTCAAACAGATACCTACATACTAGATTTTTATCCCGATTTTAAACCATTCCCCCTCATAACAATTTTTCATTTGAATCTTTTTTATCAAATTGGTAATTCAATAAAACTCTCTAAAATGAACAAATCTATTTATCTGATACTATTTGTATGCACAATGGCATGCCAGCCAGCAAAGAATGAAATTTCAGAAACGGTATCCATTGACACTTTGACCATTGCCAGACACATCGAAATTTTGGCATCTGATGAGTTTCAAGGTAGGAAACCATTTACTGAAGGTGAAGTGAAGACTCTGGCTTATTTGGAGGAGGCATTCAAAAGTTATGGATTGAGTCCGGGAAATGGAGATAGCTATTTTCAGGCTGTTCCACTTGTGGAACTTGATGCCGAACCAGAAGCCGAAATGTTGATCAAAGGAAATGGCAAGGAAGTGAGACTTCAACTTGGCACAGAGTTCGTGGCTTTCTCTGAGCGAGTGGAGGAAACGTCAATTATAGACGCATCGGAATTGGTTTTTGCAGGTCATGGAGTTGTGGCTCCTGAATATGGATGGGATGATTACGCAGGGTTGGATGTAAAAGGTAAAACGGTAATTGTTTTGGTCAATGATCCGGGATTTGGTTCGGGTGATAGTACCTTTTTCAAAGGTCAGGCGATGACTTACTACGGCAGATGGACTTATAAATACGAAGAAGCGGCGCGCCAGGGTGCGGCTGGAATTTTCATCATTCACCAAACTGCTCCTGCGAGTTATCCATGGTCAGTGGTGCAGAATGGCTGGACTGGTGCAAGCTTATTTTTGGATCAAACGGGTGATAATTACAAACCAGCGATACAAGGTTGGGTAACGCGTGATGCTGCAATTAAAATATTTGAAGCGTCAGACGTAGATATGAAAAATTTTGTTGAGAAATCAAGAAACAAAGATTTCAAACCATTCAGTCTTGGACTAACAGCCTCAGTTGGCTTGACCGAAAGTATCAAAAAAGATGTTTCACAAAATGTGATTGCCAAAATCGAAGGAACAGAAAAACCTGATGAAGTGATCATTTACACAGCACATTGGGATCACTTAGGAATCGGGCCAGCTGTTGATGGTGATTCTATCTACAATGGCGCACATGACAATGCATCAGGTGTTGCAAGTTTACTTACGATCGCTGAGGCCTTTATGAAAATGGATGTGAAGCCCAAAAGAACCATAATTTTTCTGGCTGTGACGGCCGAGGAGCAAGGTTTGCTCGGATCTAAATATTATGCTGAAAATCCGATATATCCAACTTCCAAAACTGTCGCTAATATCAATATGGATGGTTTGTATTACATGGGTTTGATGAAAGATCTGACAGTGATTGGTTATGGTCAATCTGATTTGGATGAGTTGGCAGAAGAACTGGCCAAAGGGCAGGGAAGATATATTTTAGCTGATCCAACACCTGAGAAAGGTTTCTTTTTCCGATCAGATCATTTTCAATTTGCCAAGGTGGGTATTCCTGCCAGCTATTCTTATGGATCGTATGAAGCTGTAAATGGTGGCGTGAAGTACGCAAAGGAGACCTTGGAAGCTTACACGGCCATTGCCTACCACAGGCCTGCTGATGAGTTTAAGCTTGGAGAATCGGATTGGAAACTAGCAGGCATGCAGCAGGATGTAGAGCTATTCTCTGCTTTGGGATGGAAATTGGCTAATTCGGAGATCTGGCCTCAATGGAAAGAAGGGTCTGAGTTTAAGGCGATTCGCGAAGGGGATTTATCGAAGAATTGAAAACAAGAAAGGCCGGAAAAATCATCTTCCGGCCTTTGCAATCCACTGCAAAAAATAAACGCTATTTTCTTAAGCCTTCATTTCGGCATATTTTTCATTTAGTTTCGGCTCACCTGCCAAGATTTCCTCGTTGGCATTTGCTCTGAACTTGTCAAAGTTTCTTTGGAATTTAAGGGCCAAATCATTTGCTTGTTTGTAGAAAGCATCGTCATTTTTCCAAGTCTCACGAGCACTTAAGATTTCATTGGGTACTCCTGGCACTGTCAGCGGCATTTCAGCGCCGAAAATGGAGTGTTTTCTGTAACCTACATTATCCAATACTCCAGAAAGTGCTGCACTGATCATCGCTCTGGTATATTTCAATTTGATCCTTGACCCGACACCATATACACCACCGGTCCAGCCTGTGTTGATCAACCAAACATTCACCTTGTTTTCTTCCATTTTCTTACCTAACATTTCTGCATATGCAGTTGGGTGAAGAGGCATAAAAGGTGCACCAAAACATGCTGAGAAAACTGGTACTGGTTCGGTGATACCTGCCTCAGTTCCGGCAACTTTAGAAGTATACCCAGAAATAAAATGATACATCGCCTGACCCTTTGATAACCTTAGAAGAGGAGGAATAACACCAAAGGCATCACAAGTGAGAAAGAATATATTTTTTGGAATACCACCGATAGATGGTCTCGCTATATTTTTGATGTGATCTATGGGGTAGGATACCCTCGTGTTTTCAGTGACCTCAGTATTACTGTAATCGATGGTTCTAGTATTAGGAATGAACCTGGTGTTTTCAACGATGGCTCCATATTTAATGGCATGATAAATATCTGGTTCTTTCTCTTCACTTAGATCAATGACTTTTGCATAGCAGCCACCTTCAAAGTTGAAAACATTCTTTTTGGTCCAGCCATGTTCGTCATCTCCTATAAGCAATCTGTCTGGATCAGCAGAAAGGGTTGTTTTTCCTGTTCCAGAAAGGCCGAAGAATACAGCAGTATCGTGTTTTTCAATTCCCATGTTAGCTGAACAGTGCATTGGAAGAACATCTTCCTGAGTGGGTAGCAAGAAATTGAGCACAGAAAAAATTCCCTTTTTCATCTCTCCAGAGTAGGCAGTGCCACCGATCAGGATCATGCGTTTGGTGAAGTTCACTATGGCGAAATTTTCTTGTCTTACACCATCAGTTTCCGGGTCTGCCTCAAAATCAGGACAACAGATTACCGTAAAATTTGGTACAAAATCTTGCAGTTTGTAATCTGGAGGTGTGATGAACATGTTGTAGCAGAATAGGTTGTGCCAAGCCATGGTGTTTACCACTCTCAATTTCAATCGATGTGTTTTGTCTGCTCCAGCATATGCATCTCTGACATAAACTTTCTTGTCTTCCAGATAACCTATCATTTTGATATATATCCGATCAAAATCAGCTGGTTCCACAGGAATATTGATATCTCCCCACCACACTTTATCTTTAGTCAGATCATCCTTTACAATAAATCTATCCTTAGGTGATCTACCAGTAAATTTTCCAGTATCGCATACCAAAGCACCAGTATCGGCTAGATGGCCTTCACCCTCTCTTACGGCAGCTTCAGTTAGTTCTGCAGGTGTCAAGTTCCAGAAGGCTTTTTTTACTTTTTTGATACCAACAGCTTCTAGTCCGCTTTTTTGTGATTTTAATCCGAATTCTTCCATGATTTTTAAATTGAATAAGAAATTATTTTTCTGATAATAAGTTGATTTTTCCAATCTCAACGTTTTTAAAAGCCTATTTATTAGCACTATGAGTAATGACTCGTTGTTTTTAATTCGAAGTTCGCATCAACGCCATAAAAGGAAACTGACAATGGTCAGAAAACCAAATGACATTGCTTAATGGCAAAGGTTTGCAACAAAAATATAAATCTTATTACTCTTCAAAAAAAGTGTCAACCAATACTTTATCCGTGGGCTTGGTGAGGAGACTTACCACAATTAATGTAAATAGTGATACGATCAAAGACGGTATAGCAATCAAATCGATATCAAAAGGGAATTTCATTAGAATCAAATCAAGTGCATCAGCGGCATAAATTTTATTAAGTACGGAAATAAGCACCACAGTGAACATGCCGGACGCGATGGAAGCAATGCCCCCTTGTTTGGTTACCCTCCGCCAAAAGAATGTCGCAATAAGTGCAGGTGCCAATGAAGCGCCAATCATGGTGTAGGATATAAATGCCATTTCCAGGATTGTTTGAAATTGAGTAATGATTAAATAAGCCATTATGCCCAGCCCAAGAATGGAAATTCTTTGAAGCAGAATCTTTTGTTTGGAGTTAAGATTTTTGAAAATATACTTTTCAAAAAGATCTCTGGAAACATTGGTCGATGCGACCATTAGAAATGTATTTCCGGTAGACAAAATGATGGCAACACCACCGGCGAAAAGCAGAGAACCCAAGAGTGGAGGCAGTTGTTCGAAACCAATTCTTAGAATAATTTCTTCTGACATTCCCCCATTGATTGATCCATCGGGATTGTAAAAACGCGCATCACTGGAATAAATAGCAAATCCAACCACAGCAATGGCACACATCAAAAACTCTATTAATACAACTCCTGCGAACATTCCGAAAACTGCTTTCTTGGCGGAAGCAGAGTCTTTTGCAGATGAAAATTTCTGATACATACTACTTTCACTCAACATGAGTAGGAGTGTAGGTAATAAGATTCCCAGATACCAGTAATAAGGATGGCCTTCAGTCATCGAAAGATGATCCGGGCTAACAGCCTCGATTGTGGCTGCTACTTCTGACCAACCTCCTTGTTGGGCGAGAAGTACTGGTAGTGTGATAATAATGGCTAGAAGCATAATTGCGCCATTGAAGATATCAATGGAAATAATGGAAACCATTCCAGCAAGGGCTGTAAATGATACGATCACCGCAAATGAGATTAATGTCCCCATTTCCAAACTGATACCCCCCTCGGTAAGAATGGTTAAAAACCTGCCGCCACCTTTGAATTGATAGCCTGCAATCATGATGTAAGAGATGATAATCGTGATAGTTCCCAGCAGTCGGGCTATTGGTGAATATCTTTTTTCTAGAATATCGGTAAGTGTGTATTGGGATATTTTGCGAACTCTGGCAGCAATAAAATAGACAACTATGATACCTATCCATGCGCCCATTGAAAACCAAAGTTCCGAGAATCCAGTCCTGAATGTCAGTCCAGCAGTACCAAAGAGACTGCCGCTTCCTATCCAAGTAGTAATGAGTGTGCCAACTAAAAGATAAATCGGTACATTTCGTCCCGCTACTATGAAATCATCCTCTGTTTTGACGGAGCGACTTTTATAAATAACAATACCTGCTAGCAGGAGTATGTATGCTGAGGTGACAACTATGTAGATCATACGACAAGATAAATATTTATGTGAATATCGCAATGACAAGCTAAGAACCATAAATTTAGGTTCTTATCGACGTTT
Organism: Cyclobacteriaceae bacterium; assembly: GCA_047632435.1. GTDB lineage: Bacteria > Bacteroidota > Bacteroidia > Cytophagales > Cyclobacteriaceae > JAMZMI01. The sequence goes on from JBLICU010000042.1 coordinate 6,844, forward strand.
AGATTTTCTTTGCAGACTCATTAATAGCAAATTGGCGGCTCTCGTAGCATGAAAATATTTTCTCTGTTTTTTAAGTCATCCCCATTTACTTTTATTTTAGCGATCACTTCTGGTGTGCTTTCAGGGACTTGTATTACCTATTTGATTAAAGGTCTGCAAACCGCCCTTGCAACTGAAATGTCAGATCCATTTTGGATGATTACATCTTTTGTCGGCTTTTGGATAGGCTATGGTGCGACCAGTATACTATCGGTTCAAACTACAACCAAGTTGAGTGAAGATGTGGTCCTTGATCTCAGAAAATCAGTTAGTGAAAAAATTCTGAAGGCTTCATTTCAATCCATGGAATTGGAGAAAAACAGATTGTTTACCATCCTGACTAATGATATTTCCACGATTTCTAATGCAATAAACAAACTCCCAAACGTGATTACCGGAGCATCAATGATCGTTGGTAGTGTGGTTTATATGGCATTTATTTCTATAGAGCTTTTTACAATGTTTATAGTGCTCTTAGGTCTGGCTTTCCTCTTTTTCAAAATGCCAATGAATGCCTATAGAGGTAAAATGAGGGAATCACGAGATATACAAAATCAGCTATTCGGGTATTTTGAAGCCTTAATAAATGGATTGAAGGAGTTGTCGCTCAGCAAAAACCTTAGAAAATCCTTTAAAAATGATGTGCTTTATCCTGCCTGCGTAGAGCAACGAAATTATAATATGACCGCAAGAGTTAGACTTACGTTCATTTCAAAGTGGGGTGAAATGCTACTCTTAATGGGACTTGGGGTTATGTTATTTGTAGTTTGGAAATACGATATAAGTTCGTTTGAAGAATTTGGAAGTTTTCTAGTGATTGCTTTGTTCCTAATTCCAGGCCTGCAGCGAGTAAGTAATTTTTTACCGAATCTTGGAAAAATTGATATTGCATTGGAACAGATAGCGCATGCTGGATTTGATCTGGATCAGCACGCAGAAGTTGTCTTGGATACTGTGACACTTGAGGAAAATCCCAATGAACCTTTGATAAGCATGAAGGATGTTACATTCTCCTATTTTCATGCTGATGAAAAGAAGTTTTTCGAACTGGGGCCTATTTCATTTGATATCAAAAAGGGGGAGATTGTCTACCTAATAGGCGGAAATGGGAGTGGGAAGAGCACGTTGGCCAAGGTGCTTTGTGGATTGTACGAACCAGAAAAAGGTCAACTCATTTATTCAGGTAACTTGATCAACAAGACGAACATTGATGAATACAGGGAATTTTATAGCGCCATTTTCTTTGATTTTTATCTCTTTGATCATTTGCACCACATCAAAAGTGATTTTTGGATAGAAAAAGCCCAAGAGTATCTGAAACTTTTGGAATTGGATAAAAAGGTGAAGATTGATAATAACAAACTTTCCACCACCTCACTCTCCACGGGTCAGCGTAAACGGTTGGTGCTTTTGCTTTCATTATTGGAGGACAAACCTTTGTATTTATTTGATGAGTGGGCCGCTAGTCAGGATCCATATTATAAAAATGTGTTTTACAAGAAGATCTTGCCTGATCTCAAGGCATTAGGTAAAACACTTTTTATCGTTACACATGATGAACAATACTTCGATTGTGCTGATCGTATCCTTTTGCTTCAAGAAGGAAAATTGGTCAGTGAAAATCTACCTAAGGATATCATATCCTTCTATATTCGCGAAAAAGCTTAGTTTCAAAAGTATCAAATAATTTGATTCAAATCAATCCTTATGCTGGTATCGCATAGTCATAAATTTATTTTTATAAAGCCTAAAAAAGTAGCAGGAACAAGTATTCAATTGTACCTGGCTCGATTTTGTAAGGATGGGTTGGTCTATGCAAGAGATCCAAAGAGCCATATGAAAGCTGCGAGTGTCAGGAAGCTCGTGGGTGAGAAAGTTTGGAATTCTTATCTTAAAGTTACTGCAACAAGAAATCCCTGGGATAAAACAGTTTCCTTATACTATTGGAGAAGAAGAAAAAGACCTTTTTATATCTATTTGAAAAGAATGCTGGTAGGAAAACCAATGTATTCTTTAGCTGTGAGGTTTTCTTTCAAAGAGTTTGTCAAGGAACTATTAAAATTGGGAGTTCTAAATGAGGATAAAAGTATTACTCATGTGGATGGCAAACTTCCTGATTACCATTTTATTCGTTTCGAGCATATTCATGCTGACTTAGAGAATTTGTGTGAAAAGATAGGAGAAACTTATAATCCTGATGACATGCCTCAAAAGAAAGTTGGACACAGAAAAGACCGTTCTTATCAGGATCATTTCGATGAAGAAACCAAAGAATGCGTTCAGATGGCCTATGATGATGAAATCAAGCTTTTTGGTTATACCTATTAATTAGGTATGAAATTTCGATTATTCCTAAGATGATTCTTTCAAATATTTCCGAAATGCTATTCCTCTAGAATTTTCCTTCTGACATTCAAAATTAAATAGATGGCTCGATGTTTTCAGAATGGATTAATTGGTTGCTGAGACTTTCATACGATATGATATCCGTTTATATTCGCGGGGTAAATTAGAACCTAGTTTAATCAATTTAAGCGATACATGCTTGTTTCCCACGATTACAAATTCATTTATATTAAGGCTAAAAAAGTTGCTGGATCGAGTATTCAGGCATATTTGGCTAAATATTGCGAAAATGGCATCAATTTTCATAAAGATCCCAAAAGTCATATGAAAGCTGAGGTAGTGAGAAAGCTTGTTGGTAAAGAGATTTGGGATACGTATTTGAAGGTAACTTCCGTGAGAAATCCATGGGATAAGACGGTCTCGTTATACTTTTGGCGCAAAAGGAAAAGACCTTTCTATATTCATTTGCGAAGACTTCTTAAAGGTTGGCCATGGCATGGCCCAGCAAGAAGATACAATTTCAAAGATTTTGTGAGAGTGATGTTTGAAAATGGAACGCTCAATGAAGACAAAGCAATTACCAATATTGACGGAGAGCTTCCTGATTATTATTTTATCAGGTTTGAACACATGCATGAAGATTTAGAAAAACTCTGCGCTCAGCTTGGTGTAGAATATAATCCTGATGATATGCCTCAAAAGAAAGCAGGGCATAGAAAAAATAAGTCTTACGAAGAACATTTTGATTCGGAGACAAAGGAGTATGTGAGGCTTGCATATAAAGAGGAAATAGAACGTTTCGGATATACCTACTAGGCCATGCTTGTCTCTCACAGTCACAAATTTATTTTCATAAAAACCCAAAAAACTGCCGGATCCAGCATACAGGACTATCTGGCGAAATATTGTAAAAACGGGATTGTGGAAAAACACATTCCCGGCGGACACAGACCCGCTCAATCAACTAAAGAGAAAGTAGGTGATGAGATCTGGGAAAGCTATCTCAAAATATGCCCAATTCGCAATCCTTGGGATAAAATGGTGTCATGGTATTTCTGGCGATCAAGAAGGCGTTCCATTTTGGTTAAAATCAAAAGAATCCTCCAAGGTCGACATCCTGAGAATGAGGCTCACAGAATGACCTTCAAGGATTTCATCGTTTGGCTGGATAGCCGTGGAAAAATTAATCTTGATGATCCCATAGCCTTGGTTGATGGCAAGTGGCCGGATTATTATTTCATCCGCTATGAACATTTGCATAAGGATCTTGAGAAGCTTTGTGCGCAACTTGATATTCCTTATGATTCTTCCAAACTTCCGAAGGAAAAAACAGGCGTGAGAAAAGAGCATGGCTATCAGCACCTCTACGATGAGGAAACCAAACAAATAGTAGGCAGTGCCTATCAGAGTGAATTGAAGATGTTTGATTATACATTTGAGTGAACCTAGACAACTCAAATTTCAATGATACCCCGATCAACTTGATCACATTATATAATTTGGTAGCATGAAAATACTTTTGACCGGCAAAGATGATTTTACTTATAACCGGACAAGGGTGTTGATCGCAGGGCTCGAGCGATTACCGGGCATTGAGCTCATCTATTTTCCTATCCAAACCCGAAGACATTTTGACAGGAAAAAATTCACTAAACTTTCCAGTGAATGTGATCTGATTTATATCCCACCATTTCGCCATAGCGATGTGAAATTCATCAAAAAATATGCAGTTTGTCCGGTCGTTTTTGATGCGCTTATTTCCAAATATTTGACCAGAACAATTGACCATGGCAAATGGTGGACGGCCTGGGAAAAATCAGCCCGGGATCGAATTGCATTTAAGCAGAGCGATTACATTTTGATGGATACTGAAGCACATCGAAAGTATATTATTGAGAGATACAAGTTGGATCCTGAATGTGTATTGGCACTTCCGGTTGGTGTGGACACCAATCTATTTAAACCCCAATCTGTAAACACGCAAAAGGATGTTTTTACTGTCGGATTTTATGGAGGATTCATACCCTTACAAGGAGTTGACAAGATCGTTGAAGCTGCAAATTTATTGAAAGAACACGCAGATATTAGATTTGAAATTATCGGTAAAGGCCCCAGATATAAAAATGTAATGGCACTTGCTAAAAAACTTGATTCTCAGAATATTAATTTTCTGGGTTGGGTACCTTATGAGGAATTGAATAATAGGATCAATTCATTTGACCTATGCCTCGGGATTTTTGGTGACTCATTGAAAGCTGATTTGGTTGTGCCAAATAAACTTTATCATTATTCTGCCATGCAGAAATGTACCATCACTAAGGATACCGTTGGGATAAGGGAAGTTTTCGAGCCTGCTGAGAACATTGTGCTGACTTATAACAATTCAGAATCTATTGCAAAATCTATCTTGTCAATCAAAATGGATAATGTGAAGAGGAAGGTAATTGCTGAAAATGCTTATGTTTTGATGCAGACCAAGTACAATCAGGATCAAATAGCCCAGCGGTTTTTGGACTTTTTCATAAACCATAGGAATTAGGATCAATATTATTTGGAAATATAGAAACAAGCACGACTGCCTTGGCCAGTCTCATTAAGTTTGTCTACTTGTTTCTCAAATGCCTTTAATTGATCTTTTGTAAACGAAATTGTATTTTCAATTGAAGGAATATTTTGCTTATGTTTTTCACTCCCCACAATTTCGTATTTACTCGAATCATACAAAACCTTGTATATCCTCATTCCTGCCATTTTCACTAAAAGAGTCATACTCTTTTGTGTGTGTAAAAATGCATGCCTCGGTGTGTCTAATTCGACCCAATCGCGACCTTAGGTGCGCCAGGCGAAAGAATCTGCTACTGGAATACGAATAATTATTTTACCGTTAGGCGAAATAATTCTTTTCAGATCTAATAAAATTTCAGCTAGCTTGAACATGTGTTCATAAGAATGGTAAAGCATGATAAAATCAAACGGCTCATCAATCTCGTAAATATGTTTTTTAAAAATCCTTATTGAATCAATTCTGAGATCTTTCGCGATATAGGGATTAATTCCGGAGAGGTTCTTGAATCCAATATTTGCCAATTCTTTTAATAATTTCCCATTGCAACATCCAGTATCCTTGACTCAAAGTTTAGATTGCATTCTGGATTGAGCCATTTCAAATACCGCTTATTCAAGAATAATAACCATCTGCCAAGGATTGATTTATTCAATCTATACAAAGCGATGTGTTTTTTAATTAAAAGATCAATTGAATTCCGAATGGATTCTTTCTTTGGTTTAAAGGAGTAATAATCGGAAGGGTAGTATTTTTCAAGCGAATCTGGTATCTCAATGAGTTGAAGACAACCACATTCTGAACACCCCAGATATTTGAATTCATCCCGCGATCCGAACATCATTACTCGTGCATTAAACTCAGTATTTTGCTTGGAATTGGCACATACTTTGCAGATTTGGATCGATTGGCCCATTAATTAAAATTATTTCCTAACGAATTCCCTATAAATTTCATAAAGCTCTCCGCACACATTCTCCCATGTCTGTGTTTCCGCATAGGCGATGGCATTGGTTCTCAGCTGTTCATATTCCTCCTGATGTTGGAGTAGGTAGTTTACTTTTTTGTAGAATTCTTCTGGATCTTTTGGCCTTACGTGGTATCCCGTTACGCCATCTTGTACAATGTCTTTAGGCCCTCCGGCTTGTGCGGTCACCACGGGCAATCCTGATGATAACGCTTCCAGAACTACATTTCCAAAAGTCTCAGTAATTGAAGGAAATATAAAGACGTCACAGGAGGCAAAAACGGTTGATAGCGTTTTCCCCCTCTGCTTACCGAGGAAATAAGCATTGGGCATTTTCTCTCGTAATTTTGCTCCGTCGTGTCCATCACCTACAACCACAAACCTTACATCCCTGTCTCTTTCTTGAAATATTTTATAGACTTTGGCCAGCGTATTTATTTCCTTTTCTTTGACCAACCTACTAACGAATAACACTGTTTTTGCTTCAGTTATCCCATTTTTTTCTTTCCAGTTTGGATCCTTAAATTCTGGATTGAATTCTTTTCTATCAACTCCTCTTTTCCATAAACGAATTTTCTTCTCTTCGACATTATTTTCCATCAAGAATTCTTTCATTTCTACAGATGGAGCTAGCGTCAAATCGCACTTAGGATATACCCAAAGAAATTTTTTGAGGATTGGGAATAAGACACTGTAAGAGAGTGGTATGTATCGGAAGTAATATTCTATGTAAGCTGGAAAATGTGAATGATAGGTAGTCAACACAGGAATACCATTCTTTTTACCATAATTTAAAGCATATTGGCCTAAAAGAGATGGTGTTGTGAAATGAATGATCTGAGGCTTAAACTTATCAAGTTTTTGTTTTATTGATCTCCTTAAAAATGGAAGAGCTATCCTGTAATCTGTTTGGAAAGGATTTTTCAACCCTGGGCTGATTACGATTTTAAAAGGAAAAATCGTCTCTTTTTTTGGGGGATGAGGAGTGACAAACAGGATATCAAATTGATTCTTTGGTGCATACTTTATTATCTGATATAAAGTATGAGTAACTCCATCCACATTTTCCTCCAAAATGTCCGCAAAAAAAGCAATGCGGATTTTTTTGACTTCACTCACCTGATTGATACATTGATTCTGCTGGAATTTGCCTTTCTAAAATAAAGCTGAAGGCTAAATTAACAATATTAAAACATAAGTTGTCTAAGCTTGGTGATTAGTTGATATTTGTGAAATCATTTCTTTAGGGACAATAATAACGGTAATTGGATACCTCAGTTTCCATAATGGTGATACTTTCTCAGAATCAAATATTTTGAAAGAACATTCCGAAATTCTTGTTATTTCTCATAAATACCCACCTTCAATTGGTGGAATGCAAAAGCATTGTTTCGAGCTAGTTCAGGGTCTTGAGGCTAAAACTAAAGTTCATCAGCTGATTCAAACCGAAGGAGTGTCAAAGATTCGGTTTTTCATGACAGTCGTACGAAAAGCTAAGAAAATATTAAAGGCCAATCCAAACATCTCGGTCATCTATGTTAATGATGGGCTGATGGCCTTTGTGCTTACAAGACTAATTGGTCAAACCAAGGTCCCCATGATTGCCACCATCCATGGACTCGATATAGTTTTTCCATTGGCCTTTTATCAAAAATGGGTTCGTGAAAAATTATCAAAGTATGCTGCAATAATCGCAGTGAGTGAGGCGACAAAACAAGAGTGCCTGAAGAGAGGATTAAGAGAGGATCAGGTCTTTATGGTGAAAAATGGATTTGAACCCAATTCAGGTTCTCAAAGAAATCGGGAACTCATATCCAACAAACTTCGCTCTGAATATGGGTTTAACCCCAAGGGAAAAAAAATCATTGTTTCAATAGGAAGGGGAGTCAGAAGAAAGGGTTTTTCCTGGTTTATAAGGAATGTTGTGGACGAGTTACCCGAAGACGTTTGTTACCTTATTATTGGCCCTAGAGCCAATATCGGCATGATTAAGACGCTTAAAAGCCTTCTTCCAAAAGACATATTTAACAATTTGGTTCTCTTTACTGGATTGAGCACAGATGAGCTAGAAATTGAGTTGGCTATACAAGAGCTCAGTTTACACGACAGAGTAAAGCGAATTAATCATCTTTCTTATGAGGAATTGAATGCGCTGGTTGAGCTGGCAGATATTTCTGTAATGCCTAATGTGAAAGTAGAAGGCGATTTTGAAGGTTTTGGGCTGGTTGCACTTGAAGCAGTTTCAAATGGAACCCTTTGTGTTGCGTCTGAAATAGAAGGGATTACTTCGGCAATAGAAAATGGTAAAAATGGTATATTGGTTGAGGCATCAAATAAAGAAGCTTGGCTATCTAAAATTAGATCACTATTGCAAGACCCTGCGCAATTGAGTCACCTTTCAGAGCAATATAGAACTTACAATTTGGAGCATAGTTTTTCGTGGAAAAGGATGGTTGACGAATATTATAATATATTTAGTTCAATCGCCAAAAAAGTAAATAATTAATGAAGTTCAAAATTGGGATTTTCGGCTCAATAGTTAGCGATTCAAGCTTTTTTGCTGATTATCCCAACGCAGTGAAACTAGGCAGAAAGTCTTTGACATCTCTTGGTAATTTTCTTGAAACTCTTGGTGATAATGAAGTAGTGTTGATCATGGATGCTGATCATGTAATTACAAAAGCTATGGAAAGTGAGTATGCCATAGGTTTTGAAAGACAAAACTGTGACATTCTATTTGCGGCAAGTGCAGCTTTTCACTGCGATGATGATGTGCTTCGATACTATTTCTGGAAGTTCTACCCTAGACCAAAATCTGTCTATCACTATCTAGATTCCAATGCATTTATTGGTAAAGTGGGCTCCATTAAAAATCTAATCGCCCAAATCAAACACGAATACCCCGAAGGGTTTTCGATTCACGACTTGTTTACCAGGTTTTATATCGATTATTTACTGAATGCAGTTTCTTCTGACCTGATCATTAAGCTTGACCGTAATCAGGAGCTTTTCGGTAATCTCGAAGGAAGGCGAAGTGCATTCAAATGGCCAATGTTATCGTGGATGCATACGGATCTTTTTCTACGATACGAGACTGCTTCCTTGGTTAAAGTCCAGAAAACTCATTTTCAGGATAATTTATGGGATATTGATCACTCAGACGGAGACATAGCTTTCAATAAAAGACAAAAAACAAATCCATCCATTTGGATCACTTCAGGTGATTTAGGGAGAATATCGAAGCGATTAAAAAACATATCTCCTGGTAGAAAAGGGGTTGATGTTTTTCTGAAATCTTTTACTTCTTACCTAAAGTCTCTAACCTCATTTTTATACGCTTGGCTCGTCAACCGAGGAGAGACTCGTCTTTTCAGGATATTTAGATATTCAGCAAATGCCAGTACTGAATGGAAACAAACGATGAAAAAATTTCTACAACATTTAGAACGGAATGAAGGCTTCACTTTCGCTCACTTCAATGATGGAGAACTTACTTTTATTAAAAAGTACATCAATGAAGATCATTCAGAGACATGGTTTGGAAGACGTCAGCAGAAATATACTAAACAACTTGGCAGTCAACTTACAAAAGCACTCAAACTGGATCAGGAGAGATATTATGTGGGCGTGCCTTGCAGCACACATCACCCAAGATTGAGGAAATTGGCAGATGAATTAGTTGCTGGGCAAAAAAATGTCGTACCGGCAATGTCACTCCATCATAATCCACGTTTTTTTCCAAATATTATTAACCACATGAAAGATCGTCAAGTCTTTTTTGTGAAGAATGAATACCAAAAACTGGATATTTTTGAAAAACTGGGGGTAGAGATAAAGGAAGAAAATCAAATCATCGTCCCATTCAAAAACTCGTACCTTCTTTATGACGAACTTAAAGACCGACTGTTTCCAGACGGGGCTATTGTGATTCTTATCTGTGGAATGTTAGCAAAAATCATTATTCCAGAATGGTTTGAACGTAACCCAAATACAACCTTTATTGCGTTAGGTTCGTCCATGGATGATTTCATACAAAGAACTAATACTAAATTCCAGCTTTATCCGAAAAATGGCCTGCCACTTACTTGCAATATTCAACCAACAAAATATTTTGCTTTTGGCTGGAAAAAAGAATGCAAAGAGTGCTGGATGGTGGAAGATCACTTTGACCTTCCATGCTAATATGAAAAAATATTAAACATCGGATAAAAAAATATTTGGCTGAGAATAACGGACTGTATTCCAGACTTTATAATTAGTTAATACGTTATTTTCAATTGGTATAATTAACTAATATGGTTATTTTGAGTAAAAGTAGTACATTGAAGAGCGGTGAAGTTAATAAAAGGAATGAGTTTAAATGATTTATAATCTGCGGTTATAAATAGAAACGGCATCATTGCATATGTTTGCAAAGTGCGTTATTGGACATTATTATTTTGTTTATTCAAGTATGGTAAGCCTATAATAACATAAATACTGTACTTCAAACGTGAAAAATATTCCATGAATATTAATAATTGGATACTAGTGACAGGGGGGACTGGTTTTATTGGCTTTGCTCTTACGAAGCGGTTGATTAGCCTAGGATACAAAGTTCGGGTAGTGTCCAGACAAGATGAGTATTCAAGTGATTTTCAATACTTGTTAGACAATACATCAAGAAGTCAATTTGCGGTCTATAAAGCGGATATATGCAATGCCCAACAATTGGAAGGGGTATTTTCAGACGTAGATTATGTATTTCATGCTGCAGCGCTGGTGAACTCGGTTATGCCATATGCTGAGTTTCATAGATCAAACGTATTAGGGACACAAAATATTTGTCAATTGTGTCGAAAAAATAGTGTCAAAAAACTTATATATATCAGCACAAGTGATGTATTTGGGTTGCCAGATAAAAATGAAATCTTTACGGAGACTTCCCCTTATAAATACTGGTCAGAGCCATATGCAGATACTAAGATTGAAGCAACAAAACTGGTAAAGCAAATCTCAGAGGATGAGATCCAAACAACAATAATATATCCAGGCTGGGTATATGGACCGGGGGACAATGCATTTATACCTTCTATTTTGCACCAACTTAAATCTGGCATTTTACCAATATGGGATCGAGGCAAATTCAACATCAGTTTTGTATATATTGATGATCTTATTGATGTGCTAATTTTGACATTAACGAATGAGTCAACTAAAAATGAAGATTTTCTCATATTAGATGAAAACTCTAAGACCAACTTGAAGGAATTAAGTCTGCTGCTCGCTCAGCTTTTTAACCTGAACTTCAAGTCGTTTCCCATACCTTATTCTTTCGCCTATGCTTTAGGCTGGAGTTCTCAAAAACTTTATCAATACAAGTTGACTAAGTCACTTATAATGTCCACGACAGATGTAAATTCCTTTGGCCATGCATTTCGATTTTCTACATCAAAAGGAAGGGTATTGTTGGATTGGAAAATTAAAACTCCTTTGGAGATTGGATTATCTAAATGGAAAGAATGGTCTCTGGATAGGAAAGACCAGCAACCGCTTTTTCAAAGAGGAATTTTCGCGAAATAAAACAGCGTGACAAATGGCACAAAAAAATTCGCAAATAAGCTTTGAAGAATTGATATTGGTAGTGACACTGCTTTCATCCGAGGAGGATTTTTCTAACGAACCAAGACTAGTTTCACTTTATCCCAAGGATGGTTTCTGAGAATATTCAGCCTACAAAATATTTTGCCTTTGGTTGGAAAAACGAGTGCAAGGAATGTCGGGCCATGGAAAAGGAGTTTAATCTTGATTGAGATTTCCTCTCAAACCCAATTCAATCACTTCCATTTTTTCAATTTTCCCTGCATTTAAATCAAAACGCATGATGGTTTTGATTTTATGAAATCCGTGAATACCAGCAGCGCCGGGATTGATGTATATTAGGTTGTTTGCCTTGTCTGGCATTACTTTCAGGATATGTGAGTGACCACAAACCAGCAGTCTAGGCTTGTGTCTGAGAATGTGCTGGTAAACTGTCTTATTGTATTTTGGAGGTTTTCCAGCGATATGCGTAATCAATACACGAACACCCTCTCTTTCGAAAACATGACCTTCTGTAGTGGCTGCTCTTACCTCGTGATCATCAATATTTCCCCATACAGCCATGGTGGGCTTGAATGCTTCCAATTCTTTGAGAAGATCCATGCCGCCTATATCGCCGGCATGCCAGATTTCATCACAATCTTTGAAGTACTCAAATACCTTTTCATCAAGGTGATAATGTGTGTCGGAGATCAGACCTATTTTCATTAAAACGAAATTACAAGGAGTCTATTAAACAAAGACATAAATGTGAGCTGTCCAATTGTGTTGCAGGATTTTTTCTATGAATTGTCAAATTATGCACTGCAAAACTTGACTTTCGACCCTTGAGATGTGATAGCAAGAAAAAAGGAGAACCATTTCTGATTCTCCTATTAATATTTTCAAACGAATATTTTAAGCGCCGGCAGCCGCAGCTCCAGGATAAGTCACGTTGAGCACTCTTTCTTCGAACATGCCCAAAGCGAGCTTGTCTTCACCAAGTACATCAAACAATTCAAGCACTCTTCTGGCTACATATTCTTCTTCGATTTGCTCCTGCACAAACCATCTCATAAACTCTTCAGTTGCTATGTCTCCGTATTTCCTGCATTCTCTCACGATATCGTGAATAGCGTCAGTCACAGCAATTTCGTGCTCCAGAGCGGATTCAAATACAGAACGCAGAGATGGGAAATCATGCTGAGATTCTGCTACCGAAGGTGAGATCGCGTGGCACTCCATATCTGTCAAATAATGAAACAATTTTAATTGGTGTTTGCGTTCTTCTTCAGCTTGATTGAAAAAGAAGTCAGCACTGTTGTCATATCCATTCACATCACACCATGATGCCATAGCCAAATAAGCGGCTGATGATTTGGCCTCCATCTTCACCTGTTTGTTGATGATAGTCACTATCTCTTCTTTCAGTACCTGATGTCTTCTTAATATGTCCTTCATCGTTTTTCTGTTTATTTCAATTTAGCAAAGGAAATAGAAAACAGCCACAGATGTGATGTCTAATTGGTATTTATATTAAATCTAATTAAGTGAATAGGGAAAATGTTACGTTACAACACCTTTCTTACAAGCTCTTTGTGGATCATGCTGTTGAGTTCCAGCATGGCAAAGGCTCCTGAGAATAGTTCGCGCAGCTCCAGTATTTCAAGAATGGACAAGGCAAATATTCTATCGCAATAGGAAAGAGATATGATCTCAATGTCGGCATGATCCATTTCAAACATCCCAGCCAAATCAACATCCTGAATTTTCTTTTTGAATGCGATCAGTGCGCAGATGCTCAATGATATCTCCTGATCAAAAAGGCGCATGATAAACTTCTCCGAAACATCGCATTGTGTAAGAGCGGTGTTGGAGGTATGATAGATCTGATTAAGTGAAGAATCTAAATTTGATGTAGCAATCATTAATCGGGGCATTTTTTGCAACGCTTCTTTTTCTTCTTTTTGAATTTCTCACAGCATTTTTTAAACACACACTCATCCATCTTTATCATACCTTCAGATTTGAAGGAAATGCTGGATGGATGCTCTTCGCTGTAGTTTAAATCAAACATTGTAAACTCTTATTTAGAATTAATCTAGATAATGCAAATGTACGCCAATAAGTTCATCGCGATCAATAGCCAGCGCTAGTGCAATTACTCACTAAGACTAGTGAGTTTTGTTTTGGTGCAATTGGGCCACTGCACATCCTTCACAATCATGATTTGAACTGAATGCTCTATATAATCTTCGCAATAGGAAGAAAGAGCAAAGGCTGAAAATCAATATAACGATACTGAGCTGTATCATAATTGAAAGATTTGAAAAGTAATAAAGGCTGAAATATAAGCAAGCACTGACATATATACCAATTGAATCATTGGCCATTTCCAGCTTTTTGTTTCTCTCAACACGATGGCCAGAGTACTCATGCATTGCATGGCAAAGGCATAGAAAACCATCAATGAAAGCCCTGATGCCATGGTATAAATTTTTGCACCTGTTTGAGGATTTTTTTCGCTACGCATGCGCTCCAGCAAGGTGACGTTTTCTTCAAAATCTTCACCTACGCTATAAATGGTTGCCATGGAACCTACGAATACTTCTCTCGCCACAAAGGAAGTGATCAACGCAATGCCGATTTGCCAGTTGTATCCCAAAGGTCTGATAGCAGGTTCGATTGCATGACCTAGAATACCAATATAAGAATTTGACAAACTTATGGAAGTCACTTTATTGTCATATTCGGCCATTTGATCTTCTTCACTTGGAACTTCAATTTTGCTTATGGCTTCATCTATGCGTCCGGGAGGGCCGTAGGAAGCAAGCACCCAAAGAACTACAGAAATAGCCACAATGATTTTCCCTGCTTCCCAAACGAAAATTTGGACTTTTTCATAAATGGTATAAAGCAGATTGTTCCACCTTGGCATTTTGTAGCTTGGTAGCTCCATCACCAAAAAACTCATTTGCTTTGATTTGATGATCAATTTGAATACAAGTGCCGCCGACAAGGCAGCCACTAGACCAAGCAAATACAACCCCATCAGCACGAGACCTTTCAGATTGAAAATACCGATCATTTGATTAGGAATGACCAGCGCAATCAACAGAGTATAAACAGGTAACCTGGCCGAGCAACTCATCAAAGGTGTCACCATAATGGTGATCAATCGCTCCTTCCAGTTGTCGATGGTTCTGGTAGCCATGATGGCTGGTATGGCGCAGGCAACACCCGAAATGAGTGGCACCACGCTTCTTCCATTCAAACCAAAAGGGCGCATCAATCGATCAAGGATAAATACCACACGTGCCATGTAGCCACTTTCTTCCATGAAAAAGATAAAGCAGAAAAGCAGCGCAATCTGAGGGATGAAAATCACCACGCCACCAAGTCCGGGGATTAGTCCTTCGGCTATAAGGTTGGTAAGCACGCCCTCTGGTAAGGTAGACTTAACCCACTGACTCATATTGAGAAATACATAATCGATCAAATCCATGGGCCACTCTGCCCAAGCATAGATGGCCTGAAAAATCAAAAACAACAATCCTAAAAAGAAGGCATATCCTAGAATAGGGTGGGTGATTATCTTGTCAAATTGCTGTGTTTTGCTTTTGGTATTTTCTGGTTTCTTAAAGCAAAAGCCAAGCATCTGATGAATCTTCTTAAATCTTTTTTCTGCCCAATCTTCTTGCGCAAGTGGCTCGGCATTGAGTGTGTCAATTTCGGAAAACTCACCTTTCAAAATTGGTGATGTTAGCTCATGAGATTCTTGCTTATGATATCTAATGATGGCTTCCTTTACCAATAAGACATCTTCTTTGTTGCGGGCATTTATAGGAATGGTATCTACGGCACCAAAGAGTTCATTGAGCTTTTCTGGATCTACAACAAGGCCTTTTTTATGCGCCAGATCCATCATGTTGAGTACAATGATAACTGGCAAACCCATGTCGTGGATTTGTGAGTAAAGCAATAGGTTACGCTCGAGATTGGTAATATCTGCAATCACCAATACCAGGTCAGGATGGTCAGGATGGGTTTTGTTTCCCAATACTTCGGAGACTACTTCCTCATCTTTCGCTTTAGGATAAATACTGTAAGTACCAGGAAGATCAAGTATTTTTATTTCTTTGGAACCTGATAGATCCCCATATTTTTTGTCTACCGTAATTCCCGGGTAGTTACCGATTTTTTGATTCAGACCTGTCAGAAGATTGAAAATGGAGGTTTTTCCGGAATTTGGATTGCCGACAAGTGCTACCTTCATCTTATATGAGCTCAATTTGTGATGCTTCACTTTTTCTGAGAGAAAGCGTATATCCGTCAATATCTATTGCGATAGGGTCACCAAATGGAGCTTTGAAAATGATCTTAATCTCTTTTCCTGGGTACAGTCCCATATCTACCAGTTTAGAAGTCAGGCTATTCTTGGTTATCGCATGTATGATAGCAGGATGATTTGTCGGTAGCTGATCCAGTGTCAAAATATATCGATATTGAAGTTTAATATTTCACCATCCCTGATTCCATAGCAAAAACGATCAGTTGAGCCGGAGATTTCAGGTTAAGTTTTTTCAAAATGTTTTTGCGATGCGAATTTATAGTATGGATGCTAACATGCAAATGATCTGCGATAGCACTTGTCTTCATTCCCTTGGTAATTAGTTGCAATACTTCATTTTCTCTAGGTGAAAGTTCCGTTGGCAGACAGTTGGGTTCTTCCTGTTTTGGTGCCATCACCAGATCCAAGACTTTGTTGCAAAAAAAGCGATTACTCTTGGAGACCGAATGAATGGCATTGACAATTTCCAGCTTGCTACATCCTTTTGTCACAATGCCTTTGATCCCCATTTTGAGCAAATTCTGGATGTGTTCCTTGTTGCTGTCGTTGGTGATGATCAGCACGTTGGTAGCCTGAGATTGTATGATCTGTTTGAGTAAAGTGATTAAAATTGGATCCTGACGTTGATAATCCAGCAATAGCACGTCTGGGTGCTGATCCAGAATCACCTCAAGTAAACCCTCAGGTCCGTCATTCACGCCGACCAACTCAAAGTCATCATTGTTCTCGATCATATGGATCAATCCCTCTCGTGTGAGGAACTGAAAATCTGAAAGAAGAACAGATACTTTTCTCATTATGACTATGCTATGGTCTAATTATTTGGAAGGCAAAGTTAGTAACTTTATTTAGAATGTTTCTAAATAATGAATTAAGAATAGTCAACCCTAACGCAAAAAGGATATGACAAAAATCATAAATTTTATTTCCAACCAAGACAATTGCACAGTCGACTAAAATAGAAAAAATGATGGTTGCATTGGAATCGACAACATGCAATTGCTAAGAAACTATAACTTGATTTAACTGGCGATGTTTTAGGATTTATCTAGTTTTCTCAAATAGCTTTTAAATTATAATTTCAAAAAAGGAATGGCGCCATTAACAGTCATTCGTTCGTTATTGATGTGATGTTTTCATAACAGTATTCAATGGAATCATATTGGCTAAATTTCTGAATCCTTCCACTGATGAAGTTGTTTTTTGTTTTCAGACTAAAAGTAGGGTGACTACTCAGGTAGGGAAAGTGTACTCTCAGCACCGCGGTTACTTAATTTTTATAGCCACAGGTTTAAACCCGTGGCTATAAAAATTACAAAAGGCATGTATTGGCGTAATTTTTGACTTTTACAGGCAAAATTCATGACAAAAATTTAACAAAATCAAGATTTTGTACTTGAGCAGTTACAAAGTAGGAGCCTTTTTTATTATAATTTTATAAAATGTTTACCATGACGCACAAAGAAAGAACCAATCTTAAATTGGCTCTTTTAATTCCACTTCTTTCAGGTTGTCATCAGGGTTTCGATCTATCAGTTTATTGATTGGGTCTATACCGGCTTTGATTGGCTTTTGTTCCACCGTGATAGATAGCTTCGTTTCTTCAGAGGTGATTTTGTGTTTCTTCAAATAAATCAGGCTGTCCTTGCCTTTTTTGTCTTCGGTAAATACACCTACATCTATCCAATCGCTAAGCGGAATGGCATTTTCATTCCCAAGACTATCTGCCCTGTATTTGATTGAGTTGACCGTAAGATCTATACTATATTTTCCATCTTTTTCTTCATAAGTCGAAGTGGTAGTTTTGTTTTCGTAGAGCGTGATCGTTTCAAACATATCAGTGATGATGTATTGCAAACTATCGGGTGTCACGCTTCGGTAGTATTCAATCAGATCCGCTGAAGTAGGGTAAGGCGCATCTTTAAAAGCCCAATCCTGTACAAATCTTTTGAGAGCGGCATTAATGCTGTCTTCTCCTACATAATCCTGTAGGGCATACATAACAAGCGATCCTTTATTGTAATGAATATATCCCTGACCTTCCACTAACTCCAGGGGCATTTCCTTTTTCTGTTCAAAAGTTCTCCCGCTCAGGTACCTATCCAATTCGTGTTTGAGGAATTCTTTGATAATCTCAGGTGAGAAGTTTTGTTTCATCACCATAAGTGCCGAATACTGTGACAGTGTTTCACTGAGCATGGCATTTCCTTTGACACCCGCTTCTGTAACCTGATGTCCCCACCACTGATGACCAATCTCATGTGCTGTCACGTAAAAAGGAAGATCTATATCTTCAATCCCAATATTCTGGATAAAACCTATGCCTTCTGAAAACGGAACCGTATTGGCAAACGACTGGGCAAATGATCTGTATTTCGGAAACTCCATGATTCGAAGCTGCTGATATTGAAAAGGACTAAAGTTTTTGGAGTAATAACTCAAGGACTGCTTCATGCCGTTCAGCATACGATCCGTATTGTATTGGTGGCTTTTGTGATAATAAATTTCCAACTTGACTGGTGGCAATGAATCATCTGGTGATTTCCAAGAATCTGTGATCACTTCATAATCTGCCGATACAACCGAATAGAAGTTGACCATCGGGACATTCATTTTGTAGTGGAAATACACGCGATCTTTGTCAAACCATTTCTTTTGCAAGTAACCTGGTGCGATGGCAATCTGTGATGAATCTGTTCCCACGATGATTTCAAAACGGATCTTGTCAGCGTCATCGCCAAATAAGCTTTGTGCGATTCCATGTGGATCATCTCTTTCCATCATGCGCTCCTTGATTTCCATGTCGCGCTCCTTTCGATCATCATCATCCCCCAACTCAAATCCATCATTATAGCCAAGGCCTGGGAAGTAATCCATATTGTTGAAAAAAGTACCATTGTAAACAACATCGTTGTTGGATCCACTTTCTTTAAATCCCTGGGTATTGAAATTAACTTCAAAAGACATTTTGAGTGAATCTCCGGGTTCTAGTGGCTTGTTTAATGCATAAATGGTGTATCTGAAATCGTTAAATCGTTCTTTGACTTGCGTATCGTTTTCAAATTCTAAAACAGTGGATAAATTGGTATCCACAGATTCCTGTATATGAAGTTCAGAAATTGTTTCCGATGATTTGTTTTTCAAAATGTAAAAGCCTTTGGCGCTAAAATCTCTGCCTTTTGGATAGAGTTCCACTTCGACATATGTGTCTATAATTTTGGGCTGAAGCATAAACTGATATTGGCTCAGCGCACGTTCGTATTCGGCTTGTGAATCCTTTTTATCATCGGAGTTTTTATATTCATTGATGACATTGGTATTGTAATAAATGAATGCACCACTTAGCACAAATACCAATAAGGCTCCAATGATCGTAACTGTAGCTTGTGTGTTGAGCCTTAGTTTCCCTAGTTTCAGTCTCACACTAAACTTGCCATCCAACCCGCGCACAGTAAACAAAATGGCAATGGCATACAGAACAGCAGCTAGTCCAAACCAGTATAGATTAAACCATGAAAATGGGACAGCATAATGACCATAAGCATTCATTTCCGAATAACTTCCCAAATCCGCACGCCCAAAATAAAACATGGTATGCTCGATACCTAACTCATCAAGGATAAGAAAAGATATATAAAAAATGAACATGAGTCCGAACCCGACAAACTTGTGATTGATCAAGGCTTGTATGAATAATCCGAGAATAAGGTAAAGCACCATTACAGCTAAAGTATCCGTGAATAGGCCCATGAAATAAACACTCCATTCAATATTCGGGTATCCTTTGATGATTTGTAATAGCACTCCAAAAAACATGAGTACAGCCAAAAGGAAAATTGCCATGAGCACCATTCCCAAAAACTTACCAGCCAGACTGATATAGTTTTTAAAAGGCAGTGCATCGTAGATCAGATTCATGTTTACGTCACGCTCTTTCCAGATGATTTCACCAGTATAAAAAACAGTAATGATGATAAAAAATAAGTTGAAAGAACCAATAAGCTGCACCGCCCTGCCAGTGGTAAGAAAAACTTCTATATCGTAGGCACCTTTACCTGCAGTCAGTCCAATGATTAGTAAAAAGCAGATTCCAGCGAAAGTGATAAATAGAAATGGACCTTGTTTAACAATCCATTTAAAATAGAACCATGTCAGGCTTCTAATCTGAATGAATTGTGCACCGATAGTATAGACAGGATGGCTTGCCGGAATGGTAATATTATTAATAAGCTCACGTACCATCTGCTTGCCTTTCTTTTGAGTCTTTTTTGAGGCATTGCCAGCTTGGTTGGTACTGAAGCCAAAATAGGTGAGGAAGAGTGCAATTACCCCAATGGCCGACCATACCAATCTGTTGTTGAGAATAGCTCCTGAGAATGGAATGAGGTTGCTATTTTGTTCTGCTACAGTCCAGTATTGGGTCATCACTTCCAGTGCTCCGAATCCAAACGGATCTAAAATTGAAGCCAAGTCCTGATTGTCCATCTGAGAAAGAAACTGGGAGGCGGCCAAGTAACCCATAAACAGGACGATCCCCTGTGCATAAACTACCACCATTCTTTTACCTAGGGCTCCACCGGCAAAGAAAATAGCGCTGAAAACAAATAAGTTGGGCAACACAAATACTGTGAACGGGTTCCAATAATATTGAAAGCTAAATGGCATTAATCGATCGGCATTGTCCAGCCATGGCCAGGGAATAAGCTGGCCCAGAACACAACCTATCAGCAACCCGGATATGATAAAAAGAATAGTGAGAAATGAACCAATAAACTTTCCGCTGAGATAGCTGATTTTACTTGCCGGGGTAGTAAAAATCATGGAATCAGTTTTATGCTCAAAGTCTCTGAGAACGGGAACGCCCATTATTGCGGAGGTAATAAAAATCCCGAAAATCATAATGGCGAGCATCATTGCTGATAAAACGACTGGCGCATTTTCCATGACTTTACCACCACTGCCGCCAGCACGAACGACATCCGTGGCTATTGCAATAAATGACATGGCCAGGATGATCACAAAATAGATATAAGTAACTGGCCTTTTGAACCTGTAGCGTAGTTCAAATTTGATAAATTCTAACATAGTCGTGATATTAGGCTGAAATTGTTTGGCTGGTACTTTCAATGATTTTGGAGAAGTAAACATCTTCCAGATCGGCACTCACCGGATCAAAACTATTGTCTGGTCTGGTGTCACTCAAAACATGTATTTCTGGTTTTCCACCAATTAATCTTTCAGAAATGACAGTAAAGCTATTTTTATATGTTTCAAGGGATTCTTTTTCTACTGTCTTTCTCCAAATTTTTCCTTCTATTTCCTTTATGGTTTCGATAGGATTACCTGTCAAAAGAACCTCGCCTTGATTGATTATGGCCATCTTAGTGCACAATTCGCGCACATCATCCACGATGTGAGTAGAAAGTATCACCACCGTGTTTTCACCAATCTCGCTGAGCAGGTTTAAAAATCGATTTCTTTCAGCAGGATCTAATCCGGCTGTAGGTTCATCCACGATGATCAATTTTGGATCAGAAATCAGTGCCTGCGCTATCCCAAATCTTTGTTTCATACCACCAGAGTATCCACCCAGATTTTTCTTGCGATGCTGATATAGATTGGTTTTGTAGAGTAAGGCTTTCACCAATTCCTTACGCTCTTTACCATTTACAATACCTTTCAATACAGCCACATGATTTAGGAGATCTTCAGCGGAAACTTTAGGATACACACCAAACTCTTGTGGTAGATATCCGAGAATTCTTCTTACTTCATCCTTCTGTGTCAATACATTGATTTCACCGAGTTGAATGGATCCGGAATCCGGCTCTTGCAAAGTGGCGATGGTTCGCATCAATGAAGATTTTCCTGCGCCGTTTGGCCCAAGTAGACCAAACATTCCTACAGGAATTTCAAGTGAAATATCCTTTAGCGCCTGTATCCCATTTGGGTAGGTTTTAGACAGGTTGTTGATGGAAAGATTCATATATTTTTTTTAGAATTAAATTTTGACAGTTCTTCGATCAAGATACGATTTCTCTTGATTTTTGCCATAAAAATTGTATTAACCGTTTTCTCAACGGATCAGTGGATAT
>JBLICU010000043.1:0-28093 GCA_047632435.1 Cyclobacteriaceae bacterium
GCTGGAAATGTACTTAAAAACAACACTTATCCGCTTTCAGTAAGTGCTGAACGAGTGTTTCAAGCAACAGAAATAGCCAAACACGCCAATGCTTTAAATGCAGATGCTATTGCTCATGGAAGTACAGGTGCTGGCAATGACCAGGTGCGATTTGATATGATCTTTAATATCATGTGTCCGGGAAGAGAAATCATCACACCTATCCGTGATTTGAAACTATCAAGAGAAGAGGAGATCAGTTTTTTAATTGAAAATGGCATAGAAGGAAACTGGGAGAAAGCACTCTATTCAGTGAATCAGGGACTCTGGGGTACTTCAGTTGGAGGGAAAGAAACCTTAACCTCGGACAAATATTTACCCGAACAGGCATTTCCATCCCAATTGGTAACTACTGAATCTGAAGAAATAGAGATTTCTTTCGAAAAGGGTGAACCAGTTGGTTTAAATGGTTCGAATTTGTCTCCTATTGAGTGCATAGAACAAATAGGTGCCATAGCATCTAAATATGCAATCGGTCGTGATATACATGTGGGTGATACCATTATCGGAATCAAAGGACGTGTTGGTTTTGAAGCACCTGCACCTTTAGTCGTAATTAAAGCTCACCATGCTTTGGAGAAACATGTGCTGGGAAAAAATCAGCTTTTGATCAAGGATCAATTGGCACTTACATATGGAAATTTGCTACATGAGGGTCATTAACTGGATCCTGTCATGCGGGATTTGGAAGCTTTTTTCACATCATCTCAAAAATTTGTAACTGGAAAAGTGAAAGTGCATTTTTCTCCTTACCGTTTTTACATTGTTGGTATCGAATCTGAATTTGATTTGATGCAATCTTCATTTGGAAAATACGGAGAAATGAACAACGCATGGTCAGCTGATGATGTAAAAGGTTTCGCAAAAATTTTTGGTAATCAGAACATGATCTACCACAAGGTGCACAATATGAGTAAAGATGATTAATGTTGGAATCATAGGAGCGGCCGGTTATACAGCAGGGGAATTGTTTCGCTTGTTGATCAATCACCCAGAAGCAACAATCGTCGCTGCTCAAAGCGAAAGTCAAGCAGGACTTTCGGTAGTTGAAATTCATCGCGATCTGATTGGCGAAATTGATCTTAAGTTTTCAAAGGATGTGAATTTTGATGAACTGGATGTTCTTTTTCTTTGCAAAGGCCATCGAGAATCCATCAAATTCATGGAACAATATGAACTTCCTAATCACCTAAAGGTCATTGACTTGAGTCATGACTTCAGATTGAAAAGTCCTGGAAATGATTTCATATATGGACTTCCCGAACTTAATAAAGAACAGATTAAGGATTCAAATAAAATCGCCAATCCAGGCTGTTTTGCAACATGCATCCAGCTGGGGCTGCTGCCAGCAGCCAAAGCCGGAATCATCCAATCCGATATTCACTCATCAGGAATTACGGGCTCAACTGGAGCAGGACAATCCTTGAGTGCTACTTCTCATTTTTCCTGGAGAAACAACAATGTGAGTGTTTACAAAGCATTCACCCATCAACATCTTGATGAAATAGGTGAAAGTATGACACAAGTTTCGGGTAAAACATCTATAATCAATTTCATTCCTTACAGAGGTAATTTTACAAGAGGGATTATCATTACCTCCTATTTTGATACTGATGTAAGCCTGGAACAAGCCAGAAAGGTGTATCGGGATTTTTATAAAGGGGAATTATTTGTTCATATAGTGGATTCCAACCCTGATTTAAAACAAGTAGTCAATACCAACAAAGCTTTGATATATCTCGAAAAGTATGATAATAAATTAATAATCATCAGCGTGATCGACAACTTATTGAAAGGTGCCTCTGGACAGGCGATTCAGAATATGAATCTTATGTTTGGGCTTGACGAGCAAGCTGGGCTAAAAATTAAATCTGCAGCATTCTAATATTCAAATGATGATTGAAAACAAAATAGCAATAATTGGCGCAGGAAATTTGGGTGTTTCAATTGCAGAAGGACTTGTTGAAAAAAGCCTTCGCATCAGTAATGATATTTTGCTTACACGAAGACATCTCGAAAGTATAAGCTATCTCCAGGCAAAGGGGTATCAAACGTTGAAATCCAATGCTGACGCAGTGAGTCAGGCACGGATAGTCATGCTTTGCGTGCAGCCAAAGCAGCTTCCTAATGTGCTGAAGGAAATCAATCCGGTGCTCACTAAAGACCATATCTTAGTATCCGTCATTACGGGTGTACTTTTGGAGGAGATTGAATCTCAAATTTCAATAAAAGCCAAAGTGATCAGAGCCATGCCAAACACGGCAATTGCTATTGGAGAGTCGATGACTTGTATCTGTTCACACCAGGACGAGGAGCAAGTGAAAGAGATCCAAACTTTATTTGATGCTTTGGGAAAAACCTTGATCATTGATGAAAAACTCATGCAAGCAGCAACCGTTCTTGGAGCTAGTGGAATCGCATTTTTTATGCGTTTTTTAAGAGCAGCCACTCAAGGCGGTGTTCAAATGGGATTCCATTCAGATGAGGCACAACTAATTGCTGTACAGACTGCTAAAGGGGCAGCTTCATTGATTTTAGAAAATAATCAACATCCCGAAGTTGAAATAGACAAGGTGACAACCCCTCAAGGTTGCACCATTGCTGGTTTGAACGAAATGGAGCATCAGGGATTAAGCTCGGCCATTATCAAAGGATTGATGGTATCGTACGAAAGAATTTCAAATATCAAATAGCATGAAGAATTTCTTGTCTGTAAATGACGTGACCAATCCAAACGATTTGGTTGATAAAGCCATTTCTCTCAAAAAAGATCCGTTTGCTTTTCAGCAATTAGGTAAAAATAAAACCCTGGGAATGCTATTTTTCAACTCAAGTCTCAGAACAAGAATGAGCACGCAAAAGGCGGCAAGAAACCTTGGTATGGAGGTGATGGTGATGAATGTGACTCAGGATTCTTGGCAGATTGAAACGGAAGAAGGAGCCATCATGAATGGTGACAAAGCTGAACACATAGCGGAAGCAGCTGCTGTTATGGGGCAATATTGCGATATTCTTGGCGTAAGATCATTCCCGGGTTTAAAAGATCGCGAGATGGATTATAGTGAGCATTTGATCCAATCTTTCGTGAAATATGCCGGAGTTCCAATTATTAGTTTGGAATCGGCCACTTTGCATCCTTTTCAATCTTTGGCAGATTTGATTACCATCAAAGAACACCAAAAAACTAACCGACCTAAGGTGGTGCTTTCATGGGCGCCTCATGTAAAGGCCTTGCCGCAGGCAGTCGCCAATAGCTTTTCTGAATGGATCCAAAAAGCAGATGTAGATTTTGTAATCACTCATCCTGAAGGCTTGGAACTTGCCGAAAAATTCGTTAACCCATCTTTTATTGAATATAATCAACAAAAAGCGCTCGAAGGAGCAGATTTTGTTTACGTTAAGAACTGGTCGTCGTATATTGACTATGGAAAAATAGCAGATAGGCCCGATTGGATTATTGATGAGTCAAAAATGGCATTTACTAATCATGCAAAAGTGATGCATTGTCTTCCTGTGAGGAGAAATGTTGTGATCAGCGATGAAGTAATGAATAGTAAAAATGCCTTAATGATTGAGCAAGCAAATAACAGGACTTATTCAGCCCAAATTGTTCTAAAAGAAATTTTGCAGCAACTATAGACCATTGGCATGAAAAAGACATTAAACGTAATCAAAATTGGAGGAGCGGTCATCGACGATCCGCTTATGTTGTCAGATTTTTTGAGTGATTTCAAGAAAATAGAAGGAGCAAAAATGCTTATTCATGGTGGCGGAAAGGCGGCAACTCAAATGGGAGAAAAACTTGGGGTTTCACCGAAAATTATAGAGGGAAGAAGGATTACGGATGAAGTGACCATCGAAATTGTTACCATGGTTTATGCCGGATTGGTAAACAAGCGAATTGTTGCTCAACTTCAATCCAATGGCCTCAATGCTATTGGATTGTGTGGGGCTGATGCCAATTGCATAAAAGCGAAAAAGCGACCGATCAAAGCCGGAATCGACTATGGTTTGGTGGGCGATATACGGGAGGTTAATGTGGATTTTTTCAGAGAGTTGATGAGTTCGGGAAAAATCCCAGTTATCGCACCACTTACTCACGACGGTTATGGTCAATTATTAAATACCAATGCAGATACCATTGCTTCAGAAATAGCGATTGCTATGTCGAAATATTTTGAAGTAATACTTTCTCTTACTTTTGAAATGGAAGGTGTAATGGAAGATGTATCAAATCCGGAAACGATCATTCGTTCTTTGGATAAAGAGAAATACGAAATATTAAAATCTGAATTTAAAGTCCACGATGGAATGATTCCAAAATTGGATAATGCTTTTCATGTGTTGGAGAGTGGCGTTAAATCAGTGAGAGTATGTAAATACAACCAAATCGGTAATCCCGTAAATGGCACTATCCTTCAGGCATAATATTGATCATGTACATGAAGAAGCAGTAAATTTTCTTCGCAGATTAATAGAAATACCTAGTCTGAGCAGAGAAGAGGATAAAACTGCTGATCTCTTAGAAGAATATCTCAAGAAAAATGATGTAGACACACACCGTAAAGGGAATAATGTGTGGGCATATAATAAGCATTATGATGCATTAAAATCTTGTGTTTTGCTCAATTCTCATCATGATACCGTCAAACCAAATCAAGGGTATACCCTTGATCCATACCTGGCAATATTAAAGGACGATAAATTATATGGACTAGGAAGTAATGATGCAGGCGGTGCATTAGTTTCCTTGCTTTTTACCTTCCTCTATCTGTATCATGTGGAAAATATGACCTACAATCTAGTCTTTGCAGCAACAGCAGAAGAGGAAATTTCCGGGGAAAATGGAGTCTCAAGCATATTAGCGGAAATTGAAAACATCGCATTTGGCATTGTTGGGGAGCCGACAGAAATGGAAATGGCAATAGCAGAGAAGGGACTCATGGTTTTGGACTGCTATAGCTATGGAAAGTCTGGCCATGCTGCTCGCGATGAAGGAGAAAATGCTATTTATAAAGCCATAAAGGATATAGAATGGTTTAAATCATATGCTTTTGACAAAGTTTCTGAACATCTGGGAACAGTGAAAATGTCTGTGACGATGATTAAGTCAGGATATCAACACAATGTAGTACCAGATGAGTGTCATTTTGTGGTAGATGTGCGTGGAACTGATGCTTACACCAACGAACAAATGTTGGAAATCATTCGTGAAAATGTGAGTGTTGAAGTAAAGGAGCGATCCACTAGACTACAGCCTTCTTTCATTGATAAAGAGCATGTAATGTTGAAGGCCGCTGATACATTGAGATTCAGTGTATACGGTTCGCCGACACTTTCAGACCAGGCCCTAATGAATTTTCCAACTGTAAAAATTGGGCCTGGATTATCCGCCCGATCCCATACCGCAGACGAATTTATTCATGTCTCGGAAATTAGAGATGGAATTACCGGATATCTCGCGCTGCTTAATAAAATTTTGAAATCGTAAAACACTCTCAATGAAGCTCTGGCAAAAATCCATAAACGTCAATGAAAAAATTGAATCTTTTACTATCGGTGACGATAGAAACCTGGATTTGATGCTTGCACCATTTGATATTCTTGGAAGCATGGCTCATATCAAGATGCTTACTTCCATTGGGTTGCTTGAGCAATCAGAACTGGATGCTTTAAGCATGGAGCTTAAGTCACTGTATCAGCTGGCTATCAATGGTGAGTTTGTGATTAAGGATGAAGTGGAAGATGTGCATTCTCAAGTTGAATTTATCCTTACCGAAAGACTGGGAGAAATGGGCAAGAAAATCCACAGCGGCAGATCTAGAAATGATCAGGTTTTAGTGGATTTGAAAATGTATTTTCGATGGGAAATAGAACAGATTGTCACAGGAGTAGATGTGCTTTTTAAAAGCCTCATCTCATTAAGTGACAAATATAAAAATGTACTTATCCCTGGTTATACACATATGCAAGTGGCCATGCCATCCTCTTTTGGATTGTGGTTTGGAGCCTATGCAGAAAGTCTTACCGATGATCTTCATTCATTAAAGGCTGCTTATGATGTTGCCAATAAAAACCCTTTGGGTTCTGCGGCTGGATACGGATCTTCATTTCCACTTGATCGGGAAATGACAACCGAATTGTTAGGTTTTGCACAACCAAATTACAATGTCGTATATGCGCAAATGACACGGGGTAAGTCTGAAAAAGCGTTGGCAAATGCCATAGCTGCCGTAGCTGCTACACTCGGAAAGATGTCCATGGACATCTGTTTGTATGCGGGACAGAATTTTGGATTCCTTTCGTTTCCGGATGAACTGACTACAGGATCGAGCATCATGCCCCACAAGAAAAATCCTGATGTTTTTGAATTGGTCAGAGGTCGATGCAATCAGCTTCAGGCTTTACCAAACGAAATAGCCCTCTTG
The DNA here is from genome assembly GCA_047632435.1 of Cyclobacteriaceae bacterium. Taxonomy (GTDB): domain Bacteria; phylum Bacteroidota; class Bacteroidia; order Cytophagales; family Cyclobacteriaceae; genus JAMZMI01. The sequence goes on from JBLICU010000043.1 coordinate 6,468, forward strand.
CTGACGAATTTGCCAAGTGGCTATCATCGTGATTTACAGGGTTTGAAAGAGCGACTTTTTCCGGGTATTCAGTCTCTGAAAGATTGTTTGGAGATTGTTAATTTTGCGCTGAATCAGGTAATCATTCAAGATGAAATCATCAATGATCCACGCTACGATTATCTATTTACTGTTGAGTTGGTCAATGAATTGGTATTAGAAGGAATGCCATTTCGCGATGCTTACAAGGAAGTAGGGAAGAGAGTCGAAGCTGGAACTTACATACCAAACAGAAATTTGAATCACTCCCATCTCGGAAGTCTCGGAAATTTGGGAAATGAACAGATTGTAGCGCAACAAAAAAGGGAACTTAAAAAATTCCCTTTTGATAAAGTATCTGAATCTATCGAACGACTGACTTCTTAGTCGATTGTCAATTTAAAATCTATTGGAATTTTAACGGTTGAAGCAATAAATTCTCCATTTGCATTTCGCGCTGGACTGAATTTCAAATTCAACATCCCTTCTTCAACAGCAGTTTGAAGATTTTTGCATGGTGTTGATATTACCTTGCTTGCTGTCACTTCACCTTTCGCGTTTACTTTAACCAAAACCATCACCCGGCCTTCAACTCCATTTTCTCTGGAAGAAAGAGGGTATTCTATATTGCTGATCACTTCTGTAAGATTAGCAGCTTTTGCTGCTACAGCTTCATTTGGTCCAGTTGCGTAAGTAGCTCCTGTGAAAAGAAGAGTTATAAAAAGGGTTGCGATTATAGTTTTCATGACTTCTGTTACTTAAATGATACGGTCAAGTTATGTAAATATTAATTAGATAACAATTCGGTAACATTGAAAGATTGATAAGGTGACAAATATTTTTAGCCAGTACGTAGCGTTAATAATTGGCTTTCCTTTCAAACCAATCCTTTTTCCACTGTGATGATTAACTATCTTTAAACCGTGGATATTAAACCTCAGGATAAACCTTTTCATATATATCGCTCTTCAGCTGGTTCTGGCAAAACTTATACACTTACCAAGGAGTACCTCAAAATTGCTTTAGCAAGTGCCAATGCCTTCAGACATATCTTGGGTGTGACTTTTACCAATAAGGCCACTGAAGAAATGAAGTCGCGAATAGTTTCTGTGCTCAGGGATATTTCAGATGATAAAAATCCTCCAGTACAGTCCGAATTGCAGGAAGCGCTCAAGATTTCAGATATTCAAATCAAAAAAATAGCCACCACCACACTCACAGATATTTTACATCAATACGGTCGCTTTTCTGTGGTTACTATTGATAGTTTTTTTCATCAGGTTATCAGATCCTTTGCAAAAGAAATGGGCTTGCAAGGTTCGTTTTCTATTGATTTGGATCTTGCTGCTGTCATGCAAAAAGTTGTGGATGACATGCTGCAGGAGGTGGGCAATGACGATAGAAAGAATCTAAAAAAATGGTTGATGCAGTTCGCCGAAGAACGAGTAGAAAACGGCGAATCATGGGATATCCGCAGGGAGATTAATAACTTGGCGCAGGAAGTTCTCAGAGACGGATTTAAACCATACTCAAAGGAAATTTTGGCACTTGGTCAAAATCCGAAATTCTTCACCGAGGTTAAAAAGAGTATCGATCAAACCCGTTTTACTTTTGAAAAAACAATTAACTCTATTTGCGAAAAGGCAATCAAATTATTGAATGACACAGGCTTAGATCCTGCCGACTTCAAAGGAGGGAAGACCCAAAGTCCGGCGTTGCTATTCTACAAAGTGTCCTCAACTTTCGAGGTTTCGGATACACAAAGAAAAAAAGCTGGTGATCGTGCCGCTTGGCTAAAAGACAAAGACCCAAATCTAAGTCAACTTGAGGCCGTACTTGAATCTGGTTTGGCTGATTTTTATGATCAAATTATTCATCACATGGAGACGCAGATGATGGCTTATAATTCAGCCCAAGCGTCACTGCGCTACTTCTACACCTTTGGAATTTTATCTGAAATCAATCGAAAAATACAGGACTATCGTGATGAAAATGATGTGATGCTCATTGCTGATTTACCCGACTTTCTTCATCAAATTATCAACGATAGCGAGACACCCTATATCTATGAAAAGGTGGGTTCACTTTATCGCAATTACCTCATAGATGAATTTCAGGATACTTCTGCTTTCCAATGGGACAATTTCAAACCTTTGGTGAAAAATGCCGCTGATGAAGGAAGCTTCAGCATGGTGGTAGGGGATGTGAAGCAGAGTATTTACCGTTGGCGTGGAGGCGATTGGCAGTTATTGCAAAATCAACTCAAGCAGGACATTGGTGATTACAGCGTTTTTGAAGATACACTCAAAATGAACTGGCGAAGCGCTTACAAGCTTATTCAATTCAATAATTCATTTTTTGTAGCTGGATTGCTGCAATCACGAAGGTATTTCGATGAAGCCATCACCGAAATTCAAGATCCACAGGCACAAGAGCGGATCAGTCAGCGCATAGATGAGGTGTTGTCTACCTACAAAGATGTTGCGCAGGAGGTTCCAGACTTTAGAGATAAGGAGGAAGGATTTGTCAGAATCAAATTTGTGAGTGATGACGATGCGGCTGAGGAAGAAGGATGGAAAGATGCTGCAATCATACAAACCATACAAGCAGTAGAAGAAGCTCAGGAAAATGGCTATGAACTTAGAGATATTGCTATTTTGACAAGAACCAAACCAGAAGGCAGAAAAATAGCGAGCGCATTCATGCGATACAAAGATTCGGCTGATGCCAAACCGGGATTGGCTTATGATGTGGTAAGCTCTGAAGCGCTTAATCTTACTTCATCGCACATCGTTAGATTTGTGGTGAGTCTGATCAAATGGCTGAGCGATGAGTCAAACACCATCGTTTTGACTGAATGGCTGTATGAATACGAGCGCTATTTGACGAATTCAGAAAGCGATTCACTCCCATCATTTTCCGCTAAGGAAGATTGGGAGCCAATCGTACCCAAGGAATTCACCAAGAATAAAAATTACCTCAAAACGCTTCCTCTTTATGAACTGGTGGAGAGGATCATCAATATTTTCAACCTGAATTTACACAAAGATGAATTCACCTATCTCCAAGGTTTTCAAGATGCGATTTTGGATTACTCCAAAAATGAACGTGGAGATATTGCTTCTTTTTTGATTTGGTGGGAAGAAAAGAAAGCCAGTAAAACTATTCAGATTTCTGATGATAACAATGCCATCAAAATCATGACGATTCACAAGTCCAAAGGACTTGAATTTCCAGTGGTGATTGTTCCGTTTTTGGCGTGGGATCTTGATCATAGTGCCAACAATGACAACATCCTTTGGTGTAAAGGTGTCAACGTTGCACCGTTCAATCAGCTTCCTGTCTTGCCCTTGCGATATTCATCCAAACTGGCCAATACCTATTGGGCGATGGATTATTATGACGAAAGGCTGAAGGCCTTTTTGGATAATCTCAATTTATTGTATGTCGCATTTACGCGACCTATTGATGCTCTGATTGCATTTGGAAAATTGCCAAAGCCACCTAAAGGAGCTTCATCTCCTGATTTGAAGAGTATCAAACTAAAATCCAGTAGTGATTTTGTACTGAGTACGGTGAAGGATTTGGATTCGTTTGACGAAGGTTCATTCACCTATACCAAAGGAAAGTGGAAGCTTCATAATGGAAGTAAGAAAACTATCGGTACCGAAGAGTTTGCCTTAAAAACGTACCACAGTCACGCTTGGCGAGATAAGGTGAGCTTGCAGATGCGAGGTACAAATGAATTGGGTGAAAATGTATTTACAGAAGCACAGCGGCAAGGTGTGCGAATTCATGATTTGATCAGCAGAATCAAGTACAAAAAGGATTTGGAATCGGTTGCTGATTTGCCCGAGCGAACATTGCTTGCTGAGGTGGTTAACCATACGCAATTATCCGATTGGTTTGATAAAAAATGGATAGTAGATACAGAAGTGACGGTACTCCTCCCTAATGGTGATTTTAAGAGAATTGATAGAATCAATCGTACCAAAGGGTCAACTGTGGTTATTGATTTTAAAACTGGTTCCCCAAGAGACAAGGATCAAAAGCAGGTCAAAGAATACATGAAAATTTTGACGGAAATGGGATTTTTAGGTATCTCTGGTCATTTGGTTTATTTGACGGACATGGAAGTGAAGGAGGTAAGTATATGAGAAATATAAACCAAACTTTCATACAGGAATTGGCCCAGAGAATACTCTCCGAAAATGAGTCGTTGGAGAACGTCACTGTTATTTTTCCAAACCGAAGAGCGGGCTTGTTTTTCCGCAAGGCATTGGCAGAATTCATTGACAAACCGCTCTGGATGCCAACGGTGATCAGCTTGGAGGACTTCCTTCTAAAAAACCAACCACTGCGGAAAATTGAAACATTGGAGGGCGTATTCTCCTTGTTCGAGGTTTACAAAAGCTTTCAACCGCAGGAAGATTCGTTTGACCAATTTTACTTTTGGGGTGAAATGATCCTCAAAGATTTCAATGAAATAGACCATTATCTGGTAGATCCGAAAAAGCTTTTCACCTTCATTAAGTCCCAAAAGGAGCTTGATGAGGAATTTTATTTTCTGGACGAAGAAGAACGCAAAATCATCCAATCATTTTGGGCGAGTTTTCTACCAAAATCATCCAAGACACAAGAAGCTTTTCTAGAAACATGGAAAATCCTACTGCCTATTTATGAGAAATTTACGGCTGCTTTAATTGAAAAAGGAGAGGCTTACACCGGACTGATATACAGACAACTTACCGATAATATGGATCGGCATTTTGCTGATTATGATCGCAAAATTTACTTTGCTGGCTTCAATGCACTGACTTTCACTGAGGAAAAGATTTTCAAATATTTTGTAAAAGAAAAATCAGCGTCAATTGTCTGGGACATAGACAGTTATTATTTCAATAACAAAAAACAGGAGGCTGGTTTCTTCCTTCGTCAATATGCGCGTGATGGTGTGATGGGAGCTACTTTTCCGAAGGAGGCAGACTCCAGATTTGCAGATTCTTCTTCCAAGATCATTAAAAAGACCGGGGTTTCATTGGAAGTTGGACAGACCAAAGCTTTGGCCGAAAAGCTAGAAGAATTAGCCGCACAGCCAGGTTTCGTTCCTGAAAGGACTGTCATCGTTTTGCCACAGGAAAATATGCTTTTCCCCGTTTTGCATGCTTTACCCAAGGCGATTGACAAGATCAACATCACCATGGGTTTTCCACTCAAGGACACGCCCATATACAGCTTGGTAGAGAGCTTGCTAATTCTTCAAAATCCGCCTAGAAAAAGTGAACTTAACAAGGTGTTGTTTTATTACAAACCTGTAATCGAAATACTAGAACATCCGCTGATCAATGAGTTGGAGCCAGATAAGTCTCGGGAGCTGATCGCCAAAATAAAGAAACGAAATCAGGTAATTCTTTATCAGGATGAACTTGGGTTTGAAGACCCATTGCTTCTTCTTATTTTTGCCAAAGCACATCATCCATTGCAATATTTATTGGATGTTTTGAAAGCTTTACATGCTTATTGGAAGGAATCTGAACATGAGGTGGAACTGTCATTTATCAGCCGATTTTATGAGCATGTAGATAGCCTGCAAAATATGATAGGGGATCGTCAGGATCAGCTGGCCTATGACTTTTTGATTAAGCTTTTCCGAAGATTGTCCAGAAGTCTCAAGATACCTTTCACCGGGGAACCACTGCACGGATTGCAGATCATGGGTATTTTGGAAACAAGAAATCTTGATTTCGACAATGTGTTTGTGCTCAATATGAATGAGGATGCCTGGCCTGCACCACCTAAGCGTGGCAGTTTCATTCCATACAACATTCGAAAAGCGTTTGAGCTACCGGTGCAGGACCATCATGATGCGATCTATGCTTATTTATTTTATCGGTTGTTGCAAAGAGCCAAATACATCCATTTCTATTACAACACCGTTTCGGAGTTTAATATGAATGGTGAACTCAGCCGATTGGTGCAGCAATTGGAAGTGGAATCAGAGTTCAAGATTACGGCTCAAACACTGGCAAACCCGATCAAAGTGCCATTTGCAGAACCGATCACTGTAGAGAAAACCGAGGCTGTTTTTGATAAAATGAGGCGGTTTCTGGATGGTTACGATCAAAGAGATGCTTCCCGTTTCACTCCTTCAGCACTGAATGCTTATTTGGATTGTCGCTTGCGTTTTTATTTCAAATATGTAGAAAAGCTATGGGAACCCGAAGAAGTACAGGAAGAAATGGATCCGATGGTTTTTGGCAACATGCTTCACAATGCCATGGAGTTGCTTTACAAGGATTTTATCAAAAAGGAAAAACGGGATATCATTAATCCTGAGGACTTCTTTTGGTTGCAAACCAGTGTGGAAGGAGCACTGAAGCATACATTCATTAAGCATTATGGAATTACAAACGAAAAGCGTTTTAAGCCTGAAGGACGAACGCTTATCGCCTGGGAGATTCTGATCAAGTTTATCAATCAGATACTCACATTAGATAAAGCCTATGCTCCTTTTAAAATAATCGGTCTAGAAGCTAGTACACGTGAGGGATACAGCCTGGATTTTCCAATCGAAGTTAATGGTGAGAGAATAGCTATTCGGATGAAAGGGATAATAGATCGGTTGGATTATAAGCAGGGCAAAATCAGAGTTGTGGATTATAAGACCGGTCGCGACAGCCGTGAGTTCAAATCGATTGAATCATTGACAGATAGAGAAGCTAAGGCAAGGAACAAGGCTGCATTTCAGGTGATGTTTTATGCTTTTTTATTTTCCAAAAAATATGAAGGTGCCTATGAGCTGATCGAGCCAGGTATTTTCAACAGCTCAGATCTCTTCAAAAAGGGTTTTGACTCCAGACTTATTCAGAAGGAGGCCTATAAAACGGCTGTCCCGATGACTGATTTTAAACAATTCAATGATGAGTACGAATCAGGACTCAGGGATTTACTCGTCGAAATGTTTGATAAGAATGTGCCATTCAGTCAGACGGAAGATGAGAAGAAATGTAGTTATTGTGCTTATAAAAATATCTGCGGCAGGTCCTGAAAATTCCAAATATTTAGTTTGAAATAGTTGCTTGAGGCATAATTAAATATTGCCTGTCAGCTTATTTCTATAAAATTTCGTTGGAACGCAACCTAATTTAAACTCTATTTCGAGCATTTTTCACTCCGAACCCTACAATTCATCGAAAAATCCAACCACTTACAAGGATATTTTTTTTTTAAAAGTGGTAATTTTACATGTTCAGATTATTAGAAATTAGTTACGATAAAAACAGTATTTATAAAATCTCTATTTGCTATTTCTCTTTTGTTTGGGGTGCTTGTTGTTAATGGGCAATGTCCTAATGAGGCAACTCTGGCTGCTGGTGGAACTTTTAGTGGCAACTGCACAGTGAACGTGGATGGGGGGCCCGGTAGTGAAATTACAATTACGGGAAATGTGATTTGGACGAGCGGAACTTTGAGAATAGAGGGCAATGATGGTGATCTTAACATAGCTGGGTCACTTACTATTCAAAATGGTGCTACAGTTCGCGTGGATGATAATAATGATGGCTTTGCTCATATTTTGGACGGTGGGTCGCTAATTGTTGAGGAAGGCGGGACTTTTTACTCACGTGAAGAGATTCAGGTGCAATCAGGGGGGAGTATGACCATTTCAGGCACAGTCTATTCTGAAAATGACGAAATAGATATCGATAATGGAGGCTCAGTAACCGTAACATCAACTGGTTCACTTTCGTCAGGAGGAAATAATGATATTCTGGTTCAAGGAAACCTGGAAATTTATGGGCTGGTGGATTCCGATGATGATTTTCATTTGAGTAATGGAGCTGTAGTAAATATATATTCCGGTGGCACTATCAATGCTGCTGATGATGTCTCAGTTTCAAGTGGTTCAACGTTTAACATTGGTGCCGGTTCGCAGGTGATTCTCGTAGATGAAGTTTTTATTGATGATTCTAATGTTACTATTGCAGGACAGATTCAAAGTACTTCCAATGATGATATTAATGTTAGTGGTACAAGTGTACTTACTGTAAACGCTGGGGCTGATGTTACATTCAATGATATGGAGTTTGGTACCGGAGATGGTACAACTCAATTCATTATGAATGGAGGCAATGTTAATCTTAATGGCGAAGTTGATTTTAATGGAGGCACGGATGGTGATCTTGTAATTATAAATGGAGGAATATTGAACGTTGATAATGAATTGGAAATTGGAACAACAAATGGTACAATAACGATCAATGGTGGTGGGATCTTAAATACTCCAGCTGTCGATGGATCGTCAACTTTAACTGCACAAAATACTGATAATATAGTCCTTGCTGGAGGTAGTTTTATGTTGGGTGGAGTTGAGTTGCCAGTAGATTTAATCAGTTTTAAAGGCCAACTATTTGAAGGAAATCAAATGGCGAAATTAGAGTGGATCACTGGATCTGAAGATAATAACCTTGGTTTTTACATAGAAAGAAGCATTGACGGACTCGAATTTGAGGAAATAGGCTTTGTAGAAGGAAATGGTTCAACCTCCGATATTCATGAGTACACTTTTATGGATTATACCATTGTTATCAGTTCATATTACCGATTGCGTCAAGTGGATTACGATGGACAATTTGAATATAGTCCGTGGATTTATGTTTCGATGATTGGTTTAAATACCAAAAACGCCATCAAAATTTATCCAAATCCAACCCATGGAAATGTTTCATTTGGAGGATTGGTGAATGAGATCTATGATATTGAGGTTTTGGATATTGCTGGAAAAGTAATTATTAATTTAAATCAAACCAGTCTCAAAGAATCTGAGTCCATCATCAATCGAGCGATTGAAGGTCACATCAATGGGATATTCTTATTCAAATTCGTGAATCCAGGATATGCAGCAACACTGCGTTTAATCAAAAAGTGATTTTGGATTAATTATTCTGAAACACCGTACATCCTTATTTTTTTCGATAAGCTGATCCATTATACTTTTAGTGTATCAGTTGAATGCTTGAAATTATTTTAAGAATAAGCTACTTACATTGTAATGATTACTTGTCTTTGGTGGTTATTTTTGTATTTTCCGAATGGGAGGTATTTAAACCACAATTTGCATGTCGATAAAAGTAGCCATCAGGCACTACACCAAATATTCATACGATCGTCAAATTCAGCTCAGTCCTCAGGTAATCCGCTTGCGTCCTGCTCCCCACTCAAGGACCTTCATCAAAGGTTATTCACTTAAAATTCAACCTGAAAATCACTTTATCAATTGGCAGCAAGACCCATTTGGTAACTACTTGGCCAGGATCGTATTTCCTGAAAAGGTGAACCACTTCGAAATAGACGTGGAAGTGATCGCCGACATGGTGGTGATCAATCCATTTGATTTTTTCATAGAAGAGTATGCTGAAAAATTCCCCTTTAAATACGATGAAAACCTACTAAAACAATTGGCCCCTTATCTGGAAGTCACTGAGCAGGATGATTTATTGATGGAGATGGTGACCAAAGCGAAGACCCTGGCTACCAATGACATCACCACTGTTGATTTAGTTGTGGGGATCAATTCAATGATCTATGAAAGTTTAAGCTACAATATCCGTATGGAGCCCGGCGTGCAATCCTGTGAGCAAACCTTAAAACTTAAATCAGGATCTTGTAGAGATTTTGCATGGCTCATGGTGCAGGTAGTCAGGCACATGGGACTAGCGGCAAGATTTGCTTCTGGTTATTTGGTACAACTGAAATCCGATGAGAAATCTTTGGATGGCCCTTCCGGCCCGGAGGAAGATTTTACAGACCTCCATGCCTGGACAGAAGTGTATATCCCAGGAGCTGGTTGGATTGGATTGGACGCTACGTCAGGTTTGTTTGCTGGTGAAGGACACATTCCATTGGCATGCACGCCAGACCCAGGAAGTGCAGCTCCTATTTCTGGTATGGCCGAAGCAGCCAAAACGGAATTTCATTTTGAAAATACAGTTACCCGAATAGAAGAAACACCACGCGTAACCAAACCATATACTGAAGATCAATGGAGTGAAATAGTTGCTGTTGGTGATCAGATTGATTTGGATCTTGAGGCCAATGATGTGCGCCTTACCATGGGAGGAGAACCAACTTTTGTATCTATCGACAACCAGGATGCCGCAGAGTGGAATTCCGGTGCAGATGGGGAGCACAAAAGAAAATTAGCCAATGTACTCTTTCATAAAATGAAAGATGAATTTGCTCAAGGTGCTTTGATGCAATATGGTCAGGGTAAGTGGTATCCAGGCGAACCCTTGCCACGTTGGAAACTGGCTTGTTATTGGCGCAAGGACGGACTTGGTATGTGGAGAAATGATAAACTCCTGGCTGATCTATCGAAGGATTATAAATTCACCCAAAAGGAGGCAGATAAGTTCATCAATGCATTATTAGGTGAACTAAATATTGATGCCCTAAACATAACACCGGCTTATGAAGATCCCTTTTATTTTATTTGGGAAGAAAGTAAAATACCACTCAATATTGATCCCCTCAAGCTTGATCTGAAATCATCACTTGAGCGACAAAAATTGGCGCAATTGCTCAACGATGGACTTGATAAGCCTGTTGGTTTCGCAGTGCCAATTAGTTGGGATTTGGAAAAGGAAAGCTGGAAAAGTTGCAAATGGTCCTTCCGAAGAAGAGACTTGTTTTTGGTTCCAGGAAATTCACCTGCAGGACTGAGATTGCCGCTAGATTCCATCCAGTTTATAGACCCAAAGGATGAGGAGATCAAACCAGAGCGTGATCTGTTTGCAGAAACGCAACCGTTAGCACATCCCGATGATTTGCCATCTGTTGCAGCTGCAGATAAGCCTTTTAATAACTCAAAGAAAATATTTAAGACCTGCCTTATCGTTGAGCCAAGAGATGGAAAATTATTTATTTTCTTTCCTCCAGTGCAGTATTTGGAGCATTATCTTGATTTGGTTGCGGCTGTCGAGCGAGTAGCGGAGCAGCTGCAAATGCCGATATTGATTGAAGGATACGATCCGCCGGCCGATAATCGGATTCAAAAATTTAATATCACCCCAGATCCTGGTGTGATTGAAGTGAACATTCATCCTGCCGCAAGCTGGAAGGATCTTTTACATAATTATGAAATTCTCTACGATAAAGCCAAGGAGTCGCGATTGATTTCAGAGAAATTTGATTTGGATGGCAAACACACTGGAACTGGCGGGGGAAATCACGTCACGCTCGGTGGTGCCGCACCATCGGATAGCCCGATTTTGCGCCGACCCGACGTGCTTAAAAGTTTGATTACTTATTGGCAGCATCATCCGTCATTGTCCTATTTATTTTCTACTCAATTTATCGGACCGACCAGTCAGGCGCCACGTGTGGATGAAGGACGTGATGATATATTGTATGAACTGGAATTGGCTTTCCAACAAATCCCTGACATGGAGGAAAATGAGGTTCCCTTTTGGTTAGTGGATCGAATTTTCAGAAATTTATTGATTGACATCACAGGAAACACACACCGTGCGGAGTTTTGTATTGATAAATTATATTCTCCTGATTCCTCTACGGGACGTCTTGGTATTTTGGAGTTCAGAGGCTTTGACATGCCACCTCATTACCGAATGAGTATGGTACAAATGTTACTTATCCGTGGATTAGTAAGCTGGTTTTGGAAAAAACCATATGATCATAAGTTGGTACGATGGGGGACATCCTTGCATGATCGTTTCCTATTGCCACATTATTGTTTTAAGGATTTAGGTGAAGTAATGAACGATCTGCGAAATGCAGGTTATGGATTTGATATAGGCTGGTTCGATCCTTTTTTCAGTTTCAGATTCCCATTTTTGGGAGAATTGCAGGTTGATGATATTCACATAGAATTAAAAATGGCGATTGAGCCTTGGAATGTCTTGGGAGAAGAAATCTCCAGCACAGGCACTGCCCGATTTGTGGATTCGTCACTTGAAAGACTCCAAATAAAAATTTCTGGGTTGACAGATTCTCGCTATCATTTACTTTGTAATGGATTTAGGATTCCGCTCAAAAACACGGGTGTACAAGGTGAGTATGTCACCGGAGTTCGTTATCGTGCGTGGCAGCCACCATCAGCACTTCATCCTACTTTGGGAGTAGATACGCCACTCACCTTTGATCTGTTTGATACATGGACGAAGAAATCAGTTGCTGCTTGCAAGTACCATGTGATGCATCCTGGAGGTAGAAATTATGACACGTTCCCTGTCAATAGTTATGAAGCCGAGTCGCGAAGAATTTCAAGATTTTTTGATTTTGGTCACTCTATTAATTTAGTTGAGCCAACTGTCAATCAACCGACAGCTGCGGGTCGATTTGTTACGAAGGTCAATATTCTCACCAATTATGAAGCTGTTGGCGAGACTTATAATCCGGACTTTCCACACACCATGGATTTGCGAAGATATAAACGAAGAAAATAGCCTTTATTTTGGTGAATATTTTGAGCAAATTGCCCCATGATTGATTCCTATCTTGTAGATAAGATGTTCAACAATATGCCATTTCTTGACGAATTGGCTACTGTTGAAGGTAAAGTGTCACCTCAATGGTCACGCTTAGCCAGATTTTACGATAAACTGGGGCCGGAAAAAATGGCTCAATATCAGGAAGAAGTGAGTCGTCAACTTCGTGAAAATGGGGTTACCTACAATGTGTATGGCGATCCTGATGGTATGAATCGTCCATGGAAGTTAGATCCAGTTCCAATGGTGATAAGTGGCGATGATTGGGAGTTAATTGAAAAAGGACTTCAGCAGCGCGCTCATTTGCTCAATTACATTTTGTCCGATATATATGGAAGCAGGCATCTGATCAAAGATGGTTTGATTCCTTTCGAACTGATCTACAATCATAAAGGATTTCTACGGCAGGCAGATAAAATCAAGATAGATGGTGATCAGCAACTAATTCAATATGCGGCTGATTTGGCCCGTGGGCCAAATGGAAAAATGTGGGTACTGCACGACAGAACAGATGCACCTTCAGGAGCTGGTTATGCATTTGAAAATAGAGCGGCCATGATACGGGTTTTTCCTGATTTGATTCGCGAGAATCAGGTACGGAAAATATCCTCTTATTTTCAAATACTCAAAAATTCACTCGTTCACCTCACTTCTAGAAATCAGGAGAATCCAAAAATTGTTTTACTTTCCCCTGGCCCTACAAATGAAACTTATTTCGAACATGCTTACATCTCATCTTTCATGGGATTCACTCTTGCTTTTGGTGAAGATTTAACGGTAAGCGATGGTTATGTTTGGTTGAAAACACTTAAAGGCCTGGAAAAAGTGGACGTCATTATCCGCCGGGTAGATGATGTTTTTTGTGACCCACTCGAATTTAGGAGTGATTCGCACTTGGGCGTAGTTGGGCTTATGGAAGCCGTGAGGCAGAAAAAGGTTTTGATCATCAATCCCTTGGGTTGCAGGATTCTAGAGAATCCCGGACTCATGGCTTTCCTTCCCAAAATTTGCCGCAGTGTTCTTGGTGAGGAATTGATCCTACCTTCTGTGGCTACATGGTGGTGTGGGCAGGAGAAGGAAAAGCAATATGTCCTGGATAAAATGGATACACTAATTATCCGTAAAATTTATAGGGACGACAATCAAAGGTCAGTATTTGGTGGTGATCTGTCTCAGGACGAAAAATATAAGTTACGGTCAGAAATAAATCGATCACCTTATCTATTTGCTGCTCAGGAAGTGGTCAACTTTTCCACCACACCCGTTTGGATCAATCAAAAACTGGAGGCTAGAAATGCAGTTTTCAGAAGTTACATAGTAGCGGATGCTCAAAATAAGGATTATGTGGTTATGCCCGGTGGTCTTTCCACCAGTTCACCACAGAAGGGAATTTTCATTGTCTCCAATCAGGCCGGAGGCATAAGTAAGGATACGTGGGTTTTAGGAAAGACCAATGAGGAAAGATCTGCGAAGGTGGCTAATCAAAGGGATGCGAAAGTTCAAGCCATGGTAAGGCCATCTCTCCCTAGCCGAACAGGGGAACATCTTTTTTGGATGGGAAGATACATGGAGCGAGCGGTATCTGTGGTTCGACTCATGCGGATGGCGCTCATGACCTACACTGAATCTGATGAAGACATTCAAACAACAGATGATCCAGTGCTGTTCACTCAGCTCAAAAGTTTGACAAAACTGACGGGTACGGCTCCAGGATTCACCAAAAAAAGTATATTAAAAAATCCGGATAAAGAACTATTTTCCCTTGCCCTGGAAGATAAAAGAATGGGGTCATTGGCGCATTCGCTCAATTCATTCCTTTCAAATGGATTTGCTGTGAGAGATAGATTGAGTCTGGACACTTGGAGAATATTGGATAGTGTTTCAGAGGAATTGACAACTATGCGTAATCATAGGGGGAATCTGATGTGGGTTTATCACTCGCTTGACAATCTCATTGTGAAGCTCATGGCTTTCTACGGATTGAATATTGACAACATGACAAGGGAACCAACGTGGCATCTACTCAATGTTGGTCGATTTATTGAGTCGGGAATAAATAGCTGTATGGTGCTAGACTCCATGCTTAGTAAGAATTTTTCCCCTGAAGTAAACAAGTCCCTCATGGAGGATACCCTGAGATGCAATGAAAGCCTGGTAACGTATCGTTATCGGTACCGCTCCATTCTTGATTTGAATGCGGTGCTGTCATTATTGATGGTTGATGAAGATAATCCTCGTTCACTGATTTATCAGATTCTAAGAATAGAAAGACACCTAAAAGGACTTCCTGAGCAAGCAGGACAGGAGGGTTATAGTGTTGCCAGAAAGAAGTTAATGGAGGCAATTACTAAGCTTAGATTGGTTGATATAAACTCGATAACCGAGCTGGATGAATCAAGAAAAACTTTTGCTGATCTCAGAATTTTTCTGAGCGAAATTAGCACATTACTCTCTGAGACTGCTGTGCAGGTAATGGAAAAATACTTCAGTCATACTGGCAACAGATACAGTATGATCCAATCTTCAATTTTACCCGAAATATGAATTATCGCGTTGTTCACATCACAGATTATATTTATGAGTCTGTAGCTTCATTGTGTCACAATGTGATGTTTCAGATACCAAGGGATTTGCCTTTTCAGCAAGTCCATAGCTTCAAACATTCCATCACTCCTGAGCCGAGCTACATGATGCATCGTGTGGATTTCTTTGAGAATAAATACTTGTTTTTTTCCATTGAAAAATCACACAAAAAACTCAAAGTGGTTTCTGAAAGTAATGTTACGATCAGCCAGCCGCAATGGATGTCGATTAATCCTGCTTCAACCGAACCATGGGAAGAAGTAGTTGCCTGGCTTCAAAGTACAGATGCACTCAATGACATCCGGCAATTTTATTTGCAATCCAATCATGTGACTTTCGTGGATGGTATTAAGGAATACACCCTGGAAACTTTCATGCCCGGTCGTCCGATCATGGAAGCCATGCTTGAGTTGAATACACGGATAAATAGCGATTTTAAATTCACTCCTGGTTTTACAGACATCAGCACGCCGCTTTCGCAGGTATTCGAAAGTAAAAAAGGAGTGTGTCAGGATTTTGCACATTTCGAATTGGCTTGCCTCAGATCGATAGGTCTAGCTGCGCGATATGTCAGTGGTTATATCGAAACCATGCCACCTCCGGGAGTGCCAAAGTTGGTAGGAGCGGACGCCTCACATGCCTGGGTGGCATTATACATTCCCGGTCATGATTGGGTGGAATTTGATGCAACCAATAACTTATTGGTTAACGATAAACACATCAGAGTAGCTGTAGGTCGTGATTTTGCAGATGTCACCCCGCTGAAAGGCATTGTTTACAGTGTAGGCAAACAAAACATGAAAGTGAGCGTGGATGTGAGGAATCTTGAAACGATTTCGGTTTAGCGAATTCTGGTTTTCATTCAACCTCCGTACCCGCTCGGCTCTGCCGAGTGAGAGTATTTATAAGGCTTTGAGCCTGTAAAACCTAGGTTAAAGCCTGCAAAGGCTTTTGTCAATTGGTATTTCGTTCTGGCTCCCATTTTAAAGATTAAATCAAATCTAAAACGTAATCATTGGCTCCAAAAGGGTAAATAATTACGAAAAACAGAAGCATTTAAACATGGCCTTATGGGGTGTTTGATTCACGTGCGTGAAACGTCCATCTTGTAGCATATTGAACCTTATCTCAACTCCTGACGAGTTCCTTTTCTGCCAAGTAGCTCTTCTGATATTCACCAAGAGATTCCAACAACGCCTTTCTCATTTCGATAATCTCAGCCGTTTCGTTTGGGTATTTACGAACTATTTTCTGTTGACGAAATCCCTGAAGCACCTCAAAACCTAAGCTCGTAGCTCTGAGGCTTATTTGCCCAAGGAAATAGGAACCAAAGAAAAAGAAAACGCCCATCCACCAGCTGGTGAATAGCCCAAAGGTGATGGAGAGAAGGAGGAACCAAAATAAAAAAAGCAAAGTACCTATCGCAAAGGCAATCGATCCGGCAAATGCCGGGCTGATCGGTTTGCTGTGATCTTGTGATTGTAATCGTGGTAAGTAGGTTTTTTTATAAATACGTTTGGTCAAAAAATAGGGGCCAGCGCATATTAAAGCCCCTGCTATAAAAAATGGAGTGAGTAAAAAAAGTTTAAGGGAACGTAGCACCTTCTCCATTCGGGTATTGCTGCGATGAATACTTTGTCTTAGTCCTAAAGCCTTACACTTTTTGAAATAGCTAGTCAATAAAGATTTGATTTCATCTGAATTTTGATTAGAGGCCTTTTTAAAATGAGAGATGGCGTGGATTATATCTTTTTGAATGCGAAATCTTGCAGCCAGGCTTTGATCCTTATGACTGGTTTTTACCATTTCCTGTTTGAAAACATCATCGATGTGGCTAAATACAGGATCCAACTCAGGGTCTTCAATGTGTAAAATTTGTTCTTGAAGTCGTGCCTCAATGAATCCGGTGATCTTTTTGACTTTCTCTTCTTCCGTATCTGATTCTTTTATCGGAAAATCTGTGTAGCTCATAGGTGCACCAATCTTTATTAGAACGTCACTATGAAAGCGATGATGGTCTTCATAATTCAAGCCAAGAGGGACGATTTTCACGTCAATGCCAGGCGATTTTCTTCTAGCTCCCAATAGAATTCGAACTACACCCGTTTTCAGGTTCCTCAATCTGTTTTCTGTTACACTGTTCCCTTCCGGGAAAATCAAAATAGAACCTCCCTTTTCCAATCGCTCATAGCAATGCCTGAACATGGAGTCATTGTCCACTTCTTGTCCTTCGTACAGATTAGGACGATACACGGGGATCATATTAAATTGGTCTTTTAACAACCACGATTTCAGGCCGCCTGTACCGCAATATTCCGCTGCTGCCAGGAAATGAAGTTTTTGTCTCACAGTGATCGAAACCATAAGTGGATCCATCAGTGCACTGGGATGATTCACCACATAGATAACTGGGCCCTTTTTGAGTATATTTTGTCTGTCGAGGATGTCAATATTTCTAAAAAAACCACGAAGCGAAAGCTCTATGATCGATCGGGTGAAGTAGTACAACATGTAGGTCAGGTCGGTGTTAAGAAATACAAGACAGAATTTACATAAATTGAATCAAAAAATAGGACGGGTCTGCTATTGCTCCTTTAGTCGCCGACCACATCATATATGAGCACTTTATCCCATTTTTCTTTATTCGCCTCAACATAAGCCAAATGCAGAGGATGATCAAGATAGGTTTTTAAGTCTTCCTTTTTCTCAAAGGTCATGGTTATATAAACCGAGTAAGTATTGTCCACTACGTCTCGTGGCGTCATGGCTGGGATTCCTACATAAAACGTTTTCACTTCCTTTATCGACTTTAAAAATTGATTGGTCCCATCAATAAAGGCTAGTTCATTCGCATCTTCTGCAAGCCAGAAAAGGACAGTGTGCATCAGTTCTCCATCAAGTTTTTGGGTCCGTGCTTTTTTTCCACAGCTTAAAACGCAAAGGGTCATAAGTGTCAACCCGACGATTGTAAGAGTTTTCATAATTTGGGTGTTTAGGGGTTTATGATCAAAAGTAGTTACATAAGATAAGTATTTCCTGTCCTATTGCTGTGGAATTGTTCCAATCAAAAATTTCGTGACTACTTAGGTAGCCAAAGTGGCACTTCCTTATAATAGCCACGGGTTTAAACCGGTGGCTATAAATGGTATTATTGGCAGGTTTTGGCGTTATTTTTGACTTTTACAGGCAAAAATTATGACAAAAATTTAACAACATTAAGGTTTAGCAACTCAGTAGTTACAAGATTTCAATGCTTATTTTACATTAGGAAAAATAAAAACATGAGTCAAATACAAAGTACAGATCCCCAACTAAAGAAAACACTCGGCCCTTTGATGTTATGGGGATTGGGAGTGGGTTATGTGATTTCCGGGATGTACTTTGGTTGGAATCTTGGGCTGGCTGAAGGAGGAACGCTGGGACTAGCTATCGCCACTTTTTTTATTATCATCATGTATGTGACTTTTACCTTTAGCTATACTGAGCTGGCTTGCGCCATTCCAAAAGCTGGCGGAGCATTCGATTATGCAGACAGGGCCTTGGGTAAAAAATTAGGGTTTTTAGCTGGAATGGCGCAAAATGTCGAATTTATTTTTGCCCCTCCGGCGATTGCCGCGGCGATAGGTGCTTATTTCAATATTTTTCTTCCCAATATCGATACGTTATATATTGCCATTTCTGCGTACCTCATTTTTACTGCCCTCAATATTGTAGGAGTGAAAGCTGCGGCAACTTTTGAGTTGGTCATCACTGTTTTGGCAGTTTTGGAGTTGCTCGTATTTGCAGGTGTCTGCCTGCCCGAATTTAAATATTCCAATCTCACGATCAATGCACTGCCAAATGGTTTTCAGGGAGGCTTTGCGGCCATTCCTTTTGCTATCTGGTTTTTCCTGGCAATAGAAGGAGTGGCCAATGTTGCTGAAGAAGCCAAAAATCCGCAGCGAAGTATCTTTATAGGATTTGGCTCTGCTATCGTTACTTTGGTGGTTTTGTGTCTGCTCACATTTGTATCAGCAGTTGGGGTAGCTGGGTGGGAGTCAGTGGTCTATCCGGCGGGGAGTACTGAGCTTTCAGATTCACCACTTCCATTGGCGCTGGGTATAATTGTTGGTGAGAATCACTTCTTATATCATCTACTCATTACGGTTGGGTTGTTCGGACTCATTGCGTCATTTCATGGGATCATCTTGGCTGCAGGTCGATCCACATTTGAGTTTGGAAGGGTAGGGTATATTCCAAAATCTCTAGGGAAAGTTCATCCAAAAACAAGTACACCGGCCAATGCATTGATAGTCAATATGTTCATCGGTATTTTGGCTTTGCTTACTGGGAAAACAGGTGAAATCATAACCATTGCCTGTTTTGGAGCACTTACCCTTTACATCGTTTCTATGATTGCGTTTCTGGCCCTACGTAAAAATGAACCTGATTTGGTGCGGCCATTTCGGGTGCCTTTGTATCCCTATTTTCCAATCATTGCTTTGACTATTGCCGTTTTTGCTATCGTGGCGATGACAGTATACAATGTTAAACTTGCGTTAATTTATGTCGGGATTTTAGCTGTGTCGTATCTCTGGTTTCTATTTACAGAGAAAAAGAATTAATTTGATCCTTATGTCTACAGAACGCATCATCCAGCAAATAAAAGAACATCCACATAACAAGGTGAAAGTGGCCATTACGGACATTGACGGGGTGTTGCGTGGCAAACTGATATTGAAAGAAAAATTTTTGTCAGTAATCGAAAATGGTTTCGGTTTTTGTGATGTGATTTTCGGTTGGGATATGGCTGATGACGCCTATGACAATGTCAAAATCACAGGGTGGCACACCGGATATCCGGATGCTGCAGCTCGCCTTGATTTGAATACTTTTCGCAAAATTCCATGGGATGAAGAAATTCCATTTTTTCTTGCTGACTTCAGTCTGGAAGCTGGAAGCATGAGTGAAATCTGTCCCAGATCTCTTTTGAAAAAGGTGAATGAAAAAGCTAAGGATATGGGATTTGAGGCCATGTTCTCACAAGAGTTTGAATGGTTCAATTTTGAGGAAACGCCTGATTCTTTAGGAGAGAAAAAATTTATTGATCCCGAACCACTCACTTCAGGTATGTTTGGTTATTCTATATTAAGAAGTTCTCAAAATGCTGGTTATTTCAATGATCTGTTTGATCTAATGGAACAGTTTGATGTGCCCCTGGAAGGCCTGCATACTGAAACAGGGCCAGGTGTTTTCGAAGCAGCAATACGGTATAGCGATATTATTCTTGCTGCAGATCGCGCAGTGTTATTTAAAACTGGCGTGAAAGAAATTGCCTATAAGCACGGCATCATGGCCAGCTTTATGGCCAAATGGTCGGAAAAATTACCAGGTTGTGGTGGGCATATTCATCAAAGTTTATGGAAAGGAGGGAAGAATACTTTTTTCGATTCAAAAGCCCCAAAAAACATGAGCGATACCATGAAGAGCTACATGGCTGGTCAACTGGCTTGCTTGCCAATGGTGCTGCCAATGTTTGCACCAACTATCAATAGCTATAAAAGACTGGTAGAAGGTGCCTGGGCACCAACCACGCTTACATGGGCTGTGGACAATAGAACAACTGCACTAAGAGCACTTCCGCAGAGTGAAGGTGCCGCAAGGTTGGAAACAAGAGTGGTTGGGTCTGATGTGAACCCTTATCTGGCCATGGCAGCTTGTCTGGCATGCGGACTTTATGGAATAGAAAAGGGGCTGAAGCTGACTATTCCTGAAACTGTTGGCAATGGCTATAAAGACTTTAAAAATGGTTCGCTACCAAAGGGATTGAAAGACGCAACATTGCTGATGAGTTCTTCAGATATTCCCATTCAATTGTTTGGGAAAGCCTTTGTTGATCATTTTGTGAGTACCCGAGAATGGGAATGCCGGCAATATGACAAAGCAGTTACTGACTGGGAATTAAAAAGATATTTCGAAATAATATAGGCCTATATTAAGTCTTAAATGGATCAAAAATACAATTTCAATTTCCCAACACCTATCAGATTTGGTGCGGGAGTGATCAGCGAACTTCCAGATCATATTTTAAATCAAGGATTGAAACATCCATTGATTGTGACTGATGCAACAGTTGCCGACCTGGATTTTTTCAAGCAAATTATTGAATCGCTCAAAGCTAAAAATCTGGCGGTGGATGTCTACTCGGAGATGCACAAAAATCCAATTGAATCTGATGTATTAAATGGAGGAGAATTTTACCATCGACATGGTTGTGATTGTATCATCGGGATCGGAGGAGGAGTAGCACTTGATGTGGCAAGAGCCATACTACTCAGGATCAATCATCATCGGGATTTGTTTGATTATGATGATTTGATAGGTGGGGATCAATATGTAACAGAACCGGTTCCTTATTTTGTCACCGTGCCCACAACTGCAGGTACAGGAAGTGAAGTTGGTAGAAGCGCCATCATTTCCGAAGATATAACCAAGAAAAAGCGTATTCTCTTTTCGCCAAAATTGCTGGCACAAAAGGTT
>JBLICU010000044.1:0-27510 GCA_047632435.1 Cyclobacteriaceae bacterium
TGCTTTTATTTTTTTGAAAATATCGAGATAAGGTTTAGCCTCGTTGCTTTGATTATTCACCAGATCTCCAGTAAAAAATACAATGTCTGCTTTTTGATTATTTATCAAATCGACACCACCGCTCACAGCTGTTTTATTAAAAAAACTACCAGTATGTATGTCAGAGATCTGAGCTATTCGGATGCCATCGAACGATTTAGGTAGATTTTTCAAATGAAGTGTTTTCTTTCGAACCCGATAGTCATACGCCCCGGAAATAATACCAAAACTCAATGCAGCCACTGGAATTGCTCCTGCGATCAATGCAGCTTTACCCATAAAATCTGAACGCGATGTATCAACCGGACTATCTTTTAGTGGTGGAAAAAGATTGATCAAGACTGAGAAGCCCCTCCTTAAATCATCAAGAAGCAGAAAAATGGCTATGAATATTTTTCCGATAAGGAGCATAAAAAATCCTGACAATAAGAAAAGTCTAAGATTTTTATAAATCAGCGGATCCAGAGATTCATAAAATAATACACCACTCAAAAATCCGAAAGACAACAGAAAATACAAGACATAAATAATCCTTCTACCTGTGATAGTCCAATCCTCAACAGCCATTTTAATGACCTGAAAGATGTAGAGATCAAACAAAAAGTAGATGATCGAAATAAAAATGATAACGTAAAGTCTTTGCATGTTCGGATAACAGGAGTTGCACAAAATATACAACTCCTGTATTTGGATGACTTGTAACTAGTGTCTACTTTTTTCTATATTGTCGTCATAATCAGCTAGCCAAAGTGCTTTTGCCAAATAATCTGAATTTGATCCTGTAAACAATTGTGAATAAAACTGGCACTATGATTAGGGTAAGAAATGTAGCCACAATCAATCCAAAAATCACTGTCCATGCCAATGGCCCCCAGAAAATAACATTATCCCCTCCTATGTAAATCTTAGGATCAAATTCCGTGAACAGAGAAAAGAAATCGACATTCAAACCAATTGCCAGTGGAATCAAACCTAAAACAGTGGTCACAGCAGTTAAAATTACTGGTCGTAATCTTGCTTTACCTCCTTTGATTACGGCTTTGTTCACTTCGTCCTTGGATAAATAATCTCCTTTGCCCATTCCCAACTCATTTTTCTTTCTATCAATGAGTAATTGAATATAATCCAATAACACTACTCCATTATTAACAACAATCCCTGCAAGAGAAATTATACCCATCATCGTCATCATAATTACAAAAGGCCATCCAGTAATTATTAATCCACCAAATACACCAATGAAACTCAGAAAAATTGCTGCCATGATAATTAATGGTTTAGAAATCCCTCCGAACTGAAAAACAAGAATCAGAGCAATTAATCCAAGACCTGTAAAGAATGCTCCAACTAGAAAAGTCATCTGCTTATTTTGCTCTTCAATTTGACCTGTATAATCAATCCTCACTCCTCTTGGCTTTTCCTTGAAATCTTGCATTTCGTACTTAATTTGGTCAACAATTGCCCCTGCATCCGTGAAGCCAGTCTGCAGTCCAGAATAAACAGTCACAACCCTTCGCGAGTCTCTGTGTTTGATTGCGCTAAAGCCAGATGTGTTTTTCTGAGTAGCCACTGTTGAAAGAGGTACTTCTTTGATTTTACCTGTTGACTGATCTCTGAAAATGATATTTTGATTAAATAAGGCACTGGTATTGTATCGGATATCTTTATTAAATCGTACGTTGATATCATAATCTTCACCGAATTTTTTATAGATACCAGCTTTTTCACCAAAAAGCGACCTTCTTAATTGGTTACCGACCTGACCAACTGCTACTCCAAGTTCGCCGGCCTTTTTCCTATCCACAATAACCTGCATTGAAGGCTTATCCCTGTTTACATCAATCTTTAGTTCTTCAATACCACCAATATTTTTTGAATTGATGTGATTACGCATTTTTTCAGCTGTCGCGATGAGCTCATCGTAATCCTTTCCGTCTAACTCAATGTTAATTGGGTAGCCTGCTGGTGGGCCTGCAGCATCTTTTTCAACAGAAATGGCAATACCTGGATAAACCCCTCTCAATGCATCCTGCACCTTTTGTCGTAACAACTCCGAGTCCTTGCCCTTCCTGTATTTATATTCGCTCATCGAGGCTGTAATTTTTCCTCTATGAGGCATTTCAGCTGCAGAACCACCATCAGTCTGAGGATTGCCAGCGCCCTCCCCCACTTGAGACACCGCTGATTCTACTAAATAGTTTCTGTCACCTTCCATATACTCAGGATCATTGATTACGGTATATACCCGCTCTTCTATTTCCTTAGTTATTTGATTGGTTTTCTCAATAGCAGTCCCCTGAGGATATTCGATATATACTATGATCTGATTAGGTTTGTTATCAGGGAAAAACTCAATTTTAGTCCTTCCTGAGCCGATTGACATGCCAAAAAACATAAAAGCCGCAAGTAACATGGTCACAGTCATTCCAAAGTACCAATAGACGTTACCTCCTCTAATGGAGTGAGTTAATCGTCTTTCGTAAAAGTTCTCAAAAAGCACTAATACACTCTTTTGAAATGCATTGGCAATTCTTTTTACTCCAAATTTATATACCCAGAAAAGAAAGGCTGTAAAAAACAATAGTGTCCCAAGCCCGCGAACCGATCCACCCACAATAAGCATAAACGAGCCTATGACTACAAGTAAAATTGTTAACCTAATTAACTGTTTTATGCTAAGCTCCTTATCACCAATTTCCATGAATGTGGATACAAGCATGGAATTCATAAAAATGGCTACAAACAATGACGAACCCAAAACCACAGAAAGCGTGATAGGGAAATAGATCATAAACTGGCCAAAAATACCAGGCCATAATCCTAACGGTACGAAAGCGGCAACCGTAGTTGCTGTAGAAATAATAATAGGTAAAGCAATCTCACCGATACCTTTTTTGGCTGCCTGTACTCTTGAAAGGCCTTCTTCTTCCATCAGTCTGTACACGTTCTCGACAACCACAATACCATTGTCTACTAGCATACCTAGTCCCATTATAAGACCAAATAGGATCATTGTATTCAAGGTATAACCTAAGTTTTCCAAAATCATGAACGACATGAACATGGACATAGGGATGGCAAAGCCAACAAATAATGCATTGCGGAATCCAAGAAAAAACATTAATACGGTCACCACAAGTAGAATACCAAATATGATGTTATTCACAAGGTCTTCAACCTGATTCAAGGTTCTAGGAGCCGAATCATTAGAGATAGTAACTTGTAAATTTTGTGGAAAGTGATTGGCTGATGCCTCATTTACGATCTTGTGAATTTTATCAGCTGCCTCTATCATATTCTTTCCAGCTCGTTTTTTCACATCAAGCATCACTACGTTTCTGCCAAATTCGCGCGCATAAGTAGTCTTCTCTTCATCCTTGAATTGAACAACTGCGACATCCTTGAGATATACCGGAGAGTTGTTTTCGTGCTTTACAACGAAATTTTCAAGTTCAGCCGGGTTTTCAATTTCACCAAGTATTCTTATGGTTCTTCGCTGACCGCTCGTTTTCATGTTACCAGCAGACATGGTCATATTTCCATTACCAATAGCCTGCATGATATCATCAAAGCTTACTTTAGCAGCCATCATTTTGAAGACATCAACTGCGACTTCAACTTCTTTCTCTTGTGCACCTCTAATGTCTACACCCTTGATTTCGGCCAAATTCTCAATTTCATCTTCGAGATATTCTCCAAATTCTTTCAGCTTGTCTACAGGATAATCACCAACTATATTGATGTTCATTATCGGAATTTCTTCTGATAAATTGAGATCAAATACATTTGGCTCTACTTTGGCTCCATTAAATAAAGGCCAGTCTTCATTTGCTTTTTCTCCATCGACCTGATCCTTTACCTTTTGCTTGGCGGTTTCCACCGATATCTCCTCATCAAACTCGATGGTGATAATCGAATAATCCTCCTGAGATGTGGAAGTAATTTCAACCACGTTGCTAACATTCTTCAATTGATCCTCGAGTGCATCGGTAATCAATCGTTCAATATCTTCTGCTGTATTTCCTGGAAAAGGTGTGCTAACGTATATTTTAGTTTCAATAATTTCAGGAAAATTCTCACGTGGCATGGCAAAGTAGGAAGATAATCCTACTAAAAAGAAGATTGCAATCATCACATATATAACAGACGGATTGTCTATTGACCATGATGCTAATCCAAACTCCTTGTTGACGTTTTTATCTTTGTCCATGATCAATTATTAGTTAGAATTTTGACTCCCTGACCATCTTTCACACTACGGGCACCTTCTTGAATTATATTCGCACCAGCTTTTATACCAGCCAATACTTCGACATAATCGCCTTGAGTCTTGCCAGTCTTTATTATACTCTTGCGTGCATTTCCTTCATTGTCAGCATTAATATTATCAGCCAAAAAAACGTATTGCTCACCTTCTGCATTTTCTGAAATAATACTTTGAGGAATTAAAATGACTGATTCATTTAAATAATCATTGATTAAAACCTTAACTGTCATATTTGGCTTTATTTGTTCCTTTGGATTAGGCACTGCCACTTGGACATTGAAAGAGCGATTATTAGGATTTATATAATTACCCGTTTGCCTCACTTTCGAAAGAACCGTATTGTCTAAGACCGGGATATAAACTTTGACTTCTTTACCAACCGTAACTGTGGATATATAAGTTTCAGGCACTGAAACGTCAATGTACATATCTGATAAATTGATAATCCTGAATACTTCTGAACCAGGCCCAGGACTTACCACAGTACCCTGATCTTTGATTACTTCATCAATAATACCAGAAAAAGGTGCGGTTATTTTATACTTATCCAACTGACTTTCCAGTTGATTCACAGCACTTTGTTGTGTTTCAAAAGCAGATTTCGACTGAAGAAACTGAATCTCTGTTCCTATTTTTTGATCCCAAAGTCTCGTTTGCCTTTCGTAAGTGGTCTTCGACAATGCCATCTGAGTTTTAAGCTGTTCAAGCTGACTTCTTGTGCCTCCTTCATCAACGGATGCTAACAATTGTCCCCTCTTGACTTTTTGACCTTCAGTTACATAAACCTTCAATAGAATACCAGCGGCTTCTGGATAAATCAATACATTTTGTTTGGTGGTTACTCCTCCTTGCAACTCAATAAAATGCTCAAATCGCTGTAGTTTTGTATTGATTGTGGTCACAAGTGGCAATCTTTTATCTCCTTGTTTAGAAGATATGACAGAGTCCAATATTGCTATTTCATCATTCAACACTCTCTGTTGATCGGACAACTCTTTTTTTCTGGCATGAATGCTCGCCAGATCTCCAGAGGAAACCAAATCCATTGTAGTTTCTTTGCCACCACAAGAAGTCAGTAATATGCCGACAACTGTAGTTAAGGTTAGTAATGTTCTTTTCATTATTGATGTATTTGTAAAAATATATTTCATTTTTATTGATCGTTTCTACCAAGTGCCATATTGAGGTCAATCTTGGCAATGATGGCTTCAAATAAGGAATTGTAATAATTGGTTTGAGCTTCTTTAAGAGCACTATCTGCCTCAACAACTTCGAAATTGGAGCCAACTCCTTCCTCATATTTCAATTGGGTGATTCTGAAAATTCGCTCAGCTAATTCGGTGTTTTCCTTTTGTACTTCAAATTTTTGCAAAGCATTTTCAAGAGTCAGAGCGGCTTCTTTTACCTCCATATTGATAGCATACTCGAATTGATCAATGTTGTTTTCAAGCTTTTCTAATTCTATTTTTTCTTGCTGAATCTGGAAGGATCGCTGCATTCCGGAAAACAAGTTCCAACTCAAGCGCAAGCCAACAGTTGAATATTTATACCATTGGTCTGGTCCAATTCCTGATACTGCTGAAAAATTACTTTCTGTTGAAAAAAGTCCTGTAAACGTTGGCGACTGAGTACTGTATCCAAGTGTAGCGAAGGCACCAATACTTGGTAAAGCTTCGGCATATTTATTTTTGATATTCAATTCCTGTAGTTTTCTATTGGTCATGAGTACCTGATAATCCGGGCGATCCATATAAGCAACATCTTCCCTTATTTCACCAATTGACATACTGAGCACATCTTCGATCGATCCAGACAGCTTTAGTTGCTGGTCTAGCGGATAATTCATTTGAAATTTTAAAAGCCGCATAGAAAGAATGTTCAAATTCTTCACGTTCTCTTGCTCTGATTTTAAATTATTCAGAGAAACCTTTAATCGATCTACATCAATTTGCTCAGCAAATCCACTTTTCTGCATCTCAACAGTATTGTGATATAGGGTATCAAGTCTGGCAAGATTTGCTTCAAACAACCTCAGTCGATCTTGATTGATTAACACATTGAAATAGGATTTCGCTACATCTGAAGTTACATCTCCCTTTGTCTTAATCTTTTGCTTAATTGATAATTCTTTATAGGTGTTTGAAGCTTGCAATCCAACAATATATGAGCCATTGAAAATCAGTTGGTTGATACTAAGATTTGCATCTCCTGCTCCCTTGAGCTGAAAAAAGTTCTCAGCAGCAAATACATCCCCATCGTTTATTCCGGCTTGCAACGCCTGATCGGCAGTTGGTCCTATGGTTGAATTTGGACTGTATTGTCCATAAAACCGCTGAAGGGTTGGGCTTTTCTGAACAGAAACAGATCCATTTACCTGAGGAAGTCCTATACCGATGGTTTCGCGAACTTTTGAATCTGCAGATTGTTCATCAAGTATGGCATTTTTCATGTCTGTTGAGTGCTCAACCGCATAGTCGATACACTGCTGCATGTCAAAAACGGCATCATCAGTCTGAGCCTTCGCAACCTGTGCGGAGGATACGATTGATGCCAAAAAAAATAGAAGGCCGAATATTTTGAACTTCATAGAATGATGGTTGATATTATAAAATAGATGGCTTGATTTCATTTAATATAACTTATAATGGTTTTTTAGTCAATTCTATATTTAATTCATCCGCTTTGTACATTTCAAATTGAGCTGTACCCTCTGGGGTAAGCAAACCATAAACAAAATGATCAAAAAGCTGCATATGAATTTCCGCGAAAGAAATATTTGTGATTTTAGAAAAAACTCCGTCAAAGATCATTTGAATTCCCTCAACCCTTAATATTGAAAGAACTTCTTCATTTAATTCAGATCTGTAATAACCTTCCGATTTTCCTCTACGAATATTATCCATTACTGTTCCTCTGACAAAATCGTATTTATAAGTTTGGAATTTTTCCCAAGCTTCAGGATGGTATTTCTTCAAATCATAAATCAGTGCAGGATTGATGTGGTTTACGGTATGGCGGATACAAGCCGACAACAAAAACAATTCATTAATTGCATTTTCAGCATCTTCGGATATCCCTTTGAATTGCTCCTTTTCTTTGGTTAGACTTAATTCAGTTACGTCAACTACCAACTCATCCTTATTTGTAAAATATTGATACAAAGTCTTTTTGGATACTGACAATTCTCTGGCCACATCGTCCATGGACACTGATCTTACTCCATATTGAAAAAACAATTTTTCCGCACCTTCTAAAATCTTATCCTTCACTAAATAGTCTCTTAACACTTAAATAAACTTTGGAAACTTTCGGTATTTTAAAAGTTTCCTCGGTTTACGTATGATACAAGCTATAGTTACCTTTTGTTTAGATTATTTTTGACTTTTATTTCAAAGAAATATTTTGACAGCTAGCAAACTCGCCTATTTTAAATCCGGAAATGGACAGCATAAACTGCTTATTTTTCATGGTTTTGGGCAAAATCATTCAATTTTTAATGAATACCTAACACTGCTTGCCGATGAGTTCACCTGCTACTCTTTTGATATTTATTATCATGGTGATAGCGTCAGAGAGGATAACAGGCTGAATCCCAATGAATGGAAAAAAAGCATTTCTGAAATACTGATGACAGAAAATATTTCAAGTTTTTCTCTACTTTCTTTCAGTCTTGGCGGACGATTTTGCATCGCAACATTGATAGCGTTTCCGAAACAAATAGATCAAATGATATTACTTGCACCTGATGGTATATATCAATCTGTTTGGTTCAAAATAGCAACGGCTCCAGTAGGAAATCAAATTTTCAAGTTCTTAATGAATAATGAGGGCACGTTTGATCGGTGGCTCGAGCTATTGGAAAAATCAAGATTAGCCTCGCATTCTATAGTGAAGTTTGCCAGAAAAGAGCTCTCCACATCAAAAAGTCGCCAGCAGGTTTATAAAACCTGGACTTATTTTAAAGGGCTTCAATATTCAAATAAAGAAATCCGAAAGACTTTTTCCAACTTCGCTGGACAAATCCATGTGATACTTGGAGCAATGGATACCATCGTACCGATCGAAAGAATCGAAACTAAAATATCTGGTATACCACATGTTAAAATCCATATCATAGCTGCCAAGCACAATCATATGATAGTTGTTGGCAAACTGCTTGTTTCAAGTTTGCTTAAACGTGGGTAAACTTTAGCATATTCTTCTATTTTTGCGCTTGCAATTCAAAGTCCTTTCATGATATACATTTTCAAAAAATCCACCACGCATTTTTACGTTGTTGGCAGTCATCTAATTCTGGAATCTAAGCATCTGAAAACCCTGACATGGCTATTTTCAGGTGCGGAAGCACTTGAAGAATCATCTGTAGCAGGTGAATTTGTTGGTCCTAGAAAAGAAATGATTACTCCGTGGAGTACCAATGCGGTTGAAATTGCTGAAAATGCGGGTGTTATGGGGTTATTCCGAATCGAGGAATTTAATACTGATAATTCGGATTTTGATCCAATGTTGGAACAAAGATACAGTGGCATAGACGCTGAGGTTTATACATTGAATATAGTACCTGAATCCATCCAGTCGGTTGAGGATGTTGCATCCTATAATCAGGAACATGGACTGGCATTAAGTGGTGAGGAAATTGTTTTTTTGGAAAATGTAGCTAAGGAAATTGGCCGACCGCTAACCGATTCTGAGGTTTTTGGGTTTTCTCAAGTCAACTCTGAACATTGCCGTCATAAAATATTCAATGGCCAATTCATCATTGATAGCAAGGAACAAGAATTGTCACTTTTTAAGTGGATTAAAAAGACGGCTCACGATAATCCAAATTTTATTGTATCTGCCTATAAGGACAATGTCGCTTTCGTAGAGGGGCCGATTGCAGAACAATTTGCACCCATCACTCAGGATAAACCTGATTTTTTTGAGACTAAGGAGTATCAATCAGTCATTTCGCTCAAAGCTGAAACACACAATTTCCCAACGACGGTTGAGCCTTTTAATGGAGCTGCTACAGGTGCTGGAGGCGAGATCAGAGACAGAATGGCTGGGGGACAAGGCAGTTTCCCGTTGGCCGGAACAGCTGTTTATATGACTTCATACTCCAGATTGGAGCCGGGCAAAAAACATGAAGAGCATATTTCACCACGTAAATGGCTTTATCAAACGCCTAAAGAAATACTCATCAAAGCATCCAATGGTGCGAGTGATTATGGTAATAAATTTGGTCAGCCTCTAATATGTGGCAGTCTTCTCACCTTTGAGCACGAAGAAAATGGCGAAACTCAGGGTTTCGATAAAGTAATCATGCTTGCCGGTGGCATTGGTTATGCCAAAAAAGAAAATTGTCTTAAGAAAAAAGTAAGCAAAGGTGAAAAAGTTGTCATTCTTGGAGGTGACAACTATAGAATTGGGATGGGAGGAAGTGCCGTTTCGTCTGTAGATACTGGAGCATTCACGCAAGCACTCGAACTGAACGCCGTACAGCGATCAAACCCTGAAATGCAAAAGCGAGTTTGCAATGCTATTCGGGCTATGGCTGAACTTGACGAAAATCCGATTGTATCCATTCACGATCATGGCGCAGGCGGTCATTTGAATTGTTTGTCTGAATTGGTGGAAGATTCAGGTGCAGATTTTGATTTGGACAAATTTCCTGTAGGTGACCCTACGCTTTCTGATAAGGAATTGATTGGAAATGAATCTCAGGAACGCATGGGTCTTGTGATAGACGCCAGCAAAACAGAATATCTCAAAAATGTTTCAGAACGTGAGCGTGCCCCCTATTATGAAGTTGGAGTAACCAATGGCTCCATGGAGCTTAAATTCACAAGAAATGGACAGAAAAAAGCACCTTTCGACCTAAAAATAGAACATTTGTTTGGGGCTTCACCCAAAACTATTCTCACGGATAAAACTTCAAATAAAAGTTACAAAGATAAGCCATATGCCGTCACCGAACTTAATAGCTATATCGAAGCAGTACTTCAGCTTGAAGCTGTGGCCTGTAAAGATTGGTTGACGAACAAAGTGGACAGATCTGTAACTGGTAAGGTGGCTACACAGCAAACAGTAGGTGAAATACAGCTTCCGTTAAATAATGTAGCCGTGATGGCTTTGGATTATAAAAGCAATAAAGGGGTAGCTACATCCATTGGGCATTCTCCAATATCTGCATTAATAAATGCAGGGGCTGGTTCTAGGTTATCCGTTGCAGAAGCACTAACGAATTTGGTTTGGGCTCCTTTGACCCACGGTTTGAAAGGTGTATCACTCAGTGCCAACTGGATGTGGCCAGCTAAAAATAATGGTGAAAATGCACGACTGTATGAGGCTGTAAAAGATCTGAGCATTTTCGCTTCAAGTCTGGGAATCAATATACCTACGGGTAAAGATTCCCTATCGATGGCACAAAAATATAAAGATAAAAAGGTGCTCGCACCGGGCACGGTTATCATTAGCTCAGTTGGCGAAGTATCAGATATCCGAGAAACCATCAATCCGAACATTGATAACCGATTCCCTAATAGCAAGCTAGTTTATGTAAGCTTTTCGTTGACATATTTGGAACTGGGAGGAAGTTCATTTGCGCAAGCCAATGCATATGTAGGAACTACATGTCCGGATACTACCCCGGGAATCGTTAAAAACGCATTCAATGCAATTCAAGAACTAATATCTGAAAAACTGATATTATCAGGTCATGATATATCATCTGGGGGTTTAATTACGGCGCTATTAGAGATGAATTTT
Source organism: Cyclobacteriaceae bacterium (assembly GCA_047632435.1). Taxonomy (GTDB): domain Bacteria; phylum Bacteroidota; class Bacteroidia; order Cytophagales; family Cyclobacteriaceae; genus JAMZMI01. Next base: position 11,057 of record JBLICU010000044.1, read on the forward strand.
CCAAATCTGAATGGTGGAATGAAAGTGGATTTGAGTGGATTTGGAGAAGATGACATCATCAAAGTTCTATTTGCAGAAAATCCAGGAGTAATTATTCAGTGTGAAGACTTAGATAAGGTTGATCAAATTCTTGGAAAATATGGTGCCAATTATTTCGAATTAGGGAGTCTTTCCAGTGAGAGAACAATTAATCTTCGTTATGGAAAGTGGTCGAATGATCTGGATATTGATGAATTAAGAGATGTCTGGTTCAGGACATCCTATCTTTTCGATCAGGTTCAAAGTGGAAAAGCACATGCTGACCTAAGATTATCCAACTATAAGCAGCAGCCACTATCCTTTACTTTCCCAAAATCTTTTACCGGCAAGTTGAGCACATTGGGATTAGACCCCAATCGCAAAGAGAAATCTGGTATAAAAGCAGCCATCATTCGCGAAAAAGGAGTGAATGGTGATCGAGAAATGGCTTATGCTCTTTATTTAGCTGGTTTTGATGTGAAAGATGTACACATGACTGACCTTGTATCAGGTCGTGAAGATCTTTCTGGTGTGAATATGATCGTGTTCGTCGGTGGATTTTCCAACTCCGATGTATTGGGCTCAGGCAAAGGTTGGGCCGGATCTTTTGTATTCAATGAAAAAGCCAAAGCAGCCCTGGATAATTTTTATCAGCGCAAAGACACTTTGAGTCTTGGGGTTTGTAACGGCTGTCAGGTGGCCATGGAGCTTGGGCTGATTTATCCTGAAATGGGTGAAAATCATCCAAAAATGCATCATAACAGTTCCGGTAAATTTGAATCCGCGTTTATTGATGTTATCGTAGAAGAAAATGAAACTATCATGTTTAAATCGCTTGCAGGCAGCCGATTAGGGATTTGGCTGGCCCATGGCGAGGGTCGGTTCCTACTTCCCGGAAATGCGAGTGATTATATCATTCCTGTCAAGTACGCTTATGATGCATTTCCTGGAAATCCAAATCAAAGTGATTTCTCAGCGGCAGCAGTTGCTTCAAAAGACGGAAGACATGTAGCTATTATGCCACATTTAGAACGTTCTTTATTTGCCTGGAACTGGCCTAATAACCGTGATTTTAAGGATGCTGAGGTAAGTCCATGGATGGAACCTTTCGCAAATGCGAGGGAGTGGATAAAAAACCATCAATAATTCATTTCATAGATTTTAATTTATGAAAAGATAATATACTTTTGCAGTCCGTTTTGGCCTATGGTGTAACTGGCAACACGTCTGGTTTTGGTCCAGAAGAGTCTAGGTTCGAGCCCTAGTAGGCCAACAAAAATCCCGAACAGCTCTAAAAAGAGTGAGTTCGGGCTTTTTATTTAAAAGCAAAATGTCAACAATAGTAAAAATTTTTGCAGGAAAAGGTTCAATTGACTTGGCAGGCAGTATTGCTCAAAAATACGGTCAGCCTTTAGGTCAATGCACTTCGCAAAAATTTAGTGATGGGGAAATGGCATTTAGCTATAATGAGAGTGTGCGAGGTTGTGATGTATTTTTGATTCAATCGACCACTCCACCCTCAGACAATATCTTCGAACTACTATTGATGATTGATGCGGCGAAAAGAGCAAGTGCCAAATATGTGAGTGTCGTTATCCCTTATTTTGGATATGGCAGACAAGACAGAAAAGATAAGCCAAGAGTAGCTATTGCAGCTAAGTTGATGGCAAATTTACTTTCTGCTGCAGGAGCCAGTCGTGTAATGACCATGGATCTTCATGCCGGGCAAATACAGGGATTTTTTGACATACCAGTAGATCACCTTGATGGAACCGCGATATTTGTACCATACATCAGGGATTTAAATCTCAAAAACCTCATTTTCGCTTCGCCTGACGTTGGAGGCTCGGCACGAGCTCGGGCATTCGCCAAACATTTTGGTGTTGAGATTGTCATTTGCGACAAGCACAGAAAAAGAGCCAATGAAATTGCCTCCATGCAAGTGATTGGAGATGTGAACGGAAAAGATGTTGTTATAGTTGATGACATGGCAGATACGGCTGGTACTATTTCCAAAGCAGCTAACCTGATTAAGGAAAAGGGTGCCAATAGTGTAAGAGCCATATGCACACATGCCCTTTTATCTGGTAAGGCCTATGAAAATATCGAAGCTTCTGCTTTGGAGGAATTGATTATATCGGATACTATTCCACTAAAAAAAGAAAGTTCCAAAATTAATGTTTTATCTGTTGGAGATTTATTCGCACGAGCCATTAATAATGTGCACTCTTATGGGTCAATAAGTTCGCTTTTTATAAATAACTAAATATATAATTATGAAAACCATTGAGATTATAGGGTATAAAAGAGCAAATCTCGGCAAAACTGAATTGAAAAAACTTAGGGCCGAGGGGAATGTTCCATGTGTACTTTATGGAGGAGACGAGCAGATTCATTTCTACTCCCCGGTCATCCTTTTTAGGGATATTGTTTACACTGACGAGGCTCACTTCATAGAATTAAACATTGAAGGACACAAAACAAGAGCAATAATTCAGGATGTTCAGTTTCACCCAGTAAGTGAATCAATTTTACACGCTGACTTTTTGGAACTTCATGTAGGAAAATATATCAAAATGAGTGTGCCTGTTCACACTACAGGTATAGGACCTGGTGTAAAAAATGGTGGTAAATTGGTTAAAAAGGTGAGATTCCTTTCTATCAAATCTCTGCCTAAAAACATGCCGGAACATATCGATATAGATGTGAGCACACTTGGACTTGGAAAAACTATCAAAGTTGGTGAGTTGGTAACTGGTGAATATGAAATCTTAAACAGCCCACTCGTATCAATCGTTGGTGTTGAAATACCTAGAGCAATGAAAGGTAAATCGGCTGGTGAAGAAGAGGAAGAAGAGGGTGAAGAAACAGCATCAGAAGCAACCACAGAGGGAGCTTCAGAAGAATAACTCATTTATTAACGATAAAGATAAAATCCTGCTTCGATATGAGGCAGGATTTTTTATTTTAGCCCTATGAAATTTTTAATCGTCGGTCTTGGAAATATCGGAGCAGAATATGAATTGACCAGACACAACATTGGCTTTCTGATCCTTGACAGACTTGCGGATAAAGAAGGAGTCATTTTTACTCAAAGTAGGCATTCATTCATGGCTGAGGCGAAATACAAAGGGAGAACGATCACCTTGGTAAAGCCAACTACTTACATGAATCTCAGCGGAAAAGCTGTAAATTATTGGTTGAATGAACTTAAGATTTCAAAAGAAAATTGTCTGATTATCACTGATGATGTGGCGCTACCCTATGGAAAGATCAGAATGAAACCAAAAGGTTCCAGTGGCGGGCATAACGGACTGAAAAATATCGAAGAATTGACTAGCGGTCAGGATTATCCGAGAATGAGATTCGGAGTAGGAGATCACTACTCAAAAGGAAGACAAGTAGATTATGTATTAAGTCCGTTTAACAAACAGGAAATGGAAGAATTGGTACTCAATATGGATCGAGCTATTGATGCTATATTTTCATTTTGCGCCATAGGCTTGGAACGAACCATGAACCAGTTTAATTAATCAAATGACCAACCACGACATCACCCTCGGCATCCAAATTATTCCCAAAAGCAAGGCTCCATTGGATACTTATCATTTGGTAGATCAGGCCATAGCCGTGATCCAAAATTCAGGAGTTAAATATCAAATCACTCCATTTGAAACCGTAATGGAAGGTTCATATGATCGATTAATGGACATATCAAACAAAGCACAACAAGCAGTTTTGGATGCAGGTGCCGATGAATGTCTGGTATATTTCAGGATTCATTATAGAAAGGATGCAGCCGTAACCTTCGAAGAAAAACGTCTTGATCGATAAATTGAGAAAGTCAATTGTCATTATCGGCGGTGGTGCTGCTGGCTACTTCTCTGCTATTAATATTGCTACGAAACATCCGGCATACAGTGTTACGATTCTTGAAAAATCAGACAAATATTTGAGTAAAGTGAGGGTTTCTGGTGGTGGTCGTTGCAATGTCACCAATCAAAGAAGCAAACCCTCAGAGCTCGTTACCTTTTACCCAAGAGGCCAAAAAAAGCTCTATCCTGTTTTTAAGACTTTTTCCTCGTCAGATATGGTGAATTGGCTAGAGGAAAAAGGTGTGAAAACGCATGCTGAAGCGGATCAAAGAATGTTTCCAGTGTCTAACTCTTCTCAAACAATTATTGATTGTTTTGTAAACGAAACGCACCGTCTTGGGGTGAAAATTCAATTTAATACCTCCGTAAAAGCACTATCTCAGAGAGGGGCACATTGGACAATATCCACCAAAAAAGGAGAAATAGAGGCTGATAAGGTGATTTTCGCTACAGGCTCATCTGCATCGTCATTCAACATATTGAAGGATTTGGGATTAAAACAAACCAGCCTGGCTCCTTCCCTATTTACGTTTAACATTGTCGATCAGCGAATTAAAGATTTACCAGGAGTGAGTTTTCCTGAAGTGGAAGTCAAAATAGTGGGAACAAAGTTGACAGAATCAGGGCCCATGCTTATTACCCATTGGGGGCTGAGCGGGCCAGCGATTTTGAAATTATCTGCATGGGGTGCTTTGGAGCTTCAAGACATGAAGTATCAGTTTCAAATATTGGTGAATTTTGTTCCTGATCATACCCAAGAAGCACTTCGTGATACATTGGCAAGTCTAAAAACAACCAATCCGAATAGAAAAACCACCAACCATCCTCTTTTTGGTCTTTCAAGGAGGTTTTGGGAAAGACTGTGTGAATACTGTGAGATTGACGCTGAACAACAAAGTGGTGATCTCTCCAAAAAACAGATCAATAAACTTACGGAAGAGCTGACGCAAGGTCGGTATGACGTTAAGGGAAAAAGTACATTCAAAGAAGAATTCGTCACTTGTGGCGGAATTGAATTGGAAGAAATTGAGCTTGCCACTTTTGAATGCAAAAAATTTCCAGGGCTTTATTTGGCTGGTGAGGTACTTAATATCGACGCACTAACTGGAGGATTTAACTTTCAGGCCTGCTGGAGTGCGGGATGGATCATTTCAGAAAATATATGAAATAAGGAAATCAGCTTGGTTGATATCCATTTTCTCCATGCAGTCAGTTTACTCAATGACTGTTTTCCTGTTTGTTTGACCAAGTTGCAAATTATGTCAGTGGGGACACTGACATGGGCGAGCTTGAACTCAGATAATGTGGTTTACTAGATTTGTTTTTTTTAAAAAATCCGTTCCGATCTAAACTTCTGTGCCTATCTCCTCTCTTACTTTTTGCACCGCAGCTGAGAGTTTCTCGATGGTGGTTGGTTTGCGCAAAAATGCACTCGCTTTTAGTGCCAGCGCTTTGGATTCAAAATCAGGGTTAGAAGACAATACAATGTATTTGGATCTGGAGTAGACTGTCTCAATAATCTGCAATCCGGTATACCCCGGCATATCCACATCAATAAAAACGAAATCCGGATTTATCTCAACGATTCCGGCAGCACCTTTAAATGGATCGGTATATGAACACTCCAAATTGACAAAATCCAATCGTTTGCAAAGAGTTTTGATAATCAAATTCCACATTGGATCGTCATCAATTGATATGGCTGTGAGATTGGTCATTCATTAAATATTATAAATGTAATATGACCAATGAGAACTGCATGTTCTAAAATTATTCGTCCAATGCCCGAAAAAAGAGCACCAATTTAATATTACGACAGTTCAGCTCAAAATCCTTATTCGATCTACGCAATAGTGGCGCCATTCTCCGATTTGGAATCTGGCGAAACTGATAATAACGTTCCATCGCTATTCTCGACAAACAGCAACATCCCCTGTGATTCTATCCCCAAAATCTGACGAGGTGCCAAATTGGCCATCACAACTACTTTTTTTCCGATCATCTCTTCCGCTGTGAAATGTTTGGCTATGCCACTAACAATGGTTCGCTGGTCAATGCCTGTATCGACAGTAAACTTGAGAAGCTTATTTGATTTCTCTACTTTTTCAGCAGTTAAAATCTGACCAACACGCAAGTCCATTTTCGTGAAATCATCGTATTGAATGTTTTCCTTCTGTGCGATGACTCTTGGTGGTGGTGATGCTTCCACTGCGTTGGCTTTTTTCGTATCCATTAGTTTTTGAACTTGTATTTCAACATCTGTATCCTCTATCTTTTCAAATAATAAGGTTGCTGCCATTATTTGTTGTCCATCAGCAAGTACATCCATTTGACCAGCCTGATGCCAATTTATTTCTTTTTGATTCAACATGGCTATCAGTTTTTGAGAGGTGAATGGCAAAAAGGGTTCGCTCAAAATAGCCAAGCTTGCCGCAAGCTGGAGTGAAATATTCATGATAGTAGCCACCCGGCTTTCATCAGTTTTTATCAGTTTCCAAGGTTCCGTTTCAGCAAGGTATTTGTTCCCGACACGTGCAAGATCCATCAGATGTGACAACCCTTCTCTGAATTTGTATTGATCCAATGAAGACTCAATTTTTCCAGTAAATGTCTGAATGGACTTTATTACTTCTTCATCTAAATTATTCAGTTCATTTTTTGATGGGATTTTTCCTTCATAGAACTTATGCGTAAGCACCACAGCACGATTGATAAAGTTTCCAAATATGGCAACAAGTTCGCTGTTGTTACGGGTTTGGAAGTCCTTCCAAGTGAAATCATTGTCTTTAGTTTCGGGAGCATTGGCTGTCAAAACATATCGTAATACATCTTGTTTCTCAGGAAACTGCTCCAAATATTCATGCAGCCAAACAGCCCAATTTCTTGATGTGGATATCTTATTTGACTCCAGATTCAAGAACTCATTGGCAGGCACATTTTCAGGGAGGATATAACTTCCTTCAGCTTTTAGCAAGGCCGGGAAAATGATACAGTGAAATACAATGTTATCCTTGCCTATGAAATGTGTCAGTTTGGTATCCTCCTTTTTCCAGTAGTCTTCCCAGTTTTTACCAACAGATGCTGCCCAGTCCTGAGTAGCTGATATATATCCAATGGGTGCATCAAACCAAACGTATAAAACTTTGCCTTCTGCTCCTTCCACTGGCACTGGAATTCCCCAATCCAAATCACGGGTCATCGGCCTTGGTTTCAAACCATTGTCCAGCCAACTTTTACATTGACCGTATACATTGGCTTTCCACTCTTTATGATCTTCCAAAATCCATTTTCTAAGCCAATCTTCATATTGATCAAGTGGAAAATACCAATGTTTGGTTTCTTTCATTATTGGTGCTTCTCCGCTTAACATTGATTTTGGATTGATCAATTCTGAAGGGCTTAATGTAGAACCACAGCTTTCACATTGATCGCCATACGCTTCCTGAAATCCGCATGTCGGGCAAGTTCCTTTGATATATCTGTCAGCAAGAAATTGTTGTTCTTTTGCATCATAAAATTGCTCAGAAGACTGCTCTAAAAATTTTTCGTCCTTGTATAATTTCTCGAAAAAATCTGATGCGGTCTTATGATGGGTTTTTGAACTTGTACGAGAATAGATGTCAAAACTTATTCCGAATTGTTCAAATGACGACTTGATTTGTTCATGATACTTGTCCACTACCTGCTGTGGGGTTGTTCCTTCTTTTCTGGCTTTTAATGTAATAGCCACACCATGTTCATCAGATCCACAGATAAAAGCCACATCCTTACCTTTTCCTCGCAAATACCTCGCATAAATATCAGCAGGAACATAAACCCCGGCTAAATGGCCTATGTGCACAGGTCCGTTTGCATAAGGTAACGCTGCTGTTATGGTATATCTATTAAAATGCTTCGACATCTTGCTTTTTTATTGAGGCGCAAATATAGAAAGATTGAATACCTCTTATCGAATGCAAGCATTTTGATTTTGTGTTTTGATTTGAATTAATGCTATTTGATACCATTGATTTGGGAACATCAACCACTAAAATAAATTTATCTTGCAAAGCGTAACGATTCACGTTCTATTTGCGCACTCAAATTAGTATGTATGAAAAAAGTTTGTTATTCCATTTTTCTGATAGGCTCATTGACAGTCATGTCTCAGAAAAGCGACCATTACACCATTGAAATAGACCTAACTGCAATTGAGAACGATCAAATACCAGTGACTGTTTTTCCTCCTGCCTCATCGGAAGAGTTTGTGGAGTATCAACTACCCAAAATCGTACCCGGTACTTACAGCATCTCAGATTTTGGTCGATTTGTAACTGATTTTGCTGCATTAGATACTAATGGTGATTCCCTTGAAGTCGAAAACCTTTCTACCAATAGATGGAAAATTGCAAATGGAGGAAAATTGAATAAAATAACATACAAAATGCATGACTCCCGTGATGCATTTGAGAATTATAATGGTCAAAGTGAGAATATCGTTTTTGAACCCGGTGGTACCGATTTTCAAAAAGATGAGCTATTTGTACTCAATACTTTTGGTGTCATTGGCTATTTGAAGGGAATGACATTTAAGCCATATGAAGTAACCATCATTCATGGTGCTTCCCTTTTTGGTTCTTCGGCTTTGGAAAAAAGAATGACAAGCACAACTAAGGACGTTTTCACTGCCGATGATTACAATTTTCTAGCAGACGGTCCTATCCTCTACTGCGCCCCTGATACAGTGACCAAACAAATTGCCAATGCGAAAGTTTTGGTCTCTGTTTATTCTCCCAACAAACTTTTGAATGCCGAGGAAGTCATGGATAATCTGGATGAATTAATGGTGGCGCAGGCCAAATATTTAGGGGGTGAATTGCCAGTAGATAGATATGCTTTTCTTATTAATCTGTTCAATGATGCTACTTTTTCACTTGGTTATGGTGCATTGGAACATTCTTATTCTTCACTCTATAATTTTCCAGAAGGCGCAGCAAGCAGAGTAAGTCAGTCATTGCGTGACATTGCTTCCCATGAGTTTTTTCACATAGTAACTCCTTTAAACATCCACTCTGAAGAAATTGGAGCATTTGATTACATCAATCCCAAAATGTCCAAACATCTCTGGTTGTATGAAGGTGTGACAGAATACAGTTCCATGCATGTGCAGGTGAAATATGGTCTTAATAGTCCAGAAATTTTCCTCGAAGAAATTAGTAGGAAAATGAGTAATGCAGAGGAATATCCATCGGATATTTCATTTACCGAAATGAGTAAAAGAATACTTGAAGAAGAATACGAACCCATGTATGGAAATGTCTATGAAAAAGGTGCGCTTATTGGCATGTGTCTTGATTTGTACCTTCTTAAATATTCAAATGGTAAAAAAGACTTGCCTTGGCTCATGAGAGAACTAACCAATAAATATGGCAAAGATGTTTCTTTTAAAGATGAAGAATTGTTCGATGTGATTACTCAACTCACCTACCCGGAAGTAAGTGAGTTTTTCGATTCCTATGTATCAGGCATAGAACCATTACCATTTCAGGAGGTATTGGGCTGGGTCGGCATTGATTATGAAGAACCAAAGGCAACAAAAGTGATTAGTCTTGGACGTTTTTCCATAACGGGAAATGAAAAGAATCAGATGGTAATAGCTGACATTAGCTTATTAAACGAATTCGGCAAAAAGATGGGGTTTAAAAATGGAGATGCTATTATCAATATAAACGGTGAATCTTTAACATATGAAAATACGCAAGAGGTTATCGCTCAATTCAAAGCGGAAAACGGATCGGGCGATAAAGTCTATATGATAGTGGAAAGAGAAATTAAAGGCAAATTGAAGAGCAAGAAACTAAAAGCTAAGGCAATAGAAGTTGATGTGGTAGGTGATTACATTGTGACATTCAGTGAAACCCAAACCGATCAACAGAAAATACTCCTTCAAAAGTGGATTTCTGCAGAGTAGTACATTTTAAAAAGAAATGAAACCACTCCATTTTTAACAAACCGGAGTGGTTTTTTTATTAAAACTCATTATCCATAGCTATGGGTGCCCCAAGGCAACTATCTGGAATTTTAAATGCTTCAACCAATGGCACTGCGTTTTCCCGGATTTCCATACAAAGCCGACTCACCTCTCTTCGAATTGCTTTTGTTTTCACGCCTTCCATGTAGCCATTTTCAAGATACCAGCCTTTGTTCTTTTCAATCTGAGAAAGTGCAAACAGCTGGCATAGTTTGGTCAGAATCTCTTTGCATCCATGATCATCAGTTTGTTGCACCTGCAATACAAATTGCTCCAAAACGACCCGTTCGACATACGCATGCCCAACATTTAACATGTGATTTTGGGTTTGATTGAACGCATCAAAAGAATCCATCCCTTCATCCAAATGATGTTTGATTCTCTTGGCTGCAGAAGTCAGAATTTCCTTTTCTCGGTGACGAAAAGCATTCAAATGAAATTCAAAATCCAACAAATGTTCCTGACTTGTGTTTCTAACCATGATCGGATTCATCTCGGCTACTGAGACCTTTGCCAGATCGACGATGTAGTTGAACATACCGAAAAGACTGATATCGGCAAATTCCTTTTTGAATTCTGATAATCTGCTTTTTGCCACCAATTGCATCAATACGGTGTTGTCCCCCTCGAAAGTGGTATATACATCCGTATCGTTTTTAAGTCGATCTATTCGGTTCTCTGACAAATACCCTTTTCCCCCACATGCTTCTCTGCACTCCTGAAGGCTGTTGGTCGTATTCCATGTAGCAAATGCTTTTAAACCAGCTGCCAGTGCTTCAATTTCCTGCATGTCATCCTCCGTTCTTGCTAAAAAACGATCTGTCAGGTATTGAAGTGAAAAGTGCAATGCATAGACATTTGCAAGTAGTGGCATCAGTCTACGTTGATGGGTTTTATAATTTAATATTGGAACCTCCTCCTCATTTTCCGCACCAAATTGTCTTCTCTTATCTCCATACTTAATGGCTATCGCCAAACCACTCTTGGTTGCACTAAGTCCTGATCTTGGTATGCCGATTCTACCACCAACTAATGTGCCCAGCATTGTAAAAAATCTTCTGTTATCGCTTGTTATTGGGCTTTCAAAAGTCCCATTTTCAGTAATGGTAGCAAATCGATCCAACATATTTTCTAAAGGTATTTCAACCTGATCAAACCATATTTTACCATTATCTACACCATTCAATCCCATTTTTCTACCACAATCTGCTATTGTTATGCCTGATAATGTTTCCTTCGATTTATTACGAAGAGGAACAAGAAAGGCTGTCACACCATAATCATCATCACCTATAATCAGTTTTGCAAAAACAGTGGCCATTTCACCATGGAGAGCAGCATTTCCAATGTATTCCTTACAAGCATCCTCATGAGGTGTATGAATGATGAATGACCTTTTTTGATGGTTATATGTCGCGGTGGTTTCAATCCCTTTCACATTCGAGCCATGGCCTGTTTCTGTCATGGCAAAACATCCAGGCAAATCAAGCTTGCCCACTTGCTCCAAATATTTATGATGATGTTTTTCTGTGCCTAGAAAATATATACTCATTCCAAACAACCCGAATTGTACGCCAAACTTAATCACCAGACTTAAATCATGGTATGACAAAGTCTCCATGATTGCGAAATACGCTCGCATATCCCCTCCTCCTCCGTATTCTTTTGGAAACCCCATGGCGCCAAATCCTTGTTCTGCCAAAAGGCCGCACCATTTCAGTACCTTCTCCCGATAATCATTCAAATTATCAGGATCTACATAATTAAATTCCTGATCCGAAATGACAGTCTTCACCTTTTGGATTATTTCCTTGTCGCGACCATCAAGTAAATCAGCAAGAATTGAAGTGTTGAACGTTTGAGTTGTAGTCTGGCTAAAAGTGGTCGTCCTGCGATGTGCCGACCGCAGGTGATAAGCTGATTCACTGGAAATAACCCCCAGTGCTTCTTCAATATTTGTCAAAGGCGCACGGGCATTCTCTAGAGATTCCGAATCTTGATTTCGTGCGTTCAATGCCGCCAATTTCAAACCAATATCCACTAAGGAATTTCGCATTTCTGGAGTAAGATCGTCTGCAATCCGCCTTATTTCAACCAGCCATGACTTGAGTTCGTTAGGTTTCGGAGGTTTGGCAGGATCCAAATTGGATAGTAAAAAATCACGCTCTTCACTGCTTAACCACGCCTGCTTGTCTACAAGCTCACGGATCTTTATGATTTCGCTTGGTGTCAATATAGCATCTGCCCAAACCATATAAAACATTGGTAAAAAAGCATATAATGATGGATTTTCCTTAAAGAGTGGGGATTGGATCATATTAGGATATTTGTTGTTCTTTATTAATTATTGTTAAAATACAACATTGTTAAAATTGGTCAATGAAATACTTCGTTTCTTTGTAATGGTGAAAGCAACAATTCTCATTTTCCTTACAATTTTGGTTATTAACTCCGCCTACACGCAAACAAACGTGGCAGGCAAAGTTATCAATGAAGACAATGAGGAGATCGGTTTCGCACATGTGTTCAATAAGACAAACGGATTAGGCAAGGTTTCCGATATGTTCGGGAAATTCGACCTGATTGCTTCCAAAGGAGATACCATTCAATTTTCATTTGTAGGTTATCAGACTCTTTTAATGGTCGTCAATCCAATACACTTATCCAGCTATTTAAAGATCATGTTGCCAGAGGATCCTGTATTGCTGCCTTCCATCACCATATTCGCAGATGAAAATTTCAGAGTTCCTTTAAACTTTAAAAGTGAACCAATTTTTATCGAAGGAGTCACCATTACTACCGACAAGCCACCAATCCGCCCCGGTCAGTTAATAGCAGGGACTACTTCAACGGTTGGCGATATACCTGCAGGCGGTGTGACCATTAATGGTCCGCTCACCTATTTTAGTAGAGATGAAAAGGAAAAACGCAAAGCTGTAGAAGTAAAAGAAGAAACAGCAGAGACGATAACTTATCAAAAATTCATTACCCAGGACAGCATACGTAACAGGCTTATGGCAATCTATCAAATAGATAGCTCCCAATATAGCCGTGTGGTCACTCGGCTAAATCTACAAAACCCGGGAATACAAAAAGCCAGCTCTCCTGAGGAGGTCTGGCATTGGGTCATTGTATTTTTTAATGAGGCAGTTCCTGTGATCAAAGTTTTCGATATGCATTAATAATCTGCATAGCGACCACATGAATCCACCAGTGCGCTCATGCTTTCATTAAAATCTTCTGCATTCAATAAATCCTCTACTTTTAAGTGGAGTCTGTATTTCCAATTGTGAGGAATGATTGCAGGAATATTGATCCTTTCCTCAAGACAATTCTCACGCTTCAACTTGTCACTCATTGCTAGTATATCCTGTATAGGAAAAATCGAAAGCATGGCGGGTGAATAAAGATGTTGTTTAATAATCTGATGTGCTACCCAAGCTTCACATTGTTCTGGTGCCGCACCTTGGAAACCCAATATGTTATTATAAAAACTTTGTGTATCAGCTCTGTTTTCCAACCACCATTCTCTCAGGTTCGATACATCATGACTTCCTGTAGTAGTCACATACATGTAAGGAATATCTGAAGGATGCCAAAACTCCCTATCATCGTTCGGCATGCGTTGAACAGCCAAACTCAAAATTTGCAATTCTTTCATCACTCCTGGCACACAGGCAGGAACCATTCCCAAGTCCTCTCCACATATCAACATATCCGTCGCATCACTTAACATGGGCAACTTTGCCATGGCACTTTCACGCCAAAAATCATTGTGCCTGTGATAAAAATAATGATTGTACAAACGATCAATTTTAGTCTTCTGGTCTTCGTTCAACCACTGATAAGAATAGGTGCTATATAAGGCAATTCTAGGGTTGTAACAATTGTCGCCAATTGGTGCTTCCAGAAACAAAATTTCAGTTGGCAGTCGGTAAAGGGAGTGGCGCAAACTCTCGAAAAAATCACTTTTTTCTGGATGTTTGACCATCTCCAATTCGAGGTATTTTTCTATTTTTTTCTGGGTATTAAATTCTTCATTAAGCTCCATCCATCCCGGACTCAATTCTTTCAATACGTTATTAAAAATCCATTCCCAATTTGATCCAAATAGATCATGGATCATCTGTGCAGGAATGAAAGGTTTGCACATTCTGTTATAATCAAAATGAATGCCACTTGCTTCGAGCTCAGAAACATGATATGGGAGCGACGGATTAAATTGTCCCTGAATACCCTGAACAGCATGTTCTGGCATTTCCCAAATTCTAAAAAATCCAAGGATGTGATCAATACGAAAAACATCAAAATATTCAGACATTTTGGTCATCCTACTCTTCCACCAATTGTAATTTTCCTTGGCCATCGCCTCCCAATTATAGGTTGGAAATCCCCAGTTCTGGCCAGTGATTGAGAAGTCATCAGGAGGTGCGCCCGTCTGACAATCCATGTGGAAAAGGTGTGGCCATCGCCATGCATCCACACTAGATCTGAATATCCCAATGGGAATATCTCCTTTCAAAACGACTCCCTTTTGGCGGGCATATTCGGTTGCTTCACGAAGCTGTTTATCCAGATGAAACTGGATATAATAATGAACCGCTATGTCATCAAACTGTGGCTGATTAGGTGCTGCAAACTTCAATAATGTTGCATTATCCATTGATGCATATTCTCCCCATTGATTGAAATCCGGAGTTTTGAATTTATCACGTAAATATGAAAAAACCGCATAAGCGGTTATCCAACTTTCATTAGTGGCCATGAAAAGCTTTAACTCCTTAGAAATCAACACCTTTAATTTGTTTTCATCAAAGCTATACTTAAAGAATTTTGACTTCAATTTTAATACAGCTTCATAATCGAGATCGGGTAAGGAATTAAGCCTTTCAGCCTCTTTATTCAGCTCTTTTTGCAATGATTGATCCTTCAAATCTCCAATGGCTTTCATGCTAGCATAGATCGGATGAAGGGCGTGAACCGAGATAGCAGCATATGGATAGGAGTCCTTCCATGTCTGTGTTGCGATTGTATCATTGACAGGCAAAACCTGCAATACTTTCATCTTAATTTTAGCAGCCCAGTCTACCATTTTTAGAATATCCGTAAACTCTCCTACCCCCGCACTTTCATTGGTGCGAATGGAAAAAACAGGAATAGCAATACCTGCAGCTTTCCATGATCCAACGGGATAAATAAAATATTCATCAGATTGAATGATTAGGGATTGACGGTTAACCTTATTATCTAGATGTATCCTCCTGTTATTCTGCTGATCCCATGTAACTATTTTACCTGTTGCGGAGTGAACAATAACATATTTGTATTCGATACTTTCTGTGGCTGATTTGATAGGAATATCAACCGCCCATTCCGGGTAGTTTTGATCATCCAAAAGAACGACTTTATCCTCTTTCCATTCACCTAAAAAATCTGTACTTCCGAGCACTCCTACAGTGTAATCTTTACCCACTCTTGGCGCCCTGATTTGCAGCCTTAAAATAGTATCAGATTTGTTCACTATTTTGCTGACATCATTCTTTTGAGAAATGCTTTTCCTTATAAAAAAAGCCTTAGAAAATGGTGAGCTCAGAAGATTGTTATCTGGCGAATCTGCATATCTCCAAGTATCATTAATCAATACATTTTTAGAAGCTTCCAACTCCATCAAACGATTGACACCATACTCATGGTTGTTTGCTGATCCGTCTTTTATAAAATATTTATAAGTAGTGTTTTTGACAAGTTTGATATCCACTTCAATTTCCCAAACACCAATATCCAAGCACGACATATTTAGCGCCTTGTGTTCATCCCATTCTCCCAATTCTTTGGAACTACCTGACAGGCATACTTCCTGCCCCCAGGCAGTCTCTGCATTTAATTTAAATCTTATTTTCATAGTTGTACAACCTCGTCTTTATCTTCTACAAAATACACACTTATACCAGCGATGACCAGAGAGATTCCGGCGATAATGAGCGCGTATATAGCTTGTGATTCGAATATTCTTTTGATCATGGGGCCTCCGAAAATGCCATTTACAATTTGTGGAATCACGATGAAAAAATTGAAAATCCCCATGTAGATTCCCATTTTATGGGCAGGAATTGACCCTGCTAAAATTGCATATGGCATGGAAAGAATACTTGCCCATGCAAACCCCACACAGACCATGGAAGCTAACAACCATGTTGGATCGGTGATGAAATATATGGAAAGAAATCCTGCCGCTCCGATGAATAAAGCGATTGCATGGGTACGCTTTCTACCAAGTTTAGCTGCAATCTTTGGTAGTAGCATTGCGAACACAACTGATACAGCATTGTAAACAGTGAACATCACACCGACCCAGTTGCCAGCATCATTGTACGCTTCGGAAGAAGTATCATTGATAGCCGCACCGTAAACGTGCTGAGCTATGGCAGGAGTGGTAAATACCCACATAGAAAAAAGCGCAAACCAGCTGAAAAATTGCACCATCCCCAGCTGCTTCATGGCTTTAGGCATAGCTGCAAAATCCTTAAAAATATCCATAATACCTCCGCTTT